>NZ_JVHE01000109.1:0-92864 GCF_001072925.1 Streptococcus pseudopneumoniae | reverse complement strand
CGGTCTTGTCACAGTTCTAGTACGTGGTGATGTTGGTGCAGTCAAAGCAGCAACAGATGCTGGGGCTGCTGCAGCTCAACGTGTTGGTGAATTGGTATCAGTTCACGTTATTCCACGTCCACATACAGAAGTAGAATCAATTTTACCACATTAAGCTAAAAAGAAAGGACCTAGATATGAGCACTTCAGAAGCATTAGGAATGATTGAAACTAAAGGATTGATTGGATCAATCGAAGCAGCAGATGCAATGGTGAAAGCAGCCAACGTAACATTAATTGGTAAAGAACATGTAGGTGGCGGTCTTGTCACAGTTCTAGTACGTGGTGATGTTGGTGCAGTCAAAGCAGCAACAGATGCTGGAGCAGCTGCAGCTCAACGTGTTGGTGAACTGGTATCAGTTCACGTTATCCCACGCCCACATACGGAAGTGGAATCGATTTTACCACATTAAAAGTAACTTTGGGAAATCGAATAGTACTGTTTTACAGTTAACTACAGCTCATCCCAAACACTTGGGATGAGCTTTTTTACAAGTGTAGAAAGAAATACTAGTCAGGAGGAGAGGATAGGATGGCACATCAAGAAATTATGGATGGGAATGCAGCCGCAGCTTATATTGCTTATCAATTTAGTCAAGTGGCTGGTATTTATCCAATCACTCCAAGTTCTGGTATTGGAGAGCTTGTAGATATTTGGCAAGCTGAGGGGAGAGAAAATCTTTTTGGTGAAAAAATGAGAGTAGTGGAGATGCAGTCAGAAGCTGGTGTTGCTGGTTTCATACATGGTTCTCTAAAATCAGGTGCATTGACTACTACTTTTACTTCATCCCAAGGTTTGTTACTCATGTTGCCAAATATGTACAAAATTGCTGGCGAGTTGTTGCCAACGGTCTTTCATGTGGCTGCAAGATCAGTTGCAACAAATGCTCTCAGTATATTCGGAGATCACAGTGATGTCATGTCAATCCGTCAGTCTGGTTTTGCTCTTCTTTCAGAAGGAACGGTTCAAGAGGTTATGGATTTATCAGCTGTTGCTCATTTAGCCACTCTTGAATGTTCAATCCCATTTGTTAGTTTTTTTGATGGTTTCTTAACGAGTCATGAGACCCAAAAGATCAATGTTTTGCAGACAGATGATTTAAAAAAATTAATCAATCAAGAGGCTTTAGAAATTTTCCAATCAAGAGGGATGAATCCGAATCATCCAAGTGTTTCAGGAACAAATCAAGGACCTGATTTGTATTTTCAACAACGAGAAACAGTTAATAGAAATTATCAAGTTGTTCCATTTGTGGTTCAAAAATATATGAAAAAAATTAACGAACTACAGGGTACAAACTATGATCTGGTCACTTATTATGGTCATCCAGAAGCACAAGAAGTCATTATAGCGATGGGATCTGTTTCCTCTACTATTCAACAAGTTGTGGATTATTTGATGCAGCTTGGAAGAAGGGTGGGAATGCTTCAAGTACATCTCTATAGACCTTTTCCAGTAAATTGCTTTTTAGAGAAACTCCCAGCTACAGTTCATTCTATTGCTGTATTAGATAGAACTAAGGAACCAGGAGCATTGGGTGAACCACTATATCTAGATGTTCAAGCTGCTCTCTACGATTATCCGAATAGACCGAGAATTATTGGAGGAAGATTTGGAATTGGATCTAAGGATACAACACCTTCCCAGATTATTGCAGTATTTAAAGAACTACAAAAAGAAGTTCCTAAAAAACAATTTACAATTGGAATTGAAGATGATGTAACAAAGTTATCATTAGAAACAGAAAAAGAGATTGACTTAACTCCTTCTGATATATACCAAGTTAGATTTTGGGGATTAGGTGGAGATGGGACAGTCAGTATGAATCGATCTACGATTCATATTATTGGTGAAAAAACGGATAAACAGGTACAAGCTTATTTTTATTTTGATTCTCGTAAAAGAGAAGGGGTTACGATTTCCCATTTAAGGTTTGGACAAAATGCAATCAAATCCACTTATTTAACTCAACAAACTGATTTCATTGGTGTCACAATGCCGGCTTATTTACAACAATATGATGTCTTAGAAGGTCTAAAACCAGGGGGGATTTTCTTACTAAATACACCGTGGAGTAAAGAGCAGTTGGAAAGACGATTGCCGGCTAAAATGAAGAGATTTATAGCAAATAATCGAATTCAATTTTATACTATAAATGCTTTTAAAATCGCTCAAGAAGCAGGATTGACAGGGAAATTTAGTATTAGCATGCAAGCTGCCTTCTTCAAACTAACAGGTGTATTACCTTTTGATATCGCGCAGCAAGCAATGGAAGATGAAATTGTTAAAGCTTTTTCAAAGAAATCAGAATTGTTAGTGAGTCAGAATTTAAAAGCCATTGCTTTATCTATAGATGCTCTAGAAAAAATTACGATTCCTCCTGAGTGGGGGACTTGTGAAGATCTCCCTAAAAAACAAGGGAATTATAGAAATCACTTTAAAAAACAAATTCAAGAACCGTTTAGTCGCCTAAAAGGAAGTGCTATTTCCGTTGGACAATTAATTGATAACGGAATGGTAGCAGGAAGCCTTCCGTTAGGTGGTACGGCTACGGAGAAAAAATCGCTAACTTGGGAAGTTCCCGAGTGGAATCCAGATTACTGTGTTCAATGTGGTTTGTGTTCCTTTGTTTGTCCTCATGCAGCAATTCGTCCTTTTTTAGTCGAAGAAGATGAACTGGATGCAGCGCCTGAAGGGTATAAAGTGAAGGATTTTAAAGGCAAAGATGGTTTGATGTATAGAATTCAAGTATCTGTTGAAGATTGTACTGGATGTGAGCTATGCGTACAAGCTTGCCCATCTAAGGGAAAAGCATTAAAGATGATTTCTAGTATAGAAAATGAAAAAAAACTAAAAGAACAAGCTATCAATTGGGCATTTTCTATGACTTTGCGAGCAAAAGAGAACCCAGGAAAACCTGGAACGGTTGCTTATACACAATTTGAACAGCCCTTACTAGAATTTTCTGGAGCATGTGGAGGATGTGGTGAAACCCCTTATGTTAAGTTGCTGACACAGATGTTTGGAGATAGGATGGTTGTGGCGAATGCGACAGGTTGTTCCTCTATTTGGGGGGCACTAGGAGCCAGTACACCTTATACAACCAATCAAAAAGGTTGTGGTCCAGCATGGAGCAATTCTCTATTAGAAGATAATGCTGAATTTGGCTATGGAATGATGATTGCAAATGACACACGACGGAAATCACTCATAAGACTTATGGAGAAAGCTCAAAATGAAGCTAGTCATGATTTGAATTTGTTGATGAGAGACTGGATTGAACATTTTGGTGAAGGCAAAGGAACAAGAGCAAGGGCAGCGAAGCTCCAACAAGCTTTGGAAAAGGAATGCTCGAAAACTACACCAGTTCTAAATGAATTGTATTCTCATAAAGATTTATTTGTCAAACCATCACAGTGGATTGTTGGTGGTGATGGCTGGGCCTATGATATTGGTTATGGAGGACTGGATCACGTATTAGCAAGTGGTGCTGATGTCAATATTTTAGTATTAGATAATGAAGTGTACTCGAATACAGGTGGCCACTTATCTAAAGGGACTCCTACTGCGGCGATTGCAAAATTCTCTGCTGCAGGAAACCATAGTACAAAAAAAGATTTGGGTATGCTTGCAATGACTTATGGTAATGTCTATGTTGCCCAAGTTGCTAATGGAGCAAATCCAATTCAAGTAATAAAAGCTTTTGAGGAAGCAGAAAATTATTCAGGACCATCTATCATTATTGCCTATGTCCCGTGTATTACGCATCGACTTGAAGGTGGAATGAGTAGAACGATCGAAGAAGCTAAGGAAGCAGTTAATTCAGGTTATTGGTCTCTGTATCGATTTAATCCGTCACTGACTAAAGAAAATAAATGTCCGATGATACTTGATTTTAAACGTCCTAAGTTTGAAAATATGATTTCTTTCATGTTAAAACAAGAGCGTTTTTCGGCACTTCGAATAGTCAATAAAAAAGAAGCAGAGAAATTATATCAGTTAACTGTTGCTCAAGCTAGGAGAAGATTTTTAAACTATGCCAAACTTTCAGGAGACTATGATAGCTTTTTAGAGAAAGAGAGTAGAGGTAAAGAGGTCGCTAAAGTCATAGATAAACAAAGTGCATTAGTTTCAAAAATAAGTCAACAACAAGATGAAATTGATGATATTCTGAAAACATTGGATCTTTAATAGCAAAAAATGTATGATTGCTGAAAATACTATTTAAGAACTGCTGGAACCTAGAACTAAGAAAGGGGCAGAATAAGTTTACTCAAAACTTATTCTGCCCCTTTTTGTGGTATGATTGCCGAAGTATAAATTTCTTAGTCGTTTTGAATCCTCTTTTAAGAACAAAGATTTATTAACTAAAATGTTATTTTTTCAATAGTTGTTAAATCTTTAGCTACAATTGCACTGTCAAATGAAACCTCATATAAAACTAGATCAGATCCAACGAGTTCGATTGCTTCTTGGTAGCTAGGAATTTTAGCAATAAAGCAATCAGCCAAATCAAAAATAGTGAGTTGACTTTGTTTAGCAATGCCTCTTGCTTTGACATGTTTATTTCCTGAGTGAGGAATAGTCGTAAAAGCTATGTGAGGATTTAAGTTCATTTCTTTAATTTTGTCTTCTCCCTTTACTGTGGCAAAGTAGAGAATATGTTTTTCTGGGTCATAGTAAAAATTTAAGATTCGAACATTAGGAAGTTGGTCTACAGCTGTGGCAAGAGCAATTTGAGGCTGCTGAGCCATAATAGATAAAAATTCTTGTTTGGTATTCATGATAATACCTCCTTGTTTAAATGATTTGTTATAAACTTGTGCAGATTGCCTGAAAATAGAGAGAAATTCAGTTTGATTCATAGTGACTAGAAATCTACTTTTAGAGTCTCTAAGTAAAATAAGATGATTTCTTGTTCTGTATAAGATTTTCCTTTTTTGAGCCACCAGGTTAGTGTTTCGATAAAATTAGTTACTACAAAATGTTTGAGGTAGGAAGTAGGAATATTAGGATAAGAAACTTGCAAATCCTCTGCGACCATGGGATAAACATGGTGCTCCAATTCTTTCTGTAATTGACGGAGGAAGTAGTCATTTTTTGAGAAAAGGAGGCTGGTGACGTGGTCTTGATTTTTCTTAAAATGTGAAAAGATATGGGACAAATAAGCTTCTGTAGATATATTTCCTTCACGTTCAAAAAGATGATGGAAGAGATAACGACAGAGCTCATCTAGGAGTAATTCCTTACTCTCATAGTGACTGTAAAAGGTGGAGCGACCAACATCTGCCAGGTCTATAATCTCCTGAACTGTGATAGTTTCGTAATCTTTTTGATTCAATAATTGTAAAAAAGCAGTATAGATAGCTTTTCGTGTCTTGGTAATGCGGCGGTCTTGACTAGTCATATGGACACTTTGAACAAATTGTTCAGTAACTTACAAAGAGAACAGTTTGCCCCTATCCTTTCTTTTCGGAGTAAGAGATAATACTAGTAAAGGGAATATTTATACTACTATTATACCAAAGGAGGATGAAAAAATGACAACGAAAGGTGCGGTTTGGCTAGCTTTTTTCTTAAATTTGAGTTATGCCATTGTCGAGTTTATCGCTGGTGGAGTGTTTGGTTCCAGTGCTGTTCTTGCTGACTCTGTCCATGATTTGGGAGATGCAATCGCAATTGGGGTATCAGCCGTTCTTGAAACAATTTCCAATCGTGAAGAGGATAGTCATTACACCTTGGGTTACAAACGATTTAGTCTCTTAGGAGCCTTGGTAACGGCTGTGATTCTTATGACAGGGTCCGTTTTGGTTATTTTGGAAAATATAACGAAACTCTTTCATCCACAACCTGTCAATGATGAGGGAATCCTCTGGCTAGGAATCCTTGCTGTTAGCATTAATGTGCTAGCCAGTCTTGTCGTTCGTAAAGGAAAAACAAAGAACGAATCTATTCTTAGCCTGCATTTTCTAGAAGATACCCTTGGTTGGATAGCAGTCATCCTGATGGCAATTATTCTCCGATTTACGGATTGGTATATCTTAGATCCTCTCTTGTCGCTTGTCATTTCCTTCTTTATCTTGTCAAAAGCCATTCCACGTTTTTGGTCTACTCTCAAGATTTTCTTGGATGCTGTGCCAGAAGGAGTGGATATCAAGCAAGTAATGAGCGACTTGGAGCAACTTGATCACGTTGCTAGTATTAATCAGCTAAACCTCTGGACCATGGATGGTTTGGAAAAAAATGCCATTGTCCATGTTTGTCTAAAAGAAATCGAAAAGATGGAGGTTTGTAAAGAATCCATTCGAACCTTGCTCAAAGATTGTGGTTTCCAAAATATCACCATTGAGGTTGATGCAGACCTAGCAACTCATCAAGCCCATAAGCGAAAAATTGAGGAGTTGGAAGTAGGTCAAAGTCATGGACAGGAACATCATCATTAATGAGATGTAGTATAAGTGAGCGAAAGCTAAATAAAAAGTGTATACTAAAGGTAGTTACATAGAGAGAGGAAATTTTTAAATGAAATCAGCAATTTATACTAAAGCTGGGCAAGTGGGTCTAGTAGAAGTGGAACGTCCACAGATCGAAGCGCCAGATGATGCTATTATCCGCATTGTCCGTACCTGTGTTTGTGGTTCCGACCTCTGGAGTTACCGTAATCCAGACATCGAAGAGGGACATAGTAATAGTGGTCATGAGGCTATCGGAATCGTCGAAGAAGTTGGTGAGGCTGTCACTACTGTAAAACCAGGTGACTTTGTCATCGCGCCTTTCACTCATGGTTGTGGTCAGTGTGATGCCTGTCGTGCTGGTTATGATGGGACTTGTGACCGCCATATTGGCACTAACTGGTCAGGTGGTGTCCAAGCTGAGTACATCCGCTTCCACTATGCCAATTGGGCACTTGTTAAAATTCCTGGGCAACCATCTGACTATACAGAAGGCATGCTCAAGTCTCTCTTGACTTTGGCTGACGTCATGCCGACCGGTTATCATGCAGCGCGTGTTGCTAATGTGCAAAAAGGCGACAAGGTTGTCGTTATCGGTGACGGTGCTGTGGGTCAATGTGCGGTTATCGCAGCCAAAATGCGTGGTGCATCACAAATCGTCCTCATGAGTCGCCACGAAGATCGTCAACAAATGGCCTTGGAGTCAGGCGCGACAGCAGTCGTAGCTGAACGTGGTGAAGAAGGCATTGCCAAGGTGCGAGAAATTCTCGGTGGTGGAGCAGATGCAGCTCTCGAATGTGTCGGTACTGAGGCGGCTGTTGAACAAGCACTAGGTGTACTCCATAATGGAGGGCGCATGGGATTTGTCGGTGTGCCTCACTACAATAACCGTGCCCTTGGTTCAACCTTTGCCCAAAATATCTCAGTGGCAGGTGGAGCAGCATCAGTTACTACTTATGATAAACAAGTTTTATTAAAAGCAGTTCTTGACGGTGATATCAATCCGGGTCGTGTCTTTACTTCAAGCTATAAACTGGAAGATATCGACCAAGCTTATAAGGACATGGATGAACGTAAGACTATCAAGTCTATGATTGTGATGGATTAAAAAAGAAAATCCTAATAGAGATTTGAGAATCTCTATTAGGATTTTTTATGTTTAACTATTATCCTTCATGCGAAGTACTTTCTCTTAAAGTCAGTTTGGTTCCTAGCATAGTAAGGCTTGGGATTTTACGGCCGTGAAGGACTTCTCTGTTCAAAATATCCATTCCTGTGCGTCCCATTTCTTCGGTGTAGACTGTAATACTGGAAAGTGGTGGGAACACTTGCTTGGTTAGAATGGTATCATTAAAGGAAATAATGCTGACGCGCTCTGGAATGCTGATGCTGGCTTCTTGAAGGGCACGAAGGGCACCAATTGCCAAACTATCACTGGCTGCAAAAAAAGCCTGTGGAAGTTTCTCTCCTAATTTTTCGATAGCCTCCTTCATCAAGTCATACCCAGATTGGGCAGTAAATGAGCCTTGGAAAATGAATTTTTCGTTATAAATTCCTTTTTCTTGCGTATAGGATATAAAGTAATCTAAACGCTTATCTGCGATGACTTCCTCTTGGTCAGTAGTAGTTTCAAGACCGGATAGGATACCAATCTTTTTAAGCCCATGATCTGTAAAGTAATCAACAACCTGTCTAACAGCATTATAAAAATCTGTAATGACACAGGTATGACCAAGAGCAATCGTATCACTGTCTAAAAATACTAGGGGTTTGTGATATTCCTCAAATGATGCAATCTGTGCTTGGCTAAATTTCCCAATACAAAGAATCCCAATCACTTCTTCGCTAAGCGTGAAAGGCTGGTCATTAAAATAGCGCAAGATGTCGTAATCTAATTCTTGTGCTCTATTTTCAATTCCTAGTCGAATCTGGTAGTAGTAGAGATCTTCTAACTCTCCCTGTTCACTGACCCACTGGATGATAGCGATTTTCTGTTTGAGTTTATGAGATTCACCTGTTTTGAGATGTTTGGTGTAGCCTAGTTCTTCGGCAACGGTTAAAATACGATGTCTGGTTTCTTCTGTGACAGATAGACTCTGATCGCGATTGAGGACACGGGATACAGTTGCGATCGAGACAGAGGCTAGCTGAGCAATATCTTTGAGTGTAGCCATAATTCCCCTCCTTTTTAGGTTATTATAGCATATTTTTCTTCCTTTTTACTCATAGTTTAGTAAAATATCGGTAAAAATGTTGACCTAAGCAAAACCCTTGGGTACAATAGAAGAAAACGATTACAGGATAAACTTTTTTACCTAATATTTCGTAAAAGGAGAATTCATATGACACAACATCTTACTGCTGAAGCACTTCGCAAGGATTTTCTTGCTGTTTTTGGTCAAGAAGCGGATCAAACCTTCTTCTCACCAGGCCGTATCAACTTGATTGGGGAGCATACTGACTATAACGGTGGGCATGTTTTTCCAGCAGCTATTTCACTCGGAACCTATGGGGCTGCTCGTAAGCGTGATGACCAAGTTTTGCGTTTCTACTCAGCAAACTTTGAGGATAAAGGAATTATCGAAGTTCCTCTAGCTGACCTTAAGTTTGAGAAAGAGCACAACTGGACCAACTATCCAAAAGGTGTCCTTCATTTCTTGCAAGAAGCTGGGCATGTGATTGACAAAGGTTTTGATTTCTATGTCTTTGGGAATATCCCAAATGGTGCGGGCTTGTCTTCTTCAGCATCTTTGGAGCTTTTGACTGGTGTCGTGGCAGAATACCTCTTTGACCTAAAATTGGACCGTCTAGACTTAGTAAAAATCGGAAAACTAACTGAGAATAACTTTATCGGAGTGAACTCTGGTATTATGGACCAATTTGCTATCGGTATGGGTGCTGACCAACGCGCTATTTACCTAGATACTAACACTCTAGAATACGACTTGGTTCCACTTGATTTGAAAGACAATGTCGTTGTGATTATGAATACCAATAAGCGCCGTGAACTTGCAGATTCTAAATACAATGAACGCCGTGCTGAATGTGAAAAGGCAGTGGAAGAACTCCAAGTTGCCTTGGATATCCAGACTTTAGGTGAGTTGGATGAATGGGCTTTTGATGAATACAGCTACCTCATCAAAGACGCAAATCGTTTGAAACGTGCTCGCCATGCCGTTTTAGAAAATCAACGCACCCTTAAGGCGCAAGCAGCACTTCAAGCAGGAGATTTACATAAGTTTGGTCGTTTGATGAATGCTTCGCATGTTTCTCTTGAGCACGATTACGAAGTAACTGGCTTGGAATTAGATACCCTTGTTCATACAGCTTGGGCTCAAGAAGGTGTTCTTGGTGCTCGTATGACAGGAGCAGGTTTTGGTGGTTGTGCTATTGCCTTGGTTCAAAAAGATGCGGTTGAAAACTTTAAAGAAGCTGTTGGCAAGCACTACGAAGAAGTAGTTGGCTATGCACCAAGCTTCTATATCGCTGAAGTTGCAGGTGGTACTCGCGTCTTAGATTAGGATAGAAGGATATGGAAGCTGTAATATTTGATTTAGATGGCTTATTAGCCGATACTGAAATCATTTCTCTAAAAGTTTATCAAGAATTGCTTAGAGATTTTGGAATTCCTTTCACAGAAGAAACTTATTCTAGAGACTACAGTGGACATAGGGAAGAGGAGAATGTTCAACGATTTTTGGACACCTATGATTTATCTTGGAACTTTGACCAAACCTTGGCTAAAGTTTATGAACTGGAAGCTCAAATCTTAGCTCAAGGTGTAAATTTAAAAAAAGGTGCTAAAAATTTGCTTACTTATTTGCAAAAAGAAGGCATTCCAATCGCTTTAGCAACATCAAGTGTTGAATCTCGAGCTAAAATGATCTTGGATAGCAATGGTATACTGTCCCTATTTGACCATTTAGTTTTTGCAAAAGATGTAAAGCGAAGCAAACCTTACCCTGATATATTTTTAAAGGCCTGTAGCGATTTGAACGTTTTACCAGAGAATTGCTTGGTACTAGAGGATAGTGAAGCAGGGATTGAAGCGGCATCTAGAGCTGGGATTCCAGTTATTTGTATTCCAGATTTAAAAATACCAGCACAGTCTTTCTTAAATAAAACAGAACAAGTTTTTCAGGATTTGGATGCTGTTAGAGACTATTTAGAAAGTCAGAAGGAGGTTTTCTAGTGACCTTAGTAGAAAATTTTGTGACCAAAGTTATTGCAGAAAGTAGCTTTGAAGAGTTGGATCGGATTTACCTGACCAATCGTGTTTTAGCACTGGTGGGAGATGGAGTTTTTGAAGTTGAGACTGACCAAGATGATTTGATTGAACTAAAAGATCAGCTTGTCGAGGAAGCCGTTCGATTGGAAACGATTGAAGATAGTCAGGCTGCGCGTGAGATTCTCGGTGCTGACCTCATGGACTTGGTAACCCCTTGTCCAAGTCAGGTTAATCGTGATTTTTGGGATACCTATGCCCAGTCACCAGAGCAGGCAATTGCAGATTTCTACCAACTCAGTCAGAAGAATGACTACATCAAACTGAAGGCCATCGCAAAGAATATTGCTTATCGTGTACCATCTGACTACGGTGAACTGGAGATTACCATCAATCTCTCTAAGCCTGAAAAGGATCCAAAAGAGATAGCGGCAGCTAAGTTGGTCAAGTCGAGCAACTATCCTCAATGTCAGCTCTGTATGGAGAATGAAGGTTATCATGGTCGTGTCAATCATCCAGCTAGAAGCAATCACCGAATTATACGTTTTGATATTTCTGGTCAGGAGTGGGGCTTCCAGTATTCGCCTTACGCTTACTTTAATGAGCACTGTATTTTCCTAGACAGCAAGCATCGTCCTATGGCCATTAGTCGCCAAAGTTTTGAACGTTTGTTAGCAATTGTGGAGCAATTTCCAGGCTACTTTGCTGGTTCGAATGCTGATTTGCCAATCGTGGGTGGCTCCATCCTGACCCATGATCATTACCAAGGTGGGCGCCATGTATTCCCAATGGAAGTGGCGCCATTACAGAAGAGTTTTACCTTTGCAGGTTTTGAAACTGTCAAAGCAGGGATTGTTCAGTGGCCTATGTCTGTGATTCGACTAACTTCAGATTCTAAAGAGGATTTGACAGAACTAGCGGATAAAATCTTGCTGGCTTGGCGTCAATACTCAGACCCAAGTGTACAGGTCTTGGCAGAAAGTAATGGAACACCGCATCACACTATCACACCGATTGCGCGTAAACGAGATGGACAGTTTGAGTTAGATTTGGTCTTGCGGGACAATCAAACATCTCCAGAGCATCCAGATGGTATCTATCATCCCCACAAGGATGTCCAACATATCAAGAAGGAAAATATCGGCTTGATAGAGGTCATGGGCTTGGCAATCTTGCCACCACGCTTGAAGGAAGAAGTGGAGCAAGTAGCAGCTTATCTAGTCGGAGAGGATGTTTCAGTTGCAGATTATCACCAAGAATGGGCGGATGAATTGAAAGATTCCCATCCTGGATTGACTGACAAAGACCAAGCTCTTAATATCGTCCAAGAATCTGTTGGAAAAATCTTTGCTCGAGTTTTGGAAGATGCAGGAGTTTACAAGCAAACAGAAGAAGGACAAGCTGCCTTTATGCGCTTTGTAGAGCAGGTTGGTATTTTGCCCGAATAAGTGCTTCTCTCTTGCGTAGAGTCTTGAAAAGTAGTATCATAGTGTCGTTTGAAATATCAGGAGGAACGTATGAAAGATTTTCACTTTGACGCTATATCTGCCTTTGAAAATTACGAAATTGAAAAAATGAGAGACGGTCACGTGGTGGTGACAACAAAAGTAGTGGACTCCTCACTCAACTACTATGGGAATGCCCATGGAGGCTATCTATTTACCCTTTGTGACCAAATTAGTGGCCTTGTGGTGATTTCGCTTGGCTTAGACGGAGTGACACTCCAGTCTTCCATCAACTATCTGAAAGCTGGAAATCTAGGGGATGTTCTCACTATCAAGGGAGAATGTGTCCATCAAGGACGTACCACTTGTGTCGTCGATGTTGACATCATCAACCAAGATGGCCGAAATGTCTGCAAGGCAACCTTCACCATGTTTGTCACAGGACAACGGTCTGAAGATAGACAGGTGAGGATATAGGAAACATAAAAAAGAGGCACATGCCTCTTTTTTTATGTTGTTTAATGTAAGCAACTTGTTTTAATCAATTTTCTTTATAAAATCACCGATTTTTCTTACAATCTCAGTAACAAGAGCATTTCCCATAAAGAACATTCTCATTTTATCAGAAACATCTACAATAGACCCATCAGTTAATTTCTTTTTAGCTGTCCAATTATCTGGGAAATCTTGAAGACGTTCTGCTTCAACTGGAGTTATAAGACGGTATTTACCATTAACTTTAAGAAAATGGGTTGAACGATTAACGGTACCTTCAGAAGTCAACATTGTACGACCAGGTAAGTTTAAATCGTCATAGGGAGCCATACCACCTTCAGAATAGATGTAAGTATGACCGTCCGCAGAAGTACGTTCAATTCGTTTTGGTCCCCTTAGAAATTGGAATTTTTCCAATTTTGCTTGGTCAGTAATGAAATATTTATCAGGAACATCCTTTTCATCCTGAAGAATTTCACCTAATGTAATTGGTCTTCCATTAAAGTTAGGCTCTGTATCGATAGAGTAGTATTTTCCATATCTCATAATACCTGTGTTCCAAACAGTACCTGTAAAATTATCAGATACCTCCACGATATCATCTCCAAGTTCATGAAAAACATGTCTATTTTTAACTGGTATATTTTTTATTGGAAATTGAGTTGCAAATAAACCTGTTTGAAATAAATACTCATCATATTTATGTTCTTCAGCTACTGCTTCATTGTTTTCATATTGTTCATCAATTGATTTTGCAAAATTAGTATCATTACGATAAACGAAGAAGAAAACACGACGACGTCTTTGGCTTCGTCCGTAATCAGCCGCATTGATGACTCTCCATTCAACTGAATATCCCAAATTATTGAAAGCTGTTAGCATGATTGCGAAGTCTCTTCCTCGTTGTTTAGAAGGGGCTTTTAGCAATCTGTCAACGTTTTCGAGGATAAGATATTTAGGTTTAATATTTTCGGTAGCACGAATGATTTCCCAAAAGAGGACTCCTTTTTTTCCTTCGATACCTTTTTCATTTTTTTTACTTCTAGCGACAGAATAGTCTTGACAAGGAAAACCTCCTACAATCATATCTGCATCCATTTTCGAAAATTCTTCGTCTGTAATATCAGAGATACTAATATTGATATTCTCGCTGTCGGGGAAATGATAATCATATACCTCAAATGCATCTTGAGATTTACGAGACGGTTCCCACTGGTTAGCCCACTTTGTTTCAAAGAACTGGTTATCAGATTTTTCTAATCCTATTCGGAATCCTCCGACCCCAGCAAATAGTTCGAGAACTTTCATCTTTTCTCCTTACAATTTTTCAGTTTAATCCATTATATACTATTTTCAACGATTGATCAAGTATTAATGCTTGCTTTGTATTTAATC
Source organism: Streptococcus pseudopneumoniae (assembly GCF_001072925.1). Taxonomy (GTDB): domain Bacteria; phylum Bacillota; class Bacilli; order Lactobacillales; family Streptococcaceae; genus Streptococcus; species Streptococcus pseudopneumoniae_Q. The sequence goes on along the minus strand of NZ_JVHE01000109.1, from coordinate 78,812 downwards.
TGATATAATATAGGGAGTAGGAGAAAAGAATGAAACAAAATTTATTTAATTATAACGATGAAGATATTGACAGTGTTGTAAATTACTCTCACAAACTTTTGAATAGAAAATTTGCTGAGGTTATGGAAGAATATAATCGATCTCTCTATAAAACATACGAGGATTATCAAAATCAAGAAGCTAATGAATATGAGAAAAAAGAAATTAAACCATCGTCAAAGGGACAGTATGGGAATTATATAGAACGTTATTATTATGGTTATCAGCCTAACAGTAATGCTGCAGCTGATTTTGAAAAAATTGGAGTAGAGCTTAAGGTGACTCCATTTAAAGTTAATAAGAATGGAACCATTTCTGCAAAAGAACGACTAGTCTTGACGATTATTAATTATTTTGAAGAGAACTTGGACGATTTTTATCAAACTCATCTATGGCAAAAATGTTCTAAAATACTTTTATTATTTTACAACGGTTTGATTCCTGAAAATACAGTTTTTGATTACATGATTGAAAAAGTGTTTCTGTATGAATGGTTTGAGGAAGATATGAATGTCATTTTAGATGATTACGCTCGAATTACTCAGAAAATTAAGGAGGGACGTGCGCACGAATTGTCTGAGTCCGATGGGAACTATTTATCAACTTGTACTAAAGGAGCCGGTAAAGACAAAGATTGGAAAAAACAACCTTTTAGTGATGTTTTGGCAAAACAACGTGCCTGGGAATTAAAGTCTAGTTATATGACGTATTTGATTAATCATAAAATCTTTGCTAGTCATGAACAGGAGAGTGTATTAGCTACTGCAAAAGGAACGAAAAAAACATTTACCCAGCTTATTGAAGAAAAAATTTTGAAGTATGAAGGATGGAGAGCGGAAGACTTATATGATGCGTTCGGTGTTCCTCGTCGCTCAAAATCTAGAAATAATTTACTGATTCGTAAAATGATTGGTATTACTAGTGATATAGAAAATACTCAGGAATTTCAAAAAGCCAATATGAATCTTAGAGTTATTAGTGTGAATAAAAAGGGGCTACCTACTGAAGACTCACCGTTTAAAGTTTATGATTTTATAGAATTGGCAAAAAATGACAACTGGGAAGAATCTCATGTTTATCAAGAAATTTGTGACAAACGCTATATGTTTGTTGTATTTAAGGAAGAAGAACCTGGAGAATATGTTTTAAGTCAAGTGAAGTTTTGGGGATTCCCTGAACGTTTAGTCGATGAAGCAAAACGTGTCTGGAATGAAACACGTAGCATTATTAATGAAGGGGTACAGTTAACTCAGACAAAAAAAGGTGTTTCGACAAACTTTCCTCAAAGCAAAGTAAATAAGTTCTTGTTTACCAAAATTCATGCATCAAACTCTTATTATGAAATTGAAAAAAATGTTTTTGTAGGAAAAGGAAAACTATCAGATACGAACCCTCTTCCTGATGGACGAAGAATTACCAAGCATTCTTTCTGGATTCCTAAAAAGTTCCTTAAAGATATTTTGGATGGTAAGTGGGATTAAGTGATTTTCAACAGTAAGAAAAAGAGGCATATGCCTCTTTTTTTATTACTTTCCCACTCTAATGCTTTATTATCCTATTCACTAAATCTTAAAAAATAGCCATCTGGGTCTAGAATTGCAAATTCATGAGGGTAGATATATTGTTCACCAACTCGAAATTCTCTTTTGGTCAAAGGACGATGAATAGGATAGTTAGACTCGATTACTTTCTGATAGAGTCGAGGAACATCCTTTATGCCAAAGGAGATATTGACTCCACGACCAAATGGGTAGGTCAGTTCAACTAATTCATCCTTTGTTCCCTCCTCTAACATTAGCTGGCAATCCTCAAAAGAAAGGAAGAGGAATTTTTCTTCTGGGCGCTCGTATTCGATGGTAAAACCCAGTAAATCACAGTAGAAGTGACGCGATTTCTCGATATCCGATACGACAAATTCAGGGATGACAGCTTGATAGTCCATTCGTTTTCTCCTTAGAAATCAATCTCCATGACAATCGGTGTATGGTCTTGGCGTGGGCCTGAGTCAATCATGTCTGACTTGGTAACCTTGTCTGCTACACAGTTACTTGTGAGCCAGTAGTCGATTCTCCAGCCTGTGTTGTTGATTTTTGAAGTCTTGCTGCGTTGTGCCCACCAAGTATAGCGTTCTGGCACATCGCCATGGATATGGCGGAAGGTATCTGTAAATCCTTTGGCTAAAAGGTTTGTAAATCCTTCACGTTCTTCGTCTGTAAATCCTGGTGAACGGCGGTTGCTGGCCGGGTTAGCAAGGTCAATTTCCTTGTGGGCAACATTGTAGTCTCCGGTTGCTAGGACAGGTTTTTGCTTGTCTAGTTGAGCCAAGTACTCTGCATATTTGACATCCCAGACTTGACGTTCTTCCAAACGTTTGAGCCCATCTCCAGCGTTTGGTGTGTAAACTTGAGTCACGAAAAATGTATCAAATTCTAAAGTGATGATACGTCCTTCCAAGTCCATGGTAGAAGGTGCACCGATTTCTGGGAAGTTGATAGTTGGAGTAAGTTCTTTCTTATAGAGGAACATAGTTCCAGCATAACCTTTACGAGCAGGTTCTTGAGAGGAACGCCAAGTATTTTCATGTCCAGGGAAGAGTTCTTCTAACACCTCGAGATGTTTTTTAGTAGGCCCTGTAGCTGAAAGCTTGGTTTCTTGGATAGCGATAATATCGGCATCTTCGGCTACCAAAGTTTGGAGAACGTCTTGAGACAATTTCGCACGCGCAGAGTCACTCGTCAACGCTGCATTGAGGGAATCAATATTCCATGAGATTAGTTTCATAGTGTGTACCTTTTCATTCAGATTATAGACAATATTATACCAGAAAAAGAAGTATTTCCCCAGCGTATAGTTTGAAAAATCAAGGTCATTCCTATATAATAAAGAATGATTTATGTAAAAGATTGAAAATAAATGAAATGTTACTCCTATGAATATCTTTATCACTGAGTATGACAAAGTTCAAGTGAGTGTCGTCACCTATGAATAAGAAAAACCTGGGGTTCATGCCTCAGGTTTCCATTTGTTATTAGAAAGGAATACTATGTCCATCATCCAAAAACTCTGGTGGTTTTTTAAGTTAGAAAAACGTCGTTACCTCGTTGGAATTGTGGCTCTAGTCTTGGTTTCTGTGCTCAACCTCATCCCACCGATGGTTATGGGGCGCGTAATTGATGCCATTACTTCAGGACGATTAACACAGGACGAGCTCCTGTTTCATCTCTTTTATCTCCTGCTGGCAGCTTTTGGGATGTACTATCTGCGTTACGTTTGGCGCATGTATATCCTAGGGACCTCCTACCGACTGGGACAAATCATGCGCTCAAGACTATTTGAGCATTTTACAAAAATGTCGCCTGCTTTTTATCAGAATTATCGAACTGGGGATCTAATGGCTCACGCCACCAATGATATCAATGCCCTGACTCGTCTAGCAGGTGGAGGTGTCATGTCTGCAGTAGATGCTTCTATCACAGCCTTGGTGACTTTACTGACTATGCTCTTTAGTATTTCTTGGCAGATGACCTTGGTTGCCATTCTGCCCTTGCCATTTATGGCCTATGCGACTAGTCGTCTGGGGAGAAAGACCCATAAGGCTTTCGGCGAATCACAAGCAGCCTTTTCAGAACTCAACAATAAGGTACAAGAGTCTGTATCAGGTATCAAGGTAACCAAGTCCTTTGGTTATCAGTCTGACGAGTTGAATTCTTTCCAGGAAGTCAATGATTTGACCTTCCAAAAGAATCTGCAAACCATGAAATATGATAGCCTCTTTGACCCGATGGTTTTGCTCTTTGTTGGTTCTTCTTATGCCTTAACTCTCTTAGTCGGTGCCTTTATGGTGCAAGCGGGACAAGTAACCGTCGGTAATCTGGTTACCTTTATCTCTTACTTGGATATGTTGGTTTGGCCTTTGATGGCGATTGGGTTCCTCTTTAATATTACTCAAAGAGGGAAAGTTTCTTACCAACGTATTGAGAGTCTCTTGTCTCAAGAGTCACCTGTCAAAGATCCAGAATCTCCACTTGACGGGATTGAAAATGGCTGTTTGGACTATGCTATTGATAGTTTTGCCTTTGAAGACGAGGAGACACTGAATGATATTCATTTTAGCCTCGAAAAAGGGCAAACCTTGGGCTTGGTTGGGCAGACTGGTTCAGGGAAGACTGCTTTGATTAAGTTGCTCCTACGTGAGTATGACGTTGACCAAGGGGCTATTTATCTAAATGGTCATGATATTCGTGACTATCGACTAGCTGACTTGCGTAGTTTGATGGGATACGTCCCACAGGATCAATTTCTCTTTGCCAGCTCTATCCTAGATAATATTCGTTTTGGAAATCCTGACCTGCCTTTCTCAGAAGTAGAGAAAGCAACTAAGCTGGCTCAAGTCTATCAAGACATTCAAGCCATGCCCCAGGGATTTGATACAGTTATCGGTGAAAAGGGTGTCAGTCTATCTGGTGGACAAAAGCAACGTCTGGCCATGAGTCGGGCTATGATTTTAAATCCTGATATCTTGATTTTAGATGATTCCTTGTCAGCTGTGGATGCCAAGACAGAGTTCGCTATTATCGATAATCTCAAGGAAACTCGCAAAGATAAAACGACCATCATCACTGCCCATCGACTCAGTGCAGTTGTCCATGCAGATTTGATTTTGGTCATGCAGGATGGTCGTATCATTGAGCGAGGGACACACGAAGACTTACTAGCCTTGGATGGTTGGTATGCACAAACCTATCAGTCACAACAGTTAGAAATGAAAGGAGAAGAAGATGCGCAATAAACAAGAACAATGGGCTGTATTGAAACGCTTGTTGTCCTATCTCAAGCCTTACGGTCTCCTCACCTTTTTAGCACTCGCTTTTCTCCTTACGACGACTGTTATCAAGAGTATCATCCCCTTGGTAGCTTCGCACTTTATCGACCAGTATCTACATAATCTCAACCAGCTTGCCATTACAGTTTTGCTAGCCTACTATGGTCTCTACATTCTTCAAACCATTGTCCAGTATGTGGGGAACATCCTCTTTGCGCGAGTGTCCTACAGTATCGTTAGAGATATTCGACGTGATGCCTTTGCCAATATGGAAAAGCTAGGCATGTCTTATTTTGATAAAACACCTGCAGGATCTATCGTCTCGCGTTTGACCAATGACACTGAGACTATTAGTGATATGTTTTCAGGGATTTTGTCCAGCTTTGTCTCAGCAGTCTTTATCTTTGTGACAACCCTTTATACCATGCTCGTTTTGGATTATCGTCTGACAGCTTTAGTTCTACTCTTTTTACCCTTGATTTTCCTTTTGGTTAATCTCTACCGTAAAAAATCGGTCAAGGTCATTGAAAAAACCAGAAGTCTCTTGTCAGATATCAACAGTAAGCTGTCAGAAAATATCGAAGGGATTCGTATTATTCAAGCCTTTAATCAAGAAAAACGTCTGCAAGAAGAGTTTGATGAGATAAACCAGGAACATCTGGTCTACGCCAACCGTTCAGTGGCTTTGGACTCTCTCTTCTTACGTCCAGCTATGAGTTTGTTAAAGTTGTTAGGGTATGCGGTTTTGATGGCTTACTTTGGCTATCGTGGTCTCTATCTAGGCATAACGGCAGGTACCATGTATGCCTTTATCCAGTACATCAATCGTCTCTTTGATCCCCTCATCGAGGTAACGCAAAACTTTTCTACCCTTCAGACATCCATGGTGTCAGCAGGTCGTGTCTTTGCACTTATCGATGAGACCAACTATGAACCGGTCCAAGAAAATGGACAAGCCGAGATTAGAGAAGGAAATATCCGTTTTGAACATGTGTCCTTCTCTTATGACGGGAAACACCAGATTCTCGATGATATTTCCTTTACAGTCAATAAAGGTGAAACCATCGCCTTTGTCGGACATACTGGCTCTGGGAAATCTTCTATCATCAATGTTCTCATGCGCTTTTATGAATTCCAGTCTGGTCGAGTTCTCCTAGATGGTGTGGATATTCGTAAGTATAGCCAAGAGGAATTGAGAAAAAATATTGGTCTGGTTCTACAGGAACCTTTCCTCTATCATGGGACCATAAAGTCCAATATCGCTATGTACCAAGATATCAGCGATGACCAGGTTAAGGCTGCGGCAGAATTTGTCGATGCAGATTCCTTCATTCAAGATCTTCCTTTAGGTTATGATGCTCCTGTATCTGAGCGTGGTTCGAGTTTTTCAACTGGTCAACGTCAGCTTCTTGCCTTTGCTAGAACCGTTGCCAGTCAACCGAAAATACTGATTTTGGATGAAGCGACAGCTAATATTGATTCTGAAACAGAAGCCTTGGTCCAAAATTCTCTAGCCAAGATGAGACAGGGCCGGACGACCATTGCCATTGCCCATCGTCTTTCTACCATTCAGGATGCTAACTGTATCTATGTCCTAGATAAGGGACGAATCATCGAGAGCGGCACACACGAGGAACTTTTGGCCTTAGGAGGAACCTATCACAAGATGTATAGTTTACAGGCAGGGGCTCTTTCTTAGAGAAGAATTCCTTTAAAATACAGATTTCTTGCACTGCCTCTTTCATTTTGTGGTATAATGTAGAATGTTTAAAGATTACATATTAAAAAACAGAGGAGAATGTGCATGCTGAAATGGGATGAACTACCTCAAGAAATGCAATTAAGTGAGGTAAAACCATACTACCAGCTTGTTTCTAAAAGGAAAGGCTCTCTGATTCTCAAGCGTTGTCTAGACTTGTTTCTAGCCTTGGTCTTGTTAATCTTGACTTCACCCGTATTTCTGATTCTAAGCATTTGGATCAAGCTAGATAGCAAGGGTCCAGTCATTTACAAGCAAGTCCGGGTAACCCAGTACAACCGACATTTCAAGATTTGGAAATTCCGTACCATGGTGACAGATGCGGACAAGAAAGGAAGTCTAGTAACTTCTGCAAATGACAGCCGTATCACCAAGGTTGGAAATTTCATTCGCCGTGTTCGTTTGGATGAACTTCCACAATTGGTCAATGTTCTCAAAGGAGAGATGTCCTTTGTGGGAACTCGTCCAGAAGTACCACGCTACACAGAGCAGTATAGCCCTGAAATGATGGCTACCTTGCTCTTGCCTGCAGGGATTACATCGCTTGCCAGCATTAACTATAAGGACGAGGATGCCATTATCAGTCAAATGACTGCAAAAGGTATGACGGTTGACCAGGCCTATGTCGAAAGAGTCCTCCCAGAAAAGATGCACTATAATCTAGCCTACCTACGTGATTTTAATTTCTTCGGAGATATCAAAATCATGTTCCAGACTGTATTTGAAGTTTTAAAATAAGTAGTCGCAAGATTGAAACCGATCAAAGGAGTAAAACAATGACAAAGTATAATATTCCATTTTCACCACCTGATATTACCGAAGCAGAAATTGCGGAAGTAGCAGATACCCTCCGTTCTGGTTGGATCACAACAGGTCCAAAGACAAAAGAATTGGAGCGTCGTCTATCTGCCTATACTCAGACACCTAAGACAGTCTGCCTCAACTCTGCAACAGCAGCTCTTGAATTGATCTTGCGCGTGCTTGAAGTGGGTCCTGGCGATGAAGTTATCGTTCCGGCTATGACTTATACAGCATCATGTAGCGTTATCACTCACGTAGGTGCTACACCAGTTATGGTTGATATCCAAGGTGATACCTTTGAAATGGACTATGACAAGCTTGAGCAAGCGATTACTGAGAAGACTAAGGTTATCATCCCAGTTGAACTTGCAGGGATTATCTGTGACTATGACCGTTTGTTCCAAGTTGTCGAGAAAAAACGTGACCTCTTTACAGCTACTAGCAAGTGGCAAAAGGTCTTTAACCGTATCGTTGTTGTATCTGATAGTGCCCATGCTTTGGGTTCAACCTACAAAGGGCAACCAGCTGGTTCCATTGCAGACTTTACGTCCTTCTCTTTCCACGCAGTTAAGAACTTCACAACTGCTGAAGGAGGAAGTGCTACTTGGAAAGCTAATCCAGCTATTGATGATGAAGAAATGTACAAGGAATTCCAAATCCTATCTCTTCATGGTCAAACCAAAGATGCGCTTGCCAAGATGCAACTAGGTTCATGGGAATACGATATAGTAACTCCTGCCTACAAGTGCAACATGACGGATATCATGGCTTCAATTGGTTTGGTACAATTGGATCGTTATCATGGCTTGCTTCAACGTCGTAAAGAAATCGTAACTCGCTATGACCGTGGATTTGCAGGAACTCGTATTCACCCATTGGCGCATGAGACAGATACTGTTGAATCTTGTCGTCACCTTTACGTTACCCATGTAGAAGGTGCTAGTCTCGAGCAACGCAACCAAATCATCCAAGAATTGGCCAAAGCTGGAATCGCAAGTAACGTTCACTACAAACCGCTTCCACTTTTGACAGCTTATAAGAATCTTGGCTTTGATATGGTAAACTATCCTAAGGCCTATGCCTACTTTGTAAACGAGATTACACTACCACTTCACACGAAATTAACGGATGAAGAAGTAGATTATATCATCGAAACTTTTGTCAGAGTTTCTGAAGAAGTTCTAGGTGCTTCAGAAAAATAATTAAAAAAATTAGTAAAAAATTAGTGAAAACGGTTGACAAAGAAAAAACAATAACATATAATTAACTCAACAAATCAGAAAAGTAATTATTTTTAATCTTCAGGGAGCCTGTGGTTACTGTGAACAGGTGGTTGGAACTAGTGAAATTGGGCTGATTTTAAAAGTGAATTTGAAACAATGAAAATTCGGTAGGCACACCTTACAGTGCAACTTGTTGTTAGACAAGGCAGAGATGTAAAGGGGATATTCTCTTTACAAATGAGGTGGTACCGCGTTACGAACGCCCTCACATGGAAGTAAATTCCGTGTGTGGGCTTTTTCTATCCGACATTTTATTTATCTTTTATTAGGGCGTTAAGTCGCTTTGATGAACTTGAGTTCTATCTACAGCACCTTGCCTACTACTAAAAGCAAATAAAAAGCCGGATTCATATAGAAGGAGGAAAAATTTATGACAACTAAAGGATATTTTGGACAATTTGGTGGTAGTTTTGTACCAGAACCAATTCAGGCTTTATTAGATGAGTTGGAAGTGACTTTTGAAAAATACAAGGATGATCCAGAGTTTTTAGCTGAGTTTCGCCATTACTTGAAGGATTATTCAGGTCGCGAAACACCGCTCTATTTTGCAGAAAGCTTGACAGAGCACCTAGGTGGGGCTAAGATTTATCTCAAACGTGAAGATCTTAACCACCTTGGGTCACACAAACTTAACAATGTCCTTGGACAAATCCTTCTTGCTAAACGCATGGGTAAAAAACGTGTGATTGCAGAGACAGGAGCTGGTCAGCACGGTGTTGCGACAGCTGCAGCAGCAGCCAAATTTGGTATGGCATGTGATGTCTACATGGGGGCAGAAGATGTGGAACGTCAACGTCTCAACGTCTTCCGTATGGAGATGATGGGAGCAACTGTTCACGCAGTTGAAACTGGTACTCGTACCCTTAAAGATGCGGTTGATGCAGCCTTTGGAGCATGGATGAATGACCTTGATGCTTTCTACGTTTTAGGTTCGGCTGTAGGTCCGCACCCTTACCCAACGATTGTTCATGAATTCCAAAAAGTAATCAGTGAAGAATCACGTCGTCAAATCTTGGAAAAAGAAGGACGTTTGCCAGACTACGTCATTGCCTGTGTGGGTGGTGGTTCTAATGCCATCGGTGCCTTTTCACAGTATGTAGCTGATGAAGAAGTTAAATTGGTTGGGGTAGAAGCTGCTGGTCACGGTCTAGATACCGATAAACACGCGGCAACAATGACCAAGGGTAGTGTCGGAATTGTCGATGGAATGAAAACCTATGCAGTCTTTGGTGAAGATGGAAATGTTGCACCTGTTTACTCTATCTCTGCTGGTTTAGACTATCCAGGGGTTGGACCAGAACACGCCTTCTTTAAAGACTCTGGTCGTGTAGAGTATGTTGCAGCGACTGATGAAGAAGCTGTCCAAGCCTTGCTTCTACTTAGCAAGACTGAAGGAATTATCCCAGCTATTGAAAGCTCCCATGCTATCGCAGAAGCAGTCAAACGAGCACCAAAACTAAGTAAAGATGAGATTATCGTCATCAATGTCTCTGGTCGTGGAGACAAGGACGTAGCTGCTATTGCAGACTACCTTGAAGCTAAAAAATAAAAGATGGAAAAGATACAGAGATTTCTCTCACAGAGAGCTTGTGGTTGCTGAAAACAAGTAGAGAAAGCTGTAAGATTGGGTCCATCTGAAAATGAGAGAAGAAAACATGATTCTCAAGGGAGTGCCCTTTATCGCACAGCCTGTTACAAGAAGGTTCTGAGACAGGAATGAGAGATAGGAGAAATCCTATAATTGAGGTGGCACCGCGAATTTCGTCCTCACGCAAGTTATTTTGCGTGGGGATTTTTTGTAGAATCACCACAGGATTTATGAAGAACTGAAAGGGAAAATACAATGGAACGAATCATTCATGGAGATGTTTTATCACCAATCTTGGCGTATATGCGCTTGAACGGACAACACAAGGTTATACTTGAAAGTATCCCAAGAGAAAAGGAAAATGCTCGATTTTCTATCTTGGCCTATAACCCAGTTTTTGAGATTAAGTTTGAGAATGGAGTCCTATATCAAAATGGCCAAGTGATTGATCGTGACCCCTTGGCTTTCCTTTATGAAGTGACTCATAAGAGCCAGCACCATTCAGACCTACCTTTTGGAGGTGGAGCCATCGGATTTGTTGGCTATGATATGATTTCTCTCTATGAAGAAATTGGCCAGCTTCCTGAGGATACGATTGGGACACCAGATATGCATTTCTTTGTTTACGAGAGTTATATTGTATTTGACCACAAGAAAGAAAAAATTCATATCATCGAGGATGCTCTTTACAGTGATCGAAGCAATGATGAGCTAGAAGCGGCTTTGGATCAGGTTTTAGAGGAGTTGAAAATCCCTGCTTCGAATGAATTTGAAGATTTGGACGTTTCTCCACTTCAGTTTAGACCACATATTGCACCTCAGAAATTTGAAGAGATGGTAGAAACAGCGCGCGACTTGATTCGCAATGGAGATATGTTCCAATGCGTGCTCAGTCAGCGTTTCTCAGCAGAAGTAACTGGAAATCCTTTTGACTTCTACAGAAATCTCCGAGTGACAAATCCATCAAATTACCTCTACTTTTATGACTTTGGAGATTATCAAATCATCGGTGCTAGTCCTGAGAGCTTGGTTTCCGTAAAAAACGGCATCGTAACAACCAATCCAATTGCAGGTACGCGACCTAGAGGTGCCAATGATGAGGAAGATGCAGCACTTGCAAGTGATCTACTTTCTGATGAAAAGGAGACGGCAGAACACCGAATGCTAGTGGACCTAGGACGCAATGATATCGGTAGAATTGCTGAGACAGCAAGTGTCCAAGTCACCAAGTATATGGAAGTGGAACTTTTCCGCTATGTCATGCATTTGACCAGCGTGGTTAAAGGACGTTTGTTGCCAGAACTGACTGCCATGGATGCCTTGAAAGCGACTCTTCCGGCAGGAACAGTTTCTGGGGCCCCTAAGATTCGGGCCATGAAACGCATCTATGAGTTGGAAACAGAGAAGCGAGGCGTCTATGCCGGAGCTATCGGTTACCTTTCAGCAACTGGAGATATGGACTTCGCCATTGCAATTCGAACCATGATTCTTAAAAATAAAACAGCCTACGTACAGGCTGGAGCAGGAATTGTTTATGATTCCATCGCTCAGAATGAATACCAAGAAACCATTAACAAAGCTAAATCTATGACTAGAATGGGAGAACTAAGACCATGATTTTATTGATTGATAATTATGATTCATTTACCTATAACTTGGCTCAATACATTGGGAATTTCGCAGAAGTTCAGGTTTTGAGAAATGATGATCCAAACCTTTATGAAGAAGCTACAAAGGCAGATGGACTGGTCTTTTCTCCCGGTCCAGGTTGGCCAGCTGATGCTGGGAAGATGGAAGAAATGATTCGTGATTTTGCAGGTAAGAAACCGATTCTAGGGATTTGTTTGGGGCACCAGGCCATCGCAGAAGTCTTTGGTGGCAAGTTGGGCTTGGCTCCTAAAGTTATGCACGGTAAACAAAGCCAAATCCGATTTGAGACTCCTTCAGTTCTCTATCAAGGAATTGAGGACAATCGTCCAGTCATGCGTTACCACAGTATTTTAATTGAAGAGATGCCGGAAGAGTTTGAAGTGACAGCTCGTTCGACAGATGACCAAGCTATTATGGGAATTCAACACAAAACCTTGCCGATTTATGGCTTGCAGTATCATCCAGAAAGCATTGGAACGCCAGATGGCCTATCTTCTATTCAGAATTTTATCGAAAAAGTTGTAAAGTGAGGAAGACAAAATGAAAGAAATTATTGAAAAATTAGCAAACTTTGAAGACCTATCAAGTGTTGAGATGACAGATGTGATCGAACGCATCGTAACAGGGCGAGTGACAGAAGCACAAATCGCTTCACTCCTTTTAGCCCTCAAGATGAAGGGAGAAACACCTGAAGAAAGAACAGCCCTCGCTCAAGTTATGAGAGGACATGCTCAACACATTCCAACCAACATTCAAGATGCTATGGATAACTGCGGTACAGGTGGAGATAAGTCATTTAGCTTCAACATTTCTACAACTGCAGCCTTTGTCTTGGCAGGTGGTGGCATCCACATGGCTAAACATGGTAATCGTTCAATTTCCTCTAAATCTGGATCAGCAGATGTCTTGCAAGCTTTGGGAATCAATATTGACCTCAAGCCAGCACAATTAGGTAAGGTATTTGATCAAACAGGAATTGTCTTTCTCTTTGCCAAAAACATGCACCCAGCTATGAAATATATCATGCCAGCACGCTTGGAATTGGGAATTCCAACCATCATGAATTTGACAGGTCCACTCATTCACCCAATGGTCTTGGAAACACAGCTTCTAGGAATCAGTCGTCCTGAACTTCTGGAAAGTACTGCTCAGGTTTTGAAAAACATGGGTCGCAAACGTGCTATCGTAGTAGCTGGTCCAGAAGGATTGGATGAAGCTGGTTTGAATGGAACTACCAGCATTGCCCTTCTTGAAAATGGAGAAATCACTTTGTCAACCTTTACTCCAGAAGATTTGGGAATGGAACGCATTGCTATTGAGGACATTCGTGGCGGAAATGCTCATGAGAATGCAGCCATCCTTGTTAGCGTTCTTAATAATGAACCAAGTCCATTCTTGGAAACAACAGTCTTAAACGCTGGCCTTGGTTTTTATGCCAATGGTAAGGTAGATAGTATCAAAGACGGAGTTGAAATGGCACGCCAAGTGATTGCTAGTGGTAAGGCACTTGAAAAACTCAGACTATTACAGGAGTATCAAAGATGAGTCAGGAATTTTTGTCACGTATCCTTGAGCAGAAGGCGCGTGAAGTTGAAAAGATGGAACGAGAGGAACTTCAGCCCCTGCGAGAAAGCTATTGTTTGGCTGAATATTTGAAAAACCATCAGGACCGCTTGCAAATTATTGCAGAAGTCAAGAAGGCAAGCCCAAGTATGGGTGATATCAATCTGGATGTGGATATCGTTCAACAGGCCCAGACTTACGAGGCTAACGGCGCTGTTATGATTTCTGTTCTGACAGACGAAGTTTTCTTCAAAGGTCATTTGGATTATCTTCGTGAGATTTCCAGTCAGGTACAGATTCCGACGCTCAACAAGGACTTTATCATTGATGAAAAGCAAATCGTCCGTGCTCGCAATGCAGGTGCGACAGTTATCTTGCTCATCGTAGCGGCTTTATCAGAAGAACGCCTCAAGGAACTGTATGACTATGCGACAGAGCTTGGACTAGAAGTGTTGGTGGAAACTCATAATCTGGCTGAGCTTGAAGTTGCTCACCGCCTGGGAGCTCAAATTATCGGTGTGAACAATCGCAATTTGACTACCTTTGAAGTTGACTTGCAGACTAGCGTAGACTTGGCCCAATACTTTAAGGACGATTGCTTCTACATTTCTGAATCTGCTATTTTTACAGAAGAAGATGCGAAACGAGTTGCACCTTACTTTAACGGAATTTTGGTAGGAACAGCTCTCATGCAGGCCGAAGATGTCGCTCAGAGAATCAAGGAGTTGCAGATTGACAAAGGTTAAGATTTGTGGACTATCGACCAAAGGAGCGGTAGAAACAGCTGTGTCGGCAGGGGCCGACTACATCGGTTTTGTCTTTGCTCCTAGCAAAAGACAGGTGACCTTGGAACAAGCAGCAGAGCTAGCTGAGATTATTCCTACATATGTAAAAAAGGTTGGCGTATTTGTTTCACCCAGTCGGGAAGAATTACTAGAAGCGATTGAAAAGGTTGGTTTGGACTTGGTGCAGGTTCATGGTCAGGTGGCGGATGATTTATTTGAGAAATTACCTTGTGCCAGCATTCAGGCAGTGCAGGTGGGTGGGAATGGCCATGTACCAAGTTCTCGGGCAGATTATCTCCTCTTTGATGCACCTGTGGCAGGAAGTGGTCAAACCTTTGATTGGGGGCAACTGGATACGACAGAACTACCTCAGGTTTTCTTCATCGCAGGCGGGCTCAATGAGGATAATGTAGAAGAAGCAATTCAACACTTTACTCCCTATGCAGTAGATGTATCAAGTGGAGTAGAATCAAACGGACAAAAAGATCATGAAAAGATTAGAAGATTTATAGAGAGGGTAAAACATGGCATATCAAGAACCAAATAAAGATGGATTTTACGGGAAATTCGGTGGACGTTTTGTCCCAGAAACATTGATGACAGCAGTATTGGAATTGGAAGAGGCTTATCGTGAAAGTCAGGCAGATCCAAGTTTCCAAGAAGAGTTAAACCAACTTTTGCGCCAGTATGTAGGACGTGAAACACCTCTTTACTACGCAAAAAACTTGACCCAGCATATCGGCGGAGCCAAGATTTACCTCAAACGTGAAGACCTCAACCATACAGGTGCACACAAGATTAACAATGCCTTGGGACAAGTTCTTCTCGCTAAACGCATGGGCAAAAAGAAAATTATCGCTGAAACTGGTGCCGGTCAGCACGGTGTAGCAACTGCAACTGCTGCAGCACTTTTCAACATGGAATGTACTATCTTTATGGGTGAGGAAGATGTTAAACGCCAAGCCCTCAATGTCTTCCGTATGGAACTTTTGGGAGCCAAGGTAGAAGCTGTAACAGATGGTTCGCGCGTGCTCAAAGATGCAGTCAATGCAGCCCTTCGTTTTTGGGTGGCAAATATCGATGACACTCACTATATTCTTGGTTCTGCCTTGGGACCTCATCCTTTCCCAGAAATTGTTCGTGATTTCCAAAGTGTTATCGGACGCGAAGCCAAACA
Organism: Streptococcus pseudopneumoniae; assembly: GCF_001072925.1. Lineage (GTDB taxonomy): Bacteria > Bacillota > Bacilli > Lactobacillales > Streptococcaceae > Streptococcus > Streptococcus pseudopneumoniae_Q. The sequence continues at coordinate 63,345 of NZ_JVHE01000109.1, read as the reverse complement.
ACAGTACCGTGATTTGACAGGCGAAAATCTACCAGATGCGCTAGTTGCCTGTGTTGGTGGTGGTTCGAATGCTATCGGGCTTTTCCATCCATTTGTGGAAGATGACTCAGTGGCTATGTATGGAGCTGAAGCAGCAGGACTAGGTGTGGATACAGAGCATCATGCAGCAACCTTGACCAAGGGTAGACCAGGTGTTCTCCACGGTTCGCTCATGGATGTGCTCCAAGATGCTCATGGACAAATCTTAGAAGCCTTTTCTATCTCGGCAGGTTTAGACTACCCAGGTATCGGTCCAGAACATTCTCATTACCACGATATCAAGCGTGCGACCTATGTTCCTGTGACAGATGAGGAAGCCTTGGAAGGTTTCCAACTCTTGTCACGTGTGGAAGGGATTATCCCAGCTTTGGAATCTAGTCACGCTATCGCCTTTGCGGTGAAATTGGCCAAAGAACTTGGCCCAGACAAGTCTATGATTGTCTGTCTATCAGGTCGCGGGGACAAGGATGTAGTTCAAGTCAAAGACCGTTTGGAAGCAGACGCAGCAAAGAAGGGAGAAGCTCATGCCTAAGACGCTAACAGAAAAACTGAACGCTATCAAAGCAACTGGAAAGGGAATTTTTGTCCCTTATATTATGGCTGGAGACCATGAAAAAGGTTTGTCTGGTCTCGGTGAAACAATTCACTTTTTAGAAGATTTGGGTGTTTCTGCCATTGAAGTGGGAGTTCCCTTCTCGGATCCGGTTGCAGATGGTCCTGTTATCGAAGAAGCAGGCTTGCGCAGTCTAGCTCGCGGAACCTCTACCCAGGCTTTGGTTGAAACCTTGAAAACCATTGAAACAGAAATTCCGCTTGTCATCATGACCTACTTTAACCCCCTCTTTCAGTACGGTGTGGAGAAATTTGTTAAAGATCTTGCTGATACAGCAGTCAAGGGTTTGATTATTCCAGACCTCCCTCATGAACATGCTAATTTTGTAGAGCCATATTTGGCGGATACAGATATTGCTTTGATTCCACTTGTCAGCTTGACGACAGGAATTGACCGTCAAAAGGAACTCATTGAAGGGGCAGAAGGATTTGTCTATGCCGTTGCTATCAATGGAGTGACAGGAAAATCAGGGAATTACCGAGATGATTTGGACAAGCACTTGGCTCAACTTCATCAAGTGGCTGACATTCCAGTTTTGACAGGATTTGGTGTATCCACTCAGGCTGATGTGGAACGCTTCAATGCTGTATCAGACGGTGTTATCGTCGGTTCCAAGATTGTTAAGGCTCTACATGAAGGACAAGTAGCAGAAATCGCCGACTTTATCCTAGAAGCAGTAGCTTACCAAAAATAATCACACAAGCAGCCAGCAAGAGGAAAGGCACGAAAGGAAGCCTTTCCTTTTGCTTTAGTAGGAGAAAGGATAGAATGCCAGTTGTGGAAGCAAATTGAATTAAAATCAGAATTTCTGCAAGTGTAAAGACGAGTGCACAAGAGGCTAGAAAGAGAAAATCACCTGCTCCTATGCGAATATCGATGAAATGAGCAATGATTCCAAGAATCAAGAAGAAAGCCATGGCCAGATTCCAATTACAGCAAGCCATGAGGATTAAGTGAAAAATTAGCCAGACGATCAAGGGATATTCTTGATGACGAAGGTCATAGATGCTTAAAGTCAAGCCAGAGGTGATCAATATGATTTGCCCCAACGTTAAAAAACTGCAAGAAAAAGCTAGAAAGACAAGTCCTAACCCCAACTCCAAAAGGGCATACCAAACAGGATAGCGAGCCTTGCAATAGCGACAGAGAAAGCGATTGAATATCTGGGACACAATCGGAATCAAATCTAGTGGTCTCAAGCGAGTCTGACAAGAATCACAGTGACTTGCAGGAAAGACGATGGATTGTTCAGGGAAGCGATCGATGACTAAGCCTAGAAAGGAAGCAAGAATCGTTCCAACAAGAAAAAAATAAAGATGAATCATACTTATTTATTCGGAAAAAATAAGAGAAAGAGTATAATAGTTGGATATAGGAGAAGTTTCAGGAGCAAATATGAAAATTCACTTTGAAAAAGGACTACAGTTAGAAAATGCCCGACTCATTAGCCAGTGGTCTAATGCTTTGGGAAAAAGTTTCCAGAAGCAATGGATGGGTCCCAAAATTTCTTATCCCTTGAATGCCCAAACCTTACAAAAGTTTGAAGGGATTTTTTCCATTTTTGTTGGAGAAGAGTTTGTAGGCATCATCCAGAAAATCAAACTAGAAGATAAAAATCTTCATATTGGAAGATTTCTCATAGCTCCACATAAGCAGGGGAAAGGATTAGGTAGAAAAGCTTTTCAATACTTTCTTCAAGAAATGTTTGAAAATGAAGAAATAGAAAGTATTTCCCTAACGGTTTTTGAGTCAAATCAAATAGCTAGAGACCTCTACCACAAAGAGGGATTTGAAATTGTTCAAACCATTGAAGTTCCTGAACGAAAATACATAATGAAAAAATCTAGATAAGAACTAAATTACACTAGAAACTGTACCCGTACAATTTTTGGTTTTCAAACTTGTTGCAGAGAAATTTTCTTGATAAAATAGATACATGACTAGATATAAAGCTATAATTTCCTATGATGGCTACGCTTTTGCTGGCTTCCAGCGGCAACCTCACGCGCGTAGTGTCCAAGAGGAAATTGAAAAAACTTTAACCAAATTAAATAAGGGACAAGCTATTACCATTCATGGCGCTGGGCGAACGGACAGTGGCGTTCATGCTTTAGGTCAGGTCATCCATTTTGACCTTCCCTATCAGATGGATGAGGAAAAACTTCGTTTTGCTCTCGATACCCAAAGTCCTGAAGATATCGATGTGATTTCGATTGAGATAGTGGCTGACGATTTTCATTGCCGTTATGCCAAGCATAGCAAGACCTACGAGTTTATCGTGGATAGAGGACGTCCTAAAAATCCCATGCGTCGCCATTATGCGACTCATTATCCCTATCCACTCGATGTGGAGCGGATGCAAGAAGCTGTAAAAAAACTAGAGGGAACACATGACTTTACTGGTTTTACGGCATCAGGTACTAGTGTAGAGGATAAGGTTAGGACGATCACGGAAGCTAGTCTTAGGGTTGATGAAACAGGGCAGTTTTTGACCTTTACTTTCTCTGGCAATGGTTTCCTCTATAAGCAGATTCGAAATATGGTTGGAACTTTGCTTAAAATTGGCAACAACCGTATGCCGATTGAACAGATTGACCTCATCTTGGAGAAAAAGGATAGACAGTTGGCAGGACCAACTGCAGCACCCAATGGTTTGTATTTGAAGGAGATTCGTTATGAAGAATAATCGTATTTTAGCACTTTCAGGAAATGATATTTTTAGTGGTGGTGGATTGGCAGCAGACCTTGCGACCTACACCTTGAATGGCTTGCATGGATTTGTAGCCATGACTTGTTTAACTGCTTTGACGGAAAATGGTTTTGAGGTCTTCCCGACAGATGAGACTATTTTCCAACAACAGTTGGATAGTCTGAAGAGTGTAGACTTTGGAGGGATTAAGGTTGGTCTCTTGCCGACAGTCGGTGTTGCTGAAAAAGCCTTGAATTTCATTAAGGAAAGATCAGGAGTTCCAGTGGTCTTGGACCCTGTATTGGTTTGTAAGGAAACGCACGACGTTGCAGTTAGTGAGCTCTGTCAAGAGTTGATTCGCTTTTTCCCTTATGTATCAGTGATTACTCCGAATCTTCCTGAGGCAGAGTTGCTTGCAGACCAAAAGATTGAAAGTCTGGAAGATATGAAGACTGCAGCGCAGAAATTACATGACTTGGGTGCACCAGCAGTGATTATCAAGGGTGGAAATCGCCTCAGTCAGGATAAGGCTGTGGATGTCTTTTATGATGGGGAGAATTTCACTATTCTTGAAAATCCAGTTATCCAAGGACAAAATGCTGGTGCAGGATGTACCTTTGCCTCAAGCATTGCTAGTCAGTTAGTCAAGGGAGAGGAACTATTACCAGCAATTGAAACTTCCAAAGCCTTTGTTTACTGTGCCATTGCACAAGCAGATCAATATGGAGTGAGACAGTATGAAGCAAACCAAAACAACTAAAATCGCCCTAGTATCTATCTTGGCAGCTAGTTCTGTCGTATTGGGGTATTTTATAAAAATCCCGACACCAACTGGCTTTCTAACACTTTTGGACGTTGGAGTCTTCTTCACAGCCTTTTACTTTGGCAGTCGTGAAGGGGCCGTTGTTGGAGGTTTAGCAGGATTTCTTATTGACCTCATTTCAGGCTACCCTCAGTGGATGATTTTTAGCTTAATTAACCATGGTTTCCAAGGTTATTTTGCAGGTTTTAAAGGGAAATGGCAATGGCTAGGCTTAGTCTTGGCGACTTTATTCATGGTAGCTGGTTATGCCTTGGCATCAGCTTGGATGAATGGTTGGGGCGCAGCTATTCCAGAAATCATTCCAAATCTCATGCAAAATATCGTTGGAATGACTCTAGGTTTTCTTCTTTGTCATAGTGTAAAGAAATTCAGATAATCGTGAAAAAAGGAAACCTACCCCGAACTATTAGGGAACTATTGAAAAAACTCTGATTATTTGCTAAAATGAAAGCTATGAAAACACTCTACGATGTGCAACAATTTCTCAAACAGTTTGGTATCATTGTCTATATGGGAAAACGTCTCTATGACATTGAACTGATGAAGATCGAGCTATCTCGAATCTATGATGCAGGCTTGATGGACAAGCTGGATTATCTTGAAGCGGAGGCTGTTCTTCGCAGAGAGCACAAACTAGAATTAGACTATTTAGAAAAAAATGGAGATTAGGTAATATGGTAACTTGGGTATTATGGGGACTTATTATAGCGATGTTGGCTTGGATGGGATATAACTATCTTCGTATTCGTCGTGCAGCAAAAATTGTAGACAATGCAGAGTTTGAGTCTTTGATTCGTACAGGTCAGTTGATTGATTTGCGTGATCCAGCTGACTTCCACAGAAAACATATCCTCGGAGCTCGTAATATTCCTTCAAATCAATTGAAGACAAGTCTTGCAGCTCTTCGCAAGGATAAACCTGTCCTTCTCTATGAAAACCAACGTGCGCAACGTGTCACAAACGCAGCACTTTTCTTGAAAAAACAAGGTTTCTCAGAAATCTATATCCTCTCTTACGGATTGGATTCTTGGACAGGGAAGGTGAAATCTAATTAACAATGTGAAAAAACTTGTCACATATGTTTAATATAAAGTCTTGGCTTTTTATGGTATAATTGTTAGTATAAAATTTAAGGAGTTTTTTGAAGATGAAAGAAAAGAAAAAACCATCACTTGTTTTAGGTATCCTATCTATCGTCCTTGGTTTGCTATCTCCAATCGTAGGTCTCGTTTTGGGGATCATTGGTCTAGTCTTGGCTAATTCACATCAAAAAGAATCTGAATTAGACTATAAAACAGAACGAATTCTCAATATCGTTGGGATTGTAATTTCTGTAGTTAACTGGATTGCAGGAGTCGTTTTGATGATGCACTAATCAGGATTCTAACAAAAAAGCTTTATTTTTAAAGCTTTTTTGTTTTATCCAATTGCTATAGTATTATTCATTTGTATGAGTTTAAGGAGTTTTTTGAAGATGAAAGAAAAGAAAAAACCATCACTTGTTTTAGGTATTCTATCTATCGTCCTTGGTTTGCTATCTCCAATCGTAGGTCTCGTTTTGGGGATCGTTGGTCTAGTCTTGGCTAATTCACATCAAAAAGAATCTGGACTAGACTATAAAACAGAACGAATTCTCAATATCGTAGGTATTGTAGTTTTTGTAATAAACTTGATTGTAGCCATAGCAAGAGTTTATGGATAAGCAATAACAAAAAAGCTTTGAAGCATAAAGCTTTTTTTGTTTTACCTACTCTTTTCTAAGTATTTTTTAATGATTTCCAATTCTTCTTTATTCAAGGGTCGATATTGACCTTCTGCTAGGTCAGGGTCTAATAGGAAATCCCCGAACTGAACTCGTTTGAGGGCAGTGACCTTGACACCGACAGATAGGAACATTTTCTTGACCTGATGAAACTTTCCTTCAGAGATGGTGATAGTGGCTTGGCTGAGACTAGGACTTGAGGATAAAATCTCAAGTTGAGCAGGTTTACAGATAGTTCCATCAAGAAAGACAATCCCATCTTTAAACTCTTGAATATGGTCGGGAGTTAGTGGCCCATTGACCTCTACTTGGTAAGTTTTATCCACATGATACTGAGGATGGAGGAGTTGAAAACCTAGGGGACCATTATCCGTTAAGAGGAGGAGACCCGTCGTATCCCGATCCAGACGGCCGATGGCGTAGAGTTGGTCAAACTGGAGATGCTGAGGAAGAAGGTCCATGACAGTTGGGAGTTTTTTATCCTTGCTTGCAGTTACGACTCCGTTTGGCTTGTGTAGCATGAGGTAGGTGTGTTCATATCCTTGGATTTTTCTATCTTTGAAAATCAGCTCTTGCAACCCGGTATCAACATTCTGTGCAAGGGAACTAGCAGGGAGTCCATCAACTAAAATTTCTTTTTTCAAAAGAGCTTGTTTCATGGCCTTACGGCTGATTTTTTCCTGGGCTAATAATTTATCTAAACGCATACCAGCCTATCTTATCACAAGTCAGGATTTTTGAAAAGAAAAGAGAAGGAATGAATTTTCTTTTGAAAACATTTACACTTACTTGAATTAAGTTATTTGCTTAAAATTGTGGTATAATCGTTCAGTTAGAAAATAAATTTTTGAATACAATAGAGGAAATCATGACAAAATTAAGAGAAGATATCCGTAATATCGCGATTATCGCCCACGTCGACCACGGTAAAACGACCCTCGTTGACGAATTGTTGAAACAATCTGAAACTCTTGACGCGCGTACAGAGTTAGCAGAGCGCGCAATGGACTCAAACGATATTGAAAAAGAGCGTGGAATCACTATCCTTGCGAAAAATACAGCAGTTGCCTACAACGGAACTCGTATCAACATCATGGACACACCAGGACACGCGGACTTCGGTGGAGAAGTTGAGCGTATCATGAAAATGGTTGACGGTGTTGTTTTGGTCGTAGATGCTTACGAAGGAACTATGCCACAGACTCGTTTCGTATTGAAAAAAGCCTTGGAACAAGACCTTGTGCCTATCGTTGTGGTTAACAAAATCGATAAGCCATCAGCTCGTCCAGCAGAAGTAGTGGATGAAGTCTTGGAACTTTTCATCGAGCTTGGTGCGGATGATGACCAGCTTGACTTCCCAGTCGTTTATGCGTCAGCGATCAACGGAACATCTTCATTGTCAGATGATCCAGCAGATCAAGAAAAGACTATGGCGCCAATCTTTGATACCATTATCGACCACATTCCAGCTCCAGTTGATAACTCAGATGAGCCCCTTCAATTCCAAGTGTCACTTCTTGACTACAATGACTTCGTAGGACGTATCGGTATCGGACGTATCTTCCGTGGTAGTGTCAAGGTTGGGGACCAAGTTACCCTTTCTAAACTTGACGGAACAACGAAGAACTTCCGTGTTACAAAACTCTTCGGTTTCTTTGGTTTGGAACGTCGTGAAATCCAAGAAGCCAAAGCTGGAGATTTGATTGCGGTTTCTGGTATGGAAGATATCTTCGTCGGAGAAACCATTACTCCTACAGACGCAGTTGAAGCTCTTCCAGTTCTTCACATCGATGAGCCAACACTTCAAATGACCTTCTTGGTTAACAACTCACCTTTTGCTGGTCGTGAAGGGAAATGGGTTACTTCACGTAAGGTTGAAGAGCGTCTTCAAGCAGAATTGCAAACAGACGTTTCCCTTCGTGTTGACCCAACTGATTCACCAGATAAATGGACTGTATCAGGACGTGGGGAATTGCACTTGTCAATCCTTATCGAAACAATGCGTCGTGAGGGTTATGAGCTTCAAGTATCTCGTCCAGAAGTTATCGTAAAAGAAATCGATGGTGTTAAATGTGAGCCGTTTGAACGCGTGCAAATTGACACACCAGAAGAATACCAAGGATCTGTTATCCAAAGTCTTTCTGAACGTAAAGGTGAAATGTTGGATATGATTTCAACTGGTAATGGTCAAACTCGTTTGGTCTTCCTAGTTCCTGCGCGTGGTTTGATTGGATACTCAACTGAGTTCTTGTCAATGACTCGTGGTTACGGTATCATGAACCATACCTTCGACCAATACTTGCCATTGATTCCAGGTGAAATCGGTGGACGTCACCGTGGTGCCCTTGTTTCTATCGATACTGGTAAGGCAACAACATACTCTATCATGTCTATCGAAGAACGTGGAACAATCTTTGTTAACCCAGGTACTGAGGTTTACGAAGGCATGATTATCGGTGAAAACTCTCGTGAAAATGACTTGACTGTTAATATTACGAAAGCGAAACAAATGACCAACGTTCGTTCAGCAACTAAGGACCAAACAGCGGTTATCAAGACTCCTCGTATCTTGACTCTTGAAGAATCACTTGAGTTCTTGAATGATGATGAATACATGGAAGTAACACCTGAATCTATTCGTTTGCGTAAACAAATCCTTAACAAGGCAGAGCGTGAGAAAGCAAACAAAAAGAAAAAATCAGCTGAATAAGAGCTAGAAAGAGCAGAAAATGGTCTATTTAATCATAGGGATTTTATTACTCTTACTCTATATATTTGCGACACCTCAAAGTATCAAGGGAACGGTTAATATTGTAATTCTTGTTTTTGGTCTCGTTTCCCTCGTGATTTTGCTTATGTTGTCCATCCTGCAAATCTTTCAGCTACCAACAGAATTCTTTATCACAGTAGCCATGCTGGTCCTTACTTACTTTAGTTTGCGAGATATATCTTTAATGTCGGTGAAAAAGAGATAGGTATGTGGCTTTGGAGTTCTATTAGGATTCGGTAAATATTTTGATAAAACATAACTACCACAAGTGAAGTCAGTAAAACTGAATTTACTTGTGGTTTTTGCTTTGTATAATCTAGAAATTTAGGCTCTTTAAGCTTCATCGGCCTCCTACTTTCATTCACTAGATTTTTATTAAGTAGCAGATAATAGAAGAACTTCTGGGAGGAAATTACGTTCTTACTGTGAATGTTTACAAAGAATACGGTTGCTTTTCTTTCAAAAATGGATAAAGAAGCTAGATATGGCAATTTTATTATTCAAATCTTTTGTAGGCGTTTACTATTTTTGATATACTGGGAAAAGGAATAGATACGAAATTGGAGTTTGTCATGAAACAACATCATTTTAAAGCAAAACAACGCTTTTCTTTGAGAAAGTATGCAGTAGGAACTTGTTCTGTTTTATTGGGAACGAGTTTGTTTTTTGTAGGCGCAGGTGGAAATGCCGTGCTTGCAGAGGAAAGAATTCCTCAGCTAGTGTCACACTATGTGGAAGATAAAGATCTTCCTGAATCTTTGAAGGCTGAACTACGTTGGTTTGAAGAAAATGCTATCCAAGTGGAGGAAGGTAAGGATTATTACTTCGTCTACCGTAAGTCTGCTACTAAGTTACCTGATACTGGCTTGTTTTCAAATGCCATTCTGCCTGTGCTGGGTACAAGTATCTTGTTAGTTTCGCTCACTCTCATTAAAAAGAGAAAAGGCGCCTCTCTCTTTCTAGTGACAGTTTTGGCTGTAGGTGGTACTGCACTATCAGTTTCTGCCTTGGAGAATTTAGTAGAGCTTCGTCCAGCTCTTGTCAAAACAGTTGCAGGAGAATTTTTGCCTAGACCAGAAAAGATTGAGGGTTATGAATTTACAGGCTATTATTTTGTAAGGGGAAATGGAGAAGTTTCTAGAAATGAAAATACAAAACCTCATTCTCCACAAGCGGATAAGGTAGAATCCACCTCAACCCCAAGCGAAGGTACTCCGAGCTTGGTCGAGGTGAAGCCAGAGCTTGAAGTTACGACAGAAGCCATTGCTTATGATACTATTTATCAGGACGATCCAGACTTGCTTAAGGGTCAAACACGTGTCATTCAAGCAGGCGTCGCAGGCGAGCGCACTATCTTAACAGAAGTGACGACTGTGGATGGCAAGGAAGACCGCCAAGTCAAATCCAATACTGTGACTTTGGAGCCAATTTCCGAAATCATAGCAGTAGGCACTAAGGTAGAATCCACTTCAATTCCAAGTGAAGGTGCTCCAAGCTTGGTCGAGGTGAAACCAGAGCTAGAGGTCACGACAGAAGCGGTTGCTTACGATACTATTCATCAGGACGATCCAGACTTGCTTAAGGGTGAAACTCGCCTTATTCGAGCAGGCGTAGCAGGTGAGCGCACTATCTTAACGGAAGTGACGACTGTAGATGGTAAGGAGGTCCGTCAAGTCAAATCCAAAACTGTAACCTTAGAACCAGTTACCGAAATCATCGCAGTAGGCACTAAGGTAGAATCCACCTCAATCCCAAGTGAGGGAGCACCAAGCTTGGTCGAGGTGAAACCAGAGCTAGAGGTCACGACAGAAGCCGTTGCCTATGATACTATTCATCAGGACGATCCAGACTTGCTTAAGGGTCAAACACGTGTCATCAAAGCAGGCCTAGCAGGCGAGCGCACTATTTTAACGGAAGTGACGGCTGTAGATGGCAAGGAAGTCCGCCAAGTAAAATCCAACACTGTAACCTTGGCGCCAGTTACCGAAATCATCGCAGTAGGCACTAAGGTAGAGTCCACTTCTATTCCAAGCGAAGGCACTCCAAGCTTGGTCGAGGTGAAACCAGAGCTTGAAGTTGCGACAGAAAACGTTGCTTATGATACTATTCATCAGGACGATCCGGACTTGCTTAAGGGTGAAACCCGCCTTATCCGAGCAGGGGTTGCAGGTGAGCGCACTATTTTAACCGAGGTGAGGACTGTAGATGGCAAGGAAGACCGCCAAGTTAAATCCAATACTGTAACCTTGGAGCCAATTTCCGAAATCATAGCAGTAGGCACTAAGGTAGAATCCACTTCAATTCCAAGCGAAGGTACACCAAGCTTGGTCGAGGTGAAACCAGAGCTTGAAGTTGCGACAGAAGCCGTTGCTTATGATACTATTCATCAGGACGATCCGGACTTGCTTAAGGGTGAAACCCGCCTTATCCGAGCAGGTGTTACAGGCGAGCGTACCATTTTAACGGAAGTCACGACTGTAGATGGCAAGGAGGTCCGCCAAGTCAAATCCAATACTGTAACCTTGGAGCCAGTTTCAGAAATCATAGCAGTAGGCACTAAGGTAGAATCCACTTCAATTCCAAGTGAAGGTACTCCAAGTTTGGAAGAGGTGAAACCAGAGCTAGAGGTTACAACAGAAACCGTTGCCTATGATACTGTTTATCAGGAAGATCCGGACTTGCTTAAGGGGCAAACACGTGTCATCAAAGCAGGCCTAGCAGGCGAGCGCACTATCTTAACAGAAGTGACGACTGTAGATGGCAAGGAAGTCCGCCAACTCAAATCCAATACTGTAACCTTGGAGCCAGTTACCGAAATCATCGCAGTAGGCACTAAGGTAGAATTGACCCCAGTTCCAGAACCTAAGATTGAAACCCAAACAATCCCATATAAAACAATCTATCAAGCAGATGACAGCCAAGAAGTCGGTTCTAGAAAAACGAAAACACATGGGGTCAATGGACAAGTAGAAGCCACTACCCGATATACAAGAGATCAAACAAGTGGCCAAATTACAGAGACTAGTACATCAAAAACTCTGGTAGAAAAGGTAGATGAGGTTGTTCTAGTTGGGACCAAACCAAGTGTAGAAACAAAGGTCATCGCAAATAATACGATATATGAAGCGGACCCGACACTTCCTTATCAAACAGAAAAAGTTGTTGTTCCAGGTAAGGAAGGAAGCGAAAAAACGACGACTACCTACCAAGTAGATACTCAGACAGGTCAGGTTACAGAAAGAGATCACCAAAAGGAAGTAACAGCTCCAATTGATAAGGTAGTGAAGGTCGGAAATGTCCAAACCATCGTGACACCAATTCCAATCAAGGAGGAACGTCGTCAGGAACCAACACTTGAGAAGAACCTTGAAAAAGTAGAAAACCAGGGCGAGCCTGGCGAGACCACCACTACCAGAGTCTATGAAGTAAATTCTCAAACAGGTGAATTGCTATCACACACGGAAACAAGTACTGTGACAAAAGCAATGAAGCCAAAGGTCATCTTGGTGGGAACCAAAGAAAACAAACCTCATCTTCTTCCAGTGAATACGGAGTTAGAAAATGCCATTGATGTACGACCTGCTAGCCAAGGAATGAAGGCTGTGGACCTGTTTTCCAACGCTTATGTGACAAATGCCCTCAGACCAAATATTCTGGGGCGGGATGTGATTAGTAAGAAGATTGAACTCAAAAAGACAAATCCTACTATTTCAGATGAAGAGGTTAAAGAAGTCCTTCGCAAAGAATATCTAGAGAGATTATCTATTAAAGACACACTTGAAGAAACGAAAAAGACCCTAGATACAGACCTTAAAAAAGTTGTAGCCCATACCTTGAGTGTGCTCGGAAATACAGCGGAAAGCAGAGCTAAGGTTCAGGCAGATTTAGAAGCTAATAAGGAAAAAGTTCTCCTAGGTTTAACCTATATCAATCGTTTCTACAATATTGACTTTGGCAAGACCAACATCCGTGATATTCTTGCCTACAATCCAAGTTCCTTTGGTAAAAAGGTGACGTCATTAGAATGGCTAACCTCTCTAGGTTCAATGAGCTATGATGAGATGAAACTGGTCAATAGTCCTCGAACATTTGAAACATACTTTGGAAAAGTAACAGATAAGTCAAGCCTATTAGACTTCCTTGACTATAACCGAACAACCTTTACAAACATGGATGGTGATACTTGGTTGAAGGATGCTACAAAAGCCATCGTTGTTGAGAAGAAATCCAAAGAGAAGACAGATGAAAATGTCAGTCTTTACACGAAGTTGACCTCTGACCCTGCCAAGTACGGGGCAGAACCTCAACAGATTGATAATCGCAAACAATATAACATGGCTACCCTTCTAGGTCTAGTAAACATCAAGGAACCAAGTATTTATGCCATTACAAATATGGCGACCGTTTCTTACGGGAATATCGGAACTTATATGGATACCTCACTGGCTCAGAGCAATCCTACTCAATATAAGGCTGAATTGGAAAAAGTGAAGGCTCTGGTTGAATTGACGGCTGAGCGTCAGGCTGCTTATGTTGATACGCTTTATAGAATCACTAAGAAAGACAATCAATCAAAACTAGTAACCAACCGTTTGATTGTGGATACTATGAAAAAGTATACTAGCAAGCAAAATGCAGGCATCAAGGAAACCTGGTCTAAGGAGTTTGGTTCAGAGGCGGATAAGGGAGTTAAGGACTTCATGTCTCCGCTAGGCATGTATTCTCCGTCTCAATCAGTAGGTGCTGAGGCTAATGGGGCTGGTGTGCGCTACTTTATTGATAGGGTCTTGGACGATCGAGGGTCAGCAACCTATTCTCATGAAATGACTCACTTGTTGGATCGCACAGTCCTCTTTAACAATTATGGTCGACGAGATGGTACTGGGGCAGAATTCTATGCACGTGGAATCTTTGAAAATTCCTACACTCCGGAAATGGATAGCTACTTTAACTTGAACTTTGTCTATGACGAGAGTGACAAAGACAGTTTCTACAACAAGACACCTGAGCGCTTTAAATCAGCCGCAGATTTGAAAGAATATATGCACGGTAGTTTCGATGTTCTCTATACTTTAGATTATCTAGAAGCTGAGGCAAGTCGAGGATTGTCAGCTGCGGATAAGGCAGTCTACTTCAAGCAACTCTTGCCGAGTGCGACAAGTGGTTCAAGAACTCCTGTTTCTTATCCAAATCCATCTGTCAAACCAAGCCACCAGAGCGAGGAAATCAAGGCTTTAACAGAGGCAGATGCTAGCAAGCTAGGAGATGTTCATAGTTTGATTGACAATCACATCGTGGTAAATCGCTATATCATTAAAGGATTTACGGCTACAGGGAAAGTAGATGCCAATGGTTATTATACCGTTGATATGTTTGATACGATTTATGGTGTCAACGAAAATGATAAGGGAATGAGTGGTGATATCAGCTTTAGAAAACAAGCCTTTGAACTCATGGCAGGCCTTGGCTATTACGAAGGTTTCGTTCCTTATGTCTCTAATCAGTACAAGCAAGATGCAGAAAAAGAGAATCGTCCCTTGTCAGACCAATACATCTTTGAAAAGATCTTAGCTGGTAAGACCTATGCTCAATTCAAGAAGGAACAAATGGATGAACGGATTACGAATATCAGTAAGTTAAAACCGATTACCATTGACTACAAAGGTAAGCAGGAAGTGATTTCTAGTCCTGAACGAATGAAGCAATTGATGGAAGAAGCGGTAAAAGAAGAACTTGCTCAGATTAAAGCAGGAAATATCAGTCAAAAACAATACCGTTTCATTGAAACTCCTGTTCAGAAGTTGAAAAAAGCTATATACAAAGCATATCTCAAGGAATCAAATGAGTTTAGAAATTCCATCTATACTTCTTAAGGGAAAGATAAGTCTATCATTAGGAGTTCATAGCAATTTTGCTACTCGGTAAGATTAACTAGTTAGCTAGGTTCGAGACAGAAAAACACCTTTTGAATTGCAAGTTTTCGCAGTTCAAAAGGTGTTTTGTTTATGATGATAGATTGCTTTTTTCTTCAGAATAGCGTTGATAGAAGTCAACTTTCAGTTGGATAAAGTTTTCCAATTCGCGCAGGAGTTGAAGTAAGGTTGCGCGCGTTTCAAATTCTTCCCTTGTTTTAGGGAGATTGCGATTGCGAAATACTTGCAGGTAGCTTTCAATATCATTCAATAAATCGTTGGCAGGATTGGTCTGACTGAGTTGATCTGCAATTTTAGCAAATAGCTGGGCAAGGATTAGGCTTTCGCTTGCGGCTAGATTACAGGTATTGATTTGCTGGGCCATATTACGAAGAATGCGACTCTGTCTCTGTCTCATTTCGAAATAGTGGATATGATAGTCGGTCTGATGAAAGAGGTGGTCAGAGTGATCAAGATAGACCAGTTTGAGAGCTTCTTCAAGAAGCTGATCCAGTTCTTCAACGAGTTGGGCACGGTTACGACCATCGCCCTTCCCAAGATAATATTCAAAACGTTGTAAAATGTGTTTGAGTTTTTCTTCTACCTTGAGATGATAGAGATGGATTTCTTCTTGCCGAGAAGGCATGTAAAGATTGACAGTCAAGGCGAATCCCGTACCGATCAGAAATAGGAGGAGTTCATTTACTAGCAAATCAGGTGATGTAGACTTCTGAACCAAGAGATGACTGACCAGGACACTACTTGGGGTAATGCCAATTTCCCAGCCCAGTTTATAGGCAAGAGGGACATAGAGAGCCAAATAGAGACCAAAACTCCAGATGTAATAGCCAGTCAGGTGAAAGGAAAGGACGCCAATGAAAAGAGCAAGAAGGGTTGAAAATAAACGATTGCGAGCCAGCTTAATGGTGCTTCGACGGGTATCCGATAAGCTCAATAGGGCAATAATACCAGCGGACACTGCTGAAGATAAATCCAGAAAGTAGGCTAGAACACAGGCTAAACAGGTTGCCAGAACGAGTTTAAAAGTACGTTGGGTGATAGACATGAGACATTTCCTAAAGTAATTGATAGAAACCAGACAAAACAAGCCCTAAATAGGCTTGCCTTGATTATTTATTGCGAGCAGAGGAAAATTCGGCTACTGCTGTAAAGAGGACATCTGTTGAAGAGTTGAGGGCTGTTTCGCAAGAGTCTTGGATAACACCGATGACGAAACCTACACCTACAACCTGCATAGCAATATCATTGGTAATCCCAAAGAGACTGCAAGCGACAGGGATGAGAAGGAGAGAACCTCCAGCAATTCCTGAAGCACCGCAGGCAGAGATGGCTGCAACGATACTGAGTACAAAGGCTGTTGCAAAATCAACTGAGATTCCAAGGGTATTGACAGCTGCTAGGGTTAAGATATTGATAGTGACAGCAGCTCCAGCCATATTGATAGTTGATCCAAGTGGGATAGAGACAGAATAGGTATCTGGATTAAGCCCTAGATCCTCACAGAGTTTCATATTAACAGGGATATTAGCAGCTGAGCTTCGAGTGAAAAAGGCTGTGACTCCGCTGATACGCAAACATTTCCAAACAAGTGGATAAGGATTTTTCTTGATAAAGAGAAAAGCAATCAGAGGATTGATCACTAGGGCAACGAAAACCATAGTGGCAATCAAAAGTCCGAGTAAGATTCCGTAATTTGCTAAACTCGCAATACCTTGGCCAGAGATGGTTTCGAAGACTAACCCAAGGATACCAAATGGCGCAAGGTTAATGATCCATTCGACGATTTTTGAAGTCACACTGGCCATTGTTTTGAGTAGCTCCTTGCTATTTTTGCTAGCTTCACGCATGGCAACTCCAAAGACGATAGCCCAAGACAAAATCCCAATATAGTTAGCTTCGATGATGGCATTGACAGGATTGTCTACTATTTTTAGTAGGAGATTACTGAGTACTTGTCCGATGCCGTCTGGAGCAGTAACTTCTGTACTAGCACTACTTAAGACCATCTGAACAGGGAAGAGAAAGCTAGCCAAAACTGCTACAAGAGCCGCAGCAAAGGTCCCCAGCAAATAGAGGAAAATGACTTTTTTCATATTGCTATCTTGGCCTTTCTGGTGTTGGGAAAGGGCATTAGCGACTAAAGCAAAAACCAGGATAGGAGCGATGGCCTTTAGTCCTCCTACAAATAAATCTCCCAATAAACCGATGCCAGTAAGATTAGGAACGAGTAGACCTAGAATAGCTCCCAAGGTCATTCCAATTCCGATCCGTTTGATAAGATTTGTTTTGTTCCAAGCACGAATGATTCTTTTCATAGAGGTCTCCTTTTTTGTGTATTGTTTATGATTATAGTATAAATATGCTTGAAAAGCAAGTGAGTTATAAGTTTTGTTGGAATAAATGAATATTTATGAAAAGGATGCGAGGAAGGATTTATGGTATAATGAATAGAAAAGGAGTTTTATATGCAAGAATTTTTTCAACGTTATCTGGATAAATTAGATGTAACAACTGTTTTAGAGAATCTCTTGACCAAGGTGATTTCTCTTCTACTTCTTATCCTTCTATTTTATATAGCTAAAAAGTTCCTCCATGCTGCTGTAAGAAAGATTGTCAAACCCTCACTTAAATTTTCAAATCGAGATGCTGGTAGACAAAAGACTATTTCTCGTTTGCTTGAGAATATTTTTAACTATATCCTTTATTTCTTCTTGATTTACTGTATCTTGTCTATCTTAGGTTTGCCTGTTTCTAGCTTGCTTGCAGGTGCGGGGATTGCTGGGGTGGCTATCGGTATGGGAGCACAAGGTTTTCTATCAGATGTCATCAATGGCTTCTTTATTCTCTTTGAGCGCCAGTTGGACGTTGGAGATGAGGTTGTCTTGACTAACGGCCCAATTACCGTATCGGGGAAAGTCGTTAGTGTAGGAATTCGGACAACTCAACTGCGAAGTGATGACCAAGCTCTTCATTTTGTTCCTAATCGGAATATCACCGTCGTTAGCAATTTTTCAAGAAAAGACGAGGACTGAAATTTTACCTGATTTATGGTACAATAGAAAGAGTTTGGTAAAGGAGAAACGATGTTTTTAGATAAGCAGTTAGGAAATGGTTGTACCTGGATTAATCTAGATGTGGAAATCATCAAAAATCTTGAAGATTTATCTGAAATCTATGGATTGGATAAAGAAACCATCGAGTATGCGCTGGATAGAAACGAACGGGCCCACATGGATTATAACCGTGAAAATGGGACAGTGACCTTTATCTACAACGTTCTTGACTTAGAAAGGGACAAGGAATACTATGAAGCCATTCCTATGACCTTTATCGTGGAAAAGCAACGAATGATTACCATCAGCAATCATAAGAATGCTTATGTCATTGATCAGATGCTAGGCTATCTTGAAAATCATGAAATCATTTCAATCTACAAGTTTCTATTTGCCGGTTTAGAGCTTATCAGCAATGCTTATTATCCTGTCATTGAACAGATGGATAAAAGCAAGGATGAAATCAGTGCCTTGTTACGTCAAACAACCACTAAAAAAAATCTCTTTGCCCTCTCTGACTTGGAAACTGGTATGGTTTACTTGACAGCTGCGGCTAAACAAAATCGTCTCCTCTTGGAACATATCCAAGGACACGCGCTTTATCGGAACTTTAACGAAGTGGAGAGAGAGCAGTTTGATGATGCCATGATTGAAGCCCATCAGTTGGTGTCCATGACAGATTTGATTTCTCAAGTCTTGCAACAACTCTCAGCTTCTTACAACAACATCCTAAACAATAACCTGAATGATAGTTTGACAATTTTGACTATTATCTCAGTCTTGTTAGCAGTCCTTGCGGTTATTACAGGTTTTTTTGGAATGAATGTTCCTCTACCATTTACAGAAGAGCCCAATGCTTGGATTTATATCTTAATAGCTAGCTTGATTTTATGGGCAGCCTTATCTCAATGGCTGAAGAAAATTACTAGAAAATAAAAGAGAAGGAGCCAGAATGGCGATTGAAAATTACATGCCAGATTTTGCTGTGGAAGCAGTTTATGATCTGACAGTTCAAAGCCTGCAAAAACAGGGAATCAAAGCTGTTTTGGTGGATTTGGACAATACCCTGATTGCTTGGAATAATCCAGATGGAACAGTAGAGATGAAGCAATGGTTGCATGATCTGCGTGATGCTGGGATACGTATCATTGTGGTATCTAACAATACTCCCAAACGTGTCAAACGAGCAGTTGAAAAATTTGATATTGACTATGTTTACTGGGCACTGAAGCCCTTTACTTTAGGAATTAACCGTGCCATGAAACATTTCCACTATAAAAAGAACGAAGTGGTCATGGTAGGCGACCAGCTGATGACGGATATTCGAGCAGCCCACCGAGCAGGCATTCGCTCGATTTTGGTTAAACCCTTGGTTCAACACGACTCTATTAAGACTCAGATTAACCGAGCGCGTGAGCGTCGTGTCATGAGAAAAATCGCTGAAAAGTACGGCCCTATCACTTATAAAAAAGGAATCTAATTATGGAAGAAATTCTCTGTATTGGTTGTGGAGCAACCATTCAGACGGAAGATAAGACTGGTTTAGGTTTTACACCTCAGTCAGCACTTGAAAAAGGTTTGGAAACTGGAGAAGTTTATTGCCAGCGTTGTTTCCGTCTTCGTCATTATAATGAAATCACAGATGTGCAGTTGACGGATGATGATTTCCTAAAACTCTTGCACGAGGTTGGAGATAGCGATGCCTTGGTGGTCAATGTCATTGATATTTTTGACTTCAATGGCTCTGTTATCCCAGGTTTGCCACGCTTTGTGTCAGGTAATGATGTGCTTTTGGTTGGAAACAAAAAAGATATCCTACCTAAGTCAGTGAAACCAGGTAAGATTAGCCAGTGGCTGATGGAGCGTGCCCATGAAGAAGGACTTCGTCCAGTCGATGTCGTCTTGACTTCTGCCCAAAATAAGCATGCTATCAGAGAAGTAATTGATAAGATTGAGCACTACCGTAAGGGACGTGATGTTTACGTAGTTGGTGTGACCAATGTCGGGAAATCAACCCTCATCAACGCTATCATCCAGGAAATCACGGGTGACCAGAACGTCATCACAACGTCACGCTTCCCAGGAACAACTCTAGATAAGATTGAGATTCCACTTGATGACGGTTCTTATATCTATGATACGCCGGGGATTATCCACCGTCACCAGATGGCTCACTACTTGACTGCTAAAAACCTCAAGTATGTCAGCCCTAAAAAGGAAATCAAACCAAAAACCTATCAGCTAAACCCTGAACAAACCCTATTTTTAGGTGGATTGGGACGCTTTGACTTTATTGCAGGAGAAAAGCAAGGTTTTACAGCCTTCTTTGACAATGAACTCAAACTTCATCGTACCAAGCTAGAGGGAGCTAGTGCCTTTTACGACAAGCACCTGGGAACTCTCCTCACACCACCAAATAACAAGGAAAAAGAAGATTTTCCAAAACTAGTCCAACATGTATTTAACATCAAGGACAAGACAGACCTAGTCATCTCAGGACTAGGTTGGATCCGTGTAACAGGCACCGCCAAAGTCGCCGTCTGGGCACCAGAAGGCGTCGCCGTCGTCACACGAAAAGCAATTATTTAAAATAAAATCACCGAGCGAACAAAGTGAGCTCATAAAAAGATAGTTATTGCCGTGGTGTGATTGCCAATCTTTAGATTGGCAAGGGGCACAATTGAGACCTAGGCTCAATTGTGAGGTCAGGAAATCCATTTTTCAAAGATGAAATCATTGAAAAATTAGTTCCGACCGTCCCTCATCACCTAAAATAACTATCAAAAAAGGAAGAAAGAATATGTCACTAACATCAAAACAACGTGCCTTCCTCAACAGCCAGGCACACACCCTCAAACCCATCATCCAAATCGGGAAAAATGGTCTCAACGATCAAATCAAAACCAGCGTTCGTCAGGCTCTTGACGCTCGTGAATTGATCAAGGTTACTCTCTTGCAAAACACAGATGAAAATATCCACGAAGTAGCTGAAATCTTGGAAGAAGAAATTGGTGTGGATACAGTCCAAAAAATCGGACGTATCTTGATTTTGTATAAACAATCAAGCAAGAAAGAAAATCGCAAGATTTCTAAAAAAGTTAAAGAAATCTAAGAACGATACTCCCAAAAGCTGTTTTTACAGAAGAGTAAAGGAGATTAACCTATGGCAATTGAATTATTAACTCCCTTTACAAAAGTGGAGTTAGAGCCAGAAATCAAGGATAAAAAACGCAAACAAGTAGGTATTTTGGGTGGAAATTTTAATCCCGTTCATAATGCCCATCTGATCGTGGCAGACCAAGTGCGCCAACAGTTGGGATTGGACCAGGTTTTGCTCATGCCCGAATATCAACCACCTCACGTAGATAAAAAGGAAACCATTCCTGAACACCACCGTCTCAAAATGCTTGAGTTAGCGATTGATGGAATCGAGGGTCTAGCTATTGAAACCATCGAGCTAGAACGTAAGGGTATTTCTTACACATACGACACCATGAAGCTTCTAACAGAGAAGAATCCAGATACAGATTATTATTTCATTATCGGTGCAGATATGGTAGACTATCTGCCTAAGTGGTATAGAATTGACGAATTGGTCGATTTGGTTCAGTTTGTGGGGGTTCAGCGTCCACGTTACAAGGCAGGGACTTCTTATCCAGTTATCTGGGTGGATGTGCCCCTCATGGATATTTCATCCAGCATGGTGCGTGATTTCATCGCCCAAGGACGCACACCTAACTTTCTCTTGCCAAAGCCAGTGCTAGACTATATCGAGAAAGAAGGACTTTATTGATGGCATACCAGGACTATATCAACTGTTCCCGTGAAGAATTGTTAGAAAAAATGGCGGAGCTTCTACCTGAAAAACGCCTAACCCATTGTCTGGGTGTGGAGCGTGCAGCTATTGAGCTTGCAGAACGATTTGGAATTGATGTTGAGAAAGCTGGTCTAGCAGGCCTTCTTCATGACTATGCTAAAAAGCTATCAGATCAAGAGTTTCTAGACTTGATTGATCGATATCAACTAGATCCAGACCTCAAAAACTGGGGTAATAATGTTTGGCATGGTATGGTCGGTATCTACAAAATTCAGGAAGATTTGAACTTGCAAGACTCTGAAATTCTGCGTGCAATAGAAATTCATACAGTCGGAGCGAGTCAGATGACAGATTTTGACAAAGTTATCTATGTTGCAGACTACATCGAACATAATCGTGCCTTTCCAGGAGTAGATGAGGCGCGTGAAATTGCTGAACTATCTCTCAATAAGGCGGTGGCCTACGAGACAGCCCACACAGTAGAGCATTTAGCTCACCAAGGATTTCCCATCTATCCCCAAACCCTTGAAACCTATAACGCCTATGTGCACTATTTGAAAGAGGACTAAATGAAGACGGCTTTTATAATCATTGATGTTCAGAATATTTTAGTGGAAACTGGGTTTCAGACAAAAAGTCTATTGGAAAAAATTTCTTATTTACAAAACCAGGCTAGAAGCAAGAATATCGAAATTATCTATGTTCAACATATTGAGAGCCCTGAAGCCCAAACATCAGAAGATTGGCAGTTATCTGAGTTTTTAAGTCGAAAACCTAATGAAAAGGTCTTTCAGAAGAAGTATAACAGTATTTTCAAAGAAACTGGTTTAAAAGAATACTTGGATAAACAGGGGATTGAAAAATTAGTTTTATGTGGTATGCAGACAGAATATTGTGTGGATACCTCTGTCAAGGTTGCCTTTGAATATGGCTATCAGCTTATTATTCCAGAAGGAACTTGCACAACGTTTGATGGGGATGACATTCCAGCTGAAACGATAAATGAATTTTATGAGGACATTTGGGAGGAGCGCTTTGCAGATGTCCTAGATTACAAACATATTTTCTAGAAAGAGGATTAAATGAACGTAAAAGAATTACTAGAACTAGTCGTGAAAGCGGCTGATGAGAAACGTGCGGAGAATATCCTCGCACTTGACGTACAAGAATTGACCAGTGTGACAGACTATTTTGTTATCACTAGCTCTATGAACAGTCGTCAGTTGGATGCTATCGCTGACAATATCCGTGAAAAAGTAGCGGAAGCAGGCTTTAAAGGCAGCCATGTCGAAGGTGATGCAGCTGGTGGCTGGGTCTTACTTGACCTTGGTGGTGTCGTTGTACATATCTTCTCAGAAGAAATGCGTGCCCACTATAATCTAGAAAAACTTTGGCATGAGGCGAATTCAGTAGATTTATCTGAAACTCTAGCGTAGAAGATGACTTGAACTTCGGCTGGGAATTGCTTTGAAATTCGACAATGTATTAAGATTATTCTTGTTTTTGAGTGAGAAGTGAGAAATTATCGAGACTTTCCGTTGTGATAAAACTTCTTGAAACAATAATGTTTCAAGAAGTCGGGAGTTTTGAGACCTTAGGCTCAAAACTAAGTCTTGGAACTTCGAAGAAGGTCGCAGACGTCCGAAATCACCTAAGGAAAGTCTTAGAAAGACTTTGTCTTCAATTGAACTCAGTTGCAGTCAACTGGGTTTTATTTGCTTATTTTAGAAGAAAATTGATTGAAAGGTAAAGGGCGAGTGGTGTTTGCCATGGACGCTCTTGGTATCATGATTATGGCAACTTATGAAACTTTTGCGGCGGTATATGATGCGGTCATGGATGATAGTTTATACGACAAATGGACGGACTTTTCGCTACGCCATTTGCCTAAAACCAAGGACAGAAAGAAACTCTTGGAATTGGCTTGTGGGACAGGGATTCAGTCTGTGCGCTTTTCTCAAGCTGGCTTTGATGTGACTGGGCTTGATTTGAGTGCGGATATGTTGAAGATTGCTGAGAATAGAGCTACTTCAGCCAAGCAAAAGATTGATTTTATTGAAGGCAATATGCTGGATTTATCTAAGGCTGGTAAATACGATTTTGTCACTTGTTATTCGGACTCTATCTGCTACATGCAAGATGAAGTGGAGGTTGGAGACGTCTTTAAGGAAGTGTACAATGCCCTCAATGAAGATGGCGTCTTTATCTTTGATGTGCATTCGACTTACCAGACAGATGAGGTCTTCCCAGGTTATTCTTATCATGAAAATGCGGAAGACTTCGCTATGCTTTGGGATACCTATGAGGACGATGCTCCTCACTCTATCGTGCATGAACTGACCTTCTTTGTCAAGGAGACAGACGGTTCCTTTAGCCGTCATGATGAAGTCCATGAAGAGCGTACTTATGAAGTCTTAACCTATGATATTCTGCTGGAACAGGCTGGCTTTAAATCCTTTAAACTCTTTGCAGACTTTGAAGACAAGGAGCCAACAAAAACCAGTACCCGTTGGTTTTTTGTGGTGCAGAAGTAGGAGATGGATATGGTTCGATCAAAATATTCTTGGGAAGAAGTTTCGCAGTTTAATCGTATCCGTCAAAATGGAACGCTTTGGGAAAAAGATGGGCAGTACTTCTATGTTCAGGAAGAAGGGACCGTGTTTTCAGAGTTAGTCGTTTACGATATGTCTAAGAAACTTTTTGATATGTTAGTAAATGGAATAAAATCAGAGGATGATATCCGACATATGCTGATGTATGGAACATGGCCAATGACGGTTGCTGGATGCCATAGACCAACAATGTTGATAGCTTATCCTGAGTTACAAAAAAATTATAGCAACGAACAACTGGCAGAAATCCTTCCAGTAGGAGAAAAACAATGGCTTAACTGGAGAGGAAGATTGCCTGAGCGGTATCGTAGATTTCGTCATTAGATAGGGAGAACATCATGACTATCACAGGTATTATCGCGGAGTTCAATCCTTTTCATAATGGCCATAAATACTTGCTGGAACAGGCAGATGGCCTGAAAATTGTGGCCATGTCTGGGAATTTTGTTCAACGTGGCGAACCTGCTATTGTGGACAAGTGGACACGGGCTCAAATGGCACTAGAGAATGGTGCAGATTTAGTTGTAGAATTGCCCTTTTTAGTCAGTGTTCAGGCGGCGGATTTTTTCGGCCAAGGTGCAGTGGCTATCTTGGCTCGTTTGGGAATTGATACCTTAGCCTTTGGGACAGAGGAAGTTCTGGATTATCAGAAAATTGCTGACCTATACTCAGAACGTGGTCAAGAGATGGAGAAATTTGTGGATAATTTACCTGATTCTCTTTCTTATCCCCAGAAAACCCAAGCTATGTGGAAGGAATTTGCAGGTCTTGATTTTTCTGGTGATACGCCCAATCATGTCCTTGCTCTTGCCTATGCCAAGGCAGTCGCGGGGCGCAACATCAAACTTCATCCAATTCAACGGCAGGGAGCGGGTTACCATTCGGTGGATAAGGATGTTGACTTTGCCTCAGCGACAGCTCTTCGTCAGCATCAAAATGATCAAAATTTCTTAGAACGTTTTATGCCTTCGGTTGCTCTTTTTGACAATGCTAGCAAGGTAAACTGGGAAGATTATTATCCTTTGCTTCGCTATCAAATCTGGTCAAATCCTGACCTAACTAGCATTTATCAGGTCAATCAGGAAATGGCAGTGCGTATCAAGGAGGCCATCAAGACAGCCCAGTCTGTGGAAGAATTGGTCGAGGCGGTTGCCACCAAACGTTACACCAAAGCACGTGTACGTCGCCTCTTGACCTATATTCTGGTGCATGCCAGAGAATGTGACTTGCCAGAAGCCATTCACGTCCTTGGTTTTACCGAAAAAGGCAGACAACACCTCAAGTCTCTGAAAGAGCATGTCCATCTAGTTAGCCGAATCGGTAAAGAGCCCTGGGATGCCATGACTCAAAAGGCAGACCAAATTTATCAACTGGGACACCCAAGTATCGCAGAACAAAATTTTGGTCGAGTGCTAATTAAAATCGAATCAAACTAAGTCTACTGAACAGTAGGCTTTTTAACTTATTTTTTTCTAAAAAAATCTTTAAAAATTTACTTAGGGAGAATAGCCTATTTTATTAGGGAAAATAAGGTTTTTTTGACTTGAAATGACCAAAACAACTTCAATTTAAGGTTTGTTAAAAATGATTTTTTATGGTAGAATGTATAAGAATGCATATCATTCGGATAAACAAATAAATTGAGGTAAAAACATGGAAATTATGGCGATTGTTATCGTTGTTTTTGCCGTCATCATTGGTTTAGTCATTGGATATGTCAGCATCTCAGTCAAGATGAAATCATCACAAGAGGCTGCAGAGCTGATGCTTTTAAATGCTGAACAAGAAGCAACTAATTTACGTGGACAAGCTGAGCGCGAAGCGGATTTATTACTCAATGAAGCTAAGAGCGAAAGCAAGTCTCTTAAAAAAGAAGCACTATTGGAGGCCAAAGAAGAAGCCAGAAAATACCGTGAAGAAGTGGACGCTGAATTTAAATCAGAACGTCAAGAACTCAAGCAAATCGAAAGTCGTTTGACCGAACGTGCTAGCAGTCTTGATCGTAAAGATGACAATTTGACGAACAAAGAAAAAACACTTGAACAAAAAGAACAAAGTATTTCTGATAGAGCAAAAAACCTTGATGTACGTGAAGAGCAACTAGAAGAAATTGAGAAACAAAAGCAAGCTGAACTAGAGCGTATTGGAACTCTGACTCAGTCGGAAGCAAAAGACATTATCTTGGCCCAGACAGAGGAAAACTTGACTAAGGAAATTGCTAGTCGCATTCGTGAGGCTGAGCAAGAAGTTAAGGAACGTTCAGACAAATTGGCTAAGGATATCTTGTCCCAAGCTATGCAGAGAATTGCTGGTGAGTATGTAGCTGAGTCTACAAACTCTACAGTTCATCTGCCTGATGATACCATGAAAGGTCGTATCATTGGTCGTGAAGGGCGTAATATCCGTACTTTTGAAAGTTTGACAGGGGTTGATGTTATCATTGATGATACGCCAGAAGTGGTAACCTTGTCAGGTTTTGATCCTATCCGTCGCGAGATTGCCCGTATGACGATGGAAACCTTGCTTAAGGATGGACGTATCCACCCAGCTCGTATCGAAGAGTTGGTTGAGAAAAATCGTCAAGAGATTGATAACAAGATTCGTGAATATGGTGAAGCCGCAGCCTATGAAATTGGTGCACCGAACCTTCACCCTGACTTGATGAAGATCATGGGTCGCTTGCAGTTCCGTACTTCATACGGACAAAATGTCTTGCGTCATTCGATTGAAGTGGCTAAGTTAGCTGGTATCATGGCTAGTGAACTTGGTGAAAATGCTACCCTTGCTCGTCGCGCGGGATTCCTTCACGATATTGGTAAAGCCATTGACCGTGAGGTAGAAGGTAGCCACGTTGAGATTGGTACTGAATTGGCTCGCAAGTACAAAGAGCATCCAGTCGTGATTAACACCATTGCCAGTCACCACGGAGATGTAGAACCTGAAAGTGTGATCGCAGTCATCGTTGCTGCTGCGGATGCCTTGAGTGCCGCTCGTCCAGGAGCTCGTAGTGAATCCCTTGAAAGCTACATCAAACGTCTCCATGATCTAGAGGAAATTGCTAATAGCTTTGAAGGTGTTCAAAATAGCTTTGCCCTTCAAGCTGGTCGCGAAATCCGCATTATGGTAAATCCAGGTCAAATCAAAGATGACAAGGTCACAATCTTGGCTCATAAAGTTCGGGAGAAAATCGAAAACAATCTCGATTACCCAGGAAATATCAAGGTAACCGTGATTCGTGAACTTCGTGCAGTTGATTATGCAAAATAAAAAGAACTGAAATCAGAGAGAAATCTGATTTCAGTTTTTTAGTTACTAATTATATAAGAGATAAGTAATGATTATCTAGGTGAAACTTCAATTGGAGATAAAAAGACTAAATCTTGTTTTTCATTATATCCTCCAACCTTAGCTTTTATGTGAACATTTTGTCCTACTTTAATATTTTCACCATTGAAAGATTTGAAAATAGGATTAGAAATAAGACTAATTTCAACAAACTTAAAGTTAGGTCCAGTTGCTTCATCGGGATGATAATCCCAAGAATGAATTAGAATATCATATTTTGACTTCACCTTAGCTAAGTGTGCAATATTCCCATCAAATTCGATCGTCTGACCTTTGTATTTTTTAATAAAATCTTCAATTGTACTTTGATCCTCTGATTGTAGTAATACTTGGAATTCAGAGTTGTTTTCAACGGTAATTGTAGAAGATTGTGAGGGACTAGTTGACGAATTTTCGATAGAATTTGATGATGAACTAGTTGACGAATTTTCAATAGAGTTTGATGATGAACTAGTTGAACTAGATGAGTTTTCAGTATTTGTTGATGATTGTTCGCTGGATTTTTCAGTTGTTTTTTCGACAATAGTAGTACTTGTAGAAGACGGAGAGGCTGTAGTTGGCTTGTTATCTTGAAATATAGCAAGTAGAAGCATAATAAAAAATGAAAGTAATAAAGCAGCCCCAACTAAATATGGAGTAATTTTTTTTAATTTTAGTTCCTTTTCGGTTAATGGTATTATATCTACTTCAGCTTCTTTTTCAAAAAAACCAAATATTCCGGCCTGTCCTTTTTCGATTATGTTTATGTGGACTTCATTTTTTTTAAGATTAAGTGCTGCTAAACCTTTCTCTATAGCTTCATCTACGTTTTTCCCTTTATAAATTGTCATAAACAACTCCTTTTGATTTTGTTATATTGATTATCTCTTAAACATAAAAAAAATAGCAAGCTTTTTCCTACTGGAGTTGAATTTTTTAGTACAGTTGATTATGCAAAATAAATAAGAAAGAGCAGTTGAAAAATTACTGCTTTTTTGTTACACTAGATAGAAAGATTGTAGCGAGCAGAAATGGCTTTAGATATATAATCTTACAGAAATTTTCAAGTCATTTCACAAACTATCCAAAGGAGATATAATGGCAGACCGAGGCTTACTAATCGTTTTTTCAGGTCCTTCAGGAGTTGGAAAAGGAACGGTTAGACGAGAAATTTTTGAGAGTTCTGAAAATCAATTTCAATATTCTGTATCTATGACAACGCGGGCACAACGTCCAGGTGAAGTAGATGGTGTTGATTATTTCTTCCGTACACGGGAAGAATTTGAAGAATTGATCCGTCAAGGGCAAATGTTAGAGTATGCAGAGTATGTGGGTAACTACTATGGAACTCCTCTGACTTATGTCAATGAAACGCTTGATAAGGGAATCGATGTCTTTCTTGAAATTGAAGTACAGGGAGCTCTTCAGGTTAAGAAAAAAGTTCCAGATGCTGTCTTTATCTTTTTGACACCACCAGATTTGGAAGAATTGCAAGACCGTCTCGTTGGCCGAGGTACCGATAGCGCAGAAGTGATTGCTCAGCGTATCGAAAAAGCCAAGGAAGAAATTGCTTTGATGCGTGAGTATGACTACGCTATTGTAAATGACCATGTTCCTCTTGCCGCAGAACGTGTCAAACGTGTGATTGAAGCAGAACATTTCCGTGTAGATCGCGTGATTGGTCATTATCAGGATATGCTACCAAAGTCTCCGACTATTCGATAAAATTTAGAAAACAGGTACAAACAAATGATGCTTAAACCCTCTATCGATACCTTGCTTGATAAGGTACCATCAAAATATTCACTCGTAATCTTGGAAGCAAAACGTGCTCACGAATTAGAAGCTGGAGCACCTCCAACTCAAGAATTTAAATCTGAGAAATCTACTCTTCGTGCCTTGGAAGAAATTGAATCAGGGAATGTAACCATCCATCCAGATCCAGAAGGAAAACGCGAAGCTGTTCGTCGTCGTATCGAAGAAGAAAGACGATTGAAAGAAGAAGAAGAAAAGAAAATCAAAGAGCAAATCGCGAAAGAAAAAGAAGAAGGTGAAAAAATTTAAGGTTGGGGGGACTCAATCTTATTTTTTCTATTGCAAGAATACTCAATCAATTAAAAGGATTTAAGAAGAGAAGGAGGTGAGGATATGGCTATTGCAAAAATCATTGTGGATGTTCCCTTGATGCAGACAGACCAGCCCTATAGCTACAAGATTCCAGAGGAATTTGAGGGGATGCTGGAAGTTGGCATGCGAGTTCATGTACCTTTTGGGAAGGCCAATCGCTTGATTCAGGGAATTGTTCTTGGAATGGAGTCTCAATCTGATGCAGATGTGGCAGACGAAGATTTGAAAGAAATTGCCGAAGTGCTGGACTTTTCTCCTGTTTTAACAGAGGAACAACTCTGGCTAGCAGAGAAGTTACGTAAATCAGTCTTCTCCTACAAAATTTCCATTCTAAAAGCTATGCTCCCTGGATTTTTGAACTCTAGCTATGATAAGATCCTCTATCCTCTGGAAGGCTTAAGTCAAGAAGATAGAGAACGCTTATTCGGTTCACAGGAGTCTCTAGCATTTTCATCTCTAGACTTAGAAAAGCAGGCTGAGATGATGCGATTGACTCGAAAAGGTCTTTTAAAACTAGAGTATCAGGCTGTGGATCAGAAGAAAGTTAAGACGCAGTCTTGGGTTGAAGTGAATCTTGACAAATTAGAAAAGCTAGAAATCTCAAATCGTGCCAAGAAGAAATTGGAACTGCGAGAATACTTATTAGTACATCCTGAAACAGTTCCTTTGGCTGATTTGTTAGAACATTACTCACGCGAACAAGTTAATTTCTTTGTGGAACATGGTGCTATCACCATCGTGCAAAAGGAAGTCCAACGTTCAGCGGCTTATTTTGAAGGCATTGAGGCTAGCCAATCCTTAGAGTTAAACCCAGAGCAAAAAGAAGCCTGTGAGGCGGTTGTTGGAGCGATTGGGAAGAAACACCCTCCCTTTCTTTTACAAGGAATCACTGGAAGTGGGAAAACGGAGGTTTACTTGCAGATTATCCAAGGAGCCTTGGATGTGGGGAAAACAGCTATCGTTTTAGTCCCAGAAATCTCTCTGACACCTCAAATGACAGAGCGTTTCATTGCTCGTTTTGGTGATAAAGTAGCGATTCTCCACTCTGGCTTGTCCAATGGTGAAAAGTACGATGAATGGCGCAAGGTGGAGCGAGGAGAAGCCCAAGTAGTTGTTGGTGCTAGATCTGCCGTTTTTGCACCTTTGAAAAATCTAGGGGTAATCATTATCGATGAGGAGCACGAGGCCAGCTACAAGCAAGACAGTAATCCTCGTTACCATGCTAGAGATGTGGCTATTTTACGAGCTCAGTACAATCAAGCAGCATTAGTTCTTGGTTCTGCAACACCGAGTCTAGAAAGCCGTGCGCGTGCTGGCAAGGGTGTTTATCAACATCTCCGCCTGACGCAAAGGGCCAATCCTTTAGCAAGCATTCCTGAAGTTCAACTGATTGACTTCCGTGATTATATCGGGCAGAATGAAACATCAAATTTTACACCACCACTGATTGAGGCCATTAAAGATCGATTAGATAAAAAAGAGCAGGTTGTTCTCATGCTCAATCGCCGTGGTTACTCTAGCTTTGTCATGTGCCGGGAATGTGGGACCGTGGATACCTGTCCGAACTGCGATATTTCTCTGACGCTGCACATGGATACCAAGACGATGAACTGTCATTATTGTGGTTTTTCCAAAGAAATTCCTCATGTCTGTCCAAACTGTCAGAGTCGCAGTATTCGTTACTATGGAACAGGAACTCAAAAGGCCTACGATGAGCTGGCTGAACTCTTTCCAGAGGCTCGCATTCTGCGAATGGATGTAGATACAACTCGTAAAAAAGGCAGTCACCAAGCTCTACTTGAACAATTTGGCAATGGTGAAGCGGACATATTGCTAGGAACCCAGATGATTGCCAAGGGCTTGGATTTTCCAAATGTGACCTTGGTTGGTGTTCTCAATGCGGATACAGCCTTGAATCTGCCTGATTTCCGTTCTTCTGAGAGAACCTTCCAACTCTTGACCCAGGTAGCTGGACGAGCAGGTCGAGCTGAGAAAGCAGGACAGGTCTTGATTCAGTCCTATAATCCTCAGCATTATGCCATTCGTTTTGCCAAGGATCAGGACTACGAAGGTTTCTATGCCTATGAAATGGGTATCAGACGTCAGTTGGGTTACCCGCCTTATTATTTCACTATTGGGATTACCTTGTCTCATAAAAAAGAGGAAGAGGTTCTTAGACGTGCTTATCAAGTCATGGGTATTTTGAGGTCTGGTTTGTCGGATGCTAGTAAAATCCTAGGACCGACCCCTAAACCTATCGCTCGTACTCATAACCTCTATCATTATCAGATTTTAATTAAATACCGTTTAGAAGATGAGCTGGGTCCAACCCTTAACCAGGTCTTGGCCTTGACACAGGAACGGGAAAATAGCGAACTTCGTCTCAGTATTGACCACGAACCGCAACAGTTTTTATAAGAAGGAGAAGATATGACAAAATTAATCTTTATGGGGACTCCCAATTTTTCAGCAACCGTTTTGAAGGGACTTTTGTCAGATGATCGCTATGAGATTCTAGCAGTTGTAACTCAGCCAGACCGTGCTGTCGGACGTAAAAAAGTTATCCAAGAAACCCCAGTTAAACAAGCAGCCAAAGAGGCAGGACTTCCTATTTACCAACCTGAAAAATTATCGGGTAGTCCAGAAATGGAAGCTATCATGAACTTGGGCGCTGATGGGATTGTAACAGCAGCTTTTGGACAATTTCTCCCAAGTAAACTCCTTGATAGCATGAATTTTGCGGTCAATGTTCATGCTTCCCTCCTTCCTAAACACCGTGGTGGTGCTCCGATCCATTATGCCTTGATCCAGGGTGATGAGGAGGCAGGAGTAACCATTATGGAAATGGTCAAGGAAATGGATGCAGGAGATATGATTTCTCGTCGCAGTATTCCCATTACTGATGAGGACAATGTTGGGACCTTGTTTGAAAAATTGGCCATTGTCGGTCGTGATCTGCTTTTGGATACTTTGCCTGCATACATTGCTGGCGATATTCAACCAGAACCACAAGACCCAAGTCAAGTAACTTTCTCACCAAATATCAAACCTGAGGAGGAAAAACTGGACTGGAACAAGACCAATCGTCAACTCTTTAACCAAATCCGTGGGATGAATCCATGGCCAGTTGCTCATACCTTCCTCAAGGGCGAACGCTTCAAAATCTATGAAGCTCTACCAGTAGATGGTCAAGGGACTCCGGGTGAGATACTCTCCATCGGCAAGAAAGAATTGATCGTCGCAACAGCAGAAGGAGCTTTATCACTCAAGCAAGTCCAACCAGCAGGAAAACCTAAGATGGACATTGCTTCCTTCCTCAACGGTGTGGGACGAACTTTGGCAGTAGGAGAACGATTTGGTGACTAAAGTAGAAACGGCTAGAAGTTTAGCCTTAGAGGTATTGGAGGATGTCTTTATCCAACAAGCTTACTCCAATATCGCCTTAAATAAATATCTCAAGGGAAGTCAACTGTCAGCTGCAGATAAGGGTTTGGTGACAGAGCTTGTGTATGGTACTGTAGCTCGAAAACTAACATTGGAGTGGTATATTTCTCACTTTATTGAGGATAGAGACAAGCTAGACAACTGGCTCTATGTTCTGCTTCTCATGAGCGTCTATCAACTCCAATACTTGGATAAGCTTCCTGACCATGCAGTGGTCAATGAGGCAGTGGAAATTGCAAAATCTCGTAAGAAGGGTAGTGAAAAACTGGTCAATGCTGTTCTTCGTCGTATTTTGCGTGAGGGCTTGCCAGATATTGCCAGTATCAAGCGTAAAAATAAGCGTGATTCCATTGCCTACTCTTTACCAGTTTGGTTGATTTCGAAACTCAAGGAAGAGTATGGAGAAGAGCGAGCTCAAGCTATTTTTGAAAGTCTATTGAAGCGTAATAAAGCCAGTATCCGTGTGACAGATTTGAGTCGAAAAGAGCAGATCAAAACTCTGCTTGGTGCAAGTGATTCTCTTTTATCTCCTGCTGGTCTGGTTAAGGAACAGGGGCACTTTGCAGGCCATGATTTGTTTGCTGAAGGGTCTATTACTATCCAGGATGAGTCTAGTCAGTTGGTTGCGCCAACTCTTCATTTACAAGGCGACGAGCAGGTTTTAGATGCCTGTGCAGCTCCTGGTGGAAAGACCGCCCATATGGCATCCTATCTGACGACAGGTCAGGTAACGTCTCTAGATCTCTACGACCATAAACTCACTTTGATTCAAGAAAATGCTCAGCGTTTAGGTGTAGCGGACCGTGTCCAAACGCAAAAACTGGACGCTCGAAAAGTGCATGAATTTTTTGGCAAGGATCAATTTGACAAAATTTTGGTCGATGCTCCTTGTTCAGGGATTGGTCTATTGCGTCGAAAACCAGATATCAAATATAATAAAGAGACAGCAGATTTCGCGTCATTACAGGAAATTCAGTTGGAAATATTAGGTAGTGTTTGTCAAACGCTACGTAAAGGTGGTATAATAACTTATAGTACCTGCACTATTGTCTCTGAAGAGAACTTTCAAGTTGTTCAAGCATTTTTAGAAAGTCATCCAGAGTTCGAGCAGGTTAAACTAGAACACGAATGTAAGGATATCGTGAAAAATGGTTGTATCCTTATTACTCCGGAATTATACGGAAGTGATGGATTCTTTATCAGCCAATTTCGCAAGATATCCAAGTAGGAAGGAACTGACACAATGGAGATTTCATTATTAACAGATGTGGGTCAGAAACGTACAAATAATCAAGACTATGTCAATCTTTTTGTCAACCGTGCCGGTCGTACAATGATCATCTTGGCTGACGGGATGGGAGGACACCGTGCAGGTAATATTGCTAGCGAAATGGCAGTAACTGATTTAGGTGTTGCCTGGGTTGATACGCAGATTGACACCGTTAATGAAGTTCGCGAATGGTTTGCCCACCATCTAGAAGTTGAAAATCAAAAGATTTATCAAATGGGGCGTGATGAAGCCTACAAGGGAATGGGGACAACTTTAGAAGCCCTTGCAATCATTGATCATCAAGCTATTTATGCTCATATTGGAGATTCTCGTATCGGTCTGATTCGTGGTGAAGAATACCATCAATTGACCAGTGACCATTCTTTGGTCAATGAATTGCTTAAGGCAGGTCAATTGACACCTGAAGAAGCTGAAGCACATCCACAAAAGAATATCATTACCCAATCTATCGGACAAAAAGATGAAATTCAACCTGACTTTGGAATTGTAAGCTTGGAAGCCGGTGACTATTTGGTCATGAATAGCGACGGTCTAACCAATATGATTTCAGGCAGTGAGATCTATGATATTGTGACAAGCGATATTTCGCTTGATGATAAGGCAGCCACTTTGGTACGCTTTGCCAACAATGCCGGAGGGCTTGATAATATTACAGTTGCCCTTGTTTCGATTAAGGAGGAGGCGGCAGAATGATCCAAATCGGCAAGATTTTTGCCGGGCGGTATCGGATTATCAAACAAATTGGCCGTGGAGGTATGGCAGATGTCTACCTGGCCAAGGATTTGATTTTAGACGGGGAAGAGGTAGCTGTTAAGGTCTTGAGGACTAACTACCAAACTGACCCGATTGCTGTTGCGCGTTTTCAACGTGAAGCGCGTGCAATGGCTGACTTAGATCATCCCCATATCGTTCGGATAACAGATATCGGCGAAGAGGACGGTCAACAGTACCTAGCTATGGAATATGTAGCTGGTCTTGATCTCAAGCGCTATATCAAAGAACACTATCCCCTCTCAAATGAAGAAGCTGTCCGTATCA
This sequence comes from Streptococcus pseudopneumoniae, assembly GCF_001072925.1. Classification (GTDB taxonomy): domain Bacteria; phylum Bacillota; class Bacilli; order Lactobacillales; family Streptococcaceae; genus Streptococcus; species Streptococcus pseudopneumoniae_Q. Next base: position 28,010 of record NZ_JVHE01000109.1, on the reverse strand, counting down.
TGGGTCAGATTCTCTTAGCGATGCGCTTGGCGCACACTAAAGGTATTGTCCATCGTGACTTAAAGCCTCAAAATATTCTTTTAACTCCTGATGGAACTGCTAAGGTGACGGACTTTGGGATTGCCGTAGCCTTTGCAGAGACCAGTCTGACTCAGACCAACTCCATGTTGGGTTCTGTTCACTACTTGTCACCTGAGCAGGCTCGTGGCTCTAAGGCAACTGTCCAGAGTGACATCTATGCCATGGGGATTATTTTCTACGAGATGCTGACAGGGCATATCCCTTATGATGGCGATAGCGCAGTAACCATTGCCCTCCAGCATTTTCAAAAACCTCTTCCTTCGGTCATAGCTGAAAACCCATCTGTTCCCCAAGCTTTGGAGAATGTGGTCATCAAAGCAACTGCTAAAAAGCTTACAGATCGATACCAGTCGGTTTCAGAGATGTATGTTGATTTATCTAGCAGTCTATCTTATAATCGCAGAAATGAACCTAAACTTGTTTTTGATGATGCTACTAAGGCAGACACAAAGACATTGCCAAAGGTTTCTCAGACAACCTTGACCTCTATTCCTAAGGTTCAGCCACAGACAGAAAGCCATCAGGCAACTAAAGCTAGCCCAGAAGTAAGTGCTAAAAAATCTGTGGAAAAACCAGTGAAAAAACGTCGTTTTAAAGCACGTTATCTAGTTCTACTAGCAAGTTTCGTACTGGTTGCTGCTTCTCTGGTGTGGATTTTGTCTAGAACACCAGCTACTGTTGAAATTCCAAAAGTTGCAGGTCAAACTGTCGCTGAAGCAAAAGAAAATCTGAAAAAAGCGAATTTTGAGATTGGTGAGGAGAAGAACGAAGCGAGTGATACCGTAGAGGAAGGTCGGGTCATCCGAACAGATCCAGATGCTGGCTCAGCTCGCAAAGAAGGAACTAAGGTTAATCTCATTATTTCTTCAGGTCAACAATCCTTCAAGCTTGGAAATTATGTTGGTCGTAAATCTGCAGATGTCATAGCAGAATTGAAAGGGAAAAAGGTTCCTGAAAATCTGATTAAGATTGAAGAAGAAGAGTCCAGTGAATCAGAACCAGGTGTGGTTTTAAAACAGAGCTTAGCAGAAGGTACGACTTATGATCTTACCAAGGCAACTTCTATCGTTTTGACTGTTGCTAAAAAGGTGACAACCGTGACCATGCCAAGTTATATTGGCTCAAGTCTTGAATTTACAAAGAATAACTTAATTCAAATTGTTGGTGTCAAGGAAGCTAATATCGAAGTCGTAGAGGTTTCGACAGCACCTGAGGGCACTGCTGAAGGAACTGTTGTGGATCAAAGTCCAAAACTAGGTGAGAAAATTGATCTAAGTACGACACGTATAAAGATTTCTATTTATAAACCAAAAACCCCACCATCATCTTCTTCGGTTCCGTCTTCGAACCAGCGTAACACTAACAGAGTAGATAGTACAGTGCCATCACAAAGTCAATCGACTCCATCTTCGTCAACACATAATCAAACAGACGAACATAACACAGATAATTAATCAATCTTTGTCACAGTTTTTGTGACAAAGATTTTTTTTCCTTCAAATTTATGATAAAATAAAAAGGAGTTTTAGAAGGAGGAAAACATGGACGAAGTCAAACAACTGAATGCAGTGATCGATGTCATTATGCTAGCAGGAACGATACTGCTTCGAAACGGATCTGAGATTTATCGTGTTGAAGATACCATGATTCGGATTGCTCATTCACAGGGTATTATGGATTGTAATGTTTTAGCCATGCCTGCCGCTATTTTTTTCTCCATTGAAAATACAAATATCTCTCGCATGAAGCGAGTGACCTCCTCTGCTTATAATATTGAGAAGGTGTGTGATGTCAACCAGATTTCACGTCAGCTTGTATCAGGACAGCTGGATCTGGAGACAGCCTTTATCCAACTAAAGGAATTGAATGCTAAGGCATCTCCCTATACCAATGTTCAACTAACTGCAGCAGCAACTCTCAGTGCTCCATTCTTCTCAATCATGTTTGGTGGGAATGTCTACGATGCGTTTGGAGCAGGAGTAGCAACCTTGTTTGCTTTTACTTTCTCCCTTTATGTAGAAAAATTTATTCGTATTCCTTTTATGACAGCTTTCGCAGGTGCTCTTGTCTTCGGTTTGATTGCACAATTTTGGGCGCGCTATTCTGGTTTGCCGTCGACAGCTGATCTGGTGATTGCGGGTGCGGTCATGCCCTTTGTACCTGGAATTGCCCTGACCAATGCTGTTCGAGATATTATGACCAATCACATTAACTCTGGTATGAGCAAGATGTTTGAATCCTTGCTGATTACCCTTGCCTTAGGGGCTGGAACATCAGTCGCCCTCGTACTCATGAACTAATATGACACTAACAACATTTTTATTGCAAGCTCTGGCAAGTTTGCTTGCCATTATCACCTTTTTAATCGTTTTAAATGTCCAGCGTTCCATGCTGATCCCTGGTGGAGTTTTAGGGATGTCTATCTGGCTACTCTATTTGATACTTAAGGAACCAACCAATGTCATTTTGGCAACCTTTATTGCTGCTGTGATTGGTTCTTGTGTCAGCCAAATTATGAGTATCCTCTATAAGACACCAGCAGTTGTTTTTGCTCTGGCTATATTGGCACCACTAGTACCAGGTTATCTGTCCTATCGAACCACTTCCTTCTTCGTTACAGGTGACTACAGTCATGCCATTTCTAGTGCCATGTTAGTCATGATGTTGGCTCTCGTTATCTCCATTGGAATGGCCAGTGGAACAGTTTTGTTGAAATTGTATCATTATCTTAAAAAGAATCGAGCTAGCTAAGTCTCGATTTTTTGTAGCCCTAAAGTTCTGTTTGTTGGACTAGCCTAAAAATGAAATAAGGTTTTGAAAATGAACTTGATTTGGTGAATCAAGTCTTTTTTCGCTCATTTGACCTCAATTGTGATAAAATAGAGGTGAACGATTTTTTACAATGAATGATAAAAATAGAGGTAAATATGACAATCGGTATTGATAAGATTGGTTTTGCGACCAGTCAATACGTTTTGAAATTACAAGATTTAGCAGAAACCCGAGGAATTGATCCTGAAAAATTGAGTAAAGGGCTCCTTTTAAAAGAATTGAGTATTGCTCCTTTAACAGAGGATATTGTTACTTTGGCTGCTAGTGCAGGAAATTCTATCCTGACTGAAGAAGAGAAGCAAGAGATTGATATGGTTATCGTTGCGACAGAGTCTGGGATTGACCAGAGTAAAGCTGCAGCTGTCTTTGTACACGGTTTGCTTGGTATTCAACCATTTACTCGTAGTTTTGAAATCAAGGAAGCTTGCTATGGTGCGACTGCGGCCCTTCATTATGCTAAGTTACACGTAGAAAACTCTCCAAAATCAAAAGTTTTGGTACTAGCCAGTGATATTGCAAGGTATGGTGTCGAAACTCCTGGGGAACCAACTCAAGGAGCAGGTTGTGTTGCCATGTTGATTAGTAAAAATCCACGCGTTATGGTCTTCAACAATGATAACGTTGCGCAGACTCGTGATATCATGGACTTTTGGCGTCCAAACTATTCGACAACACCATTTGTAAATGGGGTTTACTCAACACAGCAGTATCTTGATAGCTTAAAAACGACTTGGGAAGAGTACCAAAAGCGTTATGATTGCGACTTGAATGATTTTGAAGCTATTTGTTTCCATTTGCCATATCCAAAGCTAGCTCTCAAGGGATTGAAAAAAATCCTCGATAAATCTCTACCTCAAGAGAAAAAGGATTTGCTTCAAAAGCACTTTGATGAATCTATTATTTATAGCCAAAAAGTTGGAAATATCTATACAGGTTCACTCTTCTTAGGTCTCTTGTCTCTTCTTGAAAATTCTGATAGCCTAAAAGCTGGGGATAAGATTGCCCTCTACAGCTATGGAAGTGGTGCTGTATCTGAGTTCTTTAGTGTGGAATTGGTTGAAGGCTATGAAAAACAATTGCGGAAAAATCGCTTAGAATTGCTAGATCAACGTCAAACTTTGAGTGTTGCTGACTATGAACGAATCTTCTTTGAAGAAGCAAACTTAGATGAGTCTGGATCTGCAACTTTGTCAGGCTTTGAAGGGCAGGATTATGCTCTGGTTGAGATTGTAGACCACCAACGTCGCTACAGCAAGGTTGAAAAATAATGAAAAAAAATTGGAATGGATTTGCTAAAAAATCAATTCAAGAGCGCCTCGAGTTCGTTAAGTCTCAGGCGCTTACTTCTATCGAAGCCCAAGAAAGTCTTGAGCAGAATGAAAATCTCAGTCTAGCAGTTGCGGACCAATTGAGTGAAAATGTGGTTGGGACCTTCTCGCTTCCATACTCAATCGTTCCAGAAGTTCTGGTAAATGGTCAGGAGTATACCGTTCCCTATGTGACCGAAGAACCATCTGTAGTTGCTGCAGCTAGTTTTGCCAGTAAGATTATCAAACGCGCTGGAGGTTTTACAGCTCAAGTTCATCAGCGCCAAATGATAGGTCAGGTAGCCCTCTATCAGGTTCCAGATAGGGACTTAGCTTGCCAGGCCATTCTAAGTCAAAAAACGGATTTACTCGAACAAGCAAACCAAGCCTATCCTTCTATTGTCAAACGTGGTGGTGGAGCTAGAGAGCTAACAGTTGAAAAAATTTCTGGTGAGGCTGACTTTTTAGTGGTTTATCTCCATGTCGATACTCAGGAAGCCATGGGAGCTAATATGCTCAATACCATGCTTGAAGCTTTAAAACCAAGTCTAGAGGCTCTAAGTCAAGGGCAAAGTTTAATGGGGATCCTATCCAACTACGCAACTGATTCGTTAGTAACAGCAACTTGTCGGATTGCTTTTCGTTATTTGAGCCGACAGAAGGATGAGGCGCGTGAGTTGGCAGAAAAAATGGTTTTAGCCAGCCAGTTTGCCCAAGCCGATCCTTATCGTGCAGCGACTCACAACAAGGGAATCTTTAACGGAATTGATGCTCTCTTGATTGCTACTGGAAATGATTGGCGTGCTATTGAAGCGGGAGCGCATGCCTATGCGAGCCACGATGGTGTCTATCAAGGTCTTAGTCGTTGGACTATGGATTTGGAAACAGAAGAGCTAATTGGAGAGATGACCATGCCGATGCCGGTTGCTACCAAGGGTGGATCAATTGGTCTTAATCCTCGAGTCGTACTCAGTCATGAGTTGCTTGGTCATCCATCTGCCAAAGAATTGGCTCAAATTATCGTTTCGATTGGTCTCGCTCAAAACTTTGCAGCACTTAAAGCTTTGGTCAGCACAGGGATCCAGCATGGACACATGAAACTTCAAGCAAAATCTCTAGCACTTTTAGCAGGAGCTACAGAGAAAGAAGTACCTAAGCTAGTAGAAAGCTTGATTGCTGAAAAAACTTTTAATTTAGAAAAAGCCCAAACTCTTTTGAAAAACTTAAGATCATAAGAAAAACTCAGACTGGTTTGATTTTTTGCGCTTTTTACTGTTTTTTTAAATAAAAGAAACTCAAATACAGAATCGTATTTGAGTTTCTTAATTCAACGACAGTGTTTGACAGTTTTTCTATTTTTGTTCAAAAAAACAAGATGTATGCATTGATAACGCTTTGATTTTTATTATAATATAACTGTAAATTATTAAGATTGGTAATCAAAAAAATATAGAGAGGAGGATTTTTGATTATGAATAAAAAAATAAAAATGGTAAGTGTTGCATCACTTAGTACAGTAATATTGAATATAGCACTTACAGAAGGTGTTTCAGTTGTTCATGCTAATGAGGTGGCTTCAGCTACAAAATTTGGAAATACTGTAGTTGACATGGGGTCTACTATTTTGGGAATTAAGGCAATTGGTGATAACTGTTTTGAATAAGAAATACAATATAGTTTTATTTTTATTATTTATAGTCTATTTGTTTGGGTACTTCTCAATTTCAAAAAATTTAATTCCTATAATGTGTGTGATCCAAATATTTTTATTAGAAAATATATTTAAATCTCAAAATAAGCTTATCCAAATAGGTAAAATTATAGTTATTATTGCTTCTATAATATTATTTATTGATAGTATACTAAATTAAGAGTCTGAGAACTATTTTGTCTCAGACTCTTTTTGTTTAAATACTTTTTCCTGGTAGGAGGGAAACTGGTAAGAAATAACCGGTTGTGGCAACTTCTTTTCCTTCGATTTTTTGAAGGAGTAAATCAACTGTCAGGCGAGCAATTTCTTCTAAAGGTTGTTTAATGGTAGTAAGGTGAGGATAGAAATTCTCGATAAAATAAGTTCCATCGTAACCAATAACCTTAAGTTGTTCTGGAACAGAGATACCAAGTTCCTGAGCAATCTTCATTACCAAGATGGCAGTCAAATCATCCGATGCGAAAATAGCATCTGGTTTTTGTTTTTTCAGAATACTTTTGATTTCCATTTCCTTGCGGAGGGGTGAAAAGTCACTGGAAATATTGATGATGGGAGCTTTTGGGAAGATAGAAGCAAAGCCTGCATGGCGAAGTCCAGTTGGTGAATTGGAGTTGTCATTACCTGTAATCATAATGACAGACTTGGATCCAGTTTTAGCCAAGGTTTGAGCTGCTAGGACTCCACCAGCATAGTTATCAGAAGAAACGACAGGAATGTCTGGTGATAGGTTTCGGTCAAAAGAAATGATTGGAGCCGTTACGCGATTGTAGTCCTCAATCCCTAAGTTATGGCTACCAGAGATAATGCCATCCACTTGATTAGCTTCTAGCATTTCAAGATATTCACGTTCTTTTTCCGAATCGTGCTCACTATTACAGATGATGGTCTTATAGCCGTTTTTGAAGAGTTCGTGCTCCAGTTTGTCAATCAATTCAGCATAGAAAACATGGCTGATTTTTGGGAAAATCAACCCAATTAACTTGGCTGATTTCCCTTGGAGGCTACGAGCAAGGTTGTTGGGTTTGTAGCCTAACTCCCGCATGGCCTCATTGACCTTTTGAATAGTTTTTTCTGACAGGTAGCCCTTTTTATTGATAACACGTGAGACAGTAGTTGGGCTGACGCCTGCTAGTTCTGCGACATCAGTTAGTTTTGCGACCATATTCTAATTCGTAGTAAGTTCCAGTTGGGGTTCCAGATTTAATGAGGATTCCATTTTGATCTTTGTGAGGGAAGACACGACCAGAAAATACTTTTTCTCCTTTATTGATGAAAATTTCAAAGACTGAATTATCGATGAAGATATTTACAGTAGTAGCTTGGTTGTCGATTGAACATGAGCGAGTAGTTCCAAATTCTTGAGCATATTGCTCACCTGCTTGACTGCGGTCAACAGTAACTTGACCATTGACAAGGTCAAAATTGATAGAGAGTCCTTTGCCATCTTTGTCAGCAAGAAGAACGATTTCACTTTGACTATTGGCTGCTAAGTTAAGCTCGAGCTCGTAGGTGTTTTTGGTTTCAGAACGATTTGAAAATTCCTCTTGTGAAGCACGGAGTTCTTTGATAGCAGCTACAGGATACTGATAGAGTTTGCCATCTTTAATGGTAAGTTCCTTGACCAATGAGAAAGTCCCTTGGTGATCAAAACGATCAGATGGATAAGACACATCTGGCAAACCAAGCCAACTAACTGCCAGAGCACGTCCATCAGGAGCATTGAAGGCCTGAGTGGCATATGCTTCGAAACCATAGTCTAGATTGTGTAGTTCAGACACATCTACCATACGAGCATTTTCAGGATCGAAGGAAACACCGATTTTATACATATTTGGATAGATATTATCGTAGTCAAGAACCTTTTTATCCAAACCTTGTGGGCAGTAGAGAAGGACAGGTTGTTCTCCAACAAAGACAAGATTTGGGCACTCCATCATATAGGCAGTACGGTCATTGTTGAAGTCAAGATCACCAACTTCTTGCCAGTTTGTATAATCATTTTCGACAGCTTTGTAAAGACGGATAAACCCTTTTTTCTCCAAGTCTTGACCACCAACGATAGCGTAGTATTGTCCTTTAAAGTTAAAAATCTGTGGATCGCGGAAGTGGTCAGTAGCATCAGCAGGCTGATCAATCAAGATCTTATCAATCTTTTTAATATTTCCATCCTTATCCATCAAGGCACCAATCTGATAAGGGTGGCGAACCCAATTTTCATCACGGACATTTCCTGTATAGAATAGGAACAATTGATCACCAAACTGCATAGCAGATCCTGAGTAAGCGCCGTGGCTATCCAGTGGAGTATCAGGTAAGATTTTTACACCTGTTTCAGTAAAGTGCACCAAATCGTCACTCTCAAGTTGAACCCAAGATTTCAAGCCGTGGGCTGCTCCAAAGGGGAAGTTTTGGTAAAATACAATCCACTTACCATCAAAATAAGAAAAACCGTTTGGATCGTTGAGAAGTCCTTCCTTTGGTTCAATGTGATAGCTGACATGCCATGGGGATTGCACCATCTTTTCTTGGATTTCTTTTCTTTCTTCTTGTGTCCAATCTTCATAACGTCTGTAACGACGTTCAGTAGTCCATTCCATTTCTATTTCCTCCATAAATTCTACTATCTTAATAGTAAACGTTTCCTTATAAAAAAGCAAGTCTTTTACACTAAATTAAAGAAAAAAATGTCAAACGATTGACAGAGTTTGGAAACGTAATTTTATGGAAAATGATGAAAATATGAAAGTTTTTGAAAAACTTTAAAGTAAAAACCTTGATTTTAGAGGGTGTTATGGCTGTGTTGATGAAAAAAATAGCAAAAACAATCAAAAAATAAAAAATAGCAAAATTTTTTCTGCAAAACGCTTGACATATTTTTTAAACGTGATAGAATAATATTCGTGGGGCGAGTAAAATCGCTTTCAAACAAGAACAAATTTTTTTATAAGGAGATTTTTGCAAATGACCAATACAGAAATTGCAAAAAAAGTCATCGAAGCCTTGGGCGGACGTGAGAATGTTAACAGTGTAGCTCACTGTGCTACTCGCCTTCGTGTTATGGTGAAAGATGAAGCGAAGATTAACAAAGATGCTATTGAGAACTTGGAAAAAGTTCAAGGTGCTTTCTTTAACTCAGGTCAATACCAAATCATCTTTGGTACAGGTACAGTTAACAAGATGTACGATGAAGTCGTAGCTCTTGGTTTGCCAACGACATCTAAGGATGAGATGAAGGCAGAAGCTGCTAAACAAGGAAATTGGTTCCAACGTGCCATCCGTACTTTTGGTGACGTCTTTGTTCCAATCATTCCAGTTATCGTAGCAACTGGTCTCTTCATGGGTGTTCGTGGTCTCTTGAATGCTCTTGGAATGACACTTCCAGAAGATGTTACAACTTACACTCAAATCTTGACTGACACAGCATTCATTATCTTGCCAGGTTTGGTTGTTTGGTCAACCTTCCGTGTATTTGGTGGTAACCCAGCTGTTGGTATCGTTCTTGGTATGATGCTCGTTTCTGGTTCACTTCCAAATGCCTGGGCTGTTGCTTCTGGCGGTGAAGTAACTGCTATGAACTTCTTCGGATTTATCCCAGTTGTTGGTTTGCAAGGTTCAGTTCTTCCGGCCTTCATCATCGGGGTTGTCGGAGCTAAGTTTGAAAAAGCTGTTCGTAGAGTGGTTCCAGATGTACTTGATCTCTTGGTAACACCATTCGTAACACTCCTCGTAATGTCAATTCTTGGTTTGTTTGTTATCGGACCAGTCTTCCACGTTGTTGAAAACTATATCCTTCTTGGAACAAAAGCTATCCTTAACTTGCCATTTGGTCTTGGTGGTTTCTTGATTGGTGGAGTTCACCAAGTTATCGTCGTATCAGGTGTTCACCACATCTTCAACTTGCTTGAAGTTCAATTGCTTGCTACTGACCATGTTAACCCATTCAACGCTATCATCACAGCTGCCATGACTGCTCAAGGTGCTGCAACAGTAGCCGTTGGTGTTAAAACTAAAAATCCAAAACTTAAAACACTTGCTTTCCCAGCTGCTCTTTCTGCCTTCCTAGGTATTACTGAGCCTGCTATCTTCGGGGTTAACTTGCGTTTCCGTAAACCATTCTTCCTTTCATTGATCGCTGGTGCAATCGGTGGTGGATTGGCATCTATCCTTGGTCTTGCTGGTACTGGTAATGGTATCACAATCATCCCTGGTACAATGCTTTACATTGGTAACGGACAACTTCCACAATACCTTCTTATGGTAGCTGTATCATTCGCTCTTGGTTTTGCTCTTACTTACATGTTTGGTTATGAAGATGAAGCAGAAGTGGCTTCAGAAGCTACAACTGAACGTTTGGCTGACGAAGCAGTAACTGGTACTGTTGTTGCACCTAGCGAAGGTGTCATCCAAACACCAATCGTTGGTGACGTAGTTGCCCTTTCAGATGTTAATGACCCAGTCTTCTCAAGTGGAGCTATGGGACAAGGTATCGCTGTAAAACCTAGTCAAGATGTTGTTTACGCCCCAGCTGATGCTGAAGTGACAATCGTCTTCCCAACAGGACATGCTTATGGTTTGAAAACTGCAAACGGAGCTGAAATCTTGATCCACGTGGGTATCGACACTGTTTCAATGAACGGTGAAGGATTTGAGCAAAAAGTTGCTCAAGGTGACAAGGTTAAAGCTGGAGATGTTCTTGGAACATTTGACTCAGCTAAGATTGCTGCTGCAGGTCTTGATAACACAACAATGGTTATCGTGACAAACACTGCGGACTTTGCTTCAGTAAATCCAGTTGCTTCTGGAACAGTTGCTAAGGGTGATGCAATCATCGAAGTTAAAGCTTAATAAATCAAAAAAACGAACAAATGTCATGTTTGTTCGTTTTTGATTGAATCGTAAAATTTACAGAGGAAAAACTAAAATATAGAGCAACTTTCCTCCTTGAAATATGCTATAATAGAGAAAATAAAAACTAGAGGTTTATCATGACAAAACTATACGGAAGCTTGGAAGCGGGCGGTACAAAATTTGTCTGTGCTGTCGGTGATGAAAACTTTAACATTGTAGAAAAAACACAATTCCCAACAACAACTCCTATCGAGACAATCGATAAAACCATCGAGTTCTTTTCAAAATTTGATAATCTTGCAGGTCTTGCAATTGGTTCATTTGGTCCCATTGATATTGACAAAAACTCAAAAACTTATGGCTTTATCACAACAACTCCAAAACCTCACTGGGCAAATGTGGACTTGCTTGGTGCCCTTCGTCGCACCCTAAACGTGCCAATGTACTTCACTACAGACGTAAACAGCTCTGCCTACGGTGAAGTGGTTGCCCGTAACAATGCTGGTGGCCGTATCGAGAACTTGGTTTACTACACAATCGGGACAGGTATCGGTGCAGGTGTCATCCAACGTGGGGAGTTTATCGGTGGCGTGGGTCACCCTGAGATGGGACACTACTATGTGGCTAAACACCCAATGGATATTGAAAAAGAATTCAACGGTGTTTGTCCTTTCCATAAGGGATGTTTAGAAGGTTTTGCGGCTGGTCCAAGCTTAGAAGCTCGTACAGGAATTCGTGGTGAAAACATCGAACTCAACAGTTCTGTTTGGGATGTTCAAGCCTACTATATCGCTCAAGCAGCTGTAAATGCAACTGTAACCTTCCGTCCAGATGTCATCGTCTTTGGCGGTGGTGTAATGGCCCAACAGCACATGCTTGACCGTGTGCGTGAGAAATTCACATCCTTGCTCAATGGTTACCTACCAGTTCCGGATGTGCGTGACTATATCGTAACACCAGCTGTTGCAGGTAATGGTTCAGCTACACTTGGAAACTTCGTTCTTGCTAAGAGCGTAGCAAAATAAGTATAAAAAATGAGGTCGGGATTTGTCCCGGCCTCTTTCTTTAGTCTTTTTCAATTTTCGTTTCCTGATGGAATATATTTTGCCAAGTTTCATGTCTGCGCCAGATACTTGTATGGATGGTGTCACCAATCTGATAGCGGATGAGTTTTGTCTTCTGACTAATGGACGTCAAGTGAAGTTCCTTGATAGCAGAGGTTAATTCTTTTTCCTCCTTATAGGCTTCCTTGTCTAGTTCTAGTCCGTCTTGGCGAATATAAATGAAATCTTCAGCCAGTAACTCTTCCAATTGATTTCCTTGGTCAATTAGTTGCTCTCTCATGAGCAATTTTTTATAGACATTATCAAGAATTTCATCTTCAGGAATCGGTGCTGGTTCAATGTGAATATCGGTATCAAAGACACCAAAGCGTTCTGTCAGCATGGATTCGACATGGTCAGCAATTTCGTGACTCTCAAAAACAGAGAGATCCGGGTTCATCTCGAGAGTAATGTCCAGATAAATGTTGCTACCATAAGTACGACCCCGTTGTGATTTGACCTTGCTAATCTTAGGGATTTCCATGATAGCCTTTTGGTAATCTTCGAGCAAGTGCTCATCAAAACCATCTGAAAGACTGAAAGATGACTCGATAAAGATATCATAGGCAGTTTTGAGGATAAAGAAGGTGATAACGATGGCAACCAATTTATCCACGAGAGGGAAGTTAAAACTGCTGGCTAGGATGGCGATGGTGGTTCCAAGTGAGGTGACGGCATCTGATAGATTATCCTTGGCAGCTGCTTTCAGTGCCTTAGACTTGGATTGCTTGCTGAGGTGAGTGTTGTAGAGATAGACTCCAAACATAATCACTGCAGAAACCACTCCCAAAATCGCTCCAAGTGGGTCAATCACAGTTTCTTCGCGACTGATAATCTTTTGAATCGTATCGCGAAGAACATCAAAACCAACATAGAACATGATGATAGAGGTGATAAGACTTGCCAAGTCCTCGATTTTCCAGTGACCGAAACGATGGTCTCTATCTGCTGGCTGTCGGGCCAATCGAATCCCTATGAGGAGGGCAACATTTCCGATGATATCAGAAACGTTGTTGAAACCATCCGCCACCAAACTGGACGAGTGAAGGAGGTGGCCCGCTGCTAACTTAGCTGCTGACAAGAAAAGGTAGGTCAAGATGCTAATAATAGCACCTCGCTCAGCTAATTTCAAATTTGAAACTGATTGATTCATCTGACTCTCTTCCTAGAATTTTTGTATTCTATCATTATACTGGTTTTGTAAGGAAAATTCAAATGGAGTGGTTGGGGAGATTTGCATTGATTCAACAGATTTTTTGATTGAAATATGATAGAATATAAAGTAATCATAATTTTAGAGAGAGTTTTCCATGACCCAAAAACAAATCACAGATAGAATGATTCGCATTGGTTTGATTGTGCTACCATTTTTTATTTTTTATGGATATAGATTGATGAAAGGCTTTGAATATCCAGTCGTAGATGATATCATGGTCAATCAAACCATACTATCTGGTGATAATATGTTGCTCCCTTACATTGGGATTATGTTGTCATCTGCTTTAGTATTCCTTCAGCAATTGTTTACAACTTGGAATGTTTATTTTATTTTCCTAGCCCTTAGTTTTTGCTTGAGCTTTAGTGTATACTTGGATTCTTTTTTCAGGAAGAAACTTTATTTTGTTCTTCCCCTACTTGTTATACTTCAAATGATTTTGATGAAGTATTTCTCGTTTTCAGTAATTGCTTATTTGTTGTCTACAGCAGGGATACTTTTATTATTCGATAGAAAATACATCGTAGGAGCTCTGTTGTCTCTGATTGGATTGTCGATTAGACCGCAAATCATTGCCAGTTTATTGCTACTTTTACTGCCGTTTCTAGTTTTTGAAGTAATCAAAGAGAAAAAGAAAAAAGAGCTTTTCGTATTATCTGCTCTTATTTTACTTATCTTTGCTTCTAATAAAGTTTACACCTTAACGAAACCAGATGTTCAAGAATACCTAACTTGGAATACTCTGAGTACCAATTTGAGAGATTTCCCTGCAATTGATTATGAGAAGCATGCCAAGGAATTTCAGGAATTGGGGGTCAGTGAAAACGACTTATCTGCTTCAACCTACTGGTTATTTGCTGAAAAAGATGCTTTGAACAATGAGTTGTTAACAAAAATTCAATCCGTACGTTCTTTCTCTGAGAAGTACTCCTTTAATGTATTTCAGATGGTGAAAGATTATTTCCAAAACATTATTTTGACAACCTTTCTTCTTGTTATGGTTGGCTGGTTTTTGTTGTTCAAGCCTAAGAAAGTCTATGGCTGGTTACTCCCGCTTGTTCCATTTGCACTCATCGGTGCACTATTTGTTAGGCAGAGAGTAGTAGAACGTGTTTATATCCCGATTATCGTTAGCTTTTTAATCTTTTTCGTCTACTATGCGCCCTTATTTTACAATAAGCGTAAACTGTTGAAAGAAAGAGGAATTTTTTATAGTCTACAACTTGTAGGAATGCTGGCGAGTATGGCCTGGGTAAATAGTGTGGGACAAGAACTTTACTGGTTCCCAATCATTCAATCATCCATGATATCAGAGTATCATGATGTAGTGGAAAAACATTCTGATAAATTGCTTGTTTTTGGCGGTTATGGAACACTTGTCAATTCTCAACCAAGCTTGGCTACGATTAGAATGAAGCCTGATCAGTTAATTGAAAATACAACAACCTTAGGTAATTGGCAAACTTTTTCGCCACATTACTATCAATTAATGGAAAACTACAATGTGGAGGACCCTAGTAATCTTCTTTCATCGGCTTTAGATAAGGAGAACATCCTATTCTTTTGGTCACCTTCCTCAGGAAATATGGATCGGGTCAAAAAAATTATGAAAGAACATTACCAGAAAGATGTTTATTTTGAAGAAGTTGAGTTGGTCACTTCTGATATGAATCTTTATCGACTAAGAACAGGAGAAGATAGATAGGATGAAAAAGCGCATAGGTTACCTAGATATGGCTAAGGGGCTAGCGATTATACTTGTTATTATAGGGCATAGCAGTTTTGTGCCTCTTGGTGCAAAAATACTCCTCTATGTTTTTCATATCCCCTTATTTTTCTTCTTGTCAGGTTTTACTTTAAATGTCACTAAATACAAAACATTTAAGGAATATTTTCTTAGCAAGGTGAAAAGTTTGGTCGTTCCCTTTTTTTGCCTGAATATTTTTGTTTTTCTCTTTCAACTCTTTGTCATGTATCCTGAACAAGTGTTTAGTTTTAATCTTATTCATTTTACTAAACAGTTATTGTTGTCAGACCGCTTGCATGTTTATTTTCAGTTATGGTTTCTGAATGTCATGTTTTTAGCACATGTTTTTAGTTACTTTATTCTCAGAAAAAAATGGACCATTATCCAATGGTTTTTGATTAGTGTATCACTCTTGCTTCTAGTCATTTTAGGGCAAAAAATCTATGCTTGGCATTTTTATCTTATCTGGAATATTGACCTGGTCCCTGTAGCCATTATCTTTACACTCTTAGGTGTCGGAGTGAGAAAATATTTAGCGCAGATGGAAAAGTTTTTTGCAATTTATTATTTGCCGCTTGCCTTATTGCTAACTATATTTGTTGGTAGGTTGAACTATCATTGGAGTGGGAAACAGATTGTTGATCTTTACTATCAACAGATTGGAAACCATCTCTTGTTTTACATTGCTGCAATTTCAGGTATATGGTCCACCCTCATATTCTTTAAGTCAATTCCTGAAATGACTCTCTTGAAATCAATCGGTCAAAGAACCTTGATTTACTATGGTGTCCATGCCCCGATTGTTTTAGTATTGGTAGAAAAATTAGTTTTACAATTATCTACAAGATATACCGGTATTTTTGTGAATGCCTATATTACAACAAGTGTTGTGACAATATTGACTTTGGTAGGGTGTGAATTGATTGTCAGAGTATTTAGAGGGACTAATTTCCCTTTTGGATTTAAGAGGTTAGGAGACAAAAATGAGTAGAAATAATCCGATTTTATATATCGTGATTCCATGTTATAACGAAGAGCAGGTATTGCCTCATACTAACCCAATGTTTGTGGGAAAAATAGAGGAGCTTGTGAAAAATCAAGAGGTTCATCCAAATAGTAAGGTCATGTATGTGAATGATGGCAGTAAGGATAAAACTTGGGAACTTATCCAAGAATATGCTTCATCGAATCCATTTGTTGTAGGTATTTCTCAAAGTCGAAACCGTGGTCATCAAAGTAGTGTTCTTGCTGGGATGTACGAAGCTGCAGAATTTGCGGATATCGTGATTACCATTGACGCAGATGGTCAAGATGATATTGATTGTATGAATCAGATGATTGCTGAATATAAGTCAGGTTCAGAGATTGTCTACGGCGTTCGTGATAACCGAGAGACAGATTCGGCTTTTAAACGTATTACAGCAGAGGGGTTCTATAAGGTGATGCAACTATTTGGAGCGGATGTCGTTTTTAATCATGCTGACTATCGTTTAGTCTCCAAACGTTTTATTCATGAACTTGCTAAATTTAAAGAAGTAAACTTATTTCTTCGAGGCATTATGCCTCTTGTAGGGTTTAAGTATTCCTACGTGACTTATAAACGCCATGAGCGGATTGCTGGTGAGAGTCACTATCCACTCTCTAAAATGCTTGGTCTAGCTATGGATGGAATTACTAGCTTATCGATTAAACCAATCCATTTGATTACTAGCTTGGGAGTTATGACTTCACTGTTTAGTTTTTTGTTGATCATCTGGGTTTTGTGGAGCAAATTTGTTGGTACAGTAGTAGCTGGATGGGCCAGTACCTACGCCATTGTAAGCTTACTTGGCGGGGTTCAACTCATTAGTCTTGGTGTAATTGGGGAATATATCGGAAAAATCTATCTAGAAACGAAACAACGTCCAAGATATATTATCAGCAACCGCACCTATGATGAGAGTGATGAGTAACTCCACCTCAAGACTTGAAAATTTTTGAAAATCTGTTATAATAGAACTACTCAAGGGAGTAGCTGGCGGTTAACCGCGATAGTGTCGTCATTACGAATTATTTCCGGCACTATATTAAACAGCGAGACTTGTTTTTTTAAAAAACAGGTCTCTTTTTTTGTAAAAAGAGGCCAAAAAGGAGGAGACTGTTTTGTCAAAAGAACAAAATAAAGACTTGTTTTATACGCAATCTTCTGAGGAAGTCCTAAAGAATTTGGACTCATCTGTTGAAGGTTTGTCAACTGCCCAGGCTCAAGAACGCTTAGCGACTTATGGTCGAAATGAGTTAGAAGAGGGCGAAAAACGTAGCCTACTAGCTAAATTCCTTGATCAATTTAAGGATTTGATGATTATCATCTTGCTTGCGGCAGCGGCACTTTCTGTGATTACAGAAGGAATGGACGGTCTAACGGATGCCATTATCATCTTGGCCGTTGTTGTCTTGAATGCTGCCTTTGGGGTTTACCAAGAAGGGCAAGCAGAAGCAGCCATTGAAGCTCTGAAAAATATGTCTAGCCCGATGGCTCGTGTTCGTCGTGATGGTCATGTGATTGAGATTGACTCAAAAGAATTGGTACCTGGTGACATCGTCTTGCTTGAAGCGGGAGATGTCGTGCCTGCAGATATGCGTTTGTTTGAAGCAGCTTCTCTTAAAATCGAAGAAGCAGCTCTTACAGGGGAGTCTGTGCCAGTTGAAAAAGATGTGACAGGACTTGTTGAAGCAGATGCTGGTATCGGGGATCGTGTTAACATGGGTTACCAAAACTCAAACGTAACTTACGGTCGTGGTATTGGGGTCGTGACCAACACTGGTATGTATACAGAAGTTGGTAAGATTGCGGATATGTTAGCCAACGCAGACGAAACAGAAACACCGTTGAAGCAAAGCTTGGAACAATTATCTAAGGCCTTGACTTACTTGATTATTGTGATTGCCGTTATTACTTTCTTGGTTGGTGTCTTTGTTCGTGGCGAACATCCATTAGAAGGCTTGATGGTGGCGGTTGCTCTTGCAGTAGCGGCGATTCCAGAAGGGCTTCCTGCCATTGTAACCATCGTTCTATCTTTGGGAACAACAACCCTTGCCAAACGTAATTCGATTGTTCGTAAATTACCAGCGGTTGAAACTCTTGGTTCAACAGAAATCATCGCATCTGATAAAACAGGTACTTTGACCATGAACCAAATGACGGTTGAAAAAGTTTATACCAACGGTCAATTGCAAAGCTCGGCATCTGAAATTGCTGCTAACAACAATACGCTACGTATCATGAACTTTGCCAATGACACCAAGGTGGATCCATCTGGTAAGCTGATTGGTGATCCAACGGAGACAGCACTTGTACAGTTTGGTTTGGACCACAACTTTGATGTTCGTGAAGTCTTGAAGGATGAGCCACGTGTAGCTGAATTGCCATTTGACTCAGACCGTAAACTCATGTCTACCATTCATAAGGAAGCAGACGGTTCTTACTTTATCGCTGTCAAGGGTGCGCCTGACCAATTGCTCAAGCGCGTGACTCGTATTGAAGTCAATGGGGAAGTTCGCCCAATCACAGAAGAAGATAAAAATGCTATCCTTGCAACCAACAAAGACTTGGCTAAACAAGCCCTCCGTGTCTTGATGATGGCTTACAAGACAAGTAACGAAATTCCAACCTTGGAATCTGAAATTGTTGAATCTGACCTCATCTTCTCTGGTTTGGTCGGCATGATTGACCCTGAGCGCCCAGAAGCTGCAGAAGCTGTTCGTGTTGCTAAGGAAGCGGGTATCCGTCCAATCATGATTACGGGTGACCACCAAGATACAGCGGAAGCTATTGCCAAACGTCTTGGAATCATTGATCCAAATGATACAGAAGACCATGTCTTCACGGGTGCTGAGTTGAATGAACTCACTGATGAAGAATTCCAAAAAGTCTTCAAGCAATACTCTGTTTATGCTCGTGTATCACCTGAGCACAAGGTTCGTATCGTGAAAGCATGGCAAAATGAAGGTAAGGTTGTTGCCATGACAGGTGACGGGGTCAACGATGCGCCATCACTTAAGACAGCGGATATTGGTATCGGTATGGGGATTACAGGTACAGAAGTTTCTAAGGGAGCTTCGGATATGGTCCTTGCTGATGATAACTTTGCAACCATTATCGTAGCAGTAGAAGAAGGACGTAAGGTCTTCTCAAATATCCAAAAATCAATCCAATACCTCTTGTCTGCTAATATGGCTGAAGTCTTCACCATCTTCTTTGCAACCTTGTTAGGTTGGGATGTGCTTCAACCAGTGCATTTGCTATGGATTAACCTGGTAACAGATACGCTACCAGCCATCGCCCTTGGTGTGGAACCAGCTGAACCAGGTGTCATGACCCACAAACCACGTGGCCGTAAGTCTAACTTCTTTGATGGTGGTGTCTTCGGAGCAATCATTTATCAAGGGATCTTCCAAACGATGCTAGTTTTGGGTGTCTATGGTTGGGCTCTTCTCTTCCCAGAGCACCAAAGTCATACTGAAATCCATGCGGATGCCCTTACCATGGCTTTTGCAACTCTCGGTTTGATCCAATTGCTCCATGCCTTTAACGTTAAGTCGGTTTACCAATCTATCTTTAAAGTGGGACTCTTTACCAACAAGACCTTTAACTGGTCTATCCCAGTTGCCTTCGTCCTCTTTGTGGTGACAATTTTGGTTCCTGGATTTAATAATCTCTTCCACGTGTCACATTTGAGTTTGACTCAATGGATGGTGGTCGCTGTAGGAGCGCTTATGATTGTAGTCCTTGTTGAGATTGTCAAAGCAGTTCAACGAGCGCTTGGAAAAGATAAAAACGCTATTTAAGCACTATGAAAAGTCATCTTCGGATGGCTTTTTAGATTTTATATAAAGATAAACTGACTAAGCATTTTATGCTATAATCAAGTAGAGAGAAAGATGGAGGAAATAGTAGTTGGAAAAGAAAATTGTCAAAGATATGATGTTTTTATCGCAGGTATCCCAGCCTGCAAGTCAAGAAGATTTACCCCTGGCAAAGGATTTGCAGGACACCCTACAGGCTAACCGTGAAACTTGTGTAGGACTAGCAGCCAATATGATTGGGGTGCAAAAGCGCGTCATTATTTTTAATATCGGAATGATTCCCATGGTTATGTTTAATCCAGTTCTCAAATCTTTTGAAGGACCATACGAGACAAAGGAAGGTTGTTTGTCTTTGACAGGAGTGAGAGAAACAACTAGATATGAAAAAATTACAGTAAGTTACAGAGATGTTCATTGGCAAGAGAAGGCCATTACCCTGACAGGTTTTCCGGCTCAGATCTGTCAGCATGAACTGGATCATTTGGAAGGTCGTATTATTTAGGCTCAAATCCTTGGTAGTCTTAAAAAAATATGCTACACTAACACTATGAAAATTCTAATCCCAACTGCAAAAGAAATGAACACTGAAATCCCTAGTTTAGAGGCTAAACCATTGTGTCCTGAAAGTCAGGCAGTGCTGAATGAATTGGCAAGATTTTCTGCCCAAGAGCTGGAGAGTTTTTACAAAATATCTGCCGAAAAAGCGCAAGAGGAGTATGACCATATCCAAGCCTTGAAAAATGGAACTGCGACAAACTATCCAGCCTTGCACCTCTTTGATGGACTCATGTATCGCAACATCAAACGGGACAATCTCACCAAGGAGGAGCAAGCCTATCTCGAAAAACACCTCATGATAACGTCAGCTCTCTATGGTGTGATTCCAGCCTTTGAACCGATTGCGCCTCACAGACTGGACTTTTTGATGAAACTTAAAATCACTGGGAAAAGCCTGAAAAGTCACTGGCAGTCAGCTTATGAAGAGTCGGTGAAGGAGGAAGATTGCATCTTTTCACTCTTGTCTTCGGAATTTGAAACTGTCTTCCCTAAAGAGGTTCGCGAGCAAATGGTGACCTTTAAGTTTATGGAAGACAGAGATGGAAAACTTAAAGTCCACTCAACCATTTCAAAGAAAGCTAGGGGTGCTTTCTTAACAGCCTTGATGGAAAATCAGGTGACTTCGGTAGAAGAAATCAAAAAGCTCAGTTTTGCAGGTTTCCGTTATCGAGAAGACCTGTCTACTGGCAAGGAATTGGCTTTTGTGAAATAGATTGAAAATAGAGTCTGTCCTAGGTTGTATCAGGGCAGGCTTTTTTATGATTTGACGCTCCTATTTTTAGTTCAGAATGGTAGGAATTTTCTCACAATTTTGGTATAATAGGACTATTAGAAAATTTCAAGGAGACAAACATGTCAGTTAAGATTGCTTTACTTGGATTTGGTACAGTAGCCAGTGGTGTACCATTCTTACTAAAGGAAAATGGAGAAAAAATTGTTCAAGCAGCACATTCAGAAATTGAAGTAGCTAAGGTTTTGGTCAAAGATGATGAAGAAAAAGCTCGCTTGCTTGAAGCAGGAAATGATTTTAATTTTGTAACAAATATTGATGAAATCTTGTCAGACAAAGATATCACGATTGTTGTTGAGTTGATGGGACGTATCGAACCTGCTAAAACCTTTATCACTCGTGCCTTAGAAGCAGGGAAGCACGTTGTGACAGCCAACAAGGACCTTTTGGCTGTTCATGGTGCAGAATTGCTTGAGATTGCTAAAGCTCATAATGTTGCTCTTTACTATGAAGCAGCTGTTGCGGGAGGAATTCCAATCCTTCGTACCTTGGTTAACTCACTAGCATCAGACAAAATCACACGTGTTCTTGGTGTCGTCAATGGCACATCAAACTTCATGATGACTAAAATGGTAGAAGAAGGCTGGTCTTATGCAGATGCCCTTGCAGAAGCCCAACGACTTGGTTTTGCTGAAAGTGATCCTACAAATGACGTTGATGGGATTGATGCAGCCTACAAGATGGTCATCCTTAGCCAGTTTGCATTTGGGATGAATGTCAAATTTGAAGATGTGGCCCATCAAGGAATCCGCAACATCACTCCAGAGGATGTGGCAGTTGCCCAAGATCTTGGGTATGTTGTTAAATTAGTAGGTTCTATCGAAGAAACACCATCTGGAATCGCTGCCGAGGTTACACCAACCTTCCTTCCTAAGGCTCACCCACTTGCAAGTGTCAATGGTGTCATGAATGCAGTCTTTGTAGAGTCTATCGGTATCGGCGAGTCTATGTACTATGGACCAGGTGCTGGTCAAAAACCAACTGCAACAAGTGTTGTGGCTGATATTGCCCGCATCGTTCGTCGTCTGAATGATGGAACAATTGGAAAAGCCTTTAATGAATACAGCCGTCCAGTAGTCTTGGCTAAGCCAGAAGATGTCAAAGCTAATTACTATTTCTCAATCTTGGCTCCAGATTCAAAAGGTCAAGTCTTGAAATTGGCTGAACTCTTTAATGCAGAAGATATTTCCTTCAAGCAAATCCTTCAAGATGGTAAGCAAGAAGGCAAGGCTCGTGTTGTCATTATCACTCATAAAATCAACAAGGCGCAACTTGAAACTATTACAGCAGCTTTGAAGGGTGTAGCTGAATTTGAACTTCTCAACACCTTCAAGGTTTTAGGAGACTAAGATGAAGATTATTGTACCTGCTACAAGTGCCAATGTGGGTCCTGGTTTTGACTCGGTTGGTGTAGCTGTAACTAAGTATCTAGAAATTCAGGTTTGTGAGGAACGTGAAGAATGGATGATCGAGCACCAATTAGGCAAATGGATTCCACGTGATGAACGTAATCTTTTGCTGAAGATTGCTCTACAAATTGTTCCAGACCTACAACCCAGACGCCTGAAAATGATTAGTGATATCCCACTTGCGCGTGGACTTGGTTCTTCTAGTTCAGTCATCGTTGCAGGAATTGAGCTGGCAAATCAATTAGGGAACCTAAAATTAACGGATCACGATAAGTTGCAATTGGCGACTAAGATTGAAGGACATCCTGATAATGTTGCACCTGCTATCTATGGAAATCTGGTCATTGCTAGTTCGGTAGAAGGTCAGGTTTCTGCTGTTGTGGCGCCTTTCCCAGAGTGTGCTTTTCTAGCTTATATTCCAAACTATGAATTGCGAACTCGCGATAGTCGTGGTGTCTTGCCTAAGAAATTATCATACAAGGAAGCTGTTGCAGCAAGTTCTATCGCCAATGTGGCTATCGCAGCTCTACTGACAGGAGATATGGTCAAAGCTGGCCAAGCTATCGAGAGTGACCTTTTCCACGAGCGTTATCGTCAAGATTTGGTTCGAGAATTTGCGACAATTAAAAAAGTTGCCAAGAGAAACGGTGCTTATGCGACCTACTTGTCTGGCGCTGGGCCTACTGTCATGGTTCTAGCTAATCCTGATAAGATGCCGAAGATTAAGGCAGAGCTTGAAAAACAACCGTTCAAAGGCAAGCTTCATGATTTGCAAGTAGACACACAAGGCGTTCGCGTCGAAGAAAAATAAATATAGCGATAGGATGGGGAAACTCTCTATTAGAGGGCTTCCTATCCTTTTTTTGAAAATGAAAGATGGGATATGAAATGTTTCCCACTTTTGCTGACCGATAGATGGTCAAGGAGGTATGAGATGGCAGAAATATATTTAGCAGGTGGTTGTTTTTGGGGTTTGGAAGAATACTTTTCCCGTATTTCTGGAGTGTTGCAAACAAGTGTTGGTTATGCCAATGGTCAAGTTGAAACTACCAATTATCAATTAATCAAAGAAACAGATCATGCTGAGACTGTGCAAGTCGTCTATGACGAAAAGGCGGTCTCGCTCCGTGAGATTTTACTCTATTATTTCCGAGTTATCGATCCCCTTTCTGTCAATCAACAAGGAAATGACCGTGGTCGTCAATACCGCACAGGGATTTATTACCTAGATGAAGCTGATATACCAACGATCAATACAGTAGTTCGCGAACAAGAACTCCTCATCGGTCGTAAAATTGCAGTGGAAGTAGAAAAACTCCGACACTATATCTTAGCTGAAGACTATCACCAAGACTACCTCAAGAAAAATCCTGGTGGCTATTGCCACATTGATGTGAGAGATGCTGAGAAACCACTCATAGATGCCGCCAACTATGAAAAACCGAGTCAGGCAGATTTAAGAGAAAATTTGTCAGAAGAGTCTTATAGAGTTACCCAAGAGGCAGCGACGGAAGCTCCCTTTAGCAATGCTTATGACCAAACTTTTGAGGAAGGAATTTATGTCGATATCACGACTGGTGAGCCCCTCTTCTTTGCCAAGGATAAGTTTGCCTCAGGCTGTGGTTGGCCAAGCTTTAGCCGTCCTATTTCCAAGGAACTCATTCATTACTACCAGGACTTGAGTCATGGTATGGAACGTATCGAAGTCCGATCACGTTCGGGTAATGCCCACTTGGGACATGTCTTTACTGATGGACCTCAGGAACTAGGAGGCTTACGCTATTGCATCAATTCTGCCTCTCTACGATTCATTGCTAAGAATGAAATGGAAGAGGCTGGTTATGGCTACCTACTTCCGTATTTGAACAAATAAAAAAGATGGTGGTTTTTCCACCTTCTTCATTTTGAAAATAGAAGGGACATATGAAACAATTACTTTCTTACTTTAAACCTTACATTAAGGAATCTTTCCTAGCACCTCTGTTTAAATTGCTAGAAGCTGTTTTTGAACTCTTGGTTCCCATGGTAATAGCAGAAATTGTTGACCAATCAATCCCTCAAAAAGATCAGGGTCATCTGTGGATGCAAATAGGCCTCCTCTTTGTTTTTGCAGTTATTGGTGTTTTGGTAGCTTTAGTAGCCCAGTTTTACTCAGCCAAGGCAGCTGTCGGATTTACCAAGGAGTTGACCAATGATCTCTATCGTCATATTCTCTCCTTGCCCAAGGATAGTAGAGACCGTTTGACGACTTCGAGTTTGGTGACGCGTTTGACTTCAGATACCTATCAGATTCAAACGGGAATTAATCAATTCTTGCGCTTATTTTTAAGGGCGCCTATTATTGTTTTCGGTGCCATTTTCATGGCATATCGTCTCTCGCCTGAATTGACCTTCTGGTTTCTGGTCATGGTTGCCATTTTGACCCTTGTCATTGTCGTTCTGTCACGTTTGGTCAATCCCCTCTACAGTAGTTTGAGAAAGAAAACAGACCAGCTGGTTCAGGAAACGCGCCAACAGATACAAGGGATGCGTGTGATTCGTGCCTTTGGTCAAGAAAAACGAGAGATTGAACAGTTCCAAGTACTCAACCAAATCTATACGGCTATCCAAATGAAAACAGGATACTGGTCTAGTCTCTTGACCCCATTGACCTATTTGATCGTCAACGGAACTCTGCTGGTGATTATCTGGAATGGCTATCTTTCTATCCAGGGAGGCTGGCTCAGTCAGGGTGCCTTGATTGCCCTAATCAACTATCTCTTACAGATCTTGGTAGAGTTGATTAAACTAGCCATGCTGATTAATTCACTCAACCAGTCCTATATATCAGCTAAGCGGATTGAGGAAGTCTTCACTGAAGAACCTGAAGATATTCATTCTGAGATTCAGGTGGAGAAAGTATCTGGACATCGAGTTTTACAAGTTAGTCACTTGACCTTTACTTATCCAGATGCTGCTCAACCTTCGCTAAGGGATATTTCTTTTGATATGCAACAAGGGGAGATTCTTGGGATTATCGGAGGAACTGGTTCTGGTAAGTCAACCTTAGTGCAGGTCCTACTTGGCCTCTATCCGGCAGATAAGGGAAGCATTTCCCTTTATCGAGATGAACGTAGTCCTCGCGATCTTTCTGAATGGCGTTCTTGGATGGCCTATGTCCCTCAAAAGGTTGAACTTTTTAAAGGGACTATTCGTTCTAATTTAACTCTGGGTATGGAAGAGCCTGTCTCGGACAAAGAACTCTGGCAGGCCTTGGAAATTGCTCAGGCCAAGGACTTTGTCAGCGATAAGGAAGGTCAGCTGGACGCAGAGGTTCAAGCAGGCGGTCGAAATTTCTCAGGTGGGCAAAAGCAACGCTTGTCGATTGCCCGAGCAGTTTTACGTCAAGCTCCTTTTCTCATCCTGGATGATGCGACGTCAGCACTTGATACCATTACTGAATCCAATCTTCTGAAGGCCATTCAGGAGAACTTGCCAGATACTAGCTTAATCTTGATTTCCCAACGGACTTCAACCTTGAAGATTGCAGACCAGATTCTTCTTTTAGAGAAAGGTCAGCAATCAGCGCTTGGAAATCATGAGGAATTGATGAAATCTAGCCAAGTCTATCGTGAAATCAATGCATCCCAACATGGAAAGGAGGACTAGAATGAAAGGCAAACATGCAAGTCAAACCCTCAAACAATTGGCAAAAGATTTAGCAAGTCATCCCGTCCTTCTTTTCCTGGCTTTCTTAGGAACCATTGCTCAAGTGGCCCTATCAATCTATCTTCCAATCTTGATTGGACAAGTAATTGACCAAGTCATAGTGACGGGCTCATCTCAGGTGTTTTGGCAGATTTTCCTCCAGATGATATTGGTGGTCATAGGAAATACACTGGTACAATGGGTCAATCCTCTCCTCTATAACCGTCTTATTTTCTCCTATACCAGAGATTTACGTGAAAAAATCATTCAAAAACTCCATCGTCTCCCGATTGCCCTTGTAGACAGACAGGGGAGCGGAGAAATGGTTAGCCGTGTGACGACAGATATTGAACAGTTGGCAGCGGGATTGAATATGATTTTCAACCAATTTTTCATCGGAGTTCTGATGATTTTGGTCAGCATCCTTGCCATGCTTCAGATTCATCTTTTGATGACTCTCTTGGTCTTGCTCTTAACACCTCTGTCTATGGTCATTTCACGCTTTATTGCCAAGAGATCCTACCATCTCTTTCAAAAACAGACAGAGTCTAGGGGGATTCAAACCCAGTTGATTGAAGAATCCCTCACCCAACAGACTATAATCCAGTCTTTTAATGCTCAAGAAGAATTCATCGATAGACTTCATGAGGCAAATGATACTTATGCAGGCTATTCTCAGTCAGCTATCTTTTATTCTTCGACAGTCAATCCTTCAACCCGTTTTGTAAATGCCCTTATTTATGCCCTTCTTGCTGGAGTAGGGGCCTTCCGTATCATGATGGGCTCCACTTTGACAGTTGGACGTTTAGTGACCTTTTTAAACTATGTGCAGCAGTACACTAAGCCTTTTAATGATATTTCATCGGTTTTAGCCGAGTTGCAGAGTGCATTGGCTTGTGCAGAACGTGTTTATACTGTTTTAGAAAGTCCTGAGATTACAGAAACTGGCCTTAAAGAATTGAACAGCGACCAAGTCAGTGGAGCAATTTCCTTTAAACATGTTTCCTTTGGTTACAATCCTGAAAAAATCTTAATCAAGGACTTGTCTATTGACATTCCAGCTGGCAGTAAGGTTGCCATCGTTGGACCAACGGGTGCTGGGAAATCCACCCTTATCAATCTCCTCATGCGTTTTTACCCGATTAACTCTGGAGATATTTTGCTAGATGGTCATTCGATTTATGGCTATACTCGAGCTTCTCTTCGACAGCAGTTTGGAATGGTGCTTCAAGAAACTTGGCTCAAGCAAGGAAGCATTCATGACAATATTGCCTTTGGCAATCCTGATGCTAGCCGAGAGCAGGTCATTGCCGCAGCCAAGGCAGCTAACGCAGATTTCTTTATCCAACAGTTGCCACAGGGTTATGATACCAAGCTTGAAAATGCAGGGGAATCCTTGTCTGTGGGTCAGGCTCAGCTTTTAACCATTGCCCGTGTCTTTTTGGCCATTCCTAAGATTCTCATCTTAGACGAAGCGACATCATCCATTGATACTCGGACAGAGGTATTGGTTCAGGATGCCTTTGCCAAACTCATGAAGGGGCGGACAAGTTTCATCATCGCCCACCGTTTGTCAACCATTCAGGATGCTGATTTGATTCTTGTCTTGGTGGATGGAGATATTGTCGAGTATGGCAATCATCAGGAACTCATGGCGAGAAAAGGTAAATACTATCAAATGCAAGAAGCAGCAGCTTTTAGTCCAGAATAGATTTTTAATCGTTTATAAAGCAAATAAGCAAATACAGAATAAAAGTTGCCTTCGGGTGACTTTTTTGTTACAATAGCTAGAAAAATTATCTAGTATGAAAGCTAATACTCAATGAAAATCAAAGAGCAAACTAGGAAGCTAGCCGCAGGTTGCTCAAAGCACTGC
>NZ_JVHE01000108.1:0-1107 GCF_001072925.1 Streptococcus pseudopneumoniae | reverse complement strand
ATTCGCTTTCATGGTGTCGTATGTAACGGTTGCGTCGCTTCCTTTAACTTCTTCTACTGTGTAGTTGTGTACGCCTTCTTGACCCTTCTTGAACTCAAGTTTAGAGAACTTAACGTTACCAGAAGCATCATTGCTTACAGTTTCAAGAGTCTTACCTTCTGAATCTTTAAGGACGAAGCTGAATTCGTTAGCTTTAAGCTCACGACCTTCCAAACGTTTAGTGAAGTTGAATTCTACTTCAACTGGAACACTGTTGACACGTTTTTCAGTTGGTTTGTTTGGTTTTTCAACAGTCTTGCTTACTGGATTGTAGTAGTTGACTACTTGAGCCGCAGTATTTTCGATGTCTACTCCGCCAGGAACATCAGCTTTCACTGTTGTTGGGATGTCGAACTTGTAGTAACGTCCGAAGGCGAACTTAGTTGTATCGATCACTTGAGTGTTTTCTGCATCGCCAAGTGACTTAGTGAAGCCATCTTTAAGAGTTGCAGTAATCACACCGTTGTTCACAGTGATATCGAATTTAGCTGTAACATCATCACCTGTTACTGAATCGTAGGCTTTAATCTTAGTAGCGTCAAGATCCAACTTAGTTTCATCGTAGTCATCTGAGATTCCTACAGATTGAATATTGTCCTTGTTAGCTGCGTCAAATTTAGTTGTATCCAACCAAACTTGGTAAACCAACTTGTCGCCACGTTTCACAGTCTTCGTATTCAAGTTTTGAGCTTCGTTGTTGTCAGTCTTATCTGCGTATGGATCTTTATTAGTATCTCCGTACTTGTCTGCCAATTCTTTGTCATCGTCAACGAGCTTGTCGCCTGTGATATCGAATTTCTCTTCAGAAACAACGTATTTCTCTGGTTGGAACTTAGGTTCTTCTGGAGGACGAACAGTATTGTTGAACTCTTTATCAGCGATATCGCCAACAGTTGCTACAAGAACTTTAGCTGTTCCATCGTGTTTAACTGTAACTGTTACATTCGCTTTCATGGTGTCGTATGTAACGGTTGCGTCTGTTCCAGCTACTTCTTCAACTGTGTAGTTGTGAACGCCTGCTTGTTCTTTCTTGAATTCGATAGCTGAGAATTTAACGTTTCCAGATGC
>NZ_JVHE01000107.1:0-588 GCF_001072925.1 Streptococcus pseudopneumoniae | reverse complement strand
GATACTCCAACTACTAATGTTCAAGATAGCTTTACGTTCACAGGTAAGCATAATCCAACAACAAATACAACAACATGGAATGAATCTAGTCATACGTATGGAAAATTGATTGTTCCAGTTGTAGACGGTTACTACTCTGATAAGACAGAAGCTGGATCTAAGACAGTAACTCCGGATCAACCAGAAGTAACAGATCACGTTGTGTATAAACCATTAGGAAAAATTATCCAAGTAGATGAAGCGGGAAATGTTATTCCAGGTTCAGTATCTAAGACTTATGAAAATAATCCGTGGAATCCTAAAGAAGCATCAGAAACTAAAATTCCAGATGCTCCAGCTGGATACAAAATTAAGGAAGAACAACCTCAAGCTTGGGGTTACAATATAGTTGATAAAACGATTGAACCAAATGATGAAGGTGATCCAGATCGTATTTCACGAGATACCCCAATCATTTACGTGCCAATCGTAAATGATGTGTCAAAACCAACTAAACAAACTGTTACATTTGAAGGAGCGGGAGAGGATACTCCAACTACTAATGTTCAAGATAGCTTTACGTTCACAGGTAAGCATAATCCAACAACA
>NZ_JVHE01000106.1:0-508 GCF_001072925.1 Streptococcus pseudopneumoniae | reverse complement strand
ATCTTTATCGTAAAGGGCAACAGTTGATCCTGGTTCTGCGTTCACTTCAACTGGTGTCTTAGTGCCTGCTTTGCCTGTAAGGTCTGTGTTCACAACTGGTTTAGCCGGTGCTTCTGTATCTGCAGCTGTTGTTGCTTTCACTGGTTCACTTGCATCTGAAGTGTTACCTGCCGCATCGGTTGCTTTCGCTGTTACATTGCCTTCTGGAATGTTTACTGTTGGAGTGATAGTGGCTTTACCATTTTCACCTGCAGTTGCTTCACCAATCTTGTTGCCATCTTTATCGTAAAGGGCAACAGTTGATCCTGGTTCTGCGTTCACTTCAACTGGTGTCTTAGTTCCTGCTTTACCTGTTAGGTCTGTATCGACAACTGGTTTCGCTGGTGCTTCTGTATCTGGTGTGCTTGGTTTTGTTGCTTTCGCTGGGTCACTTGCTACTGATGTGTTTCCTGATGGATCTGTCGCTTTCGCTGTCACATTTCCTTCTGGAATATTAACAGTTGGCGTA
>NZ_JVHE01000105.1:0-75630 GCF_001072925.1 Streptococcus pseudopneumoniae | reverse complement strand
GGATTCGAACCCCCGAACCCGAAGGAGCGGATTTACAGTCCGCCGCGTTTAGCCTCTTCGCTATCTCTCCAATGTTCAACAAAAACTATTATATCATGAAAATTTACAAAAAACAAGCTTTATTTTGCTAAATTATAGTTTTCAATCAAAATTTCCACAGCTTTTTCAAGTTTTTTATAAAAACTATCGACATTTCCATTCTTTATGATCGCAAATTGATTATCTAGTTCAGCAATTTCACCAATAACCTTTTTACCAATCGTTAAAGTATACCCTTCATACTTTTCCTTACCAACTAAAACAGTCGCGTCTGTTAATTGAATTTCAATTTTTTTATCTTTTTTACTCATACGATACCTCTTTTCACTCTTCCTATTGTACAAGAAATTTAAAAAACTGGCAAGAAAAAAACTCTTTATCAAGACAACCTTGATAAAGAGTTTTTGTGACAAAATCTAATTTTTTAATCTAGTGAAGACTCATTGTTAGTGGGTTGTACCACCCACTAATTTTATGTCCTTATCTTTATAATCTACGATAGCACCAATCGCAGCTTCGATACCTCTGACGATATCAGTTAAATTCATAGATGCTGTATTAGGCTTATTTACCACTTGTTCTGTCATATAAGGAATATGCATAAAGCCTGATTTCATATGTGGAAATTTTTTATCCGCTAAATAGAGAGCCTGATACATCAAATGATTGCAAACAAAGGTTCCTGCTGTATTGGAAACTGTAGCTGGTAGCCCTTCCTCTTTTATGGCTTGTACCATTGCTTTGATCGGTAGTGTGCTAAAATAGGCTGCTTGACCATCCTGGCGTATAGGAGTGTCAATCGGCTGATTCCCTTGGTTATCAGGAATTCTAGCATCATCTTGGTTGATGGCAACTCGCTCAGGAGTTAGACTAGCTCTTCCTCCTGCTTGGCCGATGCAAAGCACCGCATCTGGCTGATAGCGGACGATTGCTGTTTCTAATACCTCTGCTGCTTTATAAAATACCGTTGGGATTGCTACCCAATGAACCTCTGCGCCATGAATCTCTGACGGTAATGATTTAACAGCTTCCAAGGCTGGATTGACCGTTTCACCACCGAAAGGATCAAAACCTGTTACTAATATTTTCATTTTATTTCCTTTGCTAAAATGCCAAAAAATACATCAAAAACACATGGATGATAATCATGACAATAGCTACTCCTACCTGCGCTTTGATAACCCCATTTGGATCTTTCATATCCAGGAGAGCTGCCGGTAAAGCATTAAAGTTAGCCGCCATTGGAGTCAATAAGGTTCCACAGCAACCTGCCGTCATTGCTAGAGCTGCAGCCACGATTGGGTCAGCTCCCAAGGCAAATACAAAGGGAACACCAATTCCAGCAGTAATAACCGTGAAGGCAGCAAATGCATTCCCCATTATCATAGAGAATAGAACCATCCCAAGGACATAAGCCACTACACCCATAAAACGACTACCCGAAGGAACTAGACCGCTGATTAAATGCGAAATCAAGTCTCCAACACCTGCAACGGTAAAAATTGCTCCCAAAGCCCCTAAAAGTTGAGGCACAATCCCACTAGTTGAGACTTGCTGAACCATGCGATTATTTTCTGCTAACAAGCTTTTAGGAGAACTCTTAGTAATCAATAAAAGAGAGATGGTTGCTAAAAATGCTGCAAGGCTGATAGCAATCTTACTAAAGTCAGGAATCATTTTTGCTAATGCCAAAGCAATCAAAGCCATTAACATGACCGGAATAAAAATTTTATTCTTTAGTCGTTTAGCTTCAATGTTTGCCTTGACTTCATCCAGAGACGGTAAGGTTCCTATACGAACCTGTTTAAAGAGAGTTAGTAGTGCTAATAGCACTACGATAACTCCAATACAGATAGAAGGTAGATAAGAGCCACCGATAAAACTGATGCCCAATAAAGCCCAAAACCCAGCTGTTCCAAAGCGAACTGGGTTTGTTTTATCTTTATAGCTACAATAAGCCGTATGAAGGAATTGACAACCAATCACAATATAGGTCAACTCTAATAACTGACTTGCTAGATTGCTCATTCTTCTTTTCCTTTACTAAGCTTTTTCACTAGCAGTTTTCTATCAAACAGGTAATTGTAAATTCCTACCACAAGTAGGGCCACTCCTGCAACAATAAGCGAAGCCGAAGCGATGCCTGCATAATTACTTTCATAACCTAATTGGTCCAGAGTGCCCCCCACCAAGAGGACACCACCTGCACCAACGAAAGTGTTCTGAGCAAAGAAATTTGCAAAATTATCATTTGCTGCTGCACGCGCTTTTAGCGCTTCGCTCTCCTGCTCCGTTAATTTTCTACCTAATTGAGACTCTGCTGCTGCTTGTCCCATGGGTTGAACCAAAGGCCTTACAAACTGTGGATGTCCTCCTAGACGAATGGCAAAGAAGCTATCGAGTTCCCGAAAAAAGAAATACACTGTATAAAAACTTCCTACGGTCAGACCTTTAATCTTTTGAATCAAATCAATCGAACGTTGCTTGAGGCCAAAAGTTTCAGATAAACCTACCAGTGGCAAGGTTACCATAAAAATCGTAAGAACTCGTTGATTACTAAATTCTTTTCCCAAAATTTCCAAGAATTCAACAAGAGAAACTCCAGAAATTAGAGCTGTAACTAAACTAGCTAAGACTACCGTTGCGATTGTATCTAACTTATAGATAAAACCAACCACAATGATAAATATCCCTATTAGTTTAATCCATTCCATATAGGCCCCTTTATTCCAAAAGTACTAGTCTGTTTTATTTGACATGACTTTCTAATTCTTTTTGGTATTTATTGTTTGATTCCAATTTTTCTTTTTGCCATTTTTCAAGAGCTGCTTGATATTCTTTAGCAGTTACAATCTCTTTTTGCAATTTCATTCCCTTGAAGATGTATGGATCACCCTTAATACCTACTTGTGAGTATGGTTTAGAGAATGGAACGACATTGCTGACAACTGGTGAACCACCTGATGAAGCTGTTGGCATCAAGAGAGAACTATCAGTAAGCCAAGCTTGAGCTTTAGCATATTTTTCATATCTCTTATCCAAGTCATTTTTCTCAGAAACTGCATCATCCAAGAGTTTCTTATATTCGTCCAAACCTAGTTGAGCTACTACTTCCTTATCTTTTCCTTTAGTAATACCAAGGTGTTTCATAGCGGAACCGGTCTTAGGATCCATGATATTGAGATAACTTGCTGGATCTTGGTAACTTGGAGCCCATCCAGTACTGTTCAAGTCATAGTCTTTTTGAGCAGGAACACGCGCTTGAGATGTAATGCTTTCTTTCTCGTTATCAGTCATCTGAAGGACATCGATCACGACATTTTCTGAACCAAGAGTTGACTCGATTGATTGCTTGAAGGAATTACTTTGTTGAACGGCAATGGTATCTGTCTGTTCAACTGGGACATCCAAGTGAATTGGGAAGGTTACACCTTTTACTTCCAACTCTTTCTTAGCTTTCTCAAATGAAGCTTTGGCTTTGTCAGGATTGTAGATGGTATCTTTTCCGTCGACGAGCTCAACACCTTTCCATTGGTCTCCATAGTTGACCAATTCTTTTTGAGCGATATCACCAAAGTTTTTACCACCAGATTGAACGAAATTGTCTGGTACTAGGCTATTACGAATAATCTTGTCCGCACCATCTTCACCATTGAGCTGGGCAGCATAAGAATGACGGTTGAAAGCAAAATTGATTGCTTGACGGAAGTCCTTGTTCAACATTGCTTCTTTTGTAGAAGTTTTCTGTTCTTCACTTGTTTTTGCTGTCTTATTGAAAGATTGACGGTTTACGTTAAAGGTAAAGTAGTAACTAGTTGAATCCTGTGGACTATATGTAATTTTATCCCCGTATTGTTCCAAAGTAGAAGCAAAGTTTGAGCTACTTGGGAAGAGGCGAGCTGTTGTGTAAACACCCGAAGAGAAGCTACGGATCAAGGATTCTTGGTCTGATCCATCATAGTAAGTTAATTTAACTTTCTCGATTTTAACCTTCTCTTTATCCCAATAATTTGGGTTCTTTTCATATTCGATTAAAGATTTTGAAGTCAATGTCTTCAAAATATATGGACCGTTATAAAGAATACCAGCTGGACTGACCGTTCCATAATTTTTACCAGAAGCTTTGAGGAATTCTTCATTTACTGGCAACATAGTTGCTGAAGTTACTTTGGAATTCCAGAAAGTTTCAGGTGCGTTTAGAGTGTACTCAACAGTATAATCATCTACTGCCTTAACCCCAACTGTTGAGAAGTCGTTAGTCTCACCAGTCATATATTCATTCAAGCCCTTAATTGAGTTTTGAATAAGAGTGACACCGTCTGATTTGCCATCAGCTACGTGTTTCAACCCAGTAACAAAGTCATGCGCAGTTACTTCAGCGTATTCTTCACCTTCTGACGTGTACCATTTAACCCCTTTACGAAGTTTATAAGTATAAGTCAAACCGTCTTGTGAGACACTCCAATCCTCAGCGAGGGAAGGAATCAAATTCCCATATTCATCGTTTTCCAACAATCCATCAACGACGTTACCGATGATATCAGTTGTTGAAGTACGAGTTGCGATACTGTAGTCCAAAGATGATGGGTCTACTCCATAGACATAAGAGAAAGTTGTAGGCGCATCTGCTTCCTTGTCGGCTTTACCACAAGCTACAAGAAGAACTGTTGTACTCAGGACCACTCCTGCTGTTAACATCCACTTTTTCGTTTTCATAAAGATCTCCTTTAATAATTTTTAATCTACTTTTACAATCCAACCTTCTGGTGCTTCAATGTCACCAAATTGAATACCTGTCAATTCATCGTATAGTTTACGAGTCACTGGACCAACCTCTGTTTCACTGTAGAAAACGTGGAAGTCATCACCGTGTTGGATTCCACCAATAGGTGAGATAACTGCCGCAGTACCGCAGGCACCTGCTTCTACAAATCGATTAAGACTATCAATTGGTACATCTCCCTCAACAGGCTTCAAGCCTAAACGATGCTCTGCCAAGTAAAGCAATGAATACTTAGTAATCGATGGCAAAATTGACGGACTCAATGGGGTTACAAACTCATTATCAGCTGTAATTCCAAAGAAGTTCGCTGAACCGACTTCTTCAATCTTGGTGTGGGTTGATGGGTCTAGATAAATAACATCTGAGAAATGACGGGATTTAGCCATTTTTCCTGGCAAAAGACTAGCTGCATAGTTACCACCGACCTTGGCAGCTCCTGTTCCATTCGGTGCAGCACGGTCATACTCATCTTGAATCAAGAAGTTTGTTGGAACCAATCCACCTTTAAAATAATTGCCAACTGGCATAGCAAAGATGGTAAAAATATACTCCTCAGCTGGTTTTACCCCAATGATATCTCCGACACCAATCAAGAGTGGACGGAGGTAGAGGGTTCCACCAGTTCCATAAGGTGGTACGTATTCTTCATTGGCACGAACAACTGCTTTACATGCTTCTACAAACATTTCTGTTGGAACTTGAGGCATCAAAAGGCGATCACAAGTACGTTGGAGTCGTTTAGCATTTTCATCTGGACGGAAGAGTTGAATACTGCCATCCTTTGTACGATAGGCTTTCAATCCTTCAAATGCTTGCTGTCCATAGTGAAGGCTCGGAGATGATTCTGAAATATGCAAGGTTGCATCTTCTGTTAATTCTCCTTGAGACCATTGTCCATTTTTAAAATTAGCGATATAACGATAAGGTAGTTTCATATAGGAAAAACCGAGATTTTCCCAATCAATCGTAACTGTCATGACAATCTCCTTTATTCTAATCAAGCTCTGTGTTCTATTCTACACTATTCTCCTAAAAATTCAAGTATTATTTGTAATTTTCTGAAAATTTTACTTATAAAAAATCAGTCACTAGGACTGATTTTTAATTTTCTTTGATTTCTTTAAAGATTTCTTTGAAATAAGCATCAAAAACTTCTTCATCAGAAATGCTATCTGAAATGAAGCTTCCATTGCTTGTACGTTCTGATAGATTCAAATCTTGTAGGATTGCTTCGTAAGTCGTTCCATTATTTGATTGGATGACAAGCGTTTGCTCTCCATCTTCTACTTCTGTACTAAAGAGATCTCCAACAAATCCTTGTTCTGAGACCGCTCCAGCCAAGAATACGCGATGGGGTTTACTCTTTAATTCTCTCAAGACTTGAAGGCCGCGATTGGCACGACTGGTTGCTGGAATTTCCTCTGTTGAAACACGTTTCAAACTTCCACGTTGGGTCAAGAGGTAGAAGGATGAGGTGTTACAGATAAAGGCGGATTGGAGGACATCATCTGCTTTCAGGTTCATAGCTTTGACACCTGCAGCCTTAGCACCGACAACTGGTACCTCTTCGATATTGAAACGAAGGGCATAACCATTTTGGCTAATCAAAAGAACATCATCTAGTTTAATCGGAGCCACTGCTACAATCTGGTCTGTCTCGTCTTTGAGCTTAGCATACTTGACAGACTTAGATCTATAGGTCCGCCATGGAGTGAATTCTTTGCGTTCTACCCGTTTGATTTGACCAAGACGAGTTGCAGCAAAATAGGTTGTCGCATCATCAAACTGATCCACGACTTCCACATAAAGGATTTCTTCGTTAGTTTCGAAGTTTGTAATGGTCTGGCTCAGATGCTCACCGATATCCTTCCAACGAATATCTGACAATTCATGAATTGGTCGATAAATGACATTCCCAAGAGTAGTGAACATCAAGAGATGCTGGGTTGTCTTAGCAGATTGTACAAAGATCAAACGATCATCATCACGCTTGCCAATTTCTTCCAGAGTAGAAGCTGCGAAGGAACGTGGACTGGTACGTTTGATGTAACCTGCCTTGGTCACGCTGACATAGGTATCTTCCTCAGCAATCAGACTAGCTGTATCAATCTCGATTGCTTTCGCAGTGTCTTCTAAAGTACTCAAACGTGGAGTAGCAAATTTCTTCTTGACCTCACGAAGCTCTTTCTTCATGAGATTGTACATAGTCCGCTCATCACCTATAATGGCCGCAAGCATGGCAATCTTTTCACGAAGCTCTGCTTCTTCTTCCTGCAAAACAACGACGTCCGTATTGGTCAAACGGTACAGTTGCAAGGTAACAATAGCCTCAGCCTGTTCTTCCGTAAAATCATAGCTTACCTTAAGATTTTCCTTAGCGTCCGCCTTATTCTCAGAAGCACGGATAAGCGCAATGACTTCGTCCAAGATTGAAATCACTCGAATCAAACCTTCGACGATATGGAGACGTTTCTCAGCCTTTTCCTTGTCAAAGCGTGAACGCGCTAAAATTACTTCACGACGGTGGGCGATGTAGCTAAACAAAATCGGGACAATCCCGACCTGACGAGGTGTGAAATTATCAATCGCCACCATGTTAAAGTTGTAATTGATTTGTAGGTCAGTGTACTTAAATAGGTAGTTGAGAACAAGCTCCGTATTGGCATCTTTTTTTAACTCAATAGCGATACGAAGACCATCACGGTCAGACTCATCACGAACCTCAGCAATACCTGCTACCTTGTTATTGACACGAACATCATCGATTTTCTTGACCAGATTGGCCTTGTTGATTTCATAAGGAATCTCAGTGACAACGATTTGTTCCTTACCACCTTTTAGCTTTTCAATCTCAGTCTTGGAACGAACAACCACGCGCCCTTTCCCAGTTTCATAGGCCTTCTTGATTTCATCACGACCCTGAATGATTCCTCCAGTCGGAAAATCTGGTCCAGGCAAAAATTCCATGAGCTTGTCCACCTTAGCTGTTGGATGGTCAATCATATAAACAGTGGCATCAATGACCTCAGCTAAATTATGGGGTGGAATATCTGTGGCATATCCAGCCGAAATCCCAGTCGATCCATTTACCAAGAGATTTGGAAAGGCTGCCGGCAAGACTGTCGGCTCTTTCTCTGTATCGTCAAAGTTCCAAGCAAAAGGAACGGTCTTTTTCTCGATATCTTGAAGAAGGTAGCCAGCAATTTCAGACAAACGCGCCTCAGTATAACGCATAGCCGCAGGTGGATCTCCGTCCATAGAACCGTTATTACCGTGCATTTCAACTAGAATCTCACGATTTTTCCAGTCCTGTGACATACGAACCATGGCATCATAGATGGAACTGTCACCGTGTGGGTGGAAATTCCCCATGATATTCCCGACAGACTTGGCCGATTTACGGTAGCTCTTGTCAAAAGTATTGCCATCCTTATTCATCGAATAAAGAATACGGCGCTGAACCGGCTTGAGCCCATCACGAATATCTGGCAAAGCCCGGTCTTGAATAATATACTTGGAGTAGCGACCAAAGCGCTCTCCCATGATATCCTCTAGGGACATGTTTTGAATGTTAGACATAATAATTCTCTTTTTAGTATTTTATTGTAAAGTAAATCTATATTTTTATAAATTTAACTGTTTCTTTGTAGGTAGTGAGAAAAGAAGAGCAATCCTACTAATCCTAGAATGAATAAAAGATTAATTTTAATAACAAATAAGCTAAGTAGGGTATTAATTAGACCGTGAAAAATGGCGCAAAAAAGGACCGACTTTGTCTTTTTGAAAACAGCTGCTAGAAGAATACTGAGATAAATTGCAAATAGACTGAATAATATAAAAGGCATCCCACTTTGGGAACTTCCAATCACAAACCATAAAGGTACATGCCATATTGCCCAAATACAACCTGTTATCAAACCGGAAATCCAAAAGGAGAATCTAGTTTCCAAAGTTGGTTGCAAGATGCCTCGCCATCCCAATTCTTCTTCGCCACCATAAACACAGACTGCACTCAAAAAAACAACTAACAAATTTTCTAGTGGAAAAGCCGTATTAAGCTCCTTAGAGGAAAAAGCAATGACAGCTGTCTGCACGAAAATTAGTAAAAGAAATAACAAAATATATTTCTTTGAGTCCCCTAAGATAAAAGAGACTATGCTTTTAATGGATTTTTGAGGCAAACAAGAAATGGCTGCAATGGTTGGACCGAAACCTCCTAGTAAATGGAGAAAAACTCCTAGTGGACTTGTTAGACTTAAGAGGCTCATTTGCGTCAGAAAAGCGAGCAATCCCCAACCAAATCCCCAAGAAATGAGAAAACTAATCAGTAAAAATTTTGTTATCTTATTATTTTGTAAATGTTTCATTTGTTTCTAGTCTCTCCTTAGCATACTCAATCATCTTTTCAGCCACTTCCTTATCATAGTCAAAGCCCATCTTTTGGGCAAGGCTTTGAGCTTCTTGATGGAAAAGTTGCATCATAGAAAACAAAGACTGAGTAATTTTGTCTAAACTTGAGAAATCAAGCAGATTTGAGAATTCCTTCTCTTTCTCAGTAGGTAAATAGTTAAAGAGATACTTGGAGTTCTTGCCGACATCGACAATCCCCTTATCACTTGTTACTTGCCAGGCCATAATCTTTAAGAGTTCTTGCTGACAAATACCATAGAGATGGTCGGTCGCATAGATGAGCTGATTTCTTCGTATCCCTTTGACGACATAAGCCGATACCCACCAAAATTCATTGCAGGCTTTTTCAAAATCCGTCTCACTAGCTGGGCTTGTCCAGAAACGCTGAGGACTGGGAGAATAGGACTCGAACAAGCCCTTCTCGTCTACTAAAACTATATAATCAGCTTCGCTAGCTACCCACTCGTTGATGTATTCTTTAGGACAAAGGGTCAAATCAATACGATTTCCATCTTCAAAGAGCATGAGATAGAGACGACGGTGCCCTAGGACATTGTGCTGTTCAATCAGACGCATTCCAAACTGGTCTAGCCAAGATAAATCAGATATCAAGTCCTCCAGATTCTCAACAATATAGACCACATCGTAATCCTGAAATTTATCTTTTGGAGCCTGAACATCTGTTCTTGAACCAGATAGAGCCACAGCATCAACCTGTATCTTTTTAGCTATTTGTAAAATCAAATTTAACATTTCTGAATTAATTATACCTCTTCAGATTTTTGAAGTTCTGGAAAAATATTCTTTTTGTTAAATCTATATATATAGTAATATTCTTCTTGATTAAGTGTATACGATGAGACAGTATTTTTATTTATTTTAAATTCTAATGTTTCTTTATATAAATTTTTTGATAAATCATATAAAAGAATATCAATAGAAAAATCAATTTTATTATAATCATAGGTATCAGAATAATTTTCCATATAATCTATTTCATAATCATTAAAATTTGGAACACTAAATTGTAAGTATATATTTCTCTTCTCACCTTTTTTTATAACAAGATAGTTATTTATTATTTTTTCTTGCAATTCCATTAATTTTAAACTCTTTCCATTATAGTTCAAAATATAATCTTTAACTATGGCATTTCCTAATCCAACATTTTCCATCTCCAAACAAATAAAAAGAAGTTCGGTTTTATCATATGAATATCCCTCCTGATCAATCATTTCAGAAGAGTCAAAAGACATAATATGTTGGATATTTGGAAAATCATCATCTGTTTCTATTTTTTTAAAATTATAAATAATATACGGAAGTATCTCACGACGGTGTTCAATTTTTTGCTGAAGTCTGTTATCTCTTAATGTCCAATAAATACCGAAAATACTGACAATTGAACTAACTATACTTCCAAAATAACTTAGCCAATCCCCTTTTAGGGATGAAAATATTCCTATATCAAACCAGTCAATCAAAAAACATAATAAGCTAATTATAAAAAGAAAAATTAAAGAACAGACTATTATTAATTTTACTTTTTTTATCATTTTTTCTCACTTTACAATTAATTATATTCTATTTCTTTAGGGGACTTCTATCTCACTATTTTAAAAAATAACTTCCCCACTCTCTTCCAACGTAAATTTAACATTATCTTCAATCCATTTACGGCGCGGTTCGACTTTATCCCCCATGAGAACATTGACGCGGCGTTCTGCGCGTGCCAAGTCTTCAATCGTGACACGAATAAGAGTACGTGTTTCTGGGTTCATGGTTGTTTCCCAAAGTTGGTCCGCATTCATCTCACCAAGCCCCTTGTAGCGTTGAAGGGTAGCTCCTTTGCCGAACTGTTTGCGGAGCTCTTCTAGCTCTCCGTCCGTCCATGCATAGGCTACTTCTTCTTTCTTACCTTTCCCTTTAGACATCTTGTAAAGAGGCGGAAGGGCAATATAGACATGCCCTGCTTCTACTAGGGGACGCATGTAGCGATAAAAGAAGGTTAAGAGAAGCGTTTGGATGTGGGCACCGTCGGTATCCGCATCGGTCATGATAATAATCTTGTCATAGTTGGCATCTTCAATAGAGAAGTCTGCTCCTACACCAGCACCGATGGTGTAAATCATGGTGTTGATTTCTTCATTTTTGAGGATATCGGCCATCTTTGCCTTAGCTGTATTGATAACCTTACCACGAAGAGGTAAGATTGCCTGGAACTTGCGGTCACGACCTTGTTTGGCAGAACCACCGGCAGAGTCCCCCTCAACTAGATAGAGTTCATTCTTAGCAGGATTCTTGGACTGGGCTGGAGTCAATTTCCCAGATAATAAGCCCTTGTCTTTTTTATTTTTCTTCCCATTTCGGCTCTCATCACGCGCCTTACGTGCCGCTTCACGAGCATCACGCGCCTTGATAGCCTTACGGATGAGGTTAGAAGCCAGTTCCCCATTTTCCATAAGGAAGAAGGTCAACTTATCAGCTACAATCCCATCTACAACGGGACGAGCAAGGGGACTTCCTAGTTTATCCTTAGTCTGTCCTTCAAACTGCAAATGTTCTTCAGGAACAAGGATGGAAAGAACTGCCGCCAACCCTTCACGGTAATCTGAACCTTCTAGGTTTTTATCTTTTTCTTTGAGAAGGCCAGTTTTTCGCGCATAGTCGTTCATGACTTTGGTAATGGCAGACTTGAGTCCTGTCTCATGCGTTCCACCGTCCTTGGTACGAACGTTGTTAACAAAGGACAGAATGTTATCTGAAAATCCATCATTGTATTGGAGAGCTACTTCTACTTGGAAACCATTATCTTCCCCCTCAAAGTACAAAACAGGTGTCAAGGTTTCCTTGTCTTCATTGAGGTAGGAAACAAAGTCTTGTACCCCATTCTCATAATGGAATTCAATTGCTTCATCTGTTCGCTTATCCGTTAATGACAAGGTTACATTTTTCAAGAGAAAGGCCGACTCATTGAGACGCTCTGAAATGGTATTGTACTTGAAGTCTGTCGTAGAAAAGATACTAGCATCCGGCATGAAGGTCACTTTTGTACCTGTCTTAGATTTTGGTGCCGTTCCAACCTTTTCAAGAGTGGTTACTGGCTTTCCACCATTTTCAAAACGTTGCTTGTAGACTGCACCATCACGAGTGATTTCTACTTCCAGCCAACTAGAGAGTGCATTCACGACTGAAGAACCAACCCCGTGGAGACCACCAGAAGTCTTGTAACCACCTTGACCGAATTTTCCTCCAGCGTGAAGAATGGTAAAAATCACCTCAACCGTTGGAATTCCCATAGCGTGCATCCCAGTCGGCATCCCACGTCCGTGG
The DNA here is from genome assembly GCF_001072925.1 of Streptococcus pseudopneumoniae. Taxonomy (GTDB): domain Bacteria; phylum Bacillota; class Bacilli; order Lactobacillales; family Streptococcaceae; genus Streptococcus; species Streptococcus pseudopneumoniae_Q. Next base: position 63,065 of record NZ_JVHE01000105.1, on the reverse strand, counting down.
TCTTGAACCGTTAAACTTCCATCCTTATTAATGGTTACATCAATGCGATCACCAAATCCAGACAGAGCTTCATCGACTGCATTATCGACAATTTCCCAAACAAGGTGATGTAGCCCAGCACCGTCAGTCGATCCGATATACATCCCTGGACGTTTACGGACCGCATCCAACCCTTCTAGCACCTGAATGGCATCATCATTATAATTGTTAATATTGATTTCCTTTTTTGACACAAGGAACCTCCTATTTGTTCATCTTTTCTATTTTACAGGTTTTCTAAGGATTTTGCAAAATTTTCTAGTTAATAAGACTATTCACAAGTTCTTTTTAGTAAAAAAATCACTCATTCTCACCCTAAAAAAAAGAAACCAAGACACGAGTCTCAGTTTTCTTTTCCTTTAACTTGACTTGTTGCAATATCTTCACCAAACCATTTTTGGCTAATTTCTTGGAATTTTCCATCTTGATACAATTCCACAAAAGCTTTATTTAAATTTTCTAGCAAAGTCTTATCAGCCGGTCTAACTCCAACTGCAAAGGATTCACTCTCAAAACCAGCTGGGAAAATCTCATACTGGTCTAATATCCCTTCCGTTTTAAGATAATAGTTGGCATAAACACGGTCAATTAAAAGAGCATCAATCCGATCATTTTGCAAGTCAATCAAGGCTTCATTAAAACTCTGATACTGATTAGCCTTTTGGTCCTTAACAATATTCTTTAGAAGATCTGGCTGAGCTTCAAAATCTAGATAACCAGAAGAACCTGCTTGGGCCCCCAAAATCTTATCTTTCATATCCGAAACTGACTGGATATTTTGCGATTTTTTTGACACGAGAACCTGCTGATTCTCCATATACGGTATTGTAAAAGCTACCTTCTCACAACGTTCATCCGTTGCAGAATAACCATTCCAAATAGCGTCAATAGTCCCATTTTGAAGTTCTGTTTCCTTCATATCCCAATCAATGGGTTGAAACTGTACCTTGAACCCCAGTTTCTCAGAAACGGCTTGGGCTAAATCAATATCAAATCCAACATATTGCCCATTCTTTTCTTCAAATCCCATAGGAACAAAAGTATTGTCAAATCCAATAGTAATGCTTCCTTGTTGTTGGTATTTTTCCCAATTATCTACTTTAGGATTGCTAGCTTTTTGCGTGCATCCTACCAGGAAAAAAGTAAGAAAGAATGCCAAAACAAGGCTGATTTTCTTTCGATTCATAGACACCTCCTACTTAGGCTCTACTTTGAGAATTTGGTCAGCGATATTCTCTGCAAACTGAAGATCGTGGGTAACGACAATCTGAGTCATACCTAATTCTCGATTTTGTAAAATCAGTTTTTCAACTTCGAGACGCAACTCTGGATCAAGAGCCGAAGTTGGTTCATCATATCCAATCACTTCTGGATCTATCATCATTGCACGTGCTAAGGCAACCCGTTGCTTTTGACCACCAGATAATGAGTATGGATAGGCATCCACATGAGCTTTGAGACCTAGACGAGTGAGTAAGTCGATTGCCTTCTTCTTCGCATCTGCCTCAGACATCCCCATAGTCTTGATAGGTGACAAAATCAAGTTCTCCATAACGGATAAGTGAGGAAAAAGCTGAAAATCTTGAAAAACAAATCCTAACAAGTGTCGTTTTTCAAGTTCATCCAAAGGTAATGATTCTCCGTTATAAAAAATCTCTCCTGAATCAATAGTTTCAAGTCCAGCTAACATTCTAAGCAAGGTTGTCTTTCCACCACCAGAAGGTCCAACGATGGCCAAAATTTGCTTTTCAGGAATTGTTAAACTGAAATTGGATAAAATTTCTTTTTTTCCAAATTTTTTGCTGATATTTCTTAACTCTAACATGGATAACCTCCTATCTATAGTAGCTGAATTTTTTCTCAAGTTTCTTAGCTAAAATTGTAACGATACCAATCACAAGCAGATAAATAGCTCCTGCTAGAAACATTGGAATCAAGCTAGCATCACGATTGGCTGCAGTACGACTAGCTAGGATTAAATCTGAAATACCGAGCGCATAGACCAGAGAAGTATCCTTAACCAAACTCATAACCTCGTTAAATACACTTGGTAAAACAATCTTGGTCACCTGTGGCAAAATGATATAGCGAACGGTATCGAAAGGATTGAATTTCAAAACCTTAGCTGCTTCGTATTGCCCTTGAGGAATGGTTGCAATTCCTCCACGGAAAATTTCAGCAAAGTAGGCTGCATAATTAAGCGTGAAGGCAATAATCGCTGCAGGCACTCGATCCAATCGAATCCCAATACTTGGTAGAACATAATAAATAAAAATCAACTGCAAGAGTAAGGGTGTCCCGCGCATCACCCAGATATAGATATCAATCATGTAATGGAGGGGTTTCCAATGGACCTGTAAGCAAAAGGCAACCAAAATGCCTAAAGGGATTGAAAAAAGTAAGACCAGTGCAAAAACTTGTAACGTCATTGTCGCACCGCTCAATAAACTTGGTAATATCTCGAATAAGTAAGACATATTCCACCTCCTAAAAATAATTGTTCCTATTATAGCATAAATAAACACAAAATCAAGGATTTTCAGAAATTTCCATGAATTTTTAAAACTTTATCCGTAATTTCCGAACAATAGTGTTCATGAGAAAATTTTTCTACTTACATAAAGTATCAGATGTCACAATTTGAGAAAAGATTCCTTTCCGTTTCTCTCCTATTTCATGGTATAATAGAAGCATGATGACAATAGTATTATTAATTTTAGCTTATTTATTGGGTTCTATCCCTTCAGGACTGTGGATTGGGCAAATCTTCTTTAAGATCAATCTAAGAGAACATGGTTCAGGTAATACTGGAACGACCAATACTTTTCGAATTTTAGGTAAAAAAGCGGGTATGGCAACCTTCGTGATAGACTTTTTCAAAGGAACCATCGCAACCTTGCTTCCACTTATCTTTCATGTTCAAGGTGTGTCACCTCTAGTCTTTGGCCTTCTAGCTGTGATTGGGCATACCTTCCCGGTATTTGCAGGATTTAAAGGAGGAAAGGCTGTCGCAACTAGTGCTGGAGTCATTTTCGGATTTGCTCCTCTATTTTGCCTCTATCTAGCAGTTGTCTTCTTTGGAACTCTATATCTAGGAAGCATGATTTCTCTCTCGAGTGTTACTGCTGCTCTCGCTGCTGTACTTGGGGTGATTCTCTTTCCGCTTATCGGTTTCATATTACCAAATTACGATTTATTATTCGTAACGATTATCCTAGCTCTCGCAGGTTTAATTATTATCCGCCACAAAGATAATATCAATCGTATTCGTAATAAAACAGAAAATCTTGTTCCCTGGGGCTTAAACCTCACACACCAAGAACCTAAACAATAAAACGTCAGTTTCAAACTGACGCTTTTTTGTTTATTTAGATTTGATATAGTTGATACCATCTGCCTTCGGTGCAACTGCTTTACCAAAGAAGGCTGCTAGAACGACGATGGTCAAGAGATATGGTGCAATTTGCAAGTAAACGGCTGGAACTCCTTGCAAGAATGGAAGTTGAGAACCGATAACCGCCAAACTTTGTGATAGTCCGAAGAAGAGACTTGAAAGCATAGCTCCAACAGGATTCCACTTACCGAAAATCATAGCAGCAAGTGCGATAAATCCAGGTCCAACGATGGTCGTAACTGAGAAGTTAACGGAAATTGACTGAGCGTAGATAGCTCCACCGATTCCTCCAAGGAAACCTGAAATCACAACTCCAAGATATCTCATCTTGTAGACATTAATCCCCAAAGTATCTGCTGCTTGTGGGTGTTCACCAACTGAACGGAGGCGAAGTCCAAAGCGAGTTTTAAAAAGGACAAACCACGCTAAGAATGAAAAGGCAATTGCTAGGTAACCAAGTAAACTTGTTGACTTGAAGAAGATATCTCCGATAACTGGGATATTAGCCAAAAGAGGGAAATCAAAACGTCCAAAAGTTTGCGTTAAGTTATCCGTTTGTCCCTTGTTATAAAGCACTTTGACTAAGAAAACAGCCAAGGCTGGCGCCATCAAGTTAAGTACGGTACCACTGACAACATGGTCAGCACGGAAATGAACTGTAGCCACTGCGTGAATGAGAGAGAAGATAGCTCCAACTAATCCACCAACCAGCAAAGCCAACCAAGGAGTTAATGCTCCCAAATCTTGTGCAAATTCAAGATTAAACACAACTCCAGAAAAGGCACCCATAACCATGATTCCTTCAAGTCCAACGTTAACAACTCCACCACGTTCAGAGAAAACGCCTCCGATACTTGTGAAAATAAGTGGTGCTGAATAAATCAACATTGAAGAAACCATAAGGGTTAACATTGTTGTAATCGACATCCTTATTTACCTCCTTTAAGTTGTTTTCTTGGTTTGACAAAGCGTTCGATGATGTAGTGAACGCTGACAAAGAAGATAATTGAGGCTGTAACGATACTTACAAGCTCTGATGGTACTTGTGCTGCATTCATACCAGGGGCACCAACTTGGAGTACTCCGAACAAGAAGGCTGCAAAGAGAATTCCAATCGGTGAGTTTGCAGCAAGTAGACTGACCGCCATACCATTAAATCCGATTGCCAATGATGAACCTTGAACATAGACGTTTTGGAAGGTACCAAGTCCTTCTACAGCTCCACCTAGACCTGCAAGAGCACCTGAGATAATCATTGATAGAATAATGGTTCGTTTAGCTGAAATACCTGCGTATTCAGAAGCATTTGGATTGAGACCAACTGCACGGATTTCAAAACCAAGAGTTGTCTTCTTAAGCAAGAACCAAATAACTGCTACTGCAATGATAGCAAAGAAAATCCCAATATTCATACGAGAGTTTCCAGTTAACTCAGCAAGCCAAGGTGTTTGATAAGTTGCATTTGCACTTACTCGGATTGATGAGTCAGTACTTTGCATGATATCTTTAGGGAAAGAGTGGATAAAGGCATTACTTGTATAGAGAACAATGTAGTTCATCATGATGGTTACGATGACTTCAGATGTTCCGAGGTAGGCCCTTAAAATACCAGGAATGGCACCAACGATTCCTCCAGCCACCAGCGCAATGACTACTGTCGCAAGAATCAACAATGGACGTGGCAAATCTGGATTTGAAAGAGCAAACCAGCCACTCATAACCCAGCCAGCAAGTGCTTGTCCTGGAAGCCCGACATTAAAGAAACCAGCACGACTCGCAACTGCAAATCCAAGAGCAATCAAGACTAGTGGCCCCATGGCACGGAAAATTTCACCGATTCCACGAACACTACCAAAGGCCGTGTAGAACAACTCTTCATAACCCCAAATAGCATCATAGCCAAAAATCCACATGACGATGGCTCCAAGCAAGATTCCAAGGATAACAGAAATCAAGGGAACCGAAATTTGTTGTAATTTTTTAGACATCACTCTTCTCCTTTTTCCAATTCACCACCAGCCATCAAGACACCAAGTTCTTGCTTGTTGGTTGTTTCTGGCGTTACAATCCCTTGAATCTTACCATCATGGATAACAGCGATTCTATCTGAGACATTTAGAATCTCATCTAGTTCAAAGCTGACTACAAGGACAGCTTTCCCATTATCACGTTCTTGAATCAAGCGTTTGTGAATGTACTCAATGGCACCGACGTCCAAACCACGAGTTGGTTGGCTGACGATGAGGAGATCCGGATTTCGATCAATCTCCCGAGCGATGATTGCTTTTTGTTGATTTCCTCCAGAAAGGGCCGAAGCTGGAACAATTTCACTAGCAGCACGAACATCAAACTCCCGCATCAATTTTTTTGCATAGTCAAGGATATTCGTATAATTTAAAATTCCCTTCTTGCTAAGAGGTTCTTTATAGTAGGTTTGAAGAGCGATATTTTCAGAAATCATCATTTCCAAAACTAAACCATCACGGTGACGGTCTTCCGGAACGTGACCAACGCTCAGTTCAGTAATTTGACGTGGATGCAATCCTACAATGGACTGGCCTTTCAATTCCACACTACCAGACTCAATCTTACGAAGTCCTGTGATAGCTTGGATCAATTCAGACTGACCATTTCCATCAATTCCGGCAATTCCGACAATCTCACCAGCTCGAACATCGAGTGAAAGATTTTTAACAGCAGGAACGCCACGGTTTTCATTAACAACCAAGTCTTTGATGGAAAGAACGACTTCTTTAGGTTGTGGTGCTTGCTTCTCAGTTTTGAAGGAAACAGAACGTCCCACCATCATCTCAGCCAAGTCAGCGTTAGTTGCACCAGCAATTTCAACTGTTTCGATTGATTTCCCACGACGGATAACTGTAACGCGGTCAGAAACTGCACGAATTTCATCCAACTTGTGGGTAATCAAGATAATTGATTTGCCTTCTTTGACCAAGTTCTTCATGATAGCCATCAACTCATCGATTTCTGATGGCGTTAAAACAGCAGTTGGTTCGTCAAAGATAAGAATATCAGCACCACGATAAAGTGTCTTCAAAATTTCAACACGTTGTTGAGCCCCAACAGAGATATCTGCTACTTTAGCAGAAGGGTCTACAGCTAGTCCATAACGCTCTGATAATTCAAGAATTTCTCGACTTGCTCGAGCAATATCTAGAACACCATTTTTGGTTAATTCGCTTCCCAAAATGATATTTTCAGCAACTGTGAAGGCCTCAACCAACATAAAGTGTTGGTGAACCATCCCAATCCCTAGACTAGCAGCTTTCGATGGTGAATCCAGTTTAACAACCTGTCCATTTACTACAATTTCACCACTAGTTGGTTCAAGAAGCCCTGCTAGCATATTCATAAGAGTGGACTTCCCAGCTCCATTTTCTCCTAAAAGTGCATGAATTTCACCTTTACGAAGTTCTAGGTTGATCTTGTCGTTAGCGACAAACTCACCAAAGACCTTGGTAATCTCACGCATCTCAATGACAATTTCGTGTGCCATGTGCTCTTCCTTTCAGAGTTTTATTTTGTTTCAATAAAACCTGCTAAAGAAACTTAGCAAGCTCTATTGAGACAAAACACTTTGTCTCAATTCTTAAAGAAGCGGCCACAGGCCGCTCCCCTAAGAAATGACTTTCATCCATTATTTTTCAGGAACTTTTACACTTCCATCAAGGATTTTAGCTTTTGCATCTTCAACAGCTTTTTTACCTTCTTCAGAAAGGTTAGTTGTTACTAGATCAACCCCTTTATCCTTCAATGAGTAAACGATCACTTGACCGCCAGGGAATTCACCTTTTTCAGTTTTGTTTGCGATATCTTGAACTGTTGTTCCGACTTGTTTCAAAGTAGAAGCAAGTACGAAGTTTGATTCTTTACCATCTTTAGAAGTATATTTACCTTCTTCAACTTGGTCACGGTCTACACCGATAACCCAAACTTTATCGCCTTCGTTTTTGCTTTCATTCAAAGATTTAGCTTCTGAGAAAACACCTGCACCAGTACCACCAGCTGCTTGGTAGATTACGTCTGCTCCTGCAGCGTATTGAGCTGCAGCGATTGTTTTACCTTTAGCGGCATCACCAAATGAACCAGCGTAGTCTACTTGTACTTTGATAGATGGGTCAACTGACTCAACACCAGCTTTGAAACCAGCTGCGAAACGAGAAATAACTTCAGATTCCATACCACCTACAAAACCAACTTGTTTTGTTTTAGTAGTTTTAGCTGCTGCTACACCTGCAAGGTAAGCTGCTTCGTTATCAGCAAATGTTACACTTGCTACGTTCTTTTGATCTTTAATCACATCATCAATCAAAACATAGTTCAAGTCTGCATGCTCTTTCGCTGCTTCTTCAACCGCATTGTGAAGGGCAAAACCAACACCATAAATCAAGTTGTAGCTTCCTGCTGCTTGGTTCAAGTTGTTAGCGTAGTCAGCTTCACTTGTTGATTGGAAGTATGTGTAGCCTTTATCTTTTGCAAGATTGTGCTCTTTACCCCAAGCTTGAAGACCTTCCCAAGCTGATTGGTTGAATGATTTATCATCAACACCACCAGTATCTGTAACGATAGCTGCTTTAGTCTTCAAATCAGAAGATGAAGATGCTGCGTTACGAGAAGAGCGATTACCACATGCAGCAAGTCCAAATGCTGCTACTGCAACTAGACCAAGGCCTAGCCATTGTTTCTTGTTCATTACTGAACCTCCTAAATAAGATGCGCAACGAAGTTGCAAGTATGGATTGATTGGTCACAAGGACCCTTGTCACTCAGGGAGTGACGCAGACTAACTAATGCAAGTCTGTAAATGAGTATGGAAGTAATTCCCCGACCGTCATCTCGACCGTCGATTTATCTTTGGCAACTAAGGTCACCTTTAGATCTTGTTCAAAAAATTCGACCATAACTTGGCGACAAGCTCCACAAGGAGAAATAGGTTTCTCAGTTTGACCATAAACAATCAATTCTGAAAACTCACGTTGTCCTTCAGAAACAGCTTTAAAGATAGCTGTTCTCTCACCACAGTTGGTCAAGGGATAGCTAGCATTTTCAATATTGCATCCTGTATATACACTTCCGTCCTTGGCAACCAAAACGGCACCAATTGGAAAGTGTGAATAGGGTACATAGGCGTTTTTACTAGTCTCAATCGCTAAGTCAATCATCTCAGTAGTCGCCATCTGCTAACTCTCCTTTTAAGATTGCTACACCAGAAGATGTTCCGATACGAGTAGCTCCAGCTTCAACAAAGGCAACAGCATCTGCATAAGAACGAGCTCCACCAGCAGCCTTAACCCCCATTTCAGGTCCAACAGTCTGACGCATTAACTTCACATCTGGTAAGGTTGCACCGCCTGTCGAGAATCCAGTAGAAGTCTTGACAAAGTCTGCTCCTGCTTTCTGGGCTAGCTGACAAGCCTGAACTTTTTCTTCATCAGTTAACAAACAAGCTTCGATAATGACTTTAACGAGTTTGTCTCCGCTTGCTTCAACAACAGCTCGAATATCTGACTCAACTAAATAAGCATTCCCAGACTTGAGTGCTCCAACATTGATAACCATATCAATCTCATCAGCACCATTTTGGATAGCTTCTTTGGTTTCGAAAGCTTTAACAGCAGATGTTGTGGCTCCAAGAGGGAAGCCTACAACCGTACAAACCTTAACATCTGTGTCTGCAAGACCAGATTTGGCATGAGCAACCCAGCACGGATTGACACAAACACTGGCAAAATCATAGTCTTTGGCTTCAGATAACAAACGATCAATTTGTTCCACTGTTGCATCTTGCTTTAAAAGCGTATGATCAATGTATTTATTTAATTTCATTTCGGTTTTTCCTTAAATTAGGAGATGATTTCGATAATTTCACGCGATTTTATCACTTCATCACTTATTTTAATTTTAACATATTTTTGGAAATCTGTAACTAGTTCCGGAGAAATTTTGCCATTTGTATATACTTTTGCAACAATTTCACCCTTTCTGACAAAGTCTCCAACTTTCTTCTCAAAAACAATCCCCGTCTCATAGTCAAGGGCGTCTGTTTTCACTGCACGACCAGCACCCAATCTCATGGCAAAAAGACCAAACTCCATGGCTGGAAGTTCTGCGATAATACCATCCTCCTGAGCAGGAATATCAACTACATGGTCAACTTTTACTGGACGGTAGAGGTCTTCTAAATCTCCACCTTGAGCAGCAACCATCTCTTCGAATTTCTGGAGCGCCTTACCATTTTCAAGATGTTGCCTTACTTCCTCAACAGTTTTTTCAACATTTGCTAAAGACAGCATAATCTGGGCTAACTCGCAGATAAAATGACTAATATCTTCACGTCCCTTACCTTGAAGAATTTCTAGTGCTTCTAGGATTTCCAAGCGGTTTCCAATGGCACGTCCCAAGGGTTGACTCATGTCCGTAATGACTGCTACTGTCTTACGACCTACAGCCTTACCAAGATTTACCATAGTTTGAGCTAATTCACGGGCCTCGTCTACTGTTTTCATGAAGGCACCTTCACCAACAGTAACGTCAAGTAAGATGGCGTCAGCTCCAGCAGCAATCTTTTTACTCATGACCGAACTAGCAATCAAGGGAATAGTATCAACCGTTGCCGTCACATCACGAAGGGCATAGAGCAATTTATCAGCCTTAACCAGTTGATCGGACTGGCCAATGACTGAGACACCAATATCCTGAACTTGTTTGATAAATTCATCCTGATTTCGTTCAATCTGAAAACCTTTGATGGATTCTAGCTTATCAATGGTCCCACCAGTATGACCCAAACCTCGACCACTCATCTTAGCCACTGGAACATCAAAACTAGCTACCAAGGGTGCTAGGATTAAAGTTACCTTATCACCAACTCCACCAGTAGAGTGTTTATCCACCTTAATGCCTTCGATTGGCGATAAATTAAATTCCTGACCTGTCTTAACCATGTTCATAGTCAAGTCAGAAATCTCATCGATAGTCATTCCCTGGAAATATACTGCCATAGCAAAAGCGGCCATCTGGTAGTCAGGGACAGTTCCTGCCACATAACCTTCAATCAACCATTGAATCTCACTGGAGCTTAGTTCTTGGCCGTTTCTTTTTTTCTGGATTAGATCTACTGCTCTCATTCTTTCACACTTCTAAGGATATAATATCCCTTATCTTTTTTTACAATCTCGCAATTGCCAAATACATCTTCCATCTTACTTTTGGCACTAGGAGCTCCTTGTTTCTTTTGGATGACAATAGTCAAATCTCCACCGTCTACTAAAAAGTCTATACTTTTTTCGATGATTTCGTGAACTACTTGCTTGCCTGCACGTATGGGCGGATTCGAAATGACATGGTTAAATTGTCCTTCTACCTGCTCATAAATATTAGACTGGAAGATAGTCGCTTGAACCTTGTTTTTTACTGCATTTTGCTGGGCTAAATCCAGGGCACGATTATTGATGTCCACCATCGTTGCGTGGGCACCATATGCTTTAACCAAAGACAAACCTATCGGACCATAGCCACAACCAACATCAAGAATTTTTTCACCTTTTTCAATATCAAGGCATCTTAACAACAACTGACTTCCAAAGTCAATCATTTTTTTACTAAAGACACCAGCATCTGTCAAAAAGGTCATCTTTTGCCCAAGTAGCTCAACTCTAAGCTCATGAACATCATGGGCTGCATCTGGATTTTCTGCATAATACATTTTACTCATGATACTATTTTACCATAAAAATAAGTTATTTGTAAATCGTTTACAAAGGTATCAAGCCCTTAAATCACATTGTATTTTCTCAAAAATAATATAAGTTTTGATTAGCATTAGGGACCTAGTAAAAAGCTCCCTACTGCCATGGTAATCGGAAAAGCAAAGATACAAGCTAAACCAAAAAAGAAGAGCCAGCACTTTCTTTTAAAGAAAGCGAGCACAAGGTAGGCAAGACCTATGAGGGGCAATAAGATAAACAGAACAAAAGTGGTCCAGTTATAGCTCTGAGTTCCTATCGTAAAGGAGAAATTCACCCAGTTTGGTGATAACCATAAAAAAATAACAAATAGGCTGAACAAACCCAGCGTATTTTCTCTTAATCCAGCTTTCATCTTAGCACCTCCTTTATAGTTTTTACCCTTATATTTTAACAAAGAAAGCGCTTTTTCTCAATTGGTCAGATGGTTATTCTTTCTAAAATATGGTATACTAAGATATCAAACGAGGATATAGTATGACCAACGAATTTTTACATTTTGAAAAGATAAACCGCGAAACTTGGCAATCCTTGCATCGCAAAACAACTCCTCCCTTGACCGAGGAAGAGTTAGATTCTATTAAGAGTTTCAATGATCAGATTAGCCTACAAGATGTTACAGATATCTATCTGCCACTGGCACATTTGATTCAGATTTATAAGCGTTCCAAAGAAGACCTTGCCTTTTCAAAAGGTATTTTCCTTCAAAGAGAGAGCAAAAAACAGCCCTTTATTATCGGAGTTTCTGGGAGTGTTGCTGTCGGTAAATCAACCACTAGTCGACTCTTGCAAATTTTGCTTTCTCGTATAGTCCCTGGAGCAAGTGTTGAACTGGTTACTACGGATGGTTTTTTATACCCAAACAGTGTCTTAATTGAGCAAGACATTCTCAACCGCAAGGGTTTTCCTGAGAGCTACGACATGGAAGCTTTGCTCAATTTCCTAGACCAACTCAAAAATGGGCAGGATGTTGATATTCCTGTTTATTCCCATGAAATCTATGATATCGTGCCAGGTCAAAAACAACGAGTAGAAGCTGCTGATTTTGTCATTGTTGAGGGAATCAACGTATTCCAAAACCCTCATAATGCCCGTCTCTATATTACTGATTTCTTTGACTTTTCAATCTATGTCGATGCTGCAGTCGAAGACATTGAAAGTTGGTATTTGGATCGATTCTTAAAACTCCTTAGCTTTGCTCAAGATGATCCAGGCAACTATTACTATCGTTTCACTCAACTTCCTCTTAGTGAAGTGAAGGATTTTGCTCACCAAGTTTGGACCAGTATCAACCTCACCAATCTCCAAAATTACATTGAACCGACACGAAATCGTGCCGAGGTCATTCTCCATAAATCTAAAAATCACGAAATTGATGAAATTTACTTAAAAAAATAATTTTCCCTTGTCAAAACGTAAGTTTTCAGATATAATGGTATAGTTAGTAAAAATGGAGGTAAGAACATTGGCAAACATTAAATCAGCTATCAAACGCGCTGAATTGAACGTTAAACAAAACGAAAAGAACTCAGCTCAAAAATCAGCTATGCGTACTGCTATCAAAGCTTTTGAAGCAAACCCATCTGAAGAACTTTACCGTGCTGCCAGCTCAGCTATCGATAAAGCAGAAACTAAAGGTTTGATCCACAAAAACAAAGCTAGCCGTGATAAAGCACGTCTTGCAGCTAAACTTGGTTAATCTTTAACTGCATACAAAATGAGCTCTTCGGAGCTTTTTTTGTGCACATTTTTCTGGAGGTCATTATGAAAATAGCTATCATCGGATATTCAGGATCAGGTAAATCTACTCTTGCTGAAAAACTATCTAAGCACTACTCCATTCCAAAACTTCACATGGATACACTTCAATTTCAGCCTGGTTGGCAGGACAGTGACCGTGACTGGATGCTTAAGGAAATGAGGGACTTTTTATCCAAAAACAAAAATTGGGTCATTGATGGCAACTACTCTTGGTGTTGCTATGAGGAAAGAATGGAGCAAGCTGACCAGATTATCTTTTTAAATTTCTCGGCTTGGACTTGTTTGCTAAGAGCCTTTAAGCGTTATTTAAAATATAGAGGAAAAGTCAGAGAAAGTATGGCTGCGGGATGTCCCGAGCAATTCAACTGGGAATTTATCCGTTGGATTCTCTGGGATGGACGAACAAAAAATGCTAAGGATAGATACCAATACTTAAACAATACTTACCCAGAAAAGATGCGTATTCTCCATTCTCAAGCAGAGATTGATCGTTTTTTGCGATCTTTAAAAAAGTAAACAATATAGTAGCATTTCATTAAAATCAGCATGTACTGATTGACTAAAAAAGGAAGATTTTCATCCAGAAAATCTTCCTTTTTTCCATTTATTCAACAATTAAAAATAACTCGAGCAATTTATAAATCAAATATAAGATTCCCTAGAAATGAAGAGAATCGTGTTCATAGTTTCTGAGTTCGTGATACAAAAAACTGAAGGAAGTATAGTCCTACTTCTTTCAGTTTTTTATTGTCTCAATTTGGAAAAAACTTCTCCGATCTTACCTTCGATAACTAAATCAGCTTGGCTGTCTTGAGGAGTACTGGACTTGTTGATAACGACAAGATTTGACCCTGAAAAATAATTGATTAGGCTAGCTGCAGGATAAACGACTAAGGAAGTTCCTCCAATAATCAATAAATCTGCTTGCTGAATGACTTGGGCTGCTCGACTAAAAACATCCATATCCAGAGGTTCCTCATAAAGGGTTACGTCAGGTTTGACCACCTTACCACAATCTAAGCAGTGGGGAACTGAACCTTCAAGTGCCAAAAATGCATTCAAATCATAAAATCGATGACAGCCCAAACAGTAATTACGATCTGCACTACCATGCAGTTTCAAAACTTTTTCAGAACCAGCCATTTCATGCAAGCTATCAATATTTTGCGTCACAATCGACTTTAATTTACCTGTTTTTTCTAACGACGCTAGATAATCATGTGCTAAATTTGGCTTAGCATCCGGATAGACGAGATACTTTTTGTAGAAATCAAAAAAATCCTCTGGATAGCGTTCAAACATGGTGCGTGAAACCAGTTGCTCGGCAGTAAAATGGCGCCCCAACTTAAGACTATAAACACCATCAGAACTTCGAAAATCAGGAATATTAGACTCTGTTGAAACCCCTGCACCACCGAAAAAGACAATTCTTTGACTTTTATCTATCAGTTCCTGTAATTGTTCAATCTTATCCATTTCACCCCTCCTTAAGTTTTTTGTTCTAAAAAAGTTGAAAACCTTTAGTTTCTGTCAACTAGGCTTTCAACTTTATTTGATTATGATTTAAATGTTAAACTGACTACTTTTGATCCTTTGACACAATTTGACTTTCTTCAAAGTCCTTATTCTCATCTATTAGAAGATTGAAGCAATGAACATGCTTATCATTTTGAGAACAAGAGTAATCACATGAATGGAATCTAACTTTAGTCTGCAATCAAGGTTTCTAGACCAACCTTCATCATATCTGTGAAAGTATTTTGGCGCTCTTCTGCAGTTGTATCTTCATCTGGATTAACCAAACTATCTGAAATAGTCATGATAGCAAGAGCATCCACATGGTGTTGGGCAGCAAGATAGTACAGCGCCGCTGCTTCCATTTCTACAGCCTTGACTCCCCATTTACCAAGTTCGATATTTTTTTCAAAGTAGTTTGAGTAGAAAACATCTGAAGACAAAACATTTCCGACGTGAGTGGTCATGCCAAGGTCTTTGGCAATATGGTAGGCTTTATCTAGCAAATCAAAGCTAGCGATTTGTGGAAAATCATATTGAGGCCAGTCATTGCGGATGATGTTTGAGTTGGTTGCAGCTGCTTGTGCCAAAACTAATTCACGAACATGAACATCCTCATTCAAAGAACCAGCAGTTCCGACACGGATCAATTTTTTCACACCGTAATCGACAATCAATTCACGCGCATAGATGGAGATTGATGGCATTCCCATCCCTGTTCCCATGACAGATACACGATGGCCCTTGTAAGTTCCAGTGTAACCAAACATGTTACGAACTTCATTGAAGCATACAGCATCTTCAAGAAAATTCTCAGCGATAAACTTCGCACGAAGAGGATCCCCAGGAAGAAGAATTTTATCAGCAATTTCACCCTGCTTAGCAGCAATATGGATAGACATAGTTTATGATACAAAGAGCGACCAGAAAGCGACTGAAAATTAGGAATCTGACGAGAAATCCTGATTTCACAGTCAGATTATCTATTTTCCGAGCTTTCCGCTCGTGTTCAAATCTGAACACATGCTCTACCTTTCTGTTATTTTTAATTTGTTAATGAATCCAAAAAGGCATAGAGTTTTACATTCATTTCTTGATAATCATATGCACGAATAACTCCAGGCTTTTGAACGTAGGTCAATTTTTGACTTTGTTCTTCCAAAACTTCTTCACCATCCGCAGCAATTAAGAGCTCTACTGCTTCTGGATCAAATTCCAAATGAGCTTGGAAGGCATAGTGTTTAGGACTAAAGCGAATAATTTGACGTGGACAGCCTTGACTGGTCGCAAGGACGACAGCATCTTCTGTCAATCCTGGCATATCGCCATGCCAGTGTCCTGTATTTAGAGTCGGTCCAAAAACTTTGACATGATTGTCTTTTAATCCAGCTTCAGTTAGCGTTATTGGAAAAACACCAATCTCACGCTCTGGACTATGTTCATACTCTGCGCCATAAGCAACAGACAAGAGTTGAGCACCAAGACAGACACCAACAATATAACGATCTGCCTTCATAGCCTTTTGAATCAGCTCAATCTCTGCCTTTGGATCATAATATGGGAATTTTTCTCTATCCTCATCAGGAGATTGAGGACCACCCATAACAATCAGAAAATCAATTCCGTCAACAGTTTCCGGAAGAGACTCTTTTTCGTAGACCTTAGTCGTAGTCACTTGATGGCCACGCTCCTGCGCCCATTTTAGATAAGCGCCCGGCACTTCAAAGGTTTCATGCAGTACAAAATGTACCTTCATCGTTTCTTCTCCCATCTCTTTCGAATCACGTAAGACAGACCAGCCGCAAGTACAAGCGGAATTGTCAAACTCCAAGTTTGGCCTGTAAATCCAAGGCTCAGGGCAATGGCTGTCAGAGGAGCTTTTAAGGTCGTCCCTAAAAAGACGGTCGCTCCTAGTAACATCCCTAGAGCAGGATCTAGATGAATCCCAACTGCTGTCAAAAGCAAGGTCACTAGATAGCCAGATCCAATACCTAAGGCAAATGATGGTGTCAAAGTTCCCCCATACGCACCATTGCGCAAGAGGAGATAAACCAGAAGCCCCTTCACTGCAAGAGCCAGTGGAAGATAAGGAATCGACTGACTAGACAAGAGGACTTGCGCTAGTACCTGGCCATTTCCCATAAAGATAGGGAAAAAGGCTACTAGGCTCCCCAGCACTAGAAAGGCTAGAGGAAGAGCCCAAAGAATCGTCCCATCCTTCCGCCGTTTGTGACTAGCCCGCTTGGCTAGGAAAGCAAAGACCAGAGCCAAGGGAGTGACCAAGAAAGCAATCACAATAGCCTGTAAGAAGCCGCTAGCCGACCATGAGACTGCGGACAGGTGATAAACGGCCTCCTGACCAACGATGGACTGAGCGACCCAGGTGGCCAGATAAGTACTGGTCAAAACCAGTAGAAAGTTCTGCCAACTGAAGGCGAGCCCTAAGGTCTCAAAGACAAACAAGCTACTGGCAAAGGGAACCTGATATACCGCAGCTAAACCAGCTCCAGCACCGCAGGCGATCAAGACTTTTCGCTCTTTGAGGGCTAGAGAAAAACCTTTCGCCAAGCGACCAGCTAGAAGAGCCCCGACCTCACGTGGTGCTCCTTCTTTTCCGACCGATGCACCTGCTCCGACAATCGCAACCTGCATACCTGCATGAAGGAGGTGGGCTAAGGGCGCTGGTTCCCTGTCTCCAGCTAAGTCAATTTGTTGGCGAATAGACAGAATCTTATAACGCTTTTGCAGGACATACCAGAAGCCAGCTGACAAACACCCAGTCACACATAAGACCAAAAATCTACGGAGACCTCCAGCTTCTTGAAATTGCTGGAGTAAATCCGACTTATCTTGGCCAAAAGCCAGCCCTTGCACCCCTTCTAGTAGATAATGACAGGCAATTCCGACCAGACCCGTCCCTACTCCTAATG
The DNA here is from genome assembly GCF_001072925.1 of Streptococcus pseudopneumoniae. Classification (GTDB taxonomy): domain Bacteria; phylum Bacillota; class Bacilli; order Lactobacillales; family Streptococcaceae; genus Streptococcus; species Streptococcus pseudopneumoniae_Q. The sequence continues at coordinate 45,660 of NZ_JVHE01000105.1, read as the reverse complement.
ATAAAGTGGCTAGAAGCACTCTCAGTCCATAGGGAATACTTTGGAGTCGTACTCTCATAGTCTTATAATTCTGCAAGAATAGCTTTCAGCAATCCTTTAAAGTCTCCTTTGACACGTTCGGTAACTTCTACTACTTCTTCGTGGTTAAGTTCCTCTTGGAAACCAGCCGCAAAGTTGGTAATACATGAAATACCAAGAACTTTCAAGCCAGAGTGAGCTGCCACGATAACTTCAGGAACAGTGGACATACCAACCGCATCTGCACCAAGTGTCTTATATGCACGGATTTCAGCTGGAGTTTCATACGTTGGACCAGTTACACCGATATAAACACCGTCATCAAGTTTAACACCAAGCTTTTCAGCAACTGCATGTGCTGTAGCACGATATTCTGGGGTGTAGGCTTTTGACATGTCTGGGAAACGTGGACCGAAGTCATCTAAGTTTTCACCGATTAGAGGATTTTGTCCTGTCATATTGATATGGTCAGTGATAGCCATCAAAGTACCAGGACCAAAGCCGATACCACCAGCAGCGTTGGTCACAATCACACCTTCACAGCCTAAAACTTTCATGACACGAACTGGGAAAGTAACGACTTCAAGAGGATTTCCTTCGTAGAAGTGGAAACGTCCTTGAAGGGCCAAGACTTTACGTCCTGCAAGTTCACCGTAAACCAATTTTCCAGCGTGTCCAACAACAGTCGAACGTCCCCAGTTTGGAATCTCAGCATAGTCTACCACAACTGGATTTTCAATTTCTTCAGCAAGTTCGCCAAGTCCTGATCCAAGAATCAAGCCGAACTCTGGTGTTTCTACTCCCTTTTCTTTTAAGAAAGCAGCTGTTTCATTGATTTTTGCTAATAATGTCATTGTCTGTCTCCTTCATAATCTTTTAAAAATTGACCGATTTTGTCAAAGGTTTTTGCATTTCGAATCGTAATATTACGATAAAAAGGCATCTTTAGCAGGTACTTGTGATAGGCTGTTTTGCTATAGGTTTCTTCTGAGAATTTGCCCCAGAAGATTCCCAGTTTCCCGAAATGAAGCACTTCATCTACCAGTTCCATACTTTCGACTTTCTCGATGACTTGCTTGGTATCCAGTCCCTCAGTATAAAAGAGAACATCCTTTCGAGCCATTTCTTGGAACCACCATTCCGGAAGAGTTCTAAGCTCCTCTTCGTAATCTTCTTGACTTAACAAGGAAAAATGTTGGATAAATGGATAATGCTTGTCAAAGAAAGCTTGTAAGATCTCCACTAGTTGAGTCTTCGAGATACTTGTGTCAAAGAAAATATTGCCACTATTGATGTAGGTTTCAACATTTTCCAATCCCAACTCTGTCAATTCTTGACGAAGCTGGGCCATGACCACCTTATGTTTCCCACCGACATTGATCCCTCTAACCAGTAATGCCAAGCGAGTCATCTTAAACCAATTTATCTAAGAAGCTTTCACCAATCATAGCCTTATCTACGCCAAAGTTATCCGCGATTGTCGCAGAAATATCAGCAAACTGACCGATTGGTAGGTGTCCATTTCCTTTTAGTGATGGGCTGTAGGCCAAAAGTGGAATGTATTCACGAGTATGGTCTGTACCAGCATAAGTAGGATCATTACCATGGTCTGCAGTAATCATGAGTAAATCATCTTCTCTCATAGCAGCGATAAGCTCTGGCAAACGTTCATCAAACTCATGCAAGCAGTCGCGGTAACCATGTGGATCACGGCGGTGACCGTAAAGGGCATCAAAGTCGACCAAGTTAGTGAATGAGAACCCCTTTTCAAACTCAGCAAGTCCCATTGTTGTCAAAAGCGTATCAATTCCATGGCTATTTGACTTATTGTGACCCATATCATGGTTCACCCCAGCACCGTTGAAGATATCGTTGATCTTACCAACCGCATAGGTATCAATGCCTGCTTCGTTTAGTTTGTCCAAAACTGTTGGAGCAAATGGTGATACAGCCAAGTCACGACGATTTGCAGTACGTGTGAAGTTTCCAGGCTCACCAACATAAGGACGTGCAATGATACGACCTAGAAGAGCTGGACGTTCCAATGTAATCGAACGAGCGTACTCACAAATACGATAGAGTTCATCCAAAGGAATAATGTCTTCGTGGGCCGCGATTTGAAGAACTGGATCAGCTGACGTATAGATAATCAACTCGCCTGTTTCCATTTGACGTGGTCCAAAATCATCGATAACAGCAGTTCCTGAGTAAGGTTTGTTTGCTTCACGGATTACTTTACGACCTGAAAATTCTTCAATCTTTGTAAGGATTTCTTCTGGGAATCCATTCCAGAAAGTATCGAAAGGTTCAGTGATATTGAGGCCCATGATTTCCCAGTGACCTGTCATGGTGTCTTTACCTAGTGAAACTTCCTCAAGTTTAGTGTAGTAACCACTAGGATTTGCTTCTGCGGGAACCGTTTTAAGGGCTGTCTCACGCTCGATGTTCCCAAGACCAATCTTAGCCATGTTAGGAACATTCAAACCAACTGATTTTGAAATATGGCCAAGTGTATCAGAAGCTCCATCTGGAACCCCTGCATTGACAAAGTTATTAGCATCTGGTGCTGCACCGATTCCTACAGAATCGAGTACCACCAAGTGAATACGATTAAATTTTGGCATAGTGTGTCTCCTTTTTTGATTATTTTGATTATTTTGATTATTTCCCTTTTGTTGAAGTTAAAACCTGAACGCCAGCTTGCCCTGCAACAATCACTTTATCAACCATTTGATTAAATAAACCGTGCTCAACAATACCGACCTGAAGATCCAGTTGATGACCAAAAGCAATCGGGTCTTCAATAACACCTAAATCAAGATCAATGATGAAATTTTTCATATCCGTCACAAAACGTTGGCCATCTTTTTCACGAAAACTTGGCTTATAACCAGCTTTTTCAAAACGACGGAAAACCTGTTCTGCTCCGTATTGGACAACTTCGACAGGTAGTTTGAAAGCGCCAAGTTTCTCAACCATCTTGCTCTCATCTACCACCCAGATATACTGTTTGGTTGGTGTCGCAACTACTTTTTCCATTAGAAGCGCCCCACCGCCTCCTTTGATACCATTAAACTGGCGATCTACCTCATCAGCTCCATCAACAGTCACATCAACCTCATCCACCTCGTCAATCGACTTAAGTGGGATATTTAATCCTTGTGCCTGTTTTGTCGTTACACTCGAGGTCGTTACGGCTGTAATTTGAAGTCCTTCTTCTTTAATTCTACGTCCGATTTCCTCTACGAAATAATAGGCAGTCGAGCCTGTTCCAAGTCCTACAACCATTCCGTCGGTTACGAACTCAGCAGCCTTGATGCCTGCTATTTTTTTCAGATTTTCCACTTAAACACCTCCAAACAAAAAGCTACTTTTATTATAACATGAATACGCTTTAAATTCATCCTTGCACTAGAAAAACCCGAACATTTTATTTCGGGTTTTTGATTCTTATTTTACCATGTCAGGATCGTAGTCATAAAATCCTGTGTCAAGGAAACGATTTTTTGGATGGAGTTTACGGACTTGCTCATCCAACAAGAAGGCTTGGTCATGCGTAAAGCTTCCCTCTTGAATCAAGCTACGGGCTTGGATGAAGAGTTTTGCAATCTCAACAAAATCTTGCCCTGGAGTATAAAGTCCTTCTAGTTTCCAATGAGTGAAACCATGCTCCACCAACTCTGGCAATTTGGTCATCAAATCGAGGTCGTTATTGGCAAAAATGTGAGTTCCATGATTGTCTTCAAAAATTGAGTAATGGCTATCTGGATCACTAGGCTCTGCTAAGAAGAGGTCGCGTTGACGTGTTTTTTCATCATCAATCTGAGTAAAATTATAGTAATTCTGCAAGAGTGGACGCTTAGAGTGGTGGATAACGCTTGCTCCATAGACCAAAATTTCAGCAGGAATTTCCAAAATTTCAGGCATTTTAAAGAGCTCTGCAGATGGAATTTCACGGGCTAAAACTGCCTCAGAAGCGCCAGCCTTTTGTCCCCAGAAATTGATCTGACGGCTGCTTGTTACCATGGTTGAGGCATCATAGATGGTTTTAAAAGAATAACCATCACGGTTTACCACATAAAAGACACCTGCATCTCCAACAGTGATGTAGTCGGTCTTGATTTCCTCTAGAAAGTCCAAGAATGGCTTGATACGGTCCATCATGTCTTGGTGCATGAGGGCATTGACCGCTACGATCAATTCCTTACCTGCATCATGAACCAGACTAGCGATGGTTCTCAGTTCATCATAAGAAAAAGTCTTTGGTAGGCGAAGTCCAAAATCTTTCTCACCGACATAGATGCGGTCAACTCCCGCCTCTAGTAATTCTTTTACTTGTTCAATGCTTTCAGCAGTTGCTGTAATAATAATCTTTTCCATAAGAAAAATTATACCACATTTCTGAAAAATCAGCTATTCCCTAAAATGATAAATTTACTTATTCTTTTTGTAACCTTACTGTAATAATTTTTTTCTTGAAAAATGGTAAAATGAAAGAGTACTGTTAAGGAGAGAATCATGCCCGTAAGAAAATATCAATCGTATGAGTTTGAAGAAGAGGAAACTCAAACAACGCTATACCAAGACTATGTTCCAGAAACCACTTCCGTTGCTAGTTTGAAGGAAGTTCTTTTCTTTGTAAACATTGCTTGTTTTTGCGTCTTTTTAGCCTTATTTAGCTTCATCTTTTTAGCCCTCAAGTTTAATACAGTTCTGGCTTTTAGCCTAGCAATTGCCTTGAGTTTAGCGGCATCAAACTTTCAACGTTCAATGATTAAGAAGAAATTATATTAGATTCAAAAGGTCGGGATTTTTGTCCCGACCTATTTTTTCTACGATAGCTAAAGAGCTGCGACTAGAAAAGCGATACTTGGTCTACCGCTTTCCAAGTCACAGCCTTTTTTTATTTATTTTTACGCTTGGATGGTGTTTGAATGGCGATTTTTACTTCAAAAATCGTACCATGTGGTTTGTTATCCTTAACACTGATGGTTCCTTTTAAAGCATCGACAATCTGCTTTGCTAAGGACAAACCTAACCCAAAGCCACCTTTTTGGCGAGTACGAGCCTTGTCAACTCGATAAAAGCGATCAAAAATTTTCTTTTTATCTACTGCAGAAATACCAATTCCATCATCAGCTACTGACAAATAGAGATTACGCTCCGTCGTAGCAATGACAAAATGAATATCTCCTTCTTCTTCTGTGTACTTGACAGCATTGTCAAACAAGATAGTCATCAGCTGCTTAAGAAGCAGCTTATCTGTTATGATGGTTCGATGGATGCGATTTTCAAAATGAAAAGCACGGTTGTTTTCAGAAGCAATCATTTCATAGTTAGTAAAGGTTGTGTTAAAGAAGTCTGGCTCTACCTCTCCTAACTCCGGTTTAATACCGTCATCACGACGAGCTAAATTAAGTAGATTAGTCGTTAAAAAGCGCATATTCCGAACTTCTTCTAGACTGGAGGCAATACTCTCACTTGACTCCATAATGGTTGCCTCAGGTTTTCTGAAAAGAGTTTCTAGACGATTTTGGAGAACAGCCAGTGGAGTTCGTAGCTCATGACTGGCATTTTCCACAAAACTCTGTTGCTTTTGCATGCTTTCAAGTAAAGGTTTAACACTGACACGCGCAAGATAAAGGCTGGCAATAATGGATAAAATCCAGAAGCTAGCCATGACTACCACGATTAATTGCTCATGATTTTGACTAATTTGCTCTATCTGACTGGTATTTATCAAAACCGCTGCATACTTAATATTGGTCGAGACAGAATCGATATTTATTTCAGATAGAATCACTCGGTAAATCTCATCCTGACCATAACTATTCTGAACATGAAGTTGTCGAATATGATTCAAATCCTTTTTATTAAAAGTAATCTTATCAAGACCTAAAAAGCGGTTGCCAGTCACTAATTGATTCAAATTTGAATCTAGCAATATCACTTCCGTATTGGAACTAACCGTTGGTTTTTTATCCGTTGATGGAGTCACGGATTGACTATTGAGATCTTTGACTTCATCTGTTGCTCGATTCACAGCCAACTGGATAACATCTTGAGGATTGCCACTGAGAGACAGAAGCTTCTCATCTACTGAGGTGTAGAGACTGGAGTGCATAACCTGCAAGATAATCAAGGTCATAGCAGAGAAAATCAGAGTAAATACTCCAAAGTTACGGATAAAATAACTGAAATCCTCCGCATACCAATTCTTTTTAAATTTATTAAACATGTTTTAAAATATACCCAACACTACGCAAGGTTTGGAGGTTTTCAGCAAAGACTGATCCCTTTAATTTCTTACGAACTTTTGATACGTAAACCTCTACGACAGAGATAGTGGTATCACTGTCGAATCCCCACAAACGGTCAAAAATCTGAGTTTTGGGTAAGATTACATTTTGATTTTGGAGGAAATAAACCAATAGATCAAATTCTTTACCCAATAATTCAACAGCAGTCTCATTGACTTTAACCTCATTAGTAGAGAGATTGACAGTCAAATCACCATAGGAAAGGGTGTTTTCATTGAACTTACCAGAACGTTTGAGCAGTGCTTGAATACGCATCTTGAGTTCTTCTAGATAAAATGGTTTTGTTAGATAATCATCTGCCCCAAGCTCAAATCCGTGTCCCTTATCATCTAGACTTTCCTTGGCTGTCATGATCAGAACAGGAGTCGAAATACCTTTTTCACGCAATTCTTTCAAGACTTGGAATCCATTTTTTTCAGGCAACATCAAGTCCAATAGAATCAAATCATAAACACCACTTTCAGCCTCATAAAGACCTTCTTCTCCATCAAAAACCTGCATGACATCTGCAAAATCATCCAAGAAATCAAATACTGAATTAGACAGGCCTAGGTCATCTTCCACTAATAGAATTTTGATCATCAAAAATTCCTCCTTATTATACCTATTATAGCAAAAATATCTTAAAAAAAACTCAACTTCCCTTGTTTTTCCTAGAGAAAGTTGAGTTTTTGTAATCTATTTAGACTAGAATCTTTTAAGCTTTGCTATATTGAGCTACAACTGCTTCAACTGCTGCTTTTTCACGCTTAATCAATTCAACGCGAGCTGCGATATCCTTAATTCCCATGCGGATATTACGGCTAAGGGCAAGGTCAGAAAGTTGTGGTTCATAGAATGCCTTGTATTCTGCCAAGCGTTGCTCTGTTTTAAAGATGTGTGATGGGAAGATGACAAAACTGTCAAAACTCATATCACCACCAAGAGCTGCCTTAATCCAATCCCAGTTTTCACGTGCCCACACCCATACAGTTTCTTGAGTTGCTTGGTGTCCGAGGAATTGGAGATACCATGCTGAAAGGTCCTGTGGTTTCACGACAAATTTGTCCTTCCAAGTTGCAAGCAGTGTTTGGATGTTCTCTGCATCTGTCGCATAAGCAAGGGCTGCTGCCAATTGGCGTTTAAAGGCGGCATCTGTCGCATGAGTATAAAGATCGAGATAAGTTGCGACCAATTCCTTAGTCTCATGGTGTTTCATTTCATTGATGAGAACTTGTGAACGAATAGCTGCTGGAAGTCCTGAAAGATTATCCTTGTGGGCTGCAAAAATTTGGCTAGCAACTTGACTGGCTTCCTCGTCATTTGAACGAATCATCATGGAAATTGTCAATTGACGAACCAATTCATCCTCATCAGATTCACCTTCTTTAGCTTCAAAACCAAGACGATCATAGTTGTAACGAGCCAGTCTAGCAATAAGGGCTTTAAAGGCTTTTTCTGCCTCTGTTCCTTCATCAATGAAGCGTTCAAGGGCTGTAATAACTTGAGAAACTGCAGCAACAACTAGGTAAGATTCTTCTTGTGCCAATTGATCCACTACTGGAAGCAAGTCTGCGTATGAAATGTGACCAGCTTCAGCTAGCAAACGACGTTCTTGAACGATTTGAAGTTTACTTGTGTTATCAAGTTCTACTAATTCTGAAAGAACAGCATCCAATAAGTCGCCTTGATAGTCTGTAATGTAATGTGCTGTATTTTCTGTGTTAAGACGAAGGGCTCCTTTGTTTTCAGCAAGAAGAGCTGCATAACCTGGAATTTCGATGCTCTCAGTTTCGAGAGTATCTGGCAAGCCTTTCCAGTTGCTGTTAAGTGGCACTACCCAAAGACGGTTCTTGTCTTCATGTTCACCGATAAAGAATTGTTTTTGTGAAATCTTCAAAACATCATTTTCAACTGTAGCAGTAAGGACTGGATAACCAGGTTGTTCCAACCAAGAATCCATGAAGGCTGCTACATCACGACCAGATGCTTGTCCGAGGGCGTTCCAAAGGTCACGACCAATGGTATTTCCGTATTGGTGTTTTTCAAAGTAAGCATGCAAACCTTTGGCAAAATCAGCATCTCCTAGCCAACGGCGAAGCATGTGCATGAGACGACTTCCTTTGGCATAAACGATAGCACCATCGAAGAGCGTATTGATTTCATCTGGGTGGCTAACTTCAACGTGGACAGATTGAACGCCATCTGTCGCATCACGTTTAAGAGCGGCTGGCACTCCACTTGTTTGGAAATCTTCAAAGATATTCCAACTTGGCTCGATGGCATCCACACAGACGTATTCCATCATATTCGCGAAACTTTCATTGAGCCAGAGGTCATCCCACCACTTCATAGTCACAAGGTTACCAAACCATTGGTGAGCAAGCTCGTGGGCAATGACGAGGGCTACTTGTTGACGGCTGGCAAAAGTAGAGTTCTCATCCACAACCAAGTAAACTTCACGATAAGTTACAAGACCCCAGTTTTCCATAGCACCTGCTGAGAAGTCAGGAAGGGCAATGTGAAGAGATTGAGGAATTGGGTACTTGACTCCGTAGTAATCTTCGTAAAACTCGATTGAACGAACAGCGATATCCAGTGAGAAATCAAGGTTTGAAAGTGGATGCGCCTTGGTTGAGTATACACCTACCAAAGTACCATTTTTTGTCTTAGCAGTTACCCCTTGCAAATCACCAGCAACGAAAGCTAGCAAGTAAGAAGACATACGCGGAGTTGTCTCAAACTTCCAGATACCAGTCTCTTTACGGTTTTCAACGTCAATCTCTGGCATGTTAGACAAGGCAAGTTCGCCTTCTGCTTGGTCAAATCGAAGAGCTAGGTCAAAGGTTGCTTTGGCTTCTGGCTCATCCACACATGGGAAGGCTTCGCGGGCAAAGTGACTTTCAAACTGAGTCGACAAAACTTCCTTCTTAACACCATCAACTGTATAGTAAGATGGGTAGATTCCTGTCATGTTATCTGTGATTTTACCTGAAAATGCTAGAACCAATTCGACTGAACCAGCTTCTTCAAGTTCGATATGAAGGGCTTCGTTTTCATTATCAACTGTAAATGGACGAGTTTGACCTGCTACTTCAACAGAAGTAATTTCTAGGTCTTTTTGGTGAAGGGAAATACGGTCACTTTTAGCTTGACCAGTAATAGTTACTTTTCCTGAAAACGTCTTAGTCTCACGACTCAAGTCTAAAAACAAATCATAATGTTCAGGAACAAATTTTTCAATATAATGTTCTACTGCTTGCATCATTTTCTCCTATTCTAAATTTCTGAGCAAATGCTCTAGTTCAAACATACCTATTTTATCATATTTTAAGTCAGAAAAAAGCTTTGGACGGTTATTTCCAAAACTTTCTTCCTTCTAGTAGTCTACAGAGGATAAACCTTGCGAAATTCTTCTAAAACAACCTTGCTGTCAGGTGTAAAAGTCAAACCTGCTTCTCCTAGGCAGTCTCTGAAAAAGTCTTCATGAACCTGACGCCAGTAGGCCAATGATTTGTCTCCTTCGCCTTCCTTGTAGGCATGGTCGGCTGAAACCTGATGGAAAGGCTGAACGGAAACCTTGGTAATTTCGACGATGCAAACAGCTTGATCTTGACTGTCTAAAATAACATCAAAAGTTCCTTCTTTGGGAAGGGGGTCGTCCTCTACTGCGTAAAGATCGTAAGCTGAGGCGGTTGCTGTTTTTTCGCCTTTAAAGACCAGATCCGCTAAAAGGTCTGGATCCACTCCAAAAGCCCAGGCATCTATCTCATCTCCGATAGAGGGGTTGATTTGCTTGTAGGCATTCCACATTTCTTGAGGTGTCATAGGTTGCTCCTTTGTATTTTTTTACTTTCTTCTTTTACACGTTTGAGATGGTCTGGATGGTCAATCTCTAAATTAAAAATCTCTGGAATAGAACTGTAGTGGATCATGCATTTGATATCCATTTGATTCATTTTTTGTATGAAAAAAGTATTCAGATATCCTGCTACGGCGAAATCTATCTTTTTCATCCTTGCTTTGTCCTGCATCTGTCTCAGCATTTCTAACATAATGGGACTTTCCATATCATGCCATTGACTGTTCCTCACAGTCGCAAAAACAAAAGAAGTCAAATCATTCATTCCCACTACAATCTTTGAAATACCAGTTTCCAGTATCCTGTCCAAGTCAAAATAAGCTGATGGTAATTCAATCATTGTTCCAACTTTTCCAGTAAAACCATGCTGGCGCAATACTCTAATAGCTTGTTTTAATTGGTCGGCATCATTGACAAAAGGAAAAATAACAGATAGATTGAGATTGGTTTGATAAACTTCCGTAACAACATGTGCTTCAGCATGAAATTCATCCAAACACGCCAGTAAACGCCTAGTTCCTCTATATCCAAATAAGGGGTGGCATTCATCAAAATACTCTTTTGTCCCGTCTAGACTATTTGCTTCTGCATTTGTTAACTCTGAAAAGCGATACCAGACTTCTTCATCTGGGTACAAATGACAAATAGTGTCTAGATAATCTTTTACAAATTGCTGACAACTTGGTAACAGGATGTTTTGGTTGAGCTCTCTCAGCAAGTATTCGCCACGAATCATGCCGACGTGGTGCAATAGTTGTGGGTAAACTTTTTCAACAATTCTTTCGCCACTAAGAGCTAGTTGATTTTGCATGTCCATTCACCTCGTCTTAAGAGATACAATATCAGATATCATTATATGACGCTTTCATCTAGTTCAAAAGCTTCATAAGGTTCAACTAACTCATATCCTAAAAATTCTGCTACTTTTTTAGAAGCCTCGTTATGAGCATCCCAAAGAGGAAATATATCCCTATTTAAACTCTCTAGAATCATTGCAGCACCAAGCTTTTTAGCAAAGCCATTTCCTTGTTCATTTGGTCTAGTTGCAACTTCCACTTCAACTGCTCCACGGTAAACTAACCCTGAGGAAATCCCAGCAATCAGTTCTTTATTTTTAAGAACCACAAAGCCAAATCCACCTTTTAAAGCAAAATCTTGGTAGGACTCAAAATTCCCTTGTAAATCTTGTGACTATTCTTCCTCAGAAAGGCAGTTATAAATACGATTATCAATAGGTACAATATTGTAACCTTCCTCTATATGAGTAACTAGATCATTTAGAAATTCAACTTGAAAATTTGCCTTATCCTTAAAAGAATAGCGAGTAAAAGAAATTAACCCAACTTGCCGATGCAGAAAATCTTGCCACTTAGTGTCTTCTGATATAATAATCTTATAATCTAAACCATATTGCCTAACAAAATCTTCCCAAAATCTAGAATTTAGCTCCCCTGCTAGGTATAGAAAATTCCCAATATCATAAAAGCTCGTTGTCCTATCACTGTTTCGATAAACAGTCCCGATTTGAGATTTAAGACCATAGAGAACCATATATTTCTTCCATGTTTTAAATAGTTCCATTGTCCCTCTATTTTACCTTCCAATTCTTATAGCTTGTCATGTCCAATTCTGGAAATCCTCGTAACTCTGCCTTCACCTTCAATACTAAGGGTGAGGCATTTTCTTGGGTCATCTGCTCAAGAGGAAGCCAAATTGCCTTTGCTGAATCATTGCTTCCGTCAAGAACTTCATGAGGAAGGGATTTTTGAGAGCGTTCTAAATCAAGTACTATATCATAAAAGGCCATGATATGATGTACTGCAAAGTCTTGCCCCTCTTCTTGAACCATTACATCATAAATCCTAGGATTTGAAGAACGGCTAAGAGTATAGCCTGTCTCTTCCAAAACTTCTCTCTTGAGGGTTTCTGTCAACCCTTCACCTGCTTCCTGACTACCACCAGGTAAATCAAAACGATGCTGATAAGGCCCTCTCGTTTTCTCAATGCAGAGTAATTTCCCATTCTCGTAGCAAATGCCATAGACACCAAAGTGATTTTTGATTTCCATATTCCACTCTTTCTAACAATCCAAGATTGATAACTTACCTCATCCTTTAAAAGAAAAGAGGCTATAGATTTCATGTTCCTTGATATACTTCTTCAATATCTCCATATTCTCTTCAATTTTTGCCTGAATATCTGTCTCTTCACACGTTGACTCAGCAATAAAGAGGTGAATCTTCAATAAATCTGTCAAGTATAGCAGACGACGTTCCATTTCTGATTCAAGACTTGAAGCTTGCTCGATTTTTGCAAGCTTTTGCTCCAAGCTATCACCATTTAAAAATCTCTGATGAACTCTCCTTCTTATTTTTTGAGTGGATTCCTCCCCTTGTTTTAATGGGGATAAAAGCAGTTTTTTATAGGCAGACAGCTTATTTTCTGCCTCTCTTTCCATATAGGCCAATAAAACCAGAGAGCTATCAACAAAGGTCCAAGTGTTATAATTCCCTTCAAATGGGACTTGTATGACACTCTCCAATAATTTCTTAGCCATTTTCTCTTGACCATCCAGATAAAGTAGATAGGCCAGATGATTCAGCGACTCGAGATAGTTAACTTGGGTCTTCTTATTCTTTTTAGAGACCAGGTTCAAATACGATACTAACTCAGCTTCATTTTCAACCTCTTCGATTAGTTCTTTCACTTTCATTTCTTTTCTCCTATCCGACTCACTTTGTGTTACTAAGAAAGGCTTTTCTCAGGTCAATCTTACCGAAATAGATATTCTTTCGCTGTTGTTTGGACGCTTGGGGAAAGATAGCGCTCTATCAAGTCACCTGTCCCTACAATATATTCCTCCAGAGGGACATCTTCTCTTTGCTTCCAAAAATTTGAAAAAGCGAAATAGAACTCCAAAAACTCCGTCAAACTTGCGCTGAGTTTGTAGAAATTAGGATATCCAGGAATGCCCGCGTAAACTGGAGAACTGTCATCTTTCATATCACAGAAAAGAATATCGTCTGTATCTGTAGTAGCGAATATCTGGTATTGCCCTTCACTAAATTGAAGAACATCTTGTAGGGCCCAAGATTCGACTGTCCTTGCAGGAGAATCTAATGGCAACAAAACGATATTAAAATTTTGATTAGCAAAAAATAAATCCTCATTGAACACTATATGTTGATAATAATCAAGTAATTCTCCTGTCAAATTGGAAGACTGGATCCTTAATTTTTCGTTTGAAAAACTCACCGATTGGGGAATAAACGTTGTTTCCTCATAGAGTTTAATAATCTTTTTTAATACAGTAACTACTGCCATTTTTCTCACCTCAGTCAATCCTCTTACGTCTCATTTAAGAATTCCAGCCATATCTTCACATCTGAATTTATCTTATGTGCAATCTCACTCCTTATGAGATTCGTTTATTTATAACGGAACTTCATAAATCTAGGAGAGCTAGTCAGAATCAAAAGGCATAAAGCTATCATGCTGCTGATAATAATTCAAAGCATCAACCAAGTCTTGGAGACTTGCATCTGGCTTTTCTTCAAGCGCTACGGTGAGAACATCAATCAACTGCTCTCCATAGTAGACTAGCTGGAGATCTTGCTCCGCTACGTCCATCGGATAGACATCACGGTCTTCCACAACATCTGGATAATCTGATACCCAATATAGGCTATTAATTCTCAGTTCTCCATATTCCTTAGCATAGAGGCAAAAATCATCTGATGATAACTTGTCCACACGCATCTGCTTGATGATCTGCTCTAGTGAAAGTTCTTGGTATTTCCGCATCCCTTCTCCTTATTAGTCTCACTCTTCAACAAAAGAATTCAAAAAATCCTCAAAAGATGGCCATTGACCATACACCTCAGCTTTTTCTTCTAAAACATAGAAGTAAACATTACCATAATCCTCTTCCCTTAGCGAAAGAGCGTAATTACCAGAACCAGGATCATAGGCAAAATGGAGAAGATCTTTGGCCTTAAATCCTGCAGGCACAGCCTCATCGTCAAACCATTTCATAGACTTCCTCATCTCTTCAAGTGAGTCAAAGGAATTGAAAGGAAAGAGGTGATGTTCATCGTGGACACCCCTTACTTGGGGTTGACCACCGTTGTGCTTGAGATAAAAGTCCAACATAGTTTTTGGTAACTTCTTTCCAAGAATCTCCTCAAATTGTAAAAGATCTTCTTTTGAAATCGGTGAATCTGCATCTAGCACTCTAAACATGATTACTCCCTTCAGTTTTCTACAATTATTCCTCTAAAATATTGTCAATAAAGTCATAGACGTTTGCAGCTACTTTTTGCATTTCTAAGGATCCTAAAGCACCCAAGTCATTTTCATAAATGGAATCATCTGCATTTTTCTTGATAAAATAAGCCAAATCTCCCTCTTGACCAATCAAAAAGAAGTCTGGTTCATCTACTTCTATCTGATAGGTCTCATTTCGCTCTAATAAATCCTCCTTAGCATACAAACAAATACCTGAATCTCCAATTTCATAGGGGTCAATCTCTTTCCACTCCGTTAAAAACTGATAGTAGAGATTGGGTAAGACAAATCCAAACTCATCTCTTTTCATAGTTCACCTCCACATATTCATTAAGTATCAACTATATTACTTCAAAGACCAACCACCATCAATAGTGAGAATTTGCCCCTGCATGGCGCTTGCCTTCCCGCTTGCTAGGAAAAGTGTAAGATATGCCACTTCCTCTGGCTCAATCCAGCGTTTGATAGGTGTTTCACTTGCTACCCAGTCTGCCAGACCACCTGGCTCAAAGTCAGCTGCTGTCATACCAGTCTTAACTGCACCAGGAGCAATGCCAAAGACCTGAATCCCAGCTTCAGCATAGTCCAGAGCTAATTGTTTGGTAAAGCCTGCCAAGGCATGTTTGGACGAGGTATATGCATGACCACCTCCGCCTGCTAGACTTGAGGCAATGGAACACATATTGATGATGATCCCTTTTTTATTCTCCAGCATTTGCGTAAGATAATGTCGCGTCAACTCTACTGGTGTCACATAGTTGATTTCAAAAATTTCTTGGATTTCTTGGGCGGATTGTTCTAGTAAAGGTTTGTAGTCATCCAAAACCCCAGCTGTATTGCAGAGAACATCCACCTGAGGACACCGGTCAAAAATTGGTTCCAAGTCAAGCGTTAAATCACGTTGTAAAAAGTGAAAGTCACCCTGTAAATCAGGATTTTCACCCTGATCCACTCCAAAAACCTGATAACCTTTTTCTAGAAAGAGTCGAGCTTGAGCCAGACCAATTCCTGAGCTAACTCCTGTCACCAAAACTCGTCTAGTCATGAACTTCCACCCAATCCGTCGCTAAGACATCACAAGGAGTTGGGCTCCACATAGAAAAACCTTCCCCTTCACCAGATACGTTGATGAGGAAATAGGGTGTCACTTCAAGGGCGACGCCATTTTGCTCGATAGTATCAAAAAGCTGCACATAGTTTTCAGCCCCACCCCAGCCAGTACGTACATATTTCTTTTTTGCCTTTAGTCCTGGCAGGATTTCTTCAAATGTCATGTTTCTCTCCTTAATAGTTCTCTTGTCTTATTATAACAAAAAACCGTTTTTCAACGGCTTTTTGACTGTGATTTCTGAATTGCAAATTCCACTTACGGCAAATCATTCCCTGCTGCGAGGTAAATCTCATACCATTCTTTTCGAGTCAGGTTGACATGACTTGCTTGGCTTGCTTCTATCAAATGTTTAGGGTTAGTTGTTCCTACTACTGCCTGCATCTTGGCTGGATAGCGTAACACCCAAGCGATAGCAATAGCTGATGGGCTTACACTGTATTTTAAGGCTAATCGATTTAGAACTTGGTTTAGTTGTTTGAACTTCTCATTGCCGACAAAATTCCCTTTGAAATATCCGAACTGCAAGACTGACCAGGCCTGAATAACCATGTCGTTTAATTTGCAGTATTCAAAGACGCTACCATCACGCAAAGCTGCCTTGTCACCTTCCATATTGACATGAAATCCTGCTTCAAATCCTGGCGTGAAAGCTGCGCTTAGTTGTAATTGATTGATAGATAAAGGTTGTTTGACCTCTTTCTTCAGTAATTTCATCATCATAGGATTTTGATTGGAGACACCGAAGTCTCGAACTTTACCTGATTTGTGTAGAATTTCAAAGGCTTGAGCCACTTGATCAGCTTCCATCAAGGCATCTGGGCGATGGAGAAGCAAGCTATCTAGATAATCAACCTGCAATCTTTTTAGAATCCCGTCTACTGATTCTAAAATATAATCTTTTGAAAAATCAAAATAGGTAAATTCTTCTATGCGAATGCCACACTTGGACTGGATCCACATCTTCTCTCGCAGGTCAGGACGATTGTTTAACACTTGACCCAGTAATTCTTCGCAACGACCACCACCGTAGATATCTGCCAAGTCAAAGGCATTGATTCCTACAGATAGGGCTGTTTCAACCAGCTCCTCCACTTCTTTGACCGACTTGTCACTGATTCGCATCATGCCTAGAATGATTTCGGACAATTCTCTTTTCTCTTGACCAAATGGAATGTATTTCATGGCAATTTCCTCCGTTTTTCTTCATTATAAAGCAGAATGACACTTTTATCAACTGATACCTTACAAAAGAAAAGAACCAGTTTAAACTGGTTCTTTTTAAATCTTAGCCGATCACACTTCCGTTTGGTACAGCTGGATCAACTGTGAGAAGGGTTAATTTGCCATCATGTTCAGCTGAGAGAATCATCCCTTGGCTGACATATTTTTTCATCATCTTACGTGGTTTGAGGTTGGCAACGATTTGTACTTTCTTGCCGACCAATTCTTGTTCGTTTGGATAATATTTTGCAATACCAGAAAGGATTTGACGATCTTCACCATCTCCAGCATCCAAGCGGAATTGAAGTAACTTATCAGAACCTTCTACTTTAGAAACTTCTTTGACTTCTGCGACACGGATTTCAACCTTGTCAAAGTCTTCAAACTTGATTTCTTCCTTGTTGAGTTTGAGTTCGACTTCATCTGGATTCCATTCTTTCTCGACGGCTGGCTTGTTGCCTTCCATTTGTTCCTTGATATAGGCGATTTCTTCTTCCATATCGAGACGTGGGAAGATTGGTGTTCCTTTGGCCACTACTGTTACACCTGCAGGGAAATCAGCCAAGCTCAAGTTTTCAAGGCTAGAAACTTCTGCTAGACCAAGTTGTGTCAAGACTGCACGACTGGTTTCCATCATAAATGGCTCAATCAAGTGCGCTACAACACGAAGGCTAGCTGCCAAGTGGCTCATAACACTTGCTAATTGGTCACGGTGCGCTTCGTCCTTAGCCAGTACCCATGGAGCTGTCTCATCGATGTATTTATTAGTACGTGAGATGAGGGTCCAGACTGCTTCAAGTGCACGTGGATAGTCAACTGCTTCCATGTAGGTATTGTAGTCATCGATTGATTGTTCTGACACTTGAGCAAGTTCATTGTCAAAGTCTGTAACACCTTCTACATAGTCAGGGATTTGACCATCAAAATACTTGTTAATCATTGAAACCGTACGGTTGAGGAGGTTTCCGAGGTCATTTGCCAATTCATAGTTGATACGACCTACATAGTCCTCTGGAGTGAATGTGCCATCTGAACCAACTGGAAGGCTACGCATGAGGTAGTAACGAAGTGGATCGAGACCATAGCGCTCTACCAACATTTCAGGATAAACGACATTCCCTTTAGACTTGGACATCTTGCCATCTTTCATGACAAACCAACCGTGGGCAATTAAACGATCTGGCAATTTGATATCCAACATCATAAGAAGGATTGGCCAGTAAATCGAGTGGAAACGAAGGATGTCTTTTCCGACCATTTGGAAGACTGTTCCATTCCAGAACTTATCAAAGTTACCATGCTCATCTTGACCGTAACCAAGAGCCGTCACGTAGTTGAGAAGGGCATCCATCCAAACGTATACCACGTGTTTTGGATTTGATGGGACTTGTACACCCCAGGTAAAGGTTGTACGAGAAACCGCCAAGTCTTCTAAACCTGGCTCAATGAAGTTTTTCAACATTTCATTAAGGCGACCATCTGGAGTGATGAAGTCAGGATGTGATTTGAAAAATTCGACCAAGCGGTCTTGGTATTTGCTGAGGCGAAGGAAGTAAGACTCTTCTGAAACCCATTCAACCTCGTGACCTGATGGAGCGATACCACCCGTCACATTTCCAGCTTCGTCACGGAAAACTTCCGCAAGCTGGCTTTCTGTAAAGAATTCCTCATCTGATACTGAATACCAACCAGAGTATTCACCTAGGTAGATGTCATCTTGAGCTAGCAAGCGTTCAAAAACTTGCGCTACCACTTTTTCATGATAGTCATCTGTGGTACGGATAAATTTATCATATGAGATATCCAGTAATTGCCAGAGTTCTTTAACTCCAACTACCATGCCATCAACATAGGCTTGAGGCGTGATGCCAGCTTCTTCTGCTTTTTGTTGAATCTTTTGGCCATGCTCATCAAGACCAGTCAGATAAAAGACATCGTAGCCCATCAGGCGTTTGTAACGTGCTAAGACATCACATGCGATAGTTGTGTAGGCAGAACCGATATGAAGTTTACCAGATGGATAGTAAATCGGTGTTGTAATATAAAAATTCTTTTCAGACATAATATTTCCTTTCCAGGCTAATGAAACCTGTTTTTCTAACACTTCATTATACCACATTTTTAGTGATTTTCGATAGAGAAATCCATACAAAAAACAAGACAGACAAATGTCTATCTCGTTTTTTATCTTTTAAATTATTCATAGCGAAGAGCTTCGATAGGATCCAGCTTAGAGGCTTTATTGGCTGGTAGAACACCGAATATCATACCGATACCTGCTGAGACCGCTAAACTAAAGAGAGCTATTGGGATGGATACGCCAACTTCGATTCCTGCAATCATATTTTGAAGAAGAACTCCTGCAAGCATGGTCACCCCTGCAGCAAGCAGAAGACCGATGACCCCACCTAATAAGGTTAAAATCATGGATTCAATCAAGAATTGAACCAGTATATTAGCCCGTGTTGCTCCTAGTGCTTTACGTAGACCAATCTCACGGGTACGCTCTGTCACCGAAACAAGCATAATGTTCATAACACCGGTACCACCAACAAAGAGGGAAATCCCAGCAATAGCACTAATAATCGTTGTTATGAAGCCAAAGAGTTGTTGAACTTCTTGGAAGGCGGCAGACGCATCTGCAACTTGATATTCCCCTTGTTGAAGACCTGCAATCTCTGTCATTCTTCTTGCCAACTCTGGTCCTAAAGTCTGGGTTAAGCTAGTATCATTGACACGGAAGACAATATTTGAAATCTCATCTGTGTTAAAATTAGCTGCTAAGGAAATATTGGTCGTAATTGGTAGTCCTCCGACTCCAAATGTTTTCGCAGCCTTAGCTTCTTTACTTGCATAAACACCAATAACACG
Source organism: Streptococcus pseudopneumoniae (assembly GCF_001072925.1). GTDB lineage: Bacteria > Bacillota > Bacilli > Lactobacillales > Streptococcaceae > Streptococcus > Streptococcus pseudopneumoniae_Q. The sequence goes on along the minus strand of NZ_JVHE01000105.1, from coordinate 25,991 downwards.
GTAACTGATTTCATTTACTTCAACAATTTGGTTGAGTGCTTCTTGTGCTGAACCAAAAAGGCTATTGGCTAGTTCTTCATCTAAAATGATCACGTTTGCAAAATCCTTATAATCTTGCGCTCTAAGACTTCGACCTGCAATGATTTCATTTTCGACCGCATCCATATAGGTGACATTCCCACCCGTCATGTTAGCGTGTTCGACCTTTTTATCCTTATAAGTCAAGGTCACATTGGCTGAGTTGGTCACATAGTAGCTATCCACTCCCTTGAGCTTAGCAGCTTCCTTAACCCAAGCTTCTTGTGGTTTTGGAGGTTCAACAAAAACATCTTCCTCTTTACCAGACAGGGTTAGAGCAGATTGCTTCTGGGTGAAGGAACCGTCCTTGCTCTTGGTAGGTGAGAAAAAGACATGAATGTCCTTCTGAGACTTGGTCATATTTTTATTGACCTGGCGAGACATAGAGTCACCCAAGGCCATGATAACGACAACGGAGGATACACCTATGATAATCCCGATCATGGTCAAGAAAGAACGCATCTTGTGGGCCATAATGGATGAAAAGGCAAATTTCAGATTCTGCATCTTAGTTTTCCTCCTTTTCTACGAGACCACTATCAGATGAAATGACGCCATCACGAATGACAATCTGACGCTTGGCGTAAGCAGCGATTTCAGGCTCATGCGTAACCATAATGATGGTTTTTCCTTCTTTATTTAATTCAACTAAGAGTTGCATAATCTGATTTCCAGTTTTAGTATCCAAAGCTCCAGTAGGCTCATCTGCTAAGATGATTGAAGGATTGTTGACCAATGCACGCGCAATGGCAACCCTTTGCTTCTGACCACCTGACAACTCCGAAGGTAAATGATGGCTACGCTCGGTCAGTTCAACCTTTTCCAGATATTCTTCTGCTAATTTGCGACGTTTTGAAGCTGAAACTCCAGCATAAATCAAGGGCAATTCTACGTTTTGAAGAGCATTAAGCTTGGACAAGAGAAAGAATTGTTGAAAGACGAAGCCGATTTCCTGATTTCGAACCTTGGCTAATTGTTTTTCACCCAAACCAGCCACTTCTTTTCCATCTAGAAAATACTGACCACTTGTAGGGGTATCCAACATACCAATAGTATTCATGAGGGTAGACTTCCCTGAACCAGATGGTCCCATGATAGCCACGAATTCTCCCTCGTGAACTTCAAGGTTAATGTTTTTGAGAACTTGAAGCTCTTGATCACCATTTCGATAACTACGGCAGATATTTTTGAGGCTAATTAGTTGCTTCATCAGTCTTCACCTCTTTTCCTTCTTGCAAGGAAGCTGTCGGATTACTGATGACTTTTGCTCCATCTGTCAGACCAGATGTGATTTCTTGGTTTTCTGCATCTGCATTGCCCAATCCAACTTCAACTTTTTTGGCCTTTTGATTTTCATCAAGAATCCAAACATAGTTTTTATCTTCTTCCATGACTACGCTCGAGATTGGAACTATCAATGCTTTACTAGTACTTTTCACTTCGACACTGACTGTAAAGCCCTGTTTCAAGTCACCGATTTCACTAGTTACATCGACTGTATATGGGTATTTAGAACCTGTGTTTGAACCAGCTAAGCTACTGCTTGCTTCACTGTTATTTTTTGGATAATTTGAAATATAGCTAATCTTACCATTCCAAGTTTTATCTGGGTAAACCTTGGAGGTGAAAGTGACTTCTTGACCGACAGAAAGGTTTGCAAGGTTGTACTCAGAAAGCTCTCCCTTGACCTGCAAGTTATCGTTACTTACAATATGCACCAAAACTTGACTATTTCCTGTTGGAGATTTTGAAACGTTACGATTTACTTCTACAACTGTTCCTTCTACCGTACTCAAAACCGTAGCAGCATTCAACTGGGCTTGAGCTTTTTCGAGTTGCGCTTCTGCATCTGCACGCACATCACGAGCGTCGCTGATTTGAGAATCAATAGCAGCTGTGGCAGAACCTGATGACTGAGCTGGCGCTTGGCCAGTTGCTCCTTCTAGACCTGCTTGCGGAAGGCTAGGTGTTGCTGCGGCGGTATTTCGAGACTCATTCAGTTCATTGATATGACGGTTAGCTTTAGCAACAGCACGACTGGCAGCATCATAGGCAGCCTGGGCTTCTGTGCTACTATACTTGACAAGAGCCTGTCCTTCGCTGACCTGATCTCCAACAGAAACCAAGACCTCGTCCAAGTCACCCTTGCTTGCATCATAATAAATGTATTGTTCATTCTGAGCAGTAACACTCCCCGATAGGAGAACTGAAGATGCCACAGCCCCCTCTTTAGCAAGGACAATCTTAGCAGTTTCATCTTTTGCTGCACTTTGGTTTGGTTGTCTTAACAGAAGAACAGCAGCTGCACTCACTACAAGAACTGACGCCACTCCAATAGCAGTAAATAAAGGCCATTTCTTAGCTTTTGACTTTCTTTTCATAGCAATACCCCTTTTATAAATATATATGTTAAGATTATAGCACATATCCTAAAAATGGACAATTTATTTCTCATTATCCAAAAACATTTGCTAAATCTTTTATTGTTGTATTAGTTATATAATACACTTTCTTTTTTATTTTTGCAAGCATTTTCTTAAAATTTTTAAGCGTAGCAGATTTTTGCATTGACTCCCAAAAAAAGATAGAATATGACTAGAAAACAAATAAAGGAGCTTTCTATGAGAGAATATGATATTATTGCTATCGGTGGAGGTAGCGGAGGTATTGCTACCATGAATCGTGCTGGTGAGCATGGTGCTAAAGCGGCAGTTATTGAGGAAAAGAAATTAGGTGGAACCTGTGTCAATATTGGCTGCGTTCCTAAGAAAATCATGTGGTATGGAGCTCAAATCGCAGAGAGCATCCACAAATATGGACCTGACTATGGTTTTACAAGTACTGGTAATGAATTTGATTATGCAACACTTCGGAAAAATCGTGAAGCCTATATTGATCGTGCTCGCTCTTCTTATGGTGGAAGCTTCAAGCGTAACGGAGTTGATTTGATTGAAGGACGCGCCGAATTCGTTGATGCTCATACAGTCAGTGTCAATGGAGAGTTGATCCGTGCTAAACACATCGTGATTGCAACTGGGGCCCATCCTCATATCCCTGCCATTCCTGGTGCTGAACTGGGTGGTAGTTCTGATGATGTCTTTGCTTGGGAAAAGTTGCCAGATTCTGTAGCCATTCTGGGTGCTGGTTACATTGCTGTCGAATTGGCTGGCGTGCTCCATACTCTTGGTGTACAGACAGATTTATTCGTCCGTCGTGAGCGTCCACTTCGTGGATTTGATAGCTATATTGTTGAGAGTCTAGTTCAAGAAATGGCCAACACTGGATTAAACCTCCACACCCATAAGGTTCCTGCTAAACTTGAAGAAACTGAACAAGGCATTACCATTCATTTCGAAGATGGTAGTACTCATACTGCCAGTCAAGTTATCTGGGCAACTGGTCGCCGTCCAAACGTTGAAGGACTCCAGCTAGAAAAGGCAGGCGTTACTCTCAATGAACGTGGTTTCATCCAAGTTGACGAATACCAAAACACAGTCGTTGACGGTATCCACGCTCTTGGCGATGTCACAGGTGAAAAAGAACTGACTCCTGTTGCTATCAAGGCTGGACGTACCCTATCCGAAAGACTTTTCAACGGTAAAACCAATGCCAAAATGGACTACACTACTATTCCAACTGTAGTCTTTTCACACCCAGCTATCGGAACTGTCGGTCTGACTGAGGAAGAAGCCATTAAAGAGTATGGACAAGAAAACATCAAAGTCTATACTTCAAAATTTGCTTCTATGTATTCAGCAGTTACCAGTCACCGTCAAGAAGCTCGCTTCAAGCTCGTTACAGCTGGTGCAGACGAAAAGGTCGTTGGCCTTCATGGTATCGGCTATGGCGTCGATGAAATGATTCAAGGTTTTGCAGTTGCTATTAAGATGGGAGCTACAAAAGCTGATTTTGACGCTACAGTTGCTATCCATCCAACAGGATCGGAAGAATTTGTGACCATGCGTTAACAATTTTAAATGAGATCATCTCGGTCATTCAGATTGAAGAAAAAGTCTATTTTGGACCATTTTCTTCAATCTTTTTCTTTTATTAGAGCAAATTAAAGAACTCTTCCCCATCAGGATTCCTAAGTGTTTACACTATATGCTAGCCAAGCTCCATAAGTGTAATCTGTATTCTAAAAAAATCCTAGCCGACTTTTTTGTATCAATCGGCCGTTACAAATTTGTAACCTTTGTTTTAAAAATAGGTTGACAATTATGTTTCTTAAAGTATAATAGTTACTATAAATTACAAAAGAGGTTAACTATTATGAAAAAAGCACATATTTACGCTATTCCAGCTATCGGGGCTGCTCTGATTGCAGTATTAGCCCAAATCAGTATCCCAATTGGACCTGTACCATTTACTCTGCAAAACTTTGCTATTGGTCTCATCGCTACTGTTTTTAGACCAAGGGAAGCTGTTCTCTCTGTAGGACTGTATCTTTTGCTTGGTGCTATTGGACTTCCCGTTTTTGCTAGTGGTGGAGCTGGTTTCCATGTTTTAGTAGGACCAAGCGCTGGTTATCTTTGGTTTGACTTAGTCTATGCAGGACTTGCATCTTATCTAACACACACAAATAGTGGTGTTGTACGTATTTTCCTAGCCAATCTCTTGGGTGATTCCCTTGTCTTTGTTGGTGGTATTCTCAGCCTCCATTATCTCGCTGGTATGCCTTTTGATAAGGCACTGACTGTCGGTGTGCTTCCCTTTATCATTCCTGATCTTGCAAAAATTATTGCCATTAGTTTTATCGGACGACCACTCCTTCAACGTCTTAGTAATCAACCCTACTTTTCACATAAATAAAGAAAGAAAGGAGGTCGGGAATTTTCTCCCAACCTCCTTTCGTCTGTTTTTTTATGATTGCTTATTGATTTTTGAAGGCATCGACCATCACTTGAAACTCTTCGTTTGAGAGGGTGATTCCTTTCCCCATCTTAGTGTGGTCTGGACTCCAAGCACGAATGTCAAACTTTGCTGGTGCTCCATTAAAGCTGACACGATTGATTTCCTTGGTCCAACCTTTTTCATTCTCTGAGAGTGTGAGTAAGTGTTCTTCGATTTCAAATGTAAATTCTGCCATTGTATTCTCCTTTTGATTGTCTTCACTTGATTATTCGTAAAATCTTGTAGATTTTTTTAAAATTGTATATAATGTTAAAAAGAAGGGAGGCTCCGATGAAAGATTTATTTAAACACATTCAACAAAAGTTCCAAAGCTTTCTCGACGGGCGAGAAGAACCAGATCATTCCAAAGCCGACTCCCTGACAAGTACCATTAAAGAGGCGCTCCTAAAAAAAACTGCTGTCCACATTATTTTTTCTGATACAAGTTTTACAGGGGATATCATCAAATATGATAAGGACCGCCAGCAAATTATCGTTAAAAATTTTGCAAAAAATGTGACACGCATTATTCGAATCCCAGATATTCAGAAAGTGAGTTTTGTTCCCTCAACCGTCCAAACTGCCCAAAAAAATCGATTTAAGAAAGAGTGAGATGAGTTTTCTTCATCTCACTCTTTTCTATTAACGAATTTGTTCAAAATGAAGGTGAACAGCAATGTGTTCTCCGTAACCACTTCTCTCTAAATCACGTTGCAAACGGTAAGAGATATAGTGTTCAGCAATGGTAATGTAGCCTGCGCCAAGCAAGCGATGCTCAACCATTGATTGAATCATGCTGATTGTCGCACGCTCCACTTTTGCCTCTTCTAGATCCAAGACAACCTTTTTAGTTACCTGAGCTAGATTTTGACGTAAATCATCTGTCAAAACATAAACTGTTTGAGCAGCTTTGAGAATAGCTTGATAGATTTTATCTGGATCAAAGTCGGCAACTTGTCCATCACGTTTAATGACTTGCATAGGCTTCTCCTTTTAGTTTGTATTTTCTTTAATGTTTGCTAACATTTTGGTTTCTTCTGCTGTTAATTCGTAATGTTCCAACAAATCTGGTCTACGCTCATAAGTTTTTTTGAGACTTTCATAGAGACGCCATTGACGTATATTTTCATGGTGTCCACTCATGAGCACATCCGGAACTAACATTCCACGAAAATCATAAGGTCTTGTGTATTGAGGATATTCAAGAAGGCCCGATGAAAAGCTATCATCTTGGTGACTAGTTTCCTTCCCAATTACTTCTGGTATCAAGCGAACCGTCGCATCAATCATGGTCATTGCTGCCAGTTCTCCACCAGTTAGAACATAATCACCAAGGGAAATCTCATCTGTTACCAAGGTCTTAATGCGTTCATCATAGCCCTCGTAGTGACCACAGATAAAGATGAGTTCCTCTTCTTGGGCTAAATCTTCAGCATAAGCCTGGTCAAACTGCTTACCTGCAGGATCCAAAAGAATCACGCGCGGATTCTTCTTTTGAATAGCATCAAAGGCATCAAAAATCGGTTGCGCTCGTAGCAACATTCCTTGACCGCCACCGTAGGGTTCATCATCGACATGACGGGCCTTTTCAGCATATTCACGAAAATTATGATACTGGATATCTAAAAGCCCTTTTTCACGAGCTTTCCCAACGATGGAATGTTCTAGAGGCGAGAACATCTCTGGAAAGAGGGTTAAAATATCAATCTTCATCGTCTAACCCTTCTAAGAGTTCTACATCCACACGCTTATTAGGAATATCTACATTGAGGACAACTGGTGGGATATAGGGTAAGAGCAGATCCCGTTTCCCCTTACGCTTAACTACCCAGACATCATTGGCACCTGGTTGCAGAATTTCCTTGATGGTTCCAATCAAGTTGTCACCCTCGTAGACCTCTAGTCCAATAATCTCGTGATAGTAAAATTCACCCTCATCCAGGTCATTAAGGTTTTCTTCTGCAACCTTCAAACTATAGCCCTTGTATTTTTCGATATCATTGATGTGATACATATCCTTAAATTTGATGATATCAAAGTTTTTATGCTTACGGTGACTTGCGATAGTCACTGTTTTAACAAATTGATCCTTCTCATCAAATAAGGCAAGCTCTGCACCTTTTTTAAAGCGTTCTTCCGAAAAATCCGTCACAGATAAGACCCTCATCTCACCTTGTAAACCTTGTGTATTGACGATTTTTCCAACGTTAAAATAGTTCATTTGATCTCCTGTAATTTCCTTATCTCCATTTTCTTCTTACAATTTTTTAATAATATCTACAATTTTTTCTGATTCAGACCACTGTAAATAATGATGACTTCCACCTAGAATAAGTCTAGTCTTAGAAATCCAATATTCTGATTCTCTGTACTCTTTTTCTCTATAAGCCTGACAAAAAATAAATACAGGGATGCGATCCGTTATTGACACATCCTCAAAATCTTCCTTGGTGATCTCAACAGATACCTGAAATCCCGGAACTTGACATTCCAACTCTGAGCCTTTTTCTTGCATTAATTCCCATATCTCTTTATTAATTTCAGGGATAAAGGTGGTTTGAGTTAAGTTCTTAAAATAAAGTTCAGGACCGAATTCTTCAATCAGTCTCATTTGCTTTTCCATTTCTGGATAAGGATTCTTCGAAAAATCAGCAAACATTACTTTTTTAGTTGTCGGTTCAATCGCCACTAAAGCTTGACAATTAAAATCTTTGTTCATCAATTTGCAAGCTAAGATTCCACTCAAGCTATGAACACAAAGTACATAATCAGAAATATTTAGTTTTTTAAGAATTTCATAAACTGCATCTACAAGATTGTCCAGATTTTTTCCAGCTAGGTTCTGAATCGAACTCCTACCTGTGTTTGGAAAATCAATTGTCAAATAACCAATTGTGGGAGGAAGTTTTTCAAGTATAAGTGAAAAATTTTCATAACTAGGTAGCAAACCTGCGCCACTTAAACAAACTAGCACTTTCTTTTGCTTTTGATAAGTAACAGAGAGACTACCAATTTCTGTAGATACTTCAAACCTCTTCATAAAGAAACCACTCATTCTATACAATGATTTATTATATACCCTTACCCTTTATTTTATCATGTTCCAGGGATTTTCACAAGTTGGAGAAAAGAGCAACTATGGATGGTTTCCTGCTAAGAAGCCTTCCAAATCTTGTTCATGTTGATACTTGATGGCTGCTTTTTTGTCTTTTTCAAAAATGGTCTTCGTTAGGTCGATATGGTTGATAGCTGCAATTGCCACTGTGTAGTGAATGATATCTGCCAACTCCTTTGCCAATTCCTCGTTTGAATCTTGGACACCCTCTTTTCTACCTGAACGTCCATTTAAAACCTCAGCGACTTCTCCAACTTCTTCAACTAGTTTTATAAAAAGTCCTTCTTCTGTTCTAGATTGTTGATAATGGTCAAGTAAGTATCCCTCTAGTTGTCTAACTGTTAAATCCTTCATATCCTTCTCCTTGCAAAAAAAGCGAGACCTTGTCCCGCTTTTCTTATTTTTCGTCAATAACGATTCTTACTTTTTTGTCTTCAGTTGGGACAGAGTAGACAATCGTTCTTATCGCAGAAATAGTGCGACCCTTACGACCGATTACACGACCCACATCGCTCTGGTCAAGATCCAAATGATATTCCAAAAATTCTGGTGTATCTTCAATCTTGATAGTTAAGGCATCTGGTTGTGAAATCAAAGGTTTCACAATTGCAATAATGAGATTTTCAATCGTATCCATCTGTCAACCTACTTTAAACTTATTTTGAGAATTTAGAATCGTGGAATTTCTTCAATACGCCTTCTTTTGAAAGGATGTTGCGAACTGTATCTGAAGGTTGAGCTCCATCAGCCAACCATGCCAAAATACGGTCTTCTTTCAAAGTTACTTGGTTTTCCTCAACAAGTGGGTTGTAAGTTCCAACTGTTTCGATGAAACGTCCGTCACGTGGTGAACGTGAATCTGCTACGTTAATACGGTAGAAAGGTTTTTTCTTAGAACCCATACGAGTCAAACGGATTTTTACTGCCATTTTTAATATCTCTTTTCTTTTATTTTTTATTTCGGTGAAATAGCTAAGCTATTTAGCACATGTTCTATTATAACAGATTTCAGAACGGTGTCAAGAAAAAAACTTGACAGACTTTAAAATTTTTAAATTTTTTAGACTAATGGGGATAAATTAGAAAGAAAAAATTAACTTCTACACCTACAAAGCTTATTCTGACAGACTTTATAACAGTCTAAGAAAAAAAGCAGAGATTCATACAGTATCTAGATTTTCCAAAAATTCTTTATCATCAAATATTATTAACAAAACTATCCATACCAAATCCGATGCATTGCTTCAAAGAATTCTTTAGTTGTTTGACTAGCGAGGTCCTTAATTAAAAAATTTTTTCAAATAATTGCCTCATTGACACATAAATTCTTGCTTTCTAAATTTAAGTGTGATATATTTATAACATAAAATTTAAATGTTATATATTTATAACACGAAAAAGGAGTCTATCATGAAAAAAAGTCAAAAAATGCGTGGCCTCATTGCAATGATTGCCGTAGCTCTCTTTATTGATTTTATTGTTTTATTTGGTTCTAATCTTAGTTGGGAACCCAAGTTAGTTATTACTGGTATTTCAGTGTCAGGTCAAATTATAGCTATTTGGAGCTGGCTACATATGAAACCACGGCCTCATAAGAGTCAGAAAGATAAAGGGAAGATTATTTTTGACTTGTCTGCTAAGCTTTACTCGATACTTATTTTTGCAGCAAGCATTTTTTATACAGTAGGGATTTGGGTTGCGACCCCAAGCGTAAGTTCTGGTATTAAAGAATGGATTTTGGGAATTGGCCTCGTTATTGAAGTGATTGTATTTGGTTTTTTCTGTTTGAAAAATGTCAAGGAAACTCCGGACGAACGCTTTTATGCTAATTTAGCCAAGGCAGCTAGCTTGATGTTTGTTTTTATACTAGGTGCACTGACGATCCTAGCAGTTATCATTGGGTATATGGGGTCTCTCACTCTTTACATGGGCCAGATCTTTATTAGCATAGCTGCCTTGATTTGCATCTTTGCGGTTGTCTATCTTATCTTGGAACGGAGAGGATAAGCATGTCCAAAGAAAGCAATATTATTACTAATCTCAAATCTGTTCGTGAGTCCACAGGCATGACCCAGCAGGAGTTAGCCGACCTCATCGGCATGCGACGCGAGACAATTCTGCACTTGGAAAATAACCGTTACAATCCTTCGCTGGAAATGGCTCTTAAAATTGCTCAAGTTTTTAATCTGAAAGTAGAAGACCTCTTTGAACTTAGACAGAAAGAGGAATCATAATTCTTTTCGAGACCTAGTATTAAGTTCATTGCTTCATTAGGAATTGAAGCCAAAAGAAAAATCCTTTGAAAATATACTCATTTAAAATATAGTAATTCTTATGGAATTGACGCACCAAAACACTTAGAAACACTTGTTGAAAAAGACTATGCTACAATTGAAACAGCCTTTGACTCGCTTAACCATCTAAATGCTACCATAAAAAAGAATATTCTTAAAAAGAAGGGGGTTACTGGGCTCTACAAAATGAAGGCTTCTGACTTGAATCAAGCACTTCATGATCATATTTCAGAAGAGGAATTAACTAACTGCTTTTCGATTCGTGGCTATAAACTAACTCCAAAAGGTGAACAAGCTCTCAAAGACCATCAAGCAATCATTGACCGCCATCCTAAAAAGAATCTTTAATCAACCAATACTGGTTGATTTTTTTGTAATTTTTTAAAATACTTACAAATCATTACAATTATTGACAAATACTTATAAAAAGAGTATAGTATTAAAAAAAGGAGGAATTCCTATGTACCAAGCACAAAGATTAGAAGAAATCATAAAACTTTTAGAAGATAGAGGAAGTCTATCGGCAAGAGAAATGGTTGACTATTTCCAAGTATCCAAGGATACTATCCGGAGAGATTTTTCCATTCTTGCAAAGGAAAAGCGAGCGCAACGAACTCACGGAGGTTTGTTGCCAATAAAAAAACAAGTAATTCTTGGTTTTCAAGGTCGAGCAGAACAGTCTTCTAAAGAAAAAGCGAAAATTGCTCATTTAGCTACCCAACTCATTTCTGATTCACAATTAATTTTCTATGATGTTTCAACAACTGTACTTGAGTTAGCAAAAATAACAGATAAAAAAGTTACTATTTTCAGCCATTCATTGGATAATGCACTGGTCTTAGGAGAAAATGAAAATGTCGATTTTAACATTATCGGTGGACGATTTCATAAAAAGAATCGTTTCTATTACTCATTAGAAGAATCCGAATCTTTGAATAGAATTAAATTTGACTTAGCATTTTTTGGTGCAGCTAGTCTTTCAGACGGACAAGTTAGTTTTGAAGATCAAGAAGATGTTCTAATGAAAAAAAGAGCATTTAAAACCAGTAAAATTCGCGTCTTGTTAGCTGAAACCAGCAAGATAAACAAACACACTCATTATATTCTTTCCGAACTTACTGATTTTGATTATTGGATTACAGACAAAGAACCCGACATAGAAATTCAACAATCTTTAGATGGTAAAACAACTATTCTATTTTAAAAAGGAGAAACATATGTCAGTAATAAAGTTAATCATAAGTGATATCGATGGTACCATTTTAGACCAAAAGCACCAATTAGACTCTCATTTACTAGAGCTTATGCCACTTTTAAAACAAAGTGAAATTCCTTTTGTTCTAGCTTCTGCTCGCTCTCCTCTTGGTATAGCTCCAATTTCGAAAGAACTTGGAATCACAGATTTTCCAATTGCAAGTTATAATGGTGCTCTCATTAGTACAGGAGATAAAATTCTGAGTCAGCATACTATTAATAAAAAGGAATTACTCTTACTACATGATTTTTTAACAAAAGAATTTCCGACAGTTTCAATTAATGTTTATTCTGGAAAAGATTGGTACGTCAATACTTTAGATAAATGGGTAGAAATTGAAGCACAGATTACTGGAGAGAGCCCAAAAGTTACTTCACTAGCAGATTTTCTTCAGGAAGAAAAGAATCTTATTCATAAACTTTTACTAATAGATAACGCAGCTACCATCCAGAAACTTAAAGAGACATTAGCAACCATGGATTTCCCTCAAACTGACTTTTACCTTTCGAAGGATAACTATCTAGAAGTTACACATAATCAAGTATCCAAAAAACAAGCTTTATTAGAATTAGCCAAGTATTATCAACTTTCACTTTCTGAAATTATGACTATTGGAGATAATTATAATGATATTCCAATGATTGAGACTGCTGGACTTGGTGTTGCAATGGGAAACGCACCTACAGATGTCAAAACTTGCGCAAATACAGTAACAGATTCTAATGATCAAAATGGGGTAAGTAAGGCCATAAAATTGTATGTACTATCGGAATGATCACAATTGAATATTTGAAATCCACTTTCAATTAGGGTACAATGGTAGAAATGATTTTTGAAAGGATTACCATGAAAAAAATAGCAACACTTCTATTAATCTCAACTTTTGCCCTTGCTGGATGTAGCAGTATCCAACGTAGTCTCCGAGGGGATGACTATGTAGATTCTAGCTTGGCTGCTGAAGAAAGTTCCAAAGCAGCTGCCCAATCTGCCAAGGATCTCAAAGACGCCTTGACAAATGAAAATGCTAACTTCCCACAACTCTCTAAGGAAGTTGCTGAAGACGAAGCTGAAGTCATTCTCCACACCAGTCAAGGAGATATCCGCATCAAACTCTTTCCAAAGCTAGCTCCACTTGCGGTTGAAAATTTCCTAACTCACGCAAAAGAAGGCTACTATAATGGTGTTACCTTCCACCGAGTGATAGATGGCTTCATGGTCCAGACTGGTGATCCAAAAGGAGATGGTACTGGTGGTGAATCCATCTGGCATGATAAGGACAAGACTAAAGACCAGGGAACTGGTTTCAAGAGCGAAATTTCTCCGTATCTCTATAACATTCGTGGTTCTCTCTCTATGGCCAATACTGGTCAACCAAATTCAAATGGTAGCCAGTTCTTCATCAACCAAAATACGACGGATATTTCTGCCAAACTCCCTACGAATAGCTATCCAAAGAAAATTATCGAAGCCTACAAAAAAGGTGGTAATCCTAGTCTAGACGGTAAGCACCCTGTCTTTGGTCAAGTCATCGACGGTATGGATGTTGTTGACAAGATTGCCAAGGCTGAAAAAGACGAAAAAGACAAACCAACTACTGCTATTACTATTGACAGCATTGAAATTGTTAAGGACTACGATTTCAGTAAAAAATAGGATGACCCTAAAATAAGGAGATGTGAAAATGATTTTATTCTGGGGTTCGAAAGGTTACCAAAAGGTCTTAGGACATACTCAAACCACTATCGAGTGTGGTCACTGTAACAACACCGATACTTGGGAAATTTCAGAAACTGGACGTAAGTTTACCCTTTACTGGATTCCACTCTTTCCTTACGGAAAAACTTATTTCGTTTCTTGCCCGATTTGTCACTACGGGAAAGAAATCCAAAAATCTGATATTGAAACCTATTTGAATTACTAGCCAAAAAGCCAAGTCACACAGACTTGGCTTTTTACTATTCTAGTTTTACGAAATTCTCTTTTTATGTCAACTCATTGAAATCCCAGATCTGGTCCATCCAGCCTTCGTAGAAGTCTGGTTCGTGGCAAACCATGAGGATAGAACCCTTGTATTCTTTCAGAGCACGTTTGAGTTCGTCCTTGGCATCCACATCCAAGTGGTTGGTAGGTTCGTCTAGTACAAGGACATTATTCTCGCGGTTCATCAAGAGACAGAAACGAACCTTAGCTTGCTCTCCACCTGACAATACTTGGATTTGACTCTCGATATGTTTAGTCGTCAAACCACAGCGGGCAAGAGCTGCACGGACTTCTGCTTGGTTGAGAGCTGGAAAGGCGTTCCAGACTGCTTCTAGTGGTGTCTGGCGATTGCCTCCTTCCACTTCCTGTTCAAAGTAGCCGAGTTCTAGGTAGTCACCTCGCTCAACCTCTCCAGCAATAGGTGGAATAATCCCCAAAAGACTCTTCAAGAGGGTTGTTTTCCCGATACCATTGGCACCGATGATAGCAACCTTTTGATTGCGCTCAAAGGTGAGGTTTAAGGGTTTAGTAAGGGGACGATCGTAGCCAATCTGCAAGTCCTTGGCTTGGAAGATAAAGCGTCCAGGTGTACGAGCTGTTTTGAATTCAAAGGATGGCTTTGGTTTCTCACTTTGAAGTTCGATGATATCCATCTTGTCTAATTTCTTTTGACGAGACATGGCCATGTTTCGTGTTGCAACACGCGCCTTATTACGGGCTACGAAATCCTTGAGATCCGCAATTTCTTTCTGTTGACGTTCATAGGCCGCTTCCAGTTGCGATTTCTTCATGGCATAGACTTCTTGGAACTGGTAGTAATCTCCAGAGTAGCGTGTCAATTGTTGGTTTTCTACGTGATAAACAATATTGATAACGTCGTTGAGGAAAGGAATATCGTGTGAAATAAGGACAAAGGCATTCTCATAGTTCTGAAGATAGCGTTTGAGCCAGTCGATATGCTCAGCATCCAAGTAGTTGGTTGGCTCGTCAAGAAGCAAGATATCAGGCTTTTCAAGGAGGAGTTTTGCCAAAAGCACCTTGGTTCTTTGCCCACCTGACAAGGCTGTTACATCCGTGTCCATCCCAAAGTCCATGACACCAAGTGCACGCGCTACCTCATCGATCTTAGCATCTAAGGTATAGAAATCACGACTTTCCAAACGGTCTTGGAGTTCTCCAACTTCTTCCATCAATGCATCAATATCAGCGCCCTCTTCTGCCATTTCCATGTAGAGTTCATTGATACGTGCTTCGGCTTTGAATAATTCGTCAAAAGCTGTACGAAGAACGTCACGAACAGTTTGGCCTTCTTTAAGCACCGCATGCTGATCTAGGTAGCCTGCCGTCACATATTTAGACCACTCCACCTTACCTTCATCAGGTAACATTTTACCAGTCACGATGCTCATAAAGGTTGATTTTCCTTCACCATTGGCACCAACCAAACCGATATGTTCACCTTTGAGGAGACGGAAGGATACGTCTTCAAAAATCGCACGATCACCAAAACCGTGACTCAAATTTTTAACTTCTAAGATACTCATTTTAATTCCTTATCTTGTTTTTATGTAGTAGTTTATAGAGGAGCCAAGCTAGGTAGCCACCCAAGGTATTGGTCCACAAATCATCAATCTCAAAGACCCGATTAAAGTCCAAGAAAAAGTCTAGAACTAGTTGCGTGCATTCAATTCCCAAGCTCAATAAAAAGCTAAACAAAATCACTTTCTTAGTATTTCTTAGACTAGGAATGAGATAGAGAAGTTGGAAAATCAGTGGGAAGAGTAAAAGGATATTTAAGGCATTTTGCAAAAAAATCCAGAACAGTTGTAAAAGGCTGGTTACTTCACCCAATTTCCAAAGGGAGTTAAAAGGCGTCAAAAGAAAAACCAGGCGTCCAAAAGTTTGAATACCTGGAGTTTCCACTCCTGTAGGAAGTTGAGGCTGGGGAGTAAAACAAAAACAGACGATACAAAGACTGTATAAAAGCACTCCCAAGCTTAGTAATGTTTTTCGACTCATCTTATGGATTTACTTCAGCTACTGCTTTTTGGCGATCACGCTTCATGGTATTTGAACGCAATTGTCCACAAGCCGCATCGATATCTGTACCATGTTCTTGACGAACGACACAGTTGACACCTTTTTTCTTGAGTGTATCATAGAAAGCCATCACGCGCTCTTTAGGGCTTCGGCTATACTGGTCATGCTCACTAACTGGGTTGTAAGGAATCAAGTTGACATAAGACAATTTCTTGATATTCTTAAGCAATTCTGCCAACTCAAGTGCCTGCTCTACTCCATCGTTAACTTCATTGAGCATGATATACTCAAACGTCACACGGCGATTGGTAGTTTCGATGTAATACTCGATAGCTGCAAAGAGTTTTTCAATTGGAAAGGCACGGTTAATCTTCATGATGCTTGAACGAAGTTCATTGTTTGGCGCATGAAGAGAAACAGCAAGGTTGACCTGTACACCTTCATTAGCAAATTCACGGATTTTGTGAGCCAAACCTGAAGTTGATACTGTGATATGGCGAGCACCGATAGCCATCCCCTTATCGTCATTGATGGTACGGATAAAGTTCAAGACATTATTGTAGTTATCAAAAGGTTCTCCAATACCCATAACAACGATATGGCTTACACGTTCGTCCTGTCCACGTTCGTCAAAATACTTTTGAACCAACATAATCTGAGCAACGATTTCACCGTTATTGAGGTCACGTTGCTTCTTGATCAAGCCTGATGCACAGAAGGTACAACCGATATTGCATCCTACCTGAGTCGTTACACAGACTGACAAACCGTAGTGTTGACGCATCAGCACTGTCTCAATCAACATACCATCTGGCAACTCAAAGAGGTACTTGACCGTTCCATCGGATGACTCTTGAACAATGCGTTGTTTCAAAGGATTTACCACAAATTGGTCGTTGAGTTTGGCAATCAAATCCTTAGACAAGTTGGTCATTTCTTCAAATGATTGAACACGTTTACGGTAAAGCCATTCCCAGATTTGATCAGCACGGAATTTCTTTTCTCCTTGCTCCAAGACCCACTCTTGCATGCCTTGACGTGTTAAACTATAAATCGACGGTTTCATCTTTTCTCCTTATTTTCTAGTCCTTCTTACGGATGACAAAATGACGTTGCCCTTTGTCTTCTTTCTGAGATTTTTGGTCTTTTGAACGGCGTCTATTTCTCTTATCCGTATGATTTTTTTTCTTACTTTGAGAAGTCTTTTTCCCTTTGCGAGAGTCCTTTTCTTCCTCTTTTTTGCGCATCTTTTGGTCAAATGGTGCTCGTTTAGGAGCTTCATTTTCTAAAACAAAATAGGCACAACCATAGCTACAATACTCTAGTAGGTAGTCTTGCAAACGACTGATTTTTTCTAAAGATTCTTCAGCTCGTTCATTCTTATAAAATCCCCGTAAGCGTAACTGCTCATTACTCCAGTCTCCAACAATATAATCAAACTTGGTTAGTACTTCTGAAAAGCGTTGAGTAAAAGCTGTTGCATCAAAAGCATCCTTGCTATTTTCAACTAGAGTAAAAACAAAATCTTCAGCTTCCACTCTGTTTCCAGTCAGTTGAAATTCGGGACCAGGGAATTTATTGTAATTATATAATTCGGGTGCAATTTCTTTACGCATAATCTTCCTTTTTCAACGATTACTTAATACTCTATTCTACCATATTTTTGCCACATTTTCACCTTTAGTATTAAAATGAAAAAAATCTGACGATTTAATACTCTTCAAAAATCAAATTCAAACCACGTCAGCTTCGTCTTGCCGTACTCAAGTACAGCCTGCGGCTCGCTTCCTAGTTTGCTCTTTGATTTTCATTGAGTATAAGAATCTCTATCTAAAAACTCGACTTTTGTAGACAAGAAAAAACTGGGGTTTCCCAGTTTTGAGTGATTATAGGTAAAGTAATTTGAAAAGCGCTACTGCTGCAATACCAGCTGCAATCGGTGCAACTACTGGTACCCAAGCATACCACCATTTTGAATCACCCTTGTGTTGACCAAGGATTGATTTTGGAAGGAAGGCATGAAGGAGACGTGGTCCAAAGTCACGAGCTGGGTTCAAACCAGGTCCTGTAGGTCCTCCAAGTGAAGTAACCAAAGCCATTACTAGGAAACCAAGTGCCAAGTGACCAACAGCAAGGCCTGATGCTGTATGAGGCGCTACTTGAGCTTTAATTGCCAAATCAGAGAAGTCAACATTTTGACCAGCTTGAGTTGCCATTTGTTTCATGTATTGGAGGACTTCAGCTCCAAAGAAGTTCTTTGTCATACCAAGTGCTGCAAAGAAGAGAACGAATGAACCAACAAACTCGTTGATAAAACCGTTAACTGTTGCTGCAAAGCGTGATTCTTTTGTACCTTGGTCAATACTTGAAATTGTTGAGAATGTTCCCAAGATATTGTTTGCTTTTTCAGTTTGCAAGTAGTATGGACGGTGAGTTGCAACAACCAAGGCTTGTCCGAAGATTGCTCCCAAGACTTGTGCAACGATGTACGGTACTACTTGTGCCCAAGGGAAAAGTCCGCTAACTGCTAGACCAAGAGTGAAGGCTGGGTTGATGTGGTTACCAGAAACATTACCAAACATCAAGGCAGGGATCATAACCCCCATACCGTAACCAACAGCGATAACGAGCCAGCCACTTTGGTGACCTTTCGTACCTTTAAGTTCAACGTTGGCAACTGCACCATTTCCCAAGATGATCAAGATGGCTGTTCCCAAAAATTCAGTGGCATATTTGACTGCCCATGCGAAATCCATTGATAGATTCTCCTTAATATTTTTTAGACAATCCCTATTCTATCAATTTTTAAGCCTTTTAGCAACAGATTTTCTAAAAGAATACTGCGGGAAAACGCTTTTATTTTAGTTCTTAAAAAAAGACCTAACAAATCTAGTTTGTTAAGTCAAAATTTTGATTATTCTTGACGCTGACCAAAGTCCTTAATCATCTGATCCATTTCCTCACGACTTGGTGTCGTTAGCATATAGAGATAGTCTCCTTGCAATTCAGCAAAGGCTGCCGGCATAATTTTCTTTACTTTGAACTGCTGACCATATTTAGCGAGCAAGTCTTCTTCTGAATAAACATAGTTAGCATTGGCGCGACGAGATGTTGCTAAGCAATACTGGGTTTCAAACGGAGACTCTGGGAATGCTTCACCTGCAACGATAGCTGCATAGCCCTTGTACAAATCCAAGGAATGCGCATAGTTATAGACATCAATAGTGAAGCCACCTGCTGGACGGTTATTGTACTCAATGGCAATATAATCATCACCCTCACGGAAGAACTCGATATGGAAGAAACGTTCTTTCATACCAAATTCCTTGACAATTGCCTCACCATACTTGCGAAGTTTCGGATCCATATCTTTAAGAACATAATAAGAATTGTCCATCTTGTAAATCATGAGATCAAGGGGTGTATGGGCATAGTCAAAGGTAGTTGAAAAGACAATATTTCCATCTCTATCTACCAAACCATCGAAGGTACAGATTTCACTAGAGGTAACAAATTTTTCAAAGAAATAAATGGTTGAGTGGTCCCATTCAGCCTTAAAGTGATTGACATCATCTTCTGTTTCAAGTTTGAAGGTTGCAGCTGCCCCAACTCCATTGTCAGGTTTTGCAATCATGGGAAGTCCAATTTCTTTCACAGCTTTATCAACATCTGCTTCTGTTTCAATGACAGCACCTGGCACAACTGGAACCCCAGCTTTTTGGAAGAGTTTTTTCATCTCAGACTTGAATTTGGTCTTCTTGAGGTCTTCTGGTTTGGCACCAAAGACATGAAACTGTTCACGAAGAGCAGCATCTAACTCAAGCCAGTATTCATTGTGTGATTCAATGCGGTCAATTGGACCATGCTTATAGAAAAGAAAGGCAACTGCTCGTTTAACCTCATCGATATTTTCAAGATTATCAACTCGGAAGTACTCCGTCAAGCTATTGCGTAATGGTTCATCTAGTTGTTCGTAGGGTTCTTGCCCAATCCCTAGAACTGTGATTCCTTTATTGGCTAGCTCAATACTAAATTGCTGAAAATTTTGTGGGTAATAGGGTGAAATTACAAGATAATTCATAAGCAACTCCTTTTATAGACTCATATGACCGAGGAAATAAGGTATTTGTTTGCGCCACCATTCCCAGTCATGGGCAACATCGTGCCCCCATTCTGCAAACCAGGCAGGAATTTGTTTTTGGTCAAAGGCTTCTTTTAACTTGTAGTAAGAAGGCAGGCCATCTTGTTCCCAAGCACCTAGACCAGTACAAACAATAATCTCAGCCTGACGGTAACGATCTATAAACCAACCATCATTCTGATTCCAGATATAGTCTACTGGTGAATTTTGATAGATAGCATCATCGTTGTAGTAATCTCCAACAAAGAAACGAGCATCATAGACACCACTGAGGGCGATTACCTTGGTAAAGACGTCTGGATGCTGCAGGAAGAAATTCAAAGCGTGATAGGCTCCCATAGAGCATCCTGTTGTCATCATACCGTCAAACCAGCCTGTCTTGTGCTTGATAAAAGGAATAGCTTCTTCAATCACATATCGTTCATAGGAACGGTGCATCTCAGCTTGATCATGACTATTTTTCCAAGTCGCAAGCCAGCTCTCACTATCTACACTTGAAAGGGTAAAGAACTGCACGCGACCTTCTTCAATAAAGGATGCACAAGCATCAATCATTCCAAAATCATAGTATTCATTGTGGCTACCACCTGAAGAAGCAAAGACAACAACTGGGATGCCTCCATGTCCGTATCGATTGACATACATTTCACGATTTAGATGGCCACTCCAGTGGCTAAGATGTTCAATATGCATATCCTGTCTCCTTTATACTAATTACCAATTTTCTGCAAAAAAGCGTAGGCAAGCTGGGAGATTTTCTGACCATGGAATTTCATGGTGGATAGCCCCTGCTTGAACCTTGAGAGAGAGATTTTCTAACTCAACTCCTCCTGCTATCAAATCATGATAATAGCGAAGAGAAGAGTCAATATAGGCCTGCTTGATATTACCAGCCATAAGGGTCTTATCTGTGTCATCTGCCTCTTCCGTCCCGACATAGATGAAGACACGCTGGTCAGGTAATAGTTTTTTACGCTCCATATAGCGATCAAAGGCCTCTTGGTGAAGCCAGTTAGCTGATGAGAACACTCCCAAACACCCAATCTGATCCTGATACTCCAAGCCAATAAACTGGGTAATATTGCCGCCTAGAGAAGACCCAACCATAGCAGTGTGCTTACGGTCTGATTTTGTACGATAGTTTTCATCGATAAAAGGCTTGACTACCTCCATGACAAACTCTGCGTACTCAACTCCCTTACCACCAAATTGTTGGCCAGGAATGTTGGACTCTTGGAATTTCCAAGCTGCATACTCATTCATTCGACCAAGACCATCATTGTCAATAGCCACAACAATCATACGGCTGATATCTGGATTTCGCTTGATGGCTGGGATAATCTTCCAGGAATGTCCAACGTAAGATTCCTTACTATAAAAGACATTTTGTCCATCATGGAAATACACCACAGGATAACTTCTATCCGTGTCTTTTTCATAGTTTTTTGGGAGGAGAACACGTACGCGACGCTCCTTACCTGTGTAGGGAACCACTAATTTATGCTCTCGCATTTTCAGGTAAAAATATGATTGATTCATTGTCAGAAAACTCTCTATATTCAAAATTTTATCTAATTATATCATAAAAATAGAAAAAAAGTCAGTTTCCGTCCAAATTTAGGACAATAAACTAACTTTTTTTACTTATTTTATCTTTTCCTCTGGTTTTTCTGATTAAAGGAGGTCATCGATCAACTCATCGACAGCATCCTTCTCAGCTTGAGGTGTGATTTCAGTAATCATAATTCCTGCTACTGCACGTTCAACCAAACCTTCGACATCCATTCGCGCTTCATACTGCTCAGCATTCTTAATCTTTGGATTTGTCTTCGGACGATCGGGTGCAAAAATCGTACAGCAGTCCTCAAATGGCTGGATAGAGATTTCAAAGGTATCAATTTCCTGAGCAATATCAATGATTTCTAGCTTGTCCATAGTTACAACTGGACGGATGATTGGTGTATTGGTCACCGCGTTGATAGCCTGCATACTTTCAAGGGTTTGGCTAGCCACCTGACCAAGACTTTCACCATTGATGATGACTAAACCTTTTCTCACTTCACGGATACGATCTGTAATGCGCATCATAAAGCGACGAGTCAGCGTCATGAGGTAGGCTTCTGGAGCCTTCGCCTTGATTTCTTCTTGAATCTCAGTGAAAGGTACTTCGATAAACTGGATATTCCCACCAAACTTGGTCAATTTACGGGTCAAATCTTGGGCTTTTTTGAGGGCACCTGGACTTGTGTATGGTGGACTCGCAAAGTGAACAGCCTCAATATCTACACCACGTTTGAGGGCAAGATATCCTGCTACAGGTGAGTCAATCCCTCCTGACAACATGAGCATACCTTTACCAGAAGTTCCGACAGGCAAACCTCCCGCTCCACGAATGGTTTCATATGAAAGGTAGGCTGCTTCTTCACGAATCTCCACTTGCAGATTGATATCAGGATTTTTCATTTGTGCTTGTACATTGGGAATGGCTTCAAAGACTGCACCACCAAGAGTTTGGTTCAACTCACGACTGTCTAACTCAAAGTTGTGGTCGCTTCGCTTGCTTGAGATTTTAAAGGTCATACCTTCCTTGTAGATGTCCTTCATAATCTCTTGGACAGCAGATTTCAGAACTTCTACAGATTTTTCAACCTTGTATACTGGCGAAAAGTTTTGAATTCCGAAAACTTGCTTGAGTGACTCGGCAACTGCTGCATAGTCGGCACCATTTAGATAAGCATGGGCACGATCGCGGTCTGCTGTCACTTTGACTTGAGGATAAATGGACAAAACGTCTGAGATATTATTACGTAGTTTATTGATGAAACGCATCCGATTTTTACCCTTGGTTGAAAGCTCTCCGTAGCGAATCATAATTTCTGAATACTGCATGAATGCTCCTATCTTACTTTTTTAGTTTGATTGTAGATTAATTTTAGTTTGGTCAAAAATTGCTCAACTTGACTCATGTCATTTTCTAGGTCTAGGCTGAGGCGTACTGCTGACTGGGCTTTATCCTTTTCAATCCCCATGGCAATCAGGGTTCCAGCAGGTTTCCCAGCCTTGGACGAGCAAGCTGATGTTGTAGAAATGAAAATATCATAGTCTTCAAAAGCATGAACGATAACTTCCCCACGAACTCCCTTAATTCCGAAGGTCAGAATATGAGGAGCAAAGTCTTCCTCACCTGAGAAAACAAAAATATCTGGATAGTCGAGAAGAGCTTGACGGATGACTTCCTTCATCTGACTCGTTTTGTTAGAAAACAATTCCAATCTTTCCATAGCTAGACGCAGTGCCTTGGCTGTTGCTGCAATTCCTGCTACATTCTCAGTTGTTGAACGATAGTCACGCTCTTGGCCACCACCAGTTAAAAGCGGTGTAATTTTCTTGCCAGACTTGATATAGACAAATCCAACACCACGAACTCCGTGGAATTTATGACTAGAGAAGGTCGCAAAATCCACTCGGTCAGTCAAATACTTTTCTGTCGGAATCTTAGCTAAAGCTTGAACCGCATCAACATGGAAGGAAATCGTTGGCTTATCAGCTAATAGTTCTGATATAGCTTCAATAGGCTGGATTGAGCCGATTTCATTGTTGACTGCCATAACAGAGACTAGCGTTGTATCAGGACGAAGTAGGTTTTCTAAAGCAGTTACATCTACAAATCCTTTTTCATTTACAGGTGCAAAATCCACTTCAAAACCTTGAGTCTTGAGCCAGAGAGCCGACTCCTTGACTGCTGGGTGCTCAATATCAGACACAATAATGTGTTTACCAAATTGCGCTTTTTCAAAAGCCACACCTTTGATAACCCAATTATCCCCTTCAGTCCCACCAGAGGTAAAGAAGATTTCTTCGCTTTTCTTGCCAATCAAATCTGCAATCTGCTGTCGAGAAGCTTCTAAAATTCTGCTAGATTGGTCTCCCAAACGATGGAGACTTGAAGGATTTCCAATAATTTTTGCAGACACTTGCATATAAGTCTCTAACGCTTCAGGGTATGGCTTGGTCGTTGCCGAATTATCAAAGTAAATCATGGTTTCTCACGCTTTCTAAAATCACTCCTTCTATTGTATCACGAAACAGTTCAGGCGACAAGAAAGGCAATTCAGGTTCATTTAAGTTTTTTTTAAAGATTTTCGGTATAATGAATTTTAGTAAAGGAGAGATATTATGTCTAATTATCGTAGAACATCAAAACCCAAAACGGAACACATCAAAAAAGGATTTACTGTTTTTCAAAAAACGATTGCTACTATCGGTAGTATTCTAGGGCTGATTACTGCAAGCATCACCATTATGAATGCTATGAATAACAACAATAATAACTCTAAAAAAGAAACTACGACAACCCAGACAACTGTCATAAAAGAGATTCAAAAGGAATCCCCTCAAGAGAACACTACTCCCAACAAGGATAATACTTCTACAAAAGAAAACACACAAGAAGAAACAACAAGTAAATCTAGTAGCAGTGAAGAAAGCAAGAAAGAAGAGACTAGTAGTAAACAAGAACAACCGACTGTTCCTTCTTCTAGCACTCAAACAACAGATACAAAAGCATCCACTACTAATGGAGCTTCCTAAAAGAACTATCTAACAGCCAGTGATTGAATCGCTGGTTTTTTTATTGCTGTCTTCAGTATTTATCAGCAAAAGTTGATCTTTGCAACAAAAAAATGATCAGCCTTTAAACCAATCATTTTTTGGATATATTTTATACTCAATGAAAATCAAAGAGCAAACTAGGAAGCTAGCCGCAGGTTGCTCAAAACACTGTTTTGAGGTTGTGGATAGAACTGACGAAGTCAGTAACAAATATACGGCAAGGCGACGCTGACGTGGTTTGAAGAGATTTTCGAAGAGTATTAGCTAAAAACTAGAAATAGATAGTTTAAAATAGATACCAGTACTAGAACTCCGTTATTTAGCAAATGAACAGCTATGGAATCAAGGACATTCCCTCTACGAGCATAGGCTAAGTAAAATATCACTCCCAGTAAAAAATAAGTTACAAACTCTATCGGATAAAACATATGCAGATAGCCAAAAATCGCAGAACTTATTAGCAATTTCAACCACTTTTGATCATCTTTAAAAAAATAGTGGCTGAAGAATCCTCTAAATACTAATTCTTCCATGATTGGAGCAAATATACCAATTGCAAAATGAAAGGCGATGAAAAACAGAGGAAAAACTCGAGTGACCTGCTCACTTGTGGCCAGCAAGGCAGCATCGTTAGCGGAAGTTGGATTTCCAGTAACCACTTGAATCAGGAGGGTACCTACAATCGCTACTAGTCGAGTAGCCACATAAAATAAAAGGGCTATTCCAAAATCCTTCCATGTAAACTTGAAAGCCTTCTGCTGATTCGGAATTTTCTTTTTATACTGTCGCCAAACAGCAACTAGCAAGAAGGTAGCAAGTACCAAATACCCAATACTAGTCGTCCACTTTAA
Organism: Streptococcus pseudopneumoniae; assembly: GCF_001072925.1. Lineage (GTDB taxonomy): Bacteria > Bacillota > Bacilli > Lactobacillales > Streptococcaceae > Streptococcus > Streptococcus pseudopneumoniae_Q. The sequence goes on along the minus strand of NZ_JVHE01000105.1, from coordinate 733 downwards.
GGACAGAGAACTAGAATCTTCGAGAGCCAACATTCTCATGGGAAATGTATTTACATTTATAATCAGTAAGATCATTCCTACAAATTTTAAACTATTTTTCAACTTTTGCAAACCACTACCTCTTCTTTCCTGAACTCCAGCATCTCCACTTACTAACGATACTCATCTGTGTTTTCTTTCCTCTTTATAGATTTCTACTCCCTTGAGCAAGGATAGTAAGACAAGGATGACCCCAATATCTAAATTGATCAAACTACCTCCATTAGCGAATAAATACAAACCCAAACAGGCTTGCGCTAAGGGATAGGCATATTTATTAAATTTCATAGATACTCCCCAAAGCTTTCTACAAATAAAGGAATGAATAGAATAACTTCTTAGTCTTGCTCACATAAGAGCATCAAATTTCAGATTTTCTTTTTTCTACTAGCTATCTCTAAATCCAATCCAATAATACTCTTCTGATTAACTTGTAAGATCAGCTCTATTCTTTTAGGGTTGAACCAGACCACCGATCTACTAAATCATGTTTAGGAACAATCATAGTTTAGCATTTATTTCTAGGAAAAGATTGCTCTTTCTTAAATTGTCATCAAAACATCCTAAATGGTAAAAAAATTGGATTGCGACTTAACCCAATCTAAGGACTTTGTCAGGAGTTAGGAATGTTGGCTCTATAATATTTGTAGTGGGTAAATCCCCTATAGATATTATGGAGCCTATTTTGTGTAGA
>NZ_JVHE01000104.1:0-48924 GCF_001072925.1 Streptococcus pseudopneumoniae | reverse complement strand
TTTCATATTGAAAATAAACAAAAATGTTGAAATATAGCTGATTTTAGGGAAATACTTTTAGGTATTTTCAATGTCAGGATTTAAAAATGGGGCAAAAGTGGGGCAAAAACGAATGACTCGTATTTTGTTTGAAAACCTATAATACCTAATGATTATGCTATTCTAGATATATAGTGTTGTTATAAATAAATGTCAGTGCGAGATCAAATTGGAGAATAAAATGGAAAAACAAATTTCTACGCAGAATGGAATGCGAAAAAGTGATAATTAAAGAGACAAAAAAGCTGAGAATATGATTTCCCAGCTTTTTTGAATGCGATAGAAATAGCAACTAGACTATTTACGAAAGGCCTCAATAATGTAGGTGAAGCCAGTAACTAAAAATGAAAAGGCAATGACATAAACGACAAAGACACCTGTAGCCACTGGATTGAACAGAATCACTAGACCTAGTAAAAATTCAAGCAAGGCTACCCACATGATATTGCTACCAATAATAGGGAAAATCAATCTTAGACGATTGCCTTTAAAGAAAGCAATAATGGCTTCTACAATTAACCAAATTCCTACAATGGTCGGAATGACGACCGGCAGGGTCACAAAGCCATAAGCAACGAGGTAAAGAGCTAAGAGAAGACTAACAAATCCTTGGAAAAGATAAACAGGTGAGCGAAGCTCTTTTGGTGCAGAGAAATAGCCTAAAATAGCTGCTATAGAAGAAACCAGTAAACCAAATGAAATCCACCAGCTGTAAGCAACAAGATTAGCTACTGGGTTTGTAAATAGGAAAAGTCCTAAAAGGACAAAAACAACTCCTGCAAGGAATAGCAGTAAACGATTAGAAAATTTCATTTCAATACCCCCTATATAGTATAGTTTTCTAATAAAACTATTGTACTTATTTTTATAGAAAATGTCAATAAAATAAATAAACAATTTGGAAGTTTCAGTCTGACTTACAAAAAGAAAAGGAGTTTTCACTCCTTTTCACAGATTGAAGACAAAGTCCTTATAAAAGTGTCTTCTAAAGATTTTAACTTCAATCTGAAGCGAGGTTATCCTCGCTTTTTCTATTTATCAAACAATTCCTTATTTTCAATTAAGAGTTCTAGTGGAGATTTATCCCTTGCTTCAATAAAACCAGGTTCATATTGGTTATGAAGTGTTCTTTTCTGAGAAGTTGGATCAATATACAACTCATCTCCATCTTCTGTGTATAGTTGGTTGCCTCTTGTTAAGTAAAGTAAATCCTCTAAGTACTGTCCATCAGTTTCTAGAAAATGTTCGATGTATTTGACAGCCTTTAAGATCTCACTTACTTTATCAGAGTATTCATTCGATTCAAGAACACTCTTTTCTAATTCAATCTCTTTACTAGTTCCAAAAAGTTGAGTTGGAGTTGCATTAAAATATTCTGCTATCTTATCTAAATTTGCAAAGGTAGGATAGCTTTTTTGTTTTTCGTAATCAGAGATGTTTGGAAAGATTGCTCATAAAAAAATGTGGGGCAAATGATGGGGCAAATCAGTTATAGACAAGCAAAAAAGCCTTATAAATCAAGGCTTTTTCCTGTTGATTTAGATGCCCCCTACAGGGCTCGAACCTGTGACCCATAGATTAAGAGTCTACTGCTCTACCAACTGAGCTAAGGAGGCAAATAAAAAGCTGTATTGGTGCCGAAACTTCACGGTTTGTATTGAACCCGCGCAATTAAGCAGGTGGGCAACTCGCTCTAACTGAAGCTGTTTCCGTGTGAGACGGCCTACATGCTGTTAGAAGACTTTTGTTTCCCTAATAATACAAAAAATAGTCGGTCAACACTTAAATGTGAAGTCGTACACCACAGCGTTTCTATGATTATATGATACCACTTTTTCAAAAAAAATCAAGGGAAAATTAAAAATTTTGAAAAGGATTTCATAAGTTTCGTAATTTATCAATGGTTTCCTTGCGTTGAGCCAGGGCACGTTCGTATTTTCCACTATCTTCTGGTGAGAAGTAGCTATGGTTGCGAATTTTTTCTGGCAAGTACTCTTGTTTGACCCAGTGACCTGGGTAGTTATGTGGATAGAGGTAGTTTTGGGCATTGCCTAATTCCTTGCTACCACTATAGTGGCCATCTCGCAGGTGACGTGGGATTGGTAGGTGACCTGAGGTTTTAAGGTCAGACAGAGCCTTGTCCATAGCTACATAGGCTGAGTTGGATTTTGGAGAAAGGGCCAAATCAATCACAACATTGGCAATGAGGATGCGGGCTTCGGGGAAACCGATCCTCTGTGCTGCATCCAGAGCAGTCACGGTATGAATCTGGGCTTCGGGATTGGCCAAACCGATATCTTCATAAGCAATCACAGTCAAACGACGAGCTAGGCTAGGAAGGTCACCGGCCTCTATCAAGCGAGCAGCATAGTGGAGACTAGCGTCCACATCTGATCCGCGAATAGACTTTTGAAGGGCAGATAGAACATCATAGTGCCCGTCTCCATCCTTGTCCATAGTGATATAGCTTCTCTGGAGACTATTTTCCATGATATTCAGCGTGATATGACGGATACCGTCATTATTTTCTGGAGTGGAGAGAACTGCCAAGTCCAGTGAGTTAAAGGCAGAACGGAGGTCTCCGTTGGTAGATGTTGCGATAAAATCAAGGGCATCATCATCTAACTCGACAGGGAAATCAAAACCACGTTCAGGATCTGTCAGGGCTATTTGAATGGCCTTTTTGACGTCTTGATTGGATAAGGGTTCTAATTCAAAAATCTGAACACGGCTACGGATGGCTGGAGTGACAGAAAAGAAAGGATTTTCAGTTGTCGCACCAATCATGATGACCAGGCCACTTTCCAAAAGTGGCAGGAGAAAGTCTTGCTTGGTCTTGTCTAAGCGGTGGATCTCGTCTAGGAGTAGTACAAGACCACCTGAAAACTTGGCTTCTTCGGCGATTTCTTGGAGACGTTTTTTACTATCAACTGTCGCATTAAAGGTCCGAAAGGCATACTTGGTCGTTCCAGCGATGGCTGAGGCGATACTGGTTTTTCCGATACCCGGAGGTCCATAGAGAATCATAGACGATAGGCGGTTAGCCTCCACCATGCGACGGATGATTTTTCCTGGGCCGACCAGATGCTCCTGACCGATAACCTGGTCGATGGTTTTGGGGCGCATACGAAGTGCGAGATTGTCTGGCATAGCAGTCCTTTCTAACATGGATTTTCTGATGTATATGTGGTAATATGGTAGTATCTATTTTAGCATATTTCCGAGTATTCGGGGCGATTAAAGAATCGTATAGAAAGAGGACAAAATGGCAACATACGGATTTTTAGATGTTTTACAAGAAGAGTTGGACAAGAACTTTCCTTTTGATTATGAGATTAGCTGGGACAAGCGCAATCATGCGGTTGAAGTGAGTTTTCTATTAGAGGCACAAAATGCTGCAGGGGTGGAGATGCTAGATGAAGACGGAGAGGTTTCGTCAGATGATATCCTTTTTGAAGAAGCGGTGCTTTTTTACAATCCTGCCAAGTCAACAGTCAATGCAGAAGACTATTTGACGGTCATCCCTTACCTGCCTAAGAAAGGTTTTTCTCGTGAATTTTTAGCTTATTTTGCACTATTCCTTAAAGATACTGCAGAGGTTGGACTAGATGCCCTCATGGACTTTTTGGAAGACCCAGAAGCAGAAGAATTCGTCATGGAATGGAACCAAGAAGTCTTTGAAGAAGGAAAAGCAGGCTTGGAAGAGGGAGAATTTTATCCTTATCCGAGGTATTAGGAGTTGGTTGGAGATTTTATGAAGAAAATTGGGACGTATTTGGTTTATGTGCTAGCTTTTGTCTTTATTATGCTAGCTTTTGCTTGTGGAACAATCGCATTTGCAGAGTTGGGGTATTCCGCAGTTTTAGTCTTTACTTTTGGTTATTCCTTCGCTCTTTTAAGTATGTATTTAATCTTTATTCTTCATGAGTTGGGTCATGCTTTTTGTGGCTACTTGACAGGCTATCGGCTGGTGGCTTTTGGGTTAGGACATTTTCTTTTGACCAAAAAGTCAGACAGATTTCATCTTAGTCGAACAGCAGTTTTGAAAAATGTTGGTGCTCAGTATATTGGTTTAAAAGAGAATGAAAGTGATCAAAGAATCATCTTGATGCTTTCAGGAGGCTTGATAGTTCACCTTTGCTTGATATTATTGGCAACACTTTTTGGTTTTTTGACAACAAACTGGTATTTTGCAGGGACTTGGATTTTTCTTAATTTATCTCTTCTTCTTTTCAATGCTCTGCCAGTTGGGATTACCGATGGAGCAAAAATTTGGGAATTACTACAACACCCTGAAAATACGAAATACGCCTACCTGATGTTGAGGCATTCTGCCCAGACCTTGCTAGCTCCTCAAGAATATGATTTAAAAGACTTTATCATTTCTGTTGATGAGGATGTGAGAGGGGGGCTTGCAGAAAGTGTTCAGGCTCTTCAGGGATTGGTATTCATATTGGATGATAATATAGAGCTTGCAAAGCAACAGTTTCAGTCTGTGTTAGAGAAAACAGATAATCCAATGTCTAAATCTATTTCTCAATTATACCTTCTTCAAATTGCTCTGATAGAAGGAGATAATAAGAAGGCGGAAGAATATGCAAGTATTCGAGGGGTCAAATCCTTTTTATCTCTAAAAACAGCAGATATGCAGGTCATTCAAGCTTGGTATCAATTTAAGGCAAAGAAAGATGTAGTTCAAACTCACAAGGCTATGAAGATTGCTAGACAAAAAATGAATAGCAGCCGGATGTTACGGGATGAGAAATCCTACTACCAGCAGTGGTTAGATGAGTTGGAACAAGCCATACAGGAAGAAGAGACTCAGTGAGCTGAGAAATAGAAAAGGGAGCTGTCCGATGCTTCAGAAATTTAAGCGGTTATTTAGTAAAAAATCCCAAGAACGTGAGTCGTTCCTTCCCCGCAATCGCTTTGCGGATCTAGATTTCGAGAGAGTATTGAAGTCAGGAGCTCGTCGCCTTGTTAATGAGGAAGGACGCTATGCTGAGGATGGGAAAATCACAGAACTTGAATTTCCTGAAGATTTTGCGGAATTTGAATTTCTAGTTGGTTTTAAGACGGAGGAAGAAGAGCAGTTTCAGCAACTATTAGCTCGTTTAAATAGTATTGATAATGCCATTCAGTCCCATTTGGAAAGCGAGTTGCAACAACCCATCCCTCAGTATGCTAAGGATCTAGGCTATACTCAGAAGAGGTGGGAGAAAACCTTTTACTTCCATCCTTGGATATTAAGTTTTGAGGAAAACCCGCCTAATCTTCGCTATGTTGCAGATTATGTAAATGATGAGTTTACGGTTTATTTTGCTAAAAAACATGGCAGATGGCAAGCATACTGGGATGCAGAGTGCCAAAAAGTAATCGAAGAAAGCTAGCTCGTATTTTCCTAGAGAGTAATTGTTATCATAGAAAAGAGTAAATATCATGGAATTATTGGATAGCAGAATGGATTTCCAAGGTTGCAAGATTGCCTTGATTTGTGGGGATAAGGTCTTGACTATCTTACGTGATGACAAGGACGATATCCCTTGTCCCAACATGTGGGAGTTGCCAGGTGGTGGTCGTGAAGGAAACGAAAGCCCTTTCGAGTGCGCAGCGCGTGAAGTTTATGAGGAATTGGGAATTCATTTAGATGAAGACTGTCTGCTTTGGAGCAAGATTTATCCTAGCGTAATCTTTAAAGACAAGCAATCGGTCTTTATGGTTGGTCAGCTAAGACAAGAACAATTTGACAATATTACCTTTGGAGATGAAGGACAGGCCTATAAACTGATGCCTATTGAGGAATTTTTGAAGTCTAAACAGGCAGTGCCTCAGCTACAGGGGAGATTGTGGGATTATTTGGAGGAAAGTTTATGATAACACTTGTTCGAGCGGGAGCAGAGGATTTGGAGACCATCATTGCGATTCAAAGAGCTAGCTTTAAGTCTGTCTATGAGAAATACCAAGATGAATATGATCCTTATCTGGAGGACCGTGAAAGAATTAAGTGGAAACTAGTCGAGCGTCCCAATAGCTATTACTACTTTGTAAAAGAAGATGAAGAAAACATCGGATTTTTACGAGTTCAGACCAATGCCGAGTTAACGAAAGCTTGGTTGGGAACGGCAGCGATTTTGCCTCAGTATCAAGGAAAAGGGTATGGATCTAAAGGTTTAAGCTTACTGGGAAAAGAATTTCCAACCATCACACAATGGGATTTGTGTACGGTGTTACAGGATGCAGGCATGGTTGCTTTTTACGAGAAAAACGGCTATCGTCAAATCCACATTGAGCCTGAAAAAGAAGGTATGGATATGGTCTACATGAAAAAATTGATTGACAAATAGAAAGGACGGTTCAGTTAAATTTCTAAACTGAACCCGCCCTAAACACGGTGCCAAAAAGATAAACTTCTCTTAGACACAAACGTCTTCAGAGAGTTTCCGATTTTGGCTTTGTGTTTTACGGGCTTGGTATCTTAATGATGGAAACATGGCAAGAGTTAAAAGTTACAGTCAAGCGTGAGGGAGAGGAATTGGTTTCCAACCTCTTGATTGAGTTAGGTGCCCAAGGGGTAGCAATTGAAGATAGCATGGATTATGTGGGCAATGTGGACCGCTTCGGTGAGATTTTCCCAGAGGTTGAGCAACAGGAAGAAATTGTGGTGACAGCTTACTACCCTGATACGGTTGATGTAGCAGTGGTGGAAGCGGACTTGCAAACTCGTCTTGCAGAATTGACAGATTTTATGGATCTGGGGGAAGTTAAGATTGGCACGACTGCCTTGGCTGAGGAAGACTGGGCCGACAACTGGAAGAAATACTATGAACCGGCACGCATCACCCATGACCTGACCATCGTGCCGTCATGGACAGACTATGAAGCGACTGCTGGAGAAAAGATTATCAAACTAGATCCTGGGATGGCTTTTGGGACTGGGACCCACCCAACTACCAAGATGAGCCTTTTCGCCTTGGAACAGGTTCTTCGTGGTGGCGAAACGGTGCTGGATGTGGGTACTGGATCAGGGGTTCTTTCTATTGCAAGTTCACTCCTAGGTGCCAAGGAGATTTTCGCCTATGACTTGGATGATGTGGCGGTTCGTGTGGCTCAGGAAAATATTGAGCTCAATCCTGGTATGGAAAACATCCATGTAGCAGCAGGAGATTTGCTTAAGGGAGTTGAGATTGAGGCAGATGTGATTGTAGCTAATATCTTGGCGGATATCCTCATTCATCTGACAGAGGATGCTTATCGCTTGGTTAAAGACGAAGGTTACCTCATCATGAGTGGGATTATCAAGGACAAGTGGGATATGGTGCGCGAGTCGGCTGAGTCAGCTGGATTTTTCCTTGAAACCCACATGGTTCAAGGGGAATGGAATGCCTGTGTCTTTAAGAAAACCAAGGATATCTCTGGTGTGATTGGAGGCTAGCATGCAGCAATATTTTGTCAAGGGTAGTGCAATCTCTCCTGTCACCATTGAGGACAAGGAAAGTAGCAAGCACATGTTTCAGGTCATGCGTTTGAAAGAAGAGGACGAGGTTACTCTAGTTTTTGATGATGGGATCAAGCGCTTGGCGCGCGTGGTCAATATAGAAAGCCGTCAGTTAGAGTTAGTTGAGGAATTGGCTGACAATGTGGAACTGCCAGTCCAAGTGGCCATCGCATCTGGCTTTCCCAAGGGAGACAAGCTGGAGTTCATCACTCAAAAAGTGACAGAGCTAGGTACTAGCCAGATATGGGCCTTCCCTGCTGACTGGTCGGTTGCCAAGTGGGACGGCAAAAAATTGGGCAAAAAGGTCGAGAAGTTAGAAAAAATTGCCCTTGGAGCAGCCGAGCAAAGCAAGCGTAACTTCGTTCCAAGCATCAAGCTGTTTGAGAAAAAGGCAGATTTTCTAGCACAACTGGACCAGTTTGACCGCATCGTGGTGGCCTATGAAGAGTCGGCTAAAGAAGGAGAGGCAGCTGCCCTCATCCAAGCTGTTGCTGGACTGGAAAAAGGAGCAAAACTTCTCTTCATCTTTGGTCCAGAAGGTGGCCTTTCACCTGCTGAGATTGAAAGTTTTGAGGCTAAAGGAGCTGTTCTAGCAGGACTTGGCCCTCGGATTTTGCGAGCAGAAACAGCACCACTTTACGCCTTATCAGCCCTTAGTGTTTTATTAGAATTAGAGAAATAAGAGGAAGAAAATGGAACAAAAACACCGTTCAGAATTTCCTGAAAAGGAACTTTGGGACTTAACTGCCCTATATCAAGACCGTGAGGATTTCTTGCGTGCGATAGAAAAGGCGCGTGAAGACATCAATCAATTTAGCCGTGACTACAAGGATAATCTTCACACTTTTGAAGATTTTGAAAAGGCCTTTGCAGAATTGGAACAAATATACATTCAGATGAGTCATATTGGCAATTACAGCTTTATGCCTCAGACGACAGACTATAGCAATGAAGAGTTTGCTAATATTGCCCAAGCTGGGATGGAATTTGAAACAGATGCCAGCGTAGCTTTGACCTTCTTTGATGACGCCTTGGTAGCAGCAGAGGAAGAAGTCTTGGACCGTTTGGGTGAATTGCCACATTTGACGGCAGCCATTCGTCAGGCCAAAATCAAAAAAGCCCACTATCTTGGGGCTGATGTGGAGAAGGCCTTGACCAATCTGGGTGAAGTTTTCTACAGTCCACAGGATATCTATACTAAAATGCGAGCTGGGGACTTTGAAATGGCTGATTTTGAAGCCCATGGAAAAACCTACAAAAACAGCTTTGTGACCTATGAAAACTTCTACCAAAACCACGAGGACGCTGAGGTTCGTGAGAAATCCTTCCGTTCCTTTTCAGAAGGACTTCGTAAGCACCAAAATACAGCTGCGGCAGCCTATCTAGCCCAAGTCAAGTCTGAAAAACTATTGGCAGATATGAAGGGATACGGCTCAGTTTTTGATTATCTTCTGGCTGAACAAGAAGTAGACCGTGCCATGTTTGATCGTCAGATTGACCTCATCATGAAGGACTTTGCGCCAGTTGCTCAGCGATACCTCAAGCATGTTGCCAAAGTAAATGGTCTTGAAAAGATGACCTTTGCTGATTGGAAGCTAGACCTGGACAGCGCCCTTAATCCTGAAGTGACCATTGACGATGCCTATGATTTGGTCATGAAGTCGGTAGAACCTTTGGGACAAGAATATTGTCAGGAAGTTGCTCGCTATCAAGAAGAACGCTGGGTGGACTTTGCTGCCAATAGTGGCAAGGATTCTGGTGGCTATGCAGCTGATCCATACCGTGTGCATCCATATGTTCTCATGAGCTGGACAGGTCGTTTGAGCGATGTTTATACCTTGATTCATGAAATCGGGCATTCTGGTCAATTTATCTTTTCAGATAATCACCAAAGTTACTTCAATGCCCACATGTCGACCTACTATGTCGAAGCACCGTCAACCTTTAATGAATTGCTTCTCAGTGATTATTTGGAGCATCAGTCTGATGATCCTCGTCAAAAACGCTTCGCTCTTGCTCACCGCTTGACAGATACCTACTTCCATAATTTCATCACCCACCTCTTGGAAGCAGCTTTTCAGCGTAAGGTTTATACACTAATTGAAGAAGGGGAAACCTTTGGAGCAAGCAAGCTCAACAGCATTATGAAGGAAGTTTTGACAGATTTCTGGGGAGATGCTATTGAGATTGATGATGATGCGGCTTTGACTTGGATGCGCCAAGCTCACTATTACATGGGCTTGTATAGTTACACTTACTCTGCCGGTCTTGTAATCTCGACAGCTGGCTATCTCCATTTGAAAAACTCAGAAACTGGAGCTGAAGACTGGCTCAATCTCCTCAAATCAGGAGGTAGCAAAACACCACTTGAGTCAGCAATGATTATTGGAGCCGATATCTCAACAGATAAACCACTCCGTGATACCATTCAATTCTTGTCTGACACAGTTGACCAAATTATTGCCTATAGTGCCCAGTTGGGAGAGTAATACTCAATGAAAATCAAAGAGCAAACTAGGAAACTAGCCGCAGGCTGTACTTGAGTACGGAAAGGCGACGTTGACGCGGTTTGAATTTGATTTTCGAAGAGTATAAAATTAAAAAAGTGCAACAATAGAATTATATTGTTGAGATTTTAGAATGACATTTATTTAATAAAGTTTACTAAAGACTTTGTCTTCAGAATGTGCGATATTATAGATCTATCGGTTGGATTTTATATCTTGTCGTGGGCGATTAGACTAGGGAAAATACTTAGAAAAGGACAGAGATGCTAGTGCGTGTCAATAAAAAACTTAGCTTGCTTATCATTGGAATTGCTATGCCGATTTTGTTTATGATTTGGAAATTCAGTCAGCCTGTTCTTCCAAAAACTTATCAGGAAGCTGTTCAGTATACCAAAGCAATCAATATGAAAGAAATGCGCTCCAAACTTGCAAATGGCGACGAGTTTGTCGTCTACATTGGAAGAGAATCCTGTCCCTATTGTCAAAAGTTTGTGCCCAATTTGGCTCTAGCGATTCAAAAAAGTCACCAGACAGTCTATTATTTGGATAGTGCTTCTGATGAAAAGGATGAGATTACAGCCTTTGCAAAAGAAATGGATATCCAAACCGTTCCGAATCTTTCAGTCTATCAAAATGGTAGTAAATCACGCTATTTAGAGCAAGGAAGTTCCGCTAGTCTTGAAGAAATCCTTTCATTTCTGAAGCATGAATAGGACAGAAAGATTGTTTTAAATGACAAAAAACGACTCCGAAAATTGGAATCGTAGAGATGATAAAAGAGGTTGGATTTTTTCCAACCTCACTTTTTTTAATCTTAATGGAATTGCATACCACCATCAACGATAATGGTTTGACCTGTAATGTAGTTTGAATCTGGTCCAGCAAGGAAGCTAACTGCTGCAGCTACATCTTCTGGTTCAGATAGGCGTTTCAATGTAATATCTTTTGCGAATGTTTGCATACCCCACTCGTCATCTTTTCCTGCATTTTTTCCAACTTCATGAGCGATATCATACATCATTGGTGTTTTTACGATACCTGGAGCATAGGCGTTGACAGTGATACCTGACTCTGCTAAATCACGCGCCAATGTTTGAGTAATACCACGAACAGCGAATTTTGTACCGCCGTAAACAGTCAAGTTTGGATTTCCGACAACACCTGCTTGAGAAGTAGCATTGATGATTTTACCACCGTGACCAAGTGCTTTGAACTGAGCTTGAGCAGCTTGTGCTCCCCAAATCACCCCACCGACGTTAATAGCAAATGTGCGAGCGAATTGTTCCTCTGTAATTGTATCCAGAGGTGTAGTAGGAGCGACACCAGCATTGTTTACCACAACGTTCAAGTCTCCGAAATGATCGACAACTTTTTGGAAAGCTGCAGCAACTTCTGCTTGTTTAGATACATCAGCTACAACAGCAAAAGCTTTATCTGCTGACAATTCAGCAACTGCTTTCTCAGCTGTTTCAGCGTTGTAGTCTAAAACTCCAACCTTAAAACCATCTTGAACCAAGCGTTTTGCGATTGCAAAACCGATCCCTTGACCTGCACCTGTAACGATAGCTACTTTAGACATATGATTCCTCCTCGGTATCCGTGATACCATTCAAACGTTCATAAAAGAACAGCAAAAGGTTTATAAGTGAGTCGTGATAGGTTTCTAAAAGAAGTCCTATCACGTTTCAGTATACACCTTTGTGAAATTTGTGTCAAACAAATACTTAGCTTTTGGAAAAAATTAACCCTCTAAGAGTGAAAAAACTATCTGAGACTAACATGTTTATTTCTTATAATGAAGATAGCTAGAAAAGAATGTTGTATAATAGATGTGTATGATTGGGGGAAACAGATGATCCCTACCGTATACATCCATATGACCTCATGAGCTGGACAGGTCGTTTGAGCGATGTTTATACCTTGATTCATGAAATCGGGCATTCTGATCAATTCATCTTTTCTGACAATCACCAAAGCTATTTTAATGCCCACATGTCGACCTACTATGTCGAAGCACCGTCAACCTTCAATGAATTGCTTCTCAGCGATTACTTGGAACACCAATCTGATGATCCACGTCAGAAACGCTTCGCTCTTGCCCACCGCTTGACAGATACCTATTTCCATAACTTTATTACCCACCTTTTGGAAGCAGCCTTCCAACGTAAGGTGTATACACTGATTGAAGAAGGAGAAACCTTTGGGGCAAGCAAACTCAACAGTATTATGCAGGAAGTTTTGACCGATTTCTGGGGAGATGCTATTGAGATTGATGATGATGCAGCACTGACTTGGATGCGCCAAGCTCACTACTACATGGGCTTGTATAGCTACACTTACTCAGCAGGACTTGTCATCTCGACTGCTAGTTACCTTCATCTGAAACATTCAGAAACTGGAGCTGAAGATTGGCTCAATCTCCTCAAATCAGGTGGTAGCAAGACACCACTTGAGTCAGCTATGATTATCGAAGCCGATATTTCAACAGATAAACCACTCCGTGATACCATTCAGTTCTTGTCTGATACAGTTGATTAGATTATAGTTTAAATGCCCAGTTGTGAGAATAAAATAAAAGAGTCTGGGACAAAAGTCTAACCTTAAATATAAAAAGCGAACAAAACGAGTTATCTGACACTCAGAATACTGTCTTGTTCGCTTTTTTTCTAATCTATCGATTTTAAAAATTTATAATAAAGAATTCCTAAAATCAAAATTTTTGTCCTGGCCTCTTAAATTATCCCCAAAAGCTATCTTCTTCAGCTTGATCTGAAGAGAAGAGCCAAACTTCTTTGATTTTCCCGTCTTCAATACGGAAGAGGTCAATCCCGTTCATATTGAGTTCAGTACCATCAGCCCGTGTTCCAAGAAAAGTAACATTAGCTGCGATTAAATCCTTATTGTCAGAAACCCAATTTGTTATCACCTTAAAGGTTCCATTAGTTTTCTCAGCAAATGTAGCCAGGTGAGTTCCTAGCTTGTCCTTACCAACAACTGTACCAGATATACTATGAGTACCAGGTTGATGCCAGATAATATCGTCTGCCATCGTTTCAAAGACACCAGGAAAGTCACCAGCAATTAAAGCTTGGTTATAAGCATTGAAAATTTCTAAGTTTGTTGACATATCTATTCTCCATTTCTTTTTTATGATATAATTGTAACAGTTACAATCGAAAAAACAAGTAGACACTTTTTCGATAGCTAGTATCAAAAGTAGTACTATTGTTGATACTAAAAGATAAATTTTTTTAAAAAAATAGAAAGAAGATATTTTATGCCAAATAAAGTGAGTGAGTATGGTATTTGTCCATTTGCGACAACGCAGAGGGTTTTAACAGGGAAATGGGCACTGGTAATCATTTATCAGTTGAGTACGGGTACTAAACGATTTAAAGAATTGCAGAGATTATTGCCTGGGATTACTCAAACTATTTTGACCCGTCATCTCCGTCAATTAGAAAAGGATAAGATTATTCAACGAAAGGTCTATGCGGAAGTTCCCCCACGAGTTGAGTACAGCTTAACCGAAATGGGGCAGGAATTCAGAGTTGTTTTAGATGCTGTCGAAAAATGGGGTCTGGATTATATCAAGTTGCTAGAAATGTAGAGGTATTGACCATGTATCAAGAGTTACATAGAAAAATAACAGAAGAAAACCCAAGTTATAGTCAAAAAGAACTCCAGTGGTTGCTTGAGCACATAGGGGATCCGAGTCCAGAGATTCGCGATGAATTGGTTTTTACCAGTCTGGCTAGAGGGATTCAAGAAGAGTTATTTACCAAGGAGCAATTTCAGTTGATTGCTGCTATGATTGTTTCTGATGGTGGCCTAGATAAAGAGATTGATAAGGCAGGAGCTTCAACGCTTGAACGTTCTTTTAGGGCACTTATTTATGCCAATCTCTTATCTGCTGATGGCAATGAACAGTCTCTTTTTTATCGAGAGCTAAAAACTGATATCAGAAATACGATGCTCGATCAAGGGTTGCACTACCTTGAAAAAGAAGAGGATACGACTGGTTTTTCAAGCCAGTATGGTTGGGTGCATGCTTTTGCTCATGGGGCTGATCTTTTGACTGAAGTTGTTTGTCATCCAGACTTTCCTAAAAACAGAGTTCATGAAGTATTTGACATACTTGGTCAACTATTTAAAAGAATTTCGATTCGATTTATAGATGATGAGGACTGGCGCTTGGCCAGAGTCCTTTATGAACCTATTTTGCAAGGCAAGGTGGAGCAAGCGACACTGGCTTCTTGGATAAAGTCCCTTGATTTCTCGATAGAAGAGAGGGAAGATTTTTATAAATTTTCCAATTTCAGATCTTGTCTCTTAGAAGTCTATGTTCAACTCGACCAGAGAAATAGTTTACAAGATGACTTGAAAGAAGCTATTCAATCTTTCCAATATTAGATTTTGATTATCAAATGTGAAAACTTGCACAAAATTTCCAAGCACATTTCTTGAAACCCTTTCCTTCTTCTGATAGACTAATACATAGTTTGAAAAAAGGAGACTTAACATGAAAAAATTTGTTGCTGAATTAATCGGTACGTTTATGCTTGTGTTCATCGGAACTGGAGCTGTTGTTTTTGGAAATGGTGTTGAGGGACTTGGACACCTTGGAATTGCTCTTGCTTTTGGTTTGGCAATCGTAGTCGCAGCCTTCTCAATCGGAACTGTTTCAGGTGCTCACTTGAACCCAGCTGTTTCTATCGCTATGTTTGTTAACAAACGTTTGTCATCTTCAGAGCTTGTAAACTACATCCTTGGTCAAGTGGTTGGTGCTTTCCTTGCATCTGGCTCTGTATTCTTCCTCTTGGCAAATTCAGGTATGTCAACTGCAAGTCTTGGTGAAAATGCCTTGGCAAACGGTGTAACTGTCTTTGGTGGTTTCTTGTTTGAAACAATCGCAACATTCTTGTTTGTTTTGGTCATCATGACTGTAACATCAGCAAGCAAAGGTAATGGCTCAATCGCTGGTTTGGTCATCGGTTTGTCATTGACAGCTTTGATTCTAGCTGGCTTGAACATCACTGGACTTTCAGTAAACCCAGCTCGTAGCTTGGCTCCAGCTGTCTTGGTAGGTGGAGCAGCCCTTCAACAAGTTTGGATTTTCATCCTTGCACCAATCGTTGGTGGAGTTCTTGCAGCTCTTGTAGCTAAAAACTTCCTTGGAACTGAAGAATAATTGAAACTCAAAAAGCCTTGCTCCTCATGATGAGGAACAGGGCTTTTTTGTATTATACTCTTCGAAAATCTCTTCAAACCACGTCAGCTCCATCTTGCCGTAGATATGGTTACTGACTTCGTCAGTTCTATCCACAACCTCAAAACAGTGTTTTGAGCTGACTTCGTCAGTTCTATCTACAACCTCAAAGCAGTGCTTTGAGCAACCTACGGCTAGTTTCCTAGTTTGCTCTTTGATTTTCATTGAGTATGAGTTTAGCGGTTGTCAATTTTCTCTGGATAAAGGTCGTGTTGGAAGAGGCGTTGTTCTGCCAAGCCTTCATACTTGGTTCCAGGTCTACCGTAGTTGTAGTAAGGGTCGATTGAAATACCACCGCGAGGTGTAAATTTCCCCCAAACCTCTAAATAGCGAGGGTCTAGCAAGTTGACCAAGTCTTTCCCGATGGTATTGATACAGTTTTCGTGAAAATCCCCATGATTTCGGTAACTAAAGAGGTAGAGTTTAAGGGATTTTGACTCAACACAGAGCTTGTCAGGAATGTAGGAAATATAAATAGTTGCAAAGTCTGGCTGCGCAGTGATTGGGCACAGTGAGGTAAATTCAGGGCAGTTGAATTTGATGAAATAGTCATTTTCCACATGACGATTGTCAAAGGATTCGAGGACTTCTGGTTGATAGTCAAAGATGTAGGTTGTTTCTTTATTGCCAAGTAGGCTTAGGTTTTTCATTTCTTCTTGTTGTGACATGATTTTTTCTTTCTAATCTTAAACACCACGTTGGTTGTCGTAGAGGAGGGTATGGAGTTGTGGAAGGACGCGAACATTGCCCCAGCTATCGTCAGCAGCGACGCGTTCCCAGAGTTCTTTGAGGCGGTCTAGTTGGTCTTGGACAATATTGCCTGTAGCCTTGGGTTCAGGATTTCCCGCCGATAAGAAGAGGACATCTGGTTGGTAGCGTTCTTGAATGCCTTTGGCAAAGGCTAGATCTGCATCATCAAAGACAGGGATTTTAAAGGTGACCTTGTCTGGGTCTAGTTGGGAAACGATAAAGTCCAAGGTTTCAAAGTTGACTTCCATCTTGGATGAAGGAGGTTTGGGACTCAGAGTCACCTGGTCGATGTCTTTTAACCAATTTTGCCAGCGAGATCCTTGGGTTTCAACAGCAAGAGTGACACCACGTTCCTTGAGCTTGGTGACCAGTTCGGCCATGTTGGCAGCTAGGATGGCTGGATTTCCACCAGATAGGGTTACATAGTCGTAGCTTCCTAGTTTGTCTAACTCAGCGATCACTTCATCAGCTGTCATGCGAGTAGGTTTCTCAGAACCATCCCAAGTAAAGGCAGAATCGCACCAGTCGCAGTGGTAGTCGCAACCTGCAGTGCGGACAAACATGGTTTTCTGGCCGATAGCACGACCTTCACCTTGAAATGTTGGGCCAAAAATTTCTAGAACTGGTAATTTAAGTACACGTTCCCTAGTCATCTAACCACTCCCGTCTAAACTCCGCAAAGGCAGTCGGAGTTTCATAGAGGCGAACGTATTCCAAACGGAGACCGCGCTTGTCTGGCAACTCTTGACTCATGGTTTGGAAAATCCAGTAAACCATATTTTCAGCAGTCGTATTCATGTAGGGCAGGGTCTCGTTGAGATAGCGATGATCTAAGTGGGGTTCCAGGTAGTCCTTGTAGATATCTTTGATATCCCCAAAATCATAGGTCATACCACGGTCATCTAAAAAACCACTGACAGCGATTTGCAGATGATAAGTGTGCCCATGTAGGGATTTGCATTTCCCCTCATAGTGAAAGAGGTGGTGGGCAGCATCGAAGGTAAATTCTTTGGAGACCAAGGTTCTGTGAGGATTGTAGACAAGAGATTCCCCAGTTTCTTGTTTGATTTCTTTGGGGGCAAAAAACATCAGGCCTCTCCTTTCTGCGAGAGATAAACCTCTAAACCATGTTGGCGTAGATGGCAGGCAGGACAATCTCCACAACCAGTACCAATAATCCCATTGTAGCAGGTCAAGGTCTTTTCACGAACATAGTCAAAGGCACCGAGTTGGTCGGCTAATTCCCAAGTTTCAGCCTTGTCTAGCCACATGAGAGGTGTTTGGATCACAAAGTCGTAATCCATGGCAAGGTTGAGCGTGACATTGAGTGATTTGACAAAGACATCCCGACAGTCAGGATAACCTGAGAAGTCTGTTTCACATACTCCTGTCACAATATCCGTAATTCCACGCTGCTTGGCAAGGACTGCAGCAAAGGACAGAAAGAGGTGATTGCGACCGTCAACGAAGGTATTAGGCACCTCTCCTTCTTTTTGCTCAATTTCTAGATCGGAAGTCAAGGCGTTTTCAGTAATTTGTCCTAGCAGAGACATATCTAGGATATGATGACGAATTCCTTGTTCCTCAGCGATTTCTTTAGCCACTTGAATTTCGAGATGGTGACGTTGGCCATAGGCAAAGGTAACGGCTTCGACCTTTTCATAGTGTTGCTTGGCCCAGAAAAGGCAGGTTGTTGAATCTTGACCACCACTAAAGACGACCAAGGCTGATTGACGTTTCATAGTACTCCTTCCAAAATGGGAAATGTTCAGAGCACGCAAAAAGCTCCCTAGAGGGAGCTAAAAAATACCAAGTATAGGTTTTTTTTAGCGATGGCATGTCCCAAACATCGTGATATTCTAGTTACAGTTTAGCATATTTTTTGAAAAATGGCAAAGGGCAAGAAAAAAGAAACCAAATGAATGCACTTGGTCTCTCCTTTGATTAGCTTAATTCAGCAACGATAGCTTTGATTTGTTCTGCAGTGTGAACACCAGCAACTTGCTTCACCACTTGTCCATCTTTTTTGAAAAGAAGAGTAGGGATAGACATGATACCAAATGAACGAGCTGTATTTGGATTTTCATCAACGTCCATTTTAACAATCTTCAAGACATCTTCTGAAAGTTCTTCAGACAATTTGTCTAAGATTGGACCTTGCATACGACATGGGCCACACCAAGTTGCCCAGAAGTCTACCAAGACCAATCCGTCTTTAGTTTCTTGTTCGAATGTTGCATCTGTAATTGCTTTTGCCATAGTATTTCTCCTTTTTAATTATATTGGCTTAAATCTTGTTTCATGAGATAGAAGAAGACATCTCCATAAGTCCCATGGTAGTCCAAATCATGCCCCTTGTAGGTTACTTTTTGGACAGGGTAGTAGTCTGCGACACCAATCAGGCAGGCCTGTTGAGAACGTTCAAATTCTTCGTATGACTCGAAGGTCATGGTTCTCTCTTGCTTGCTGGCATCAAGATAAGTGATTTCAATCATAGGATTCTCCTTTGCTAAATTATATCTTCATTTTACTCCTTGGAAAAAGGAATGTCAAGAAAATTGCTTGCGCACGCAAGTTTTTTTAAAAAAATCATCTTAAATCAAGAAATCCAAACCAGTTTCCAAGCTTTCTTCGACAGCCTTTTGTAGTGAGGCCAGGGTCTTTTGCCCATCACTTGTTAGGCAGATAAAGCTAGAGCGTCGATCTTGATCGCAACATCTGCGACTAAGTAGACCGCAATTTTTAGCCTCCAAACGAGCCACCATCCGAGAAACAGCGCTCGGGCTCAGATGAAGTTTATCAGGCAAATCAATCTGTCGTAGAGATTTTTCTTGGGCCAAGTCCAGATAGTAGAGCAGGTAAAACTCTTTCAAGGTCAGACTTTGTTCACTCTGCTGGGCAATGGTCTCTTCTAAGAGACTTTCAATTTCTTTCTGCCGACGATTGAAGTCAAACCATTTTTCTAAATAGGTCATAGTATCTCCTTTCTTTTTAGAGTCATAAATAGAAGAAAGTCCATTCACGGACAATCTCTGCATCACAAGATGATTGCGCATGCAATAATTATACTACTTTTCAAGGATGCTGGCAAGAAGGACGCTAAAATCTTTCATCCTATATCACGCCTGTTTATGCTAGTCTTCAATTGCCTGTATCCCCTTTCTTCTCTAATTTTCATCAACTCTTGTGCATTTCCTTGAAATTTTCCGAAAAAAGAGTAAACTGGTATGCAAGAAGTCTATTTCGTGGAGTTTAGGATGAAATTATATGTTCAATTAATGATTCTCTTTGTGATTTCTTTAATCGGTGAAGGAATCTCCAGTTTTTTTCATTTGCCCATACCAGGAAGTATCATCGGCTTGATTATTCTGTTTCTAGCCTTGCAGTTCAAGTGGCTGCGCATTCGCCATGTCAACATGGTTGGAAATTTTCTCCTAGCCAACATGACTATTCTCTTTCTACCTCCTGCGGTTGGAATTATGGAAAAATTTGATGTGATTGCTCCCTATCTTCTGCCGATTGTCTTGATTGTCTTTTTTGCAGCAGTGATTAATATCATCTTGATTGCGCTTGTGGTTCAATTTATCAAAAAACGCTATGAAGGTGACTACGAAGAAAGAGGTGCTAAATGAGCGAATTTGTATCCAATCCCCTATTTGGGATTGCTTTGTCAATCTTAGCCTATCTTGGGGGAATGATGATTTTCAGACGCTATCCTCATCCCTTAACGACTCCCTTGTTGCTATCAGCTATTTTTATAATTATCTTTCTAAAGGTAACTGGCATTTCCTACCAAGATTACTACCAAGGTGGGGTTTATCTTAATAACTTGATTGTTCCTTCAACAGTGGCTCTAGGAATTCCACTCTATAAGAGTTTCCACTTGATGAAGCATCATGTTAGGAGTATTTTGCTGGGTAGCTTTCTAGCTGTCATCGTCAATACCACTTTTACCGCTCTAGTCGCAAAAATCTTTGGCATGGACTTTTTCCTAGCTATTTCCCTCTTTCCTAAGTCAGTAACGACCGCTATGGCAGTAGGAATTACAGAAAAGTTGCAAGGCTTGACTACAGTGACCCTAGTAGTTGTCGTAGCGACTGGTATTTTGACCAGTGTAATCGGACCAACACTTCTAAAATGGCTAAAAATAGACGATCCAGTAGCTGCTGGATTAGCCCTGGGTGGAACAGGTCACGCCGTTGGAACTGGAACGGCCTTTCGCTATGGACCAGTTGCAGGTGCTATGGGAGGACTAGCCATCGGTGTTACGGGTATTCTCTATGTATTTGTGAGTCCTATTGTAGCTAATTTGATTTTAAGTTAACGCAAAAACCCAGCTCTAGTAGCTGGGCATTTTTTATTGCAAATTAACTTTATTCTTCAAGATATAGTAGGTTCCGAGATAGAAGGCTGCGCTGAGGATGAGGTCTTTAACGATTTCAGCAGACATCATCATGCTATAATTCAAGCTTGGACTAAACATGTCGACAAATCCAAGGACTATGTGGATAATAATATAGGCTAAGACAGCGAGGGCTGTACGGTATTCATTAAAGAGCTGTCCAATTGAGATAGACAAGTAGATGCAAAGGATGCCTGCTACAGTGCTTATGAAAAATGAAATCAAGGTTAACCAGAAATTCTCGATATAATGTACGAATAAGTAATCAAAAAAGTAGGAATCAACCATATTTGGGTCAATGGTTGCAAAGATAATGTAGATACTTAGGAAAAAAACTGCTGAACTGATCAGAGACCAAATGAAGGCCCCCAAGAGTTTGGCTAAGATGATCTGGTGTTCGGAAACTGGCAAGGTCAGAGTGAGATAGCCTTGGCGATCGTAGACACTACCCTTGAAGCGACGGATGATCAAAATCAAAGTTGAAATACTCAAGGTAATGATTAGTCCACCAAAAACCAGACCTAGAAATACTAACATAATCATTTGTTGATCGGGAGTATCGATGGATTTTAGGGAACTAGCTTGAATTCCGATAAGACCAGAAAGTGCCAGTACAGCACCATAGAGGGCTAAATACCATTTGTTAACATTTTTAAATTCATAACGAACTAAATTCCAAAACATAATAATCTCCTTTATCTAGGCTTTGAATTCGTGGCGGAAGAGTTGGTCGATAGACTCTCCAGACTCATAGCGAATATCATCCACATTTCCTTGACGGACGACTTTTCCGTCCTTGAGGAAGACAATCTCATCCAAGATTGGTTCGATGTCGGAAATCAAGTGAGTTGAAATCAAGACAGTCGAAGTTGGAGAGTAGTTGTTAATGATGGTGTTCAAGATATAGTCACGAGCCGCGGGGTCGACACCACCGATTGGTTCATCAAGAACGTATAGACGAGCATCACGACTCATGACAAGGATCAACTGAACCTTTTCTTTGTTCCCTTTTGAGAGTTTCTTGAAACGGCTGTTCTCATCGATGCCAAGGTCACGAAGGAGACCTTGAGCACGTTCAAGATTGAAATCTTGGTAGAAGGTCTTGAAATAAGTGAGAGCTTCCTTAACCTTCATCTGTTCGTTGAGGTAGGTCGTATCAGGGAGATAAGAAACAATCGCCTTAGTTGCAGGGCTTGGTTCCATACCGTTGATAAGGATACGCCCTTCCTCTGGCTGTAGCAAGCCGTTGATTAGTTTAATCAAGGTTGTCTTTCCAGAACCGTTTGGGCCAAGGAGGCCAACGATTTTTCCAGCTGGAATTTCAAGGGAAACATTTGTAAGAGCAGGACTTGCTCCATAGGATTTTGACACATTTTCAAATGCTAACAAGGTCATAGTTTAAACTCCTTCAATATAATCTCTCAAAACAGTCGGTAGTTCTTCTTTTTCATAGCCGAATTCTACCATGCCTGTTACAAACTGTTGCAGCTGTTCTTCTGACAGTTGCTTACGGGATTGGAGGATCAAGTCCAAATCCTCTGTGACAAAGCGTCCAGATGTCCGCTTGGTATAGACAAAGCCTTCTCTCTCCAAGTCCGATAGGGCGCGCTGGATGGTGTTGGGATTGACCCCTGCCTCGCTAGCCAATTCTCTAACGGTTGGAAGTTGTTGATTGGGCTCGAGTTTATGAGAAATAATCTGCAATTTGATTTTCTCCATAATCTGCAAATAAATGGGTTTATTGTTATCAAATGTCCAAGACATCACGATCTCCTTTCTATTTACCTTTGTGTTAATTCAATAATACAACAAAACAAAAAACTTGTCAAGCCAAAAGGAGAATTATTTTGGGAATCTCTTAAAAAATGGTATAATGAAAAGAAAACGACAAGGAGGGAAAGGCATGCGTTGTCCAAAATGTGGCGCTACAAAATCAAGTGTGATCGATAGTCGCCAGGCTGAAGAAGGAAATACAATCAGAAGAAGACGTGAGTGTGAAGAGTGTCAGCATCGGTTTACAACCTATGAACGTGTAGAAGAGAGAACACTAGTTGTGGTCAAAAAAGATGGTACACGGGAACAATTTTCAAGAGATAAAATCTTTAACGGGATTATTCGCTCAGCCCAGAAACGTCCAGTGTCTAGTGATGAAATTGGCATGGTGGTCAATCGCATCGAACAAAAACTCCGTAGTCGCAATGAAAATGAAATTCAGAGTGAGGTTATTGGTTCCTTGGTTATGGAAGAGTTGGCAGAGCTAGATGAGATTACTTATGTACGTTTTGCCAGTGTTTACCGTAGCTTTAAGGATGTGAGTGAGCTTGAAAGCCTACTCCAGCAGATCACACAATCCTCTAAAAAGAAAAAGGAAAAATAAATGAAGCCAAATGACCGTTTTTCTTTTGTAAAGAATAATCGGGTGTCGCAAGATACCTCATCAATGGTGCAGTGCTACCTCCCGATTATCGGTCAGGAGGCGCTGAGCCTCTATCTTTATGCTGTGACTTTTTGGGATGGTGGTCAAAAGGAACATCTCTTTGCAGCCATGCTCAATCATCTGAATTTTGGGATGGATAGTCTTTTAAAGGCTTTTAAAACTCTGACAGCCATGAAATTGGTGACCCTCTATCAGCAGGATGAGGCCTATAACTTGTTAATCCATCCTCCCTTATCAACTCAAGAATTTTTACAACATACAGTTTATCGGACCTTGTTAGAAAAAATGATTGGGGATATTGCGGTTGCAGCCATGAGACAGGAAAGTGTTGAAGGGGAACCTATCTCGGTGTCCTTGAGTCAAATCTTTCCTCAGTTATCCGAGTCTGCGAGTCAAGAAACCTCTAGCAGTCAGCCTCTAGCAGATGATTTTGATTTGGAGCATTTCCGTCAGATTATGGCTCGCGATGGTCTTCGTTTTCAAGATGAGACTTCGGATGTTTTGGCCTTGTTTGCAATAGCTGATGAGCAGAAGTGGACCTGGTTTGAAACCTATCAAGTAGCCAAAGCGACAGCAGTGTCGCAAGTGATTTCTGTCAAACGCATCCGCGAAAAGATAGCGCAAAAGCCTGTGACTTCTGACTTTAGTCCCAAGGAAGCAACCATTATCCGAGAGGCTAAGAGAAAGACAGCCTTGCAGTTCCTTGCTGAAATCAAGCAGACTCGCAAGGGAAGTATTACCCAGACTGAACGGGACCTGCTCCAGCAGATGGCAGCCTTGGGCTTGCTGGATGAAGTGATTAATGTTATCTTGCTCCTGACCTTTAATAAGGTTGATTCGGCCAATATCAATGAAAAATACGCCATGAAGGTGGCTAATGACTACGCCTATCAAAATATTCGTAGTGCCGAGGAGGCTGTCCTCCGTATTCGTGAACGTGGCCAAAAAGCAAAAACGCAAAAGCAGAATCAGACTGCCCCAGCAAAAACCAATGTGCCTAAATGGAGCAATCCTGAATATAAGAATGAAACCAGCGAAGAAACTCGCTTAGAACTAGAACGTAAGAAAAAAGAAATGTTAGCTCGATTAGAAAAAGGAGGAGACTAGATGGAAAGTGTCGGAGACGTACTCAAGCGTCAACCAAGCCGATTTCAGTATCAGGATTTGGTCCAGCAAATTGTGAAAGACCCTGATGTTGCGGCCTTTATCCAGAAAGAATCTCTCAGTCAGGAGGAGTTGAACCGTAGTATTTCCAAGTTTAACCAATATATCACTGAGAGAGATAAGTTCCTCCGAGGAGATACAGACTATATCGCGCGTGGCTACAAGCCTATCCTAGTCATGAACCATGGCTATGCAGATGTCTCTTATGAAGAAACTCCAGAGCTAATCGCGGCAGAAAAAGAAGCGGCGATTAAAAACCGTCTCAAGCTAATCAATCTTCCAGCTAGTCTTAAAAAAGCTAGCCTAGCTCAAGTAGATTTAGATGATTTGGGGCGCTTGTCCGTTTTTGAAAAGCTCCTAGCCTTTGTGGAGCAATATCCAGCTATTCGAAAAGGTCTGTACTTATATGGAGACTTTGGTGTGGGTAAAAGTTTCATGGTGGCTGCCCTAGCCCATGATTTGTCAGAAAAACGTGGCGTTTCATCAACTCTCCTCCACTATCCGAGCTTTGTCATTGATGTCAAAAATGCTATTGGGGATGGCTCTGTCAAAACCTTGGTAGATGAAATCAAGCTGGCAGAAGTTCTGATTTTGGATGATATCGGTGCTGAGCAATCAACACCGTGGGTCCGTGATGAAATCTTGCAGGTGATTCTTCAGTATCGCATGCAGGAAGATTTACCGACTTTCTTTACTTCAAACTTCAATTTTGAAGATTTGGAAAAACATTTTGCAAAAGGCAAGAACGGAAATGACGAAACTTGGGAAGCCAGACGTGTCATGGAACGTATCCGTTACCTTGCTGAAGAAACACAACTAAAAGGAGAAAACCGTCGATGACAGAAACAATCAAATTAATGAAGGCTCATACTTCAGTGCGTAGATTTAAGGAGCAAGAGATTCCCCAAGAAGATTTAAATACCATTTTGTCTGCAGGACAAATGGCTTCTTCTTGGAAAAATTTCCAATCGTATTCTGTGATTGTAGTTAGAAGTCAAGAAAAGAAGGATGCCTTATTTGAGTTAGTTCCTCAAGAAGCGATTCGCCAGTCTGCAGCCTTTCTCCTCTTTGTCGGTGACCTAAACCGTGCAGAAAAAGGAGCCCGTCTTCATACGGATGTTTTCCAACCTCAAGGGGTGGAAGGACTCCTCATCACTTCAGTAGATGCTGCGCTTGCTGGGCAAAATACCTTGCTTGCGGCAGAAAGCCTAGGCTACGGAGGAGTGATTATCGGTTTGGTGCGTTACAAGTCTGTTGAATTAGCAGAATTGTTCAAGCTTCCTGACTATACCTATCCAGTATTTGGGATTGCACTAGGTGTGCCAAATCAAAAGCATGATGTAAAACCAAGATTGCCACTTGAGAATGTTGTCTTTGAGGAAGAATACCAAGAACAGTCAACGGAGGCTATTGAAGCCTATGACCGTGTACAGACTGAATATGCAGGTGCGCGTGCGACTACAACTTGGAGTCAACGTTTGGCAGAGCAATTCGGTAATCCAGAACCAAGCTCGACTCGAGAAAATCTTGAGCAGAAGAAGTTATTGTAGAAAGTGAGAAAACATGGCCTTACCAACTGTTGCCATTGTGGGACGTCCCAATGTTGGGAAATCAACCCTATTTAACCGTATCGCGGGAGAGCGCATCTCAATCGTAGAAGATGTTGAAGGTGTAACGCGAGATCGTATTTATGCCACAGGTGAGTGGCTTAACCGTTCTTTTAGTATGATTGATACTGGGGGGATCGATGATGTCGATGCTCCGTTTATGGAACAAATCAAACACCAGGCAGAAATTGCCATGGAAGAAGCAGATGTTATCGTCTTTGTCGTGTCTGGTAAAGAAGGAATTACAGATGCGGACGAATACGTTGCCCATAAACTTTATAAAACTCATAAACCAGTTATCTTAGCCGTTAACAAGGTTGACAATCCAGAGATGCGAAATGATATCTATGATTTCTATGCTCTAGGATTGGGTGAACCGCTACCGATTTCATCTGTTCATGGTATCGGGACAGGGGATGTGCTGGATGCTATTGTGGAAAATCTCCCACATGAAGTTGAAGAAGAAAATCCAGATGTTATCAAATTCAGCTTGATTGGACGTCCAAATGTTGGAAAATCTAGCTTGATCAATGCCATTTTGGGAGAAGACCGCGTCATTGCCAGCCCTGTAGCTGGTACCACTCGTGATGCTATTGATACCCATTTTACAGATGCTGACGGCCAAGAGTTTACCATGATTGATACGGCTGGTATGCGTAAATCTGGTAAAGTCTATGAAAATACAGAGAAATACTCTGTCATGCGTGCCATGCGTGCTATTGACCGTTCAGATGTAGTCTTGATGGTGCTCAATGCTGAGGAAGGTATTCGTGAGTATGACAAGCGTATCGCTGGATTTGCCCATGAAGCTGGTAAAGGGATGATTATCGTGGTCAATAAGTGGGATACTCTTGAAAAAGATAACCATACTATGAAAAACTGGGAGGAAGATATCCGTGAGCAGTTCCAATACCTGCCTTACGCACCGATTATCTTTGTATCAGCTTTGACCAAGCAACGTCTCCACAAGTTGCCTGAGATGATTAAGCAAATCAGCGAGAGTCAAAATACCCGGATTCCATCAGCTGTCTTGAATGATGTGATTATGGATGCCATTGCCATCAATCCAACACCGACAGACAAAGGGAAACGCCTCAAGATCTTCTATGCGACTCAAGTGGCAACTAAACCACCGACCTTTGTGATTTTTGTCAACGAAGAAGAACTTATGCACTTCTCTTATTTGCGTTTCTTGGAAAATCAAATCCGCAAGGCCTTTGTCTTTGAAGGAACACCGATTCACCTAATCGCAAGAAAACGGAAGTAGTGATTGTAAAAAAACGATAGAACATCAAGACTTGTTCTACCTATTATCTACCCCATCAAATCATTTTCAAAAGATGTGAACAGGATTTGGTTTGTAGGATATTATTGAAATTGAAAAAGGATGGAATGATTTCCCATCCTTTTTATAGCGGAATAAATCTATATTCCTAGGGGGACAATATTTATACTCAATGAAAATCAAAGAGCAAACTAGGAAGCGAGCCGCAGGTTGCTCAAAACACTGTTTTGAGGTTGTGGATAGAACTGACGAAGTCAGTAACAAATATACGGCAAGACGAAGCTGACGTGGTTTGAAGAGATTTTCGAAGAGTATTAATCTTTCTTACCTTTTAGTAAGAAGGTAGCCGATAAGGCTAGGCTGAGACTTGCCATAAAGAGGAGAGGGCTAGCTTGTTCACCTGTGGCTGGGAGTTGTTTGTCATTCGTAGAAACCTGATCATTGGCTTCATTACTTTCAACCAATGGTTTTGTGGTTTCTAGGTTTCTTTCTTCCGTATGAGCTGGGACAGGTTTAACAGTTGAGCCTTCTGTCTTGTAAACAATAGCGTAAGTGCTCACGTCAAAAGTAATAAACTCAATCATACCGTCTCGAATGGTGAATTCTTGTGGTTTTAATTCATTTGTTGAAGTTAATTGATAGAGTTCTTGAATATCACCGGATACTGGTAGTCGAACGAGTACAGCACCTTTGGCTTGAACTGGCTGTCCATCTTTATCCTTGAGTTGAAGAGTGTAAGCATCGTATTTCTTGCCCAAGAGTTCTTTGTTTTCAACTTTTTGACTGTCGAGGTAGCTTGCGCCTCCTAGTTCAGTTGTTCCACTGATAACTTGAACTCTTGTAGTCTTGTCTTTCAATACTTTGAGTTTAAACTCAGGAACTGTGTTACTTGGCGCGGCTTGACCACTACCTGTCCCGATAGGGCCAGTATATTCAGGTCTTTCCACAGTAGGTGCTCTCTGATCCCCAGTTGTTCCGATAGGACCAGTGTATTCAGGTCTTTCTACAGTAGGCGCCTCCTGATCCCCAGCAGTTCCGATAGGACCAGTGTATTCAGGTCTTTCCGCAGTAGGTGCCTCCTGATCCCCAACAGTTCCGATAGGACCAGTGTATTCAGGTCTTTCCGCAGTAGGTGCTTCTTGATCCCCAGCAGTTCCGATGGGGTCAGTGTATTCAGGTCTTTCCACAGTAGGCGCTTCCTGTTCCCCAGCAGTTCCGATAGGACCAGTGTATTCAGGTCTTTCCGAAGTAGGAGCTTCTTGTTCCCCAGCAGTTCCGATAGGACCAGTGTATTCAGGTCTTTCTACAGTAGGCGCTTCCTGCTCCCCAGCAGTTCCGATAGGACCAGTGTATTCAGGTCTTTCCACAGTAGGTGGCTCCTGCTCCCCAGCAGTACCAATAGGATCTGTGTACTCAGGAATGGTTACTACTGGAGCAGGCTCATCCCCTTTACTTGTTTGAATTTTTTCTTCCACTGGACTGGTTTCATCCTTAGGAAATACTGTTACAACAGAGCTGCTGATTGTTTTTCCTTGGATAGCATAAGCTTCTATCGGATTGCCAGCTTTACGATCTGTAGTTTCAGGAATATCCAGTTGTACCTTATTATCCTTGATGGTTAATACCGTTTGTTCGCCAGATGTAACAAGATGGTCGTCATCGACTTTTCTGAGTAGAAGAGGATCTTTGATACCAGGGAAGGTCACAGCAACAGCATCCCAATTACCAGTTGGTAGGGTTAAGGTAACAGTCTTATCTTTGGACTTAATAGGATCAAGGCTTGGACTATCGAGAGACACAGATGGTGCTTTTAAGATATCAAAGGAATCAAGAGAGATTTTCTTTCGCCCTTCTGGAGAATCTGGATCTACTTTCAAAGTTAGGACGTGATCACCATCAGCTAGATTTGTGAATTCGCCAATCAAAGCACCTTTTTCTGTTGCTCCTGGAGTGAAGAAGTCAAGGGCTGGCATCTCTTTGCCATCCAGTGTGACAAGTGCCTTGCCTAGTGATGCTGTTTTTAATCCATAGATTCGGATACCTGTTCCAGAGAATGGGATGGTTGCTATGGCTTCAGAAGCGAGGCTATCATCAGCGTTGATGTCGGCATACTTCTCTGTAGAAGCATAGAGCTCTGCATCGCTCCAATCCTTAAACATGGAACCATACTGGATACGAGGGTCACGGTCGTCGATCTTCTCAACAGCTTCTCCTTGTCCTGGGAAAACCTTGAAGTAATCAAGAGAAATTTTTGCACGCTCATTGACACGTCCTTTGTGCTCGCGCTTAACAGTGATGGTCATCAAATGAGGACCTGAGGATAGATTTGTGTAACGTCCTATCAATACACCTTTTTCAGTTGCTCCT
This sequence comes from Streptococcus pseudopneumoniae, assembly GCF_001072925.1. Taxonomy (GTDB): domain Bacteria; phylum Bacillota; class Bacilli; order Lactobacillales; family Streptococcaceae; genus Streptococcus; species Streptococcus pseudopneumoniae_Q. The sequence continues at coordinate 19,602 of NZ_JVHE01000104.1, read as the reverse complement.
GCTGTATAGAAGTCAAGTTCTCCAACAGATTTGCCATCAATTTTAACATCGGCAAGTCCCAATTGAGATGACTTGAGACCGTAAATTTCAATACCAGGTCCATTGAATGGAATGGTTGCAGTCGCATCTTTATCAGAATAATTTCCATTTGAGATATCAGCGTATTTCTCTGTTCCACCAAATAGTTCTGTGTCAGACCAATTTCCAAAGGCAGAGCCGTACTGGATGCGTTTGTCACGGTCATCTACCAACTCACTAAAGGAATCAATAGAAGCAGGATCTGAAACTGGTGTTGTACGATCCCCTAGCATAGCCTTAACGGTATAAGTATAGGCATGGCTAGAATCAATCGAGCGATCGATGAAGTGAGTTTGGTTGGTGATAAACTCACGAACGCTAGGAGTTTGACTGTTTTCATCCTTGCTTTCTCGTCGGATGACATAATGACTTGCTCCCTTGACTGGGTTAAAGTCAAGTTCAGCCGTCATGGCATCTTTTCGAACAGCTGTCAAACGAGTCACACGTCCAGGGAAGTTTTCAAAGGTAATGACATCACCTTTTTGAGTCGCAAGTTGGATACGGTTATCTTTGAGGCGACTAGCTTGAACTTCCTTGCCATTAATCTTGATAATACTAGATTCGATATTTGGATAGTCTACGACTAAATCCCCACCAACATTAGAAAGGAAAGATAGCGTTTCAAGATTTTTCTCTTTCCATTTCATGCTGACTTCAAAGTTACCACGAGCGACTAAGCCTGAGACTTGCCCGTCTTTCCATGCATCTGGAAGGGCTGGTAATGGGGCAATGTAGCCTGTGTGAGATTGAAGGAGCATTTCTGCCATACCGCTGGTTGCACCAAAGTTTCCATCAATTTGGAAAGGAGCGTGGGTATCCCAGAGGTTTTCTAGGGTTGAAGATCTGAGCTGTTCTGCCAACAAACGATGGGCGCGATTTCCATCTAAGAGACGGGCCCAGAGGTTAATTTTATTGGCCTTAGACCAACCCGTTCCACCATCTCCACGGTGGTTTAAGGTTGCGCGTGCTGCTTCTAGATATTCAGGCTGATCCTTGCCAAATAGAGTACCTGGGAAGAGTCCAACTAGATGAGAAACGTGGCGGTGATGGTTTTCAATGCCTTCGTTAGTGAATTGTGGGCTGTCTTCTTCGTACCATTCCTTGATACGGCCGTCTTGGTTGATGTGAAGAGGTTTGAGCTTATCAAATTTAGCCTTCACTTCTGTCACCAAATCTTGGTCGACCTTCAGATGATTGGCTGCTTCCATATAGTCGTGGAAGAGTTGCCAAACTAGAGATTGGTCAAAGGTATTCCCAATCGTGATAGTTCCATGTTCTGGTGAGTAGGATGGAGAAGAAACCCAGCGGTCACTAGCCTTGTCGTAGTGCAAGAAGGAATTCCAGAACTTGGCTGTTTCCTTGAGCATTGGATAGATCTTTTCTTTGAGATAGGTTTCATCCTTGGTGAATTTGTAGTAGTCATAGACGTTCTGCATCATCCAAGCATTGGCAGCTGGAGACCAACCCCAATAGTAATTCCAGCCTGGAGTTGTCCAGCCAAATGGTGTCGCCTGAGTATGAACCAACCAACCGTTTTCTTGACCTTCTTTGGATTCGATACCTGCGTATTCTTTAGCAGCGATACGACCATAATAGCGCATGTCATCGATATAATTGATCATTGGCTTAGCCGTTTCTGCGAGATTGCTCATGTAGGCAGGCCAGTAGTTCATCTGTAGGTTGACATTGAGGTGGTAGTCTGAGTTCCAAGGTGGATTATCTACAGCATTCCAGACCCCTTGCAAGTTGGCAGGGAGGGCATCTGTCCGGTTACGAGAAGAACTGATCAGTAGGTAACGTCCGTATTGGAAGAAGAGTTCTTCTAGTTTTTGCCCTTTTGTTGGATTATAGGTTTGGAGAGCTTCTTTTGTAGTTTGATTAGACTTGCTGCCGCCGAGATTTAACTGAACACGATTGAAAAGGCTTTGGTAATCCTTGATGTGATCATTTTTCAGAGTCTCATAGTCTTTGGCTTTAGCAGCTTCTACGATAGATTTGACAGTCTTTTCTACATCAATATCCTTGCGATAATTGGTTTTCGGATTTTGAGCAAAATTAGTCTTGGCGCTGAGTAGCAGTGTTGCATAACTTGCTCCTGTAACTGTCAAATAACCATCTTGAGCAGTGACTTGTCCATCTGTCTTGATACCAAGATAGGAAGCAAATTTCAGACCGTTGTCTTTGACAGTTCCCTTGAGCAAAATACCATTAGAATCAACGCTAACAGTCCCTTGTTTGTATTTAGAATTCTCCCAAGAATAATCTCCATTAGCAATCAAATCTTCAGTCAAGCTATTCCAAAGAGTAAAATCAAGCGTCTTATCTCCCTTTTTGGTCAAATGGGTAACAGTGACGTCATCTGGGTAACTAGAGAAGGTTTCTCGTTTGAAACTTGTCCCATCTTGAGTATAAGAGGTAGTTGTGATAGCTTCAGAAATATCTAAGCCACGGTGATAGTCAGTAACATTTTCCAAGCCCTTCTTCTGGTTATTAAAGACCATGAAGATATCACCGAAGGCTAGGAAGCGACCGTATTGGGCATTGTTTGGCCCAACCAAATTTCTCTCTGCTAGTTGTTTGGCTTTTTGACGGTCACCGTCTTCTAAGGCCTTACGAATTTCGGCTAAGACTTTGTAGCGGTCCTTGTAGTTTCCTCCGTTGTAGTCTTGACTATCAGGTTGTGGGCCTCCAGACCAAAGTGTTTTTTCGTTGTACTGGATTCTTTCTTCACCGATGAGTCCGAAAACCTTGGCACCCATTTCCCCATTTCCGACTGGGAGGGCTTGTTTTTCCCATCCATCATAGGAAGGAGCAGTTGGTTGGTTGTAATGTAATTCGTAATGTTCTTGCTTGTTCACAGGAAGTTCTGGTTTCTCACTCTCCTTATTGTCAGCAGGGGCGGTAGTAGCACTTGTCTCTGACTGACTACTAGTTTGAGGTAGTTCTGCCTCTGGACTTGTATGCTTCTCAGCTGATTCAGCTACAGGCTGAGTCTCTGTGTTAGAAACAAGAACTTCCTCTGGTTTTGTATTCGGTTTAGCAGAGGTTTCAGTAATTGTTGCCTCACTTTCCGTAATCTCGACACCATCAGCAGCCACACCCTGTGCTGCTAAAAACACAGCTCCAAGTAAAACAGAGGCAGCTCCGACACTTAGCTTGCGGATGCTATACTTACAGGATTTTTCCCAATATCTCTTATCCACAAAATTCTCCTTTCTTAAATCTGTAAGCGCATACATTTTCTTTTAAAAAAATAAGTCTTGCAGAAATATGTGTGATTTTTTCAGATAATCTTAATATAACAAATAAACAACACTATTGCAAGGGCTTTCAGGAAAAATGACCTTATTTTACCAAATTTTAGTTCTTTTTAATTCTATTGAAAAAGATCAGAGATAAAAAATAATCTGAGTAATTACCAACCCTTATGAAAGCGTAACTCAAACTAGTCAGGCGTAGGACTTTATGGTATAATATAGAAGATTCAAAAAGAAACAGGAGAAATGTTATGAACCTTATTTTAGCAATTGTATTGATTCTTTTAGCTTTTCTAGGAGGAGCTCTTGGAGGTATGTACTTGGTGCGCAAGCAAATCGAAAAAGAATTTGCGGATAACCCACGTTTGAACGCAGAAGCAGTTCGTACTCTCTTGAGTGCAAACGGTCAAAAGCCAAGCGAAGCTAAAGTACAACAAGTTTACCACCAAATCATTCGCCAACAAAAAGCAGCCCTTGCTAACAATAAAAAGAAATAAATAGGAAAAGTCTGGGATGAAAGTTCCAGACTTCTCACTATGTTTGACTGATATTTAGAGACAAGACTTTTTCCTTGCATTCTATTGATAATTGATTATGATTAAGAGGGAGACAGTGGGGAGCTACCCAGTCTGTCAGAAATTTCAGAAAGAAATGAATAATAATTATCAATCAGAAAAAAATACTAGAAAGAAGACTGTATGGATAATCGACCGATTGGTTTTTTGGATTCGGGCGTTGGAGGTTTGACGGTTGTACGTGAACTCATGCGCCAGCTTCCTCATGAAGAAATCGTCTATATTGGAGATTCGGCACGGGCTCCTTATGGTCCCCGTCCTGCTGAGCAGATACGTGAATATACTTGGCAACTGGTCAACTTTCTTTTGACCAAGGATGTTAAGATGATTGTCATTGCTTGTAATACAGCAACGGCAGTCGTCTGGGAAGAGATTAAAGCTAAGTTGGATATTCCGGTGTTGGGTGTGATTTTGCCTGGTGCATCAGCAGCTATCAAAGCAAGTCAAGGTGGGAAAATCGGTGTGATTGGAACCCCGATGACGGTAAAATCAGATATTTATCGACAAAAGATTCATGATCTAGACCCAGATTTACAAGTGGAAAGCTTGGCCTGCCCTAAGTTTGCTCCCTTGGTCGAGTCAGGTGCTCTATCGACCAGTGTGACCAAGAAAGTCGTTTATGAAACCTTGCGTCCCTTAGTCGGAAAAGTAGATAGCTTGATTTTAGGCTGTACTCATTATCCACTCCTCAGATCCATTATTCAAAATGTCATGGGGCCTAAGGTTCAGCTGATCGATAGTGGCGCTGAGTGTGTGCGCGATATCTCAGTCTTACTCAATTACTTTGAGATTAACCGTAGCCGAGATGCGGCGCCCCTTAAACACCGTTTTTATACAACTGCAAATAACCAAAGTTTTGCCCAGATAGGAGCAGAGTGGCTGGAAAAAGAGATTCATGTGGAGCATGTAACATTATGACAAACAAAATTTATGAATACAAGGATGATCAGGACTGGTATGTTGGATCCTACAGTGTTTTTGGTGGCATTCGGACTTTGACGGATGATGATTTAGAGTTTCCTTTGTTTGATTTAGCCAAAATCTTTCGTGATGAGGAGCGAGGATTTCCACTTTCAGTCACTGTTTTGCGATATGGTTCAGCCTACCGCTTACTCTCTTTTGTGGTAGATATTCTCAACCAAGAAGCGAATCGAAACTTGGAAGTCATTCAACGTCAGGGAGCTCTGCTTCTGGTTGAAAATGGGAAGCTCTTGCATGTGGAATTGCCTAAAGAAGGAGTCAATGTTCAAGACTTTTTCGAGACAAATAAAGTCAGAGAAACCTTGTTGATTGCAACTCGTAACGAGGGTAAAACCAAGGAATTTCGAGCTATCTTTGACAAACTGGGCTATGACGTAGAAAATCTAAATGATTATCCAGACCTACCTGAAGTGGCCGAAACAGGTATGACCTTTGAAGAAAATGCTCGCCTTAAGGCTGAAACCATTTCTAAATTAACAGGAAAGATGGTCTTGGCAGATGATTCTGGACTAAAAGTGGATGTTCTTGGAGGTCTACCAGGTGTCTGGTCAGCTCGTTTCGCAGGAGTAGGGGCAACTGATCAAGAAAATAACGCCAAACTCTTGCACGAATTAGCCATGGTTTTTGAACTCAAGGACCGTTCAGCTCAATTCCATACAACCTTGGTCGTAGCTAGCCCAGGTAAGGAAAGCTTGGTTGTCGAAGCTGACTGGCCAGGCTACATTAACTTTGAACCTAAGGGTGAAAACGGTTTTGGTTATGATCCTCTTTTCCTAGTAGGAGAAACTGGTAAATCATCAGCCGAATTAACCCTTGAAGAAAAAAATAGTCAATCCCACCGTGCCTTAGCCGTTAAGAAACTTTTGGAGGTATTTCCATCATGGCAAAGCAAACCATCATTGTAATGAGCGATTCCCACGGAGATAGCTTGATTGTAGAAGAAATCCGTGACCGCTATCTTGGGAAAGTCGATGCTATTTTTCACGATGGTGACTCGGAACTTCGACCAGATTCACCACTCTGGGAAGGAATCCATGTAGTCAGAGGAAACATGGACTTTTATTCAGACTATCCAGAACGTTTGGTGACTCAACTAGGCCCTACCAAGATCATCCAGACCCATGGACATTTGTTTGATATTAACTTTAATTTCCAGAAACTAGATTTCTGGGCTCAGGAAGAAGATGCAGATATCTGTCTTTATGGGCACTTGCATGTTCCAAACGCTTGGATGGAAGGAAAGACCCTCTTTCTAAACCCTGGTTCTATCAGTCAGCCACGTGGGACTATCAGAGAATGCCTCTATGCCCGTGTAGAGATTGATGATAGCTACTTTAAAGTGGACTTTTTGACACGTAACCATGAGGTCTATCCAGGCTTATCCAAGGAGTTTGCTCGATGATTGCCAAGGAGTTTGAACAGTTTTTACTGGAGCAAGAGGAAACCTTTTTAACTCCTGCTGAAAATTTGGCTGTACTCATTGATAGCCACAATGCAGATCATGCAATTCTCCTCCTTAGCCAGATGACCTATACAAGAGTGCCAGTAGTGACTGATGAGAAAGAATTTGTCGGAACCATTGGACTTAGAGACATTCTGGCCTACCAGATGGAGCAGGGCTTGAGTCAGGAAGCTATGGCAGACACGGATATCGTACATATGACCAAGAAGGACGTAGCAGTTGTCAGTCCAGACTATACACTGACGGATGTTTTACATAAGTTAGTGGATGAGTCTTTCCTACCAGTCGTTGACAAGGATGGTATCTTCCAAGGCATTATCACACGGAAATCAATCCTTAAGGCTGTCAATGCTCTCTTGCATGACTTTAGTAAGGAATATGAGATTCGAAGCAAATGAGAGAAGGGATTTCAGCATTTTTAGAGGAAAAGCAGGGCTTATCTGCCAATTCCAAGCAGTCTTATAAGTATGATCTTGAGCAATTTTTAGACATTGTAGGCGAGCGGATTTCTGAGACCAGTCTCAAGATTTATCAAGCCCAACTGTCAAGTTTGAAGATTAGTGCTCAAAAACGTAAGGTTTCTGCTTGTAACCAGTTTCTCTACTTTCTCTATCAAAAAGGGGAACTCAAGACCTTTTATCGCATAGAATTGCTTAAGCAGGCCGAGCAGCAACAAGCAAAACCTGAGCTTTTGGACCTAGAATCCTTTTGGCAGGAAAGCGACTTTCCAGAGGGACGCTTACTGGCACTCCTCATCTTGGAAATGGGACTCTTGCCAAGCGAGATTTTAACTCTAAAGGTTGCGGATATCAATCTGGATTTTCAAGTTTTGAGAATCAAGAAGGCTTCCCAACAAAGAATCTTGAGCCTTCCCACAAACTTGCTTGCAGAGTTAGAACCCTTGATGGGGCAGAGCTACCTCTTTGAAAAATCTGGGAAGCCATACTCCCGTCAGTGGGCCTTTCGTCAGTTAGAAGCCTTTCTAAAGGAAAAAGGTTTTTCAGACTTATCTGCCCAAGGATTGAGAGAACAGTTTATATTAAGACAAATCGAAGAAAAGGTTGACTTGTACGAAATTGCTAAAAAGCTAGGATTAAAGACAGTCATGACTTTGGAAAAATATAGATAATGGATATTAAATTAAAAGATTTTGAAGGGCCTTTGGATCTTCTTTTGCACTTGGTTTCAAAGTACCAGATGGATATCTATGATGTGCCCATTACAGAGGTTATCGAGCAATATCTAGCCTATATCTCCACATTACAAGCTATGCGTTTGGAAGTCGCAGGTGAGTACATGGTCATGGCTAGTCAACTCATGCTCATAAAGAGTCGCAAGCTCTTGCCCAAGGTTGCAGAAGTGACAGACCTAGAGGATGACCTGGAGCAGGACCTCCTTTCTCAAATCGAAGAATACCGTAAGTTTAAACTTTTGGGAGAGCAGTTGGAAGTGAAGCATCAAGAACGAGCTCAGTATTACTCAAAAGCGCCGACAGAGTTGATTTATGAGGATGCTGAACTTGTCCACGATAAGACCACGATCGATCTTTTCTTAGCCTTTTCAAACTTGCTTTCCAAGAAAAAAGAAGAATTCTCGCAAAGTCACACAACCATTTTACGAGATGAGTATAAGATTGAGGATATGATGGTTATCGTCCGAGAAGCCTTGGTTGAAGGTCAGCACTTATGCTTGCAGGATTTGTTTAAAGAAACCAAGGATTTACAAGAGGTCATTACACTCTTTTTAGCGACCTTGGAGTTGATTAAAACCCAAGAAATTCTCTTAATCCAAAAAGAGAGCTTTGGAGATATCTATCTCCTGAAAAAGAATGAGGAAAATCAAGTAGAGCAGAGTCGATCTTGATAGAGAGGAAATATGAGTACTTTAGCAGAAATAGAAGCGCTCTTGTTTGTAGCGGGTGAAGAGGGGATAAGGATTCGCCAGTTGGCTGAACTCCTTTCTTTGCCACCGACTGGGATTCAGCAAAGCTTAGAAAAGTTAGTCCAAAAGTATGAAAAAGACCCAGATTCCAGTTTAGCCTTGATTGAGACAGGTGGTGCCTACAGATTGGTAACCAAGCCTCAATTTGCAGCTATTTTGAAAGAATATTCTAAGGCGCCTATCAACCAGAGTCTATCTCGAGCTGCGCTAGAAACCTTGTCCATCATTGCTTATAAGCAACCTATCACACGTATAGAAATCGACGCTATTCGTGGGGTTAATTCAAGCGGAGCTCTAGCTAAGTTACAGGCCTTCGATTTGATACGAGAAGACGGGAAAAAAGAGGTACTTGGACGCCCTAATCTCTATGTAACGACGGATTATTTCCTAGATTACATGGGCATTAACCACTTGGAAGAATTGCCCGTGATTGATGAGCTTGACATTCAAGCACAAGAAAGCCAATTATTTGGTGAAAGGATAGAAGAAGATGAGAATCAATAAGTATATTGCCCACGCAGGTGTGGCCAGTAGGAGAAAAGCAGAGGAGTTAATTAAGCAAGGCTTGGTGACTGTCAACGGCCAGGTGGTACGTGAATTAGCGACGACTATCAAGTCTGGTGACAAGGTAGAAGTTGAAGGTCAACCCATCTACAACGAAGAAAAGGTCTATTATCTGCTCAATAAACCACGTGGTGTCATTTCCAGTGTAACGGATGATAAGGGACGCAAGACTGTTGTGGACCTCTTGCCTAATGTGAAAGAACGGATTTACCCTGTGGGACGTTTGGACTGGGATACATCTGGAGTCTTGATTTTGACCAACGATGGGGACTTTACAGATGAGATGATTCATCCTCGTAATGAGATTGATAAGGTCTATGTTGCGCGTGTTAAAGGTGTGGCTAACAAGGAAAATCTTCGTCCTTTGACTCGAGGCGTTGAAATTGAAGGCAAGAAAACCAAGCCAGCTATTTATGAAATTCTCAAGGTAGATCCAGTTAAGAATCGTTCAGTTGTACAGCTGACCATTCATGAAGGGCGTAACCATCAGGTTAAAAAGATGTTTGAAGCAGTTGGGCTCCAAGTGGATAAGTTGTCTCGGACACGTTTTGGACACTTAGACTTGACAGGTCTCCGTCCAGGAGAAGCACGTCGTCTCAATAAAAAAGAAATCAGCCAACTACACACCATGGCTGTAACAAATAATAAATAATGAAAAAAATCTTAATTGCGCCAGTGCGCTTTTACCAACGTTTTATCTCGCCAGCCTTTCCACCGTCTTGCAGATTTGAGCCTACCTGTTCCAACTATATGATTCAGGCTATTGAAAAACATGGCTTCAAGGGTATCTTGATGGGACTGGCTAGGATATTACGTTGCCATCCTTGGTCTGAAACGGGTAAAGATCCAGTACCAGATCACTTTTCATTAAAGCGAAATACAAGAGAAGAAGGATCACATTTGTGATTCTTTTATTGTTATAAGAGTAAGTTACTTGGTAAAATGTTGATTTCCACTACCTTTCTCCTATAAAAAGTGGTAAAATGGTTGAAAGAAAGAAGGGATAGAAATGACAACATTATTTTCTAAAATCAAAGAAGTAACAGAACTTTCCGCTATCTCAGGTCATGAAGCACCTGTTCGCGCTTATCTTCGTGAAAAAATTACTCCTCACGTAGATGAAGTTGTGACTGATGGCTTGGGTGGTATTTTTGGGGTTAAACACTCAGAAGTTGAAAATGCACCTCGTGTTTTGGTAGCCTCTCACATGGATGAAGTTGGTTTTATGGTTAGTGAAATCAAGCCAGACGGGACCTTCCGAGTAGTCAGCATTGGTGGTTGGAACCCTATGGTTGTCAGCAGCCAACGCTTTAAACTCTTTACGCGCCAAGGACGTGAAATTCCAGTCATCTCAGGTTCAGTTCCTCCACATTTGACTCGAGGCACAGGTGGCCCAACCATGCCAGCTATTTCAGATATCGTTTTTGACGGTGGTTTTGCGGATAAGGAAGAAGCTGAAAGCTTTGGTATCCGTCCTGGAGATACCATCGTTCCAGATAGTAGCGCAATCCTAACTGCTAATGAAAAAAATATCATCTCAAAAGCATGGGATAACCGTTATGGAGTTCTCATGGTTAGCGAGTTGGCAGAAAGCTTGTCAGGTCAAAAACTGGGAAATGAACTTTACCTCGGTGCAAATGTGCAAGAGGAAGTTGGACTTCGTGGTGCCCATGCATCTACAACTAAATTTGATCCAGAAGTATTCCTTGCGGTGGATTGCTCACCAGCAGGTGATGTTTATGGTGGTCAAGGTAAGATTGGTGATGGAACCTTGATTCGTTTCTACGATCCAGGTCACTTGCTTCTCCCAGGCATGAAGGACTTCCTTTTGACAACTGCTGAAGAAGCTGGTATCAAGTACCAATACTACTGTGGAAAAGGTGGAACTGACGCAGGTGCAGCTCATCTGAAAAATGGTGGAGTACCATCAACAACAATCGGTGTTTGTGCTCGTTATATCCACTCTCACCAAACCCTTTACGCTATGGATGACTTCCTAGAAGCCCAAGCTTTTCTACAAGCCTTGGTGAAAAAATTGGATCGCTCAACTGTAGATTTGATTAAGAACTATTAAATTTAAAAATGGAGGTGTGTAGGATGGAAGAAGCCAACCTAGAAACCTTGATACGGGATCTTTACAATAATGCCCGTCAAAACTTGAGTGAAGATTTAGTGGCTGCACTCTTAGAAACTGCTAAGCAGTTGCCCAGCACCAATGAGCGCTTGCTTGCAGTCCGACTTTCAGGTTTAGTTACACTCGAACTACTCCAAAATCCCAAAACACCAGCACCAGAGTTAGTCAATCTGGCCCGCTTTATCAAAAAGGAAGAAGCGAGATACAGGGGTGCAGCCGCATCTTCCTTTATGATTGGAGAGCTATTTAAAATGCTTTGATTCGAAAGAATCAAAGCATTTTTTTATATTAAATTTGTTCAGCCAAAACCTTTTCAGCAAGGTTCATAGCGTGGTCTGACACACGAGTATAGTGTGAAATGATGTCGATAAAGTTGACACCTGCTTGGGTAGAACATTCACCATTGTTTAGGCGCTTGATGTGAGTCTTACGAAGGACACGTTCCATCTTGTTGATGGCTTCATGGCGTTCAATAAGAGCTTGAGCTTTTTCAAGGTCATTGTTTTCAACACTTTCAAGAGCATCTTTAACGAAATCGCTTGTTTGACGGTAAATCTCTTCCAACTCTTCTAGGGCTGAGTTAGAGAATTGAACATTCTTGCGTTGCAAGTAGTCGTTAAGATTAATCAAAGCTTCAGCGTGGTCACCGATACGTTCCAAGTCTCGAGAAGAGTCAAGGATGTTGGTTAAGACTTCACTCTCTTTTTGGCTCAATGCTTCACTAGATAGACTAATGAGGTAACGTGTTAATTTCTCGTCGATTGTGTTGATAGCTTCTTCAGTCTTGTGTCCTTTTTCAGCTACTTTTTCGTTAGAATTGATAATGTAGTCGTAAGAAAGGTCAAATGCTTTTACAGCATAGTTTCCTAGGTGCAAGAGTTCTTTCTTGGCATTTCCTAGAGCGATAGAAGGAGCTTGCTTGATGAGTTGTTCATCCAGGTAAAGAGGTTCGTATTTAACAACTTCGTCTTCACCAGGGATTAGCTTAGTAACAAAGTAAGCCAAAGCACCGATGAATGGGAATTGTACAATGGTGTTACTGACGTTAAAGGCACCGTGTGAGAAGGCAATCGTCATCTCAGGTGAGAGGTGAAGTAGTGCCTGGAAGTACTCGATCATCGAAGTGAATGGGCCTAACAAAATCAAACAGAGGATGGTTCCTAAAACGTTAAAGGTAACGTGAGTTGCTGCAACTCGTTTAGCAGAGATGTTTGCTCCGGCTGCTGCGATGATAACTGTTAAGGTTGTACCGATATTATCTCCGAATAGGACTGGTAGTGCCCCTTTGAGGTCGAGGAATCCACCTGCATAAAGACCTTGTAGGATCCCGATGGTTGCAGAAGAAGCCTGAATCAGAACGGTAATAACTGCACCAGCCACAACTCCCAAGATAGGATTTTGACCCAAGGTAACCATGTATTCCTTGAACTGAGGCAAGTCTTTAAGAGGGCTCATCCCAGCACTAATGAGGTTGAGGGCATAGAAGATACCACCCACACCAAAAAGGATACGTCCAATATTATTTGCAGTACGGTTTTTTGTAAAGAATAAGAACATGGTTCCAAGGAAAATCAAGGGTAGGGCATACTCGCCAAGTTTGAAACCGATGATGAAGGACGTTACGGTCGTTCCAATATTGGCTCCCATGATAATCCCGATGGCCTGTCTAAGGGTGAGGAGACTAGCACTGACTAGTCCAACCGTAATAACCGTTACACCTGTACTTGACTGGATTAGGGCAGTGACGACAATCCCCACTAAAACCCCTAAGAAGGGATTACTTGTGTACTTGTCAATGTAATATCGAAGGCGGTCTCCAGCAGCTTGTTGCAAACCGTCTCCCATGGTCTTGATACTATATAAAAATAGACCCAGACCACCTAAAAAGTGAAAAATAATTTCCTGCCAATTAATGGACATTTTCTTTTTCCTCCGAAAAATAATCGCGGAATTTCTCCCATTCTATTTTAAAGGATAAAAGTAAATCTAACAAGTAGTAAATGCTCTTTTTTTGAGAAAAATGTTGATTTTATTCGAAAAATGGTCAATGATTGTCTAATTTATATTAATTCTTCACTTCTTTATAGTTCTTGAAGGGCTAGTGTTGACTCTTTTTCTAAATATCGTAAAATAAAAATGACCTGTTCTGTGTATTTTTGGAACAGCTACTTTTTTAATTCAGAAATAAAGCGCTTACTTTTGTGAGGAAGTCAAAGGAGAAAAAGATGAAGAATCCATTTTTTGAAAAACATTGTCGCTATAGTATTCGGAAATTGTCAGTGGGTGCCTGCTCATTGATGATTGGTTCAGTTCTATTTGCAGGCCCAGCTTTGGCTGAAGAGTCTGTCGTTCCAGAAAATGGGACAACAACTACAGCAGTAGCTTCAGAGCAACCGTCAACCACTACTCCAGCAGAAGCAACCACACCAGCACCAGAAGTATTGAAGGAGCTGGAAGCGACGGAAGATAAGACAAGCGAGCAGCCTGTTTCAGAAGAGAAACCAAGTTTGGATCAATTGACTGCAGCTGATAAGGAAGCAACTAGCCCAGCTGCTGAAACTCCTAAGGTTGAAGAAACGCCTGCTACTACAGAAAATAAGCCAGAAGAAAAAGCTACTGTCGCTAACGTTCCTAAGAAAGAAGAAAAAAGTCTTAGACCAAAAGAAATTAAGTTTGACACATGGGAAGATTTGTTGAAATGGGAACCAGGTGCTCGCGAAGACGATGCTATTAACCGCTCTTCAGTAGAACTAGCCAAGCGCTATCGTGGACATGTAGTTAACGAAAAAGCTAATAAGGACGCTAAGGTTGAAGCTCTTGCTAACACTAACTCTAAGGCTAAAGACCATGCTTCTGTAGGTGGTGAAGAGTTTAAAGCCTACGCTTTCGACTACTGGCAGTACTTGAATTCCATGGTCTTCTGGGAAGGGCTGGTTCCAACTCCGGATGTGATTGATGCTGGTCACCGTAATGGTGTTCCTGTATTGGGTACCTTATTCTTTAACTGGTCAAATAGCATTGCAGACCAAGAAAAATTTGCTGCAGCCCTTCAACAAGATGAAGACGGTACTTTCCCTATCGCTCGTAAGTTGGTTGATTTGGCTAAATATTATGGATTTGATGGATACTTTATCAACCAAGAAACAACAGGTGATATCGTGACGCCTCTTGGTAAGAAAATGCGTGACTTCATGCTTTATACCAAGGAATATGCAGCTCAAGTCAATCACCCAGTCAAATATTCTTGGTATGACGCCATGACCTATGAATATGGTCGTTATCATGAAGATGGACTTGGTGAATACAATTACCAATTCATGGAAAAAGAGGGAGACAAGGTTCCTGCGGATCACTTCTTTGCCAACTTTAACTGGACCAAAGAGAAAAATGATTACTCTGTAACTATGGCAAAATGGCTTGGACGTAGTCAGTATGATGTTTTTACAGGATTGGAATTGCAACAAGGTGGTTCCTACAAGACAAAAGTGAAATGGGATGCCCTTCTAGATGAAAATGGCAAGCTCCGCTTATCACTTGGACTCTTTGCACCTGATACTATCACGAGTCTTGGTAAGACAGGCGAAGACTATCATAAGAATGAAAACATCTTCTTTACAGGTTATCAAGGAGATCCAACTGGTCAAAAACCAGATGACAAGGACTGGTACGGAATTGCCAACCTTGTAGCTGACCGTACACCAGCAGTAGGCCGTAGCTTCACAACATCCTTTAACACTGGACATGGTAAAAAATGGTTTGTAGACGGTAAAGTTTCTAAGGATTCTGAATGGAACTATCGTTCTGTATCAGGTATCTTGCCTACATGGCGCTGGTGGCAAACTTCATCAGGTGCTAAACTTCAAGCTGACTATGACTTTGAAGATGCCTACAATGGTGGTAACTCACTTAAGTTTGCGGGTGATTTAGCTGAAAATACCAACCAAGATGTTCGTCTCTACTCTACAAAACTGGAAGTAACAGATAAAACAAAACTTCGTGTTGCTCATAAAGGTGGTAAGGGAAGCAAGGTCTATGTAGAGTTTGCGACTCAGAAAAACTATACTTATGGTGGAGAGAATGCTCGTAAAGAACTGACTCTATCTGACGATTGGACAAAAGATGAATTTGACTTGAGTGCCTTGGCAGGTCAGACCATTTACGGTATCAAACTCACTTTTGAAAATACTGCTGCTCTTAAGGGCTATCAATTTAACTTGGGTGAGTTGACTGTAACAGATAATCAAGAGGCTCCTCAAGCACCAACAGCTCTTAAAGTAGCTAAACAATCCCTTAAAAATGCCCAAGAAGCAGAAGCCATTGTTCAATTTACAGGTAACAAGGATGCTGACTTCTATGAAGTTTATGAGAAGGATGGCGATGCTTGGCGCCTATTGACAGGCTCATCTGCAACTACGATCTACCTACCAAAAGTTAGCCGTTCAGCTAGTGCAACTGGTACTAGTCAAGAGTTGAAGGTTGTCGCAGTCGGTAAGAATGGACTTCGCTCTGAAGCAGCAACTACAAACTTCGAGTGGGGAATGACTGTCCAAGATACAAGCCTTCCAAGACCATTAGCAGCAAACATCGTTCCAGGAGCGACTGTTATCGGAAGTACTTTCCAAAATACAGAAGGTGGAGAAGGTATCGAAGGTATGTTGAATGGGACCATCACCAGTCTATCTGACAAATGGTCTTCTGCTCAGTTGAGTGGTAGCGTTGATATCCGTTTGACACAACCACGCCGTGTCGTTAGATGGGTCATGGATCATGCAGGAGCTGGTGGGGAGTCTGTTAATGATGGCTTGATGAACACCAAAGACTTTGACCTTTACTACAAGGATGAAGCAGGCGAATGGAAATTAGCTAAAGCTGTTCGTGGCAATAAAGCCCATGTTTCAGATATTACCCTTGATAGTCCAATTACAGCCCAAGACTGGCGCTTGAACGTCATCACATCTGACAATGGAACACCATGGAAAGCCATTCGTATCTACAACTGGAAGATGTATGAAGCTCTTGATACGGAGAGCCAAAACATTCCAATGGCTAAAGTGGCGGCGCGTGTTCTAACAGACAATAAGGTTCAGCTCGGCTTCTCAGAAGTTCCTGCTGGGGCAACCATCACAGTCTATGACAAGGCAGATTCACAAACTCCAATCGCTACCTTAAATACGGTAGTTGGAGGAGATTTGGCAACAGAACCATTGAGCCTTGAAAAACGTCCAAGCCTTCTTTACTACCGCACACAATTGCCAGGGAAAGAAATCAGTAATACTCTTGCTGTAACGATTCCTCAGGATGAAAGAAAGATTAAGGCTGTCAGTCTAGAAGTAGCACCTAAAAAGGCAACTTATCAAGTTGGTGAGGAATTGAATCTTAAAGGTGGTCTTCTCCGTGTCAAATACGAAGGTGAAGAAGCAGATGAAGTCATCAACCTTAGTCATGCTGGTGTTGTAGTCAACGGCTACGATGCTCACCATCATGGCGAACAAGAGTTAACAGTAACCTATCTTGGTCTTCCAGTTGCAGGTAGCTTTAAGGTTCAAGTCACTGGTGAAGAAACTGGTCCAAAAGAAGTCGCAGCCTTGTATATTAGCAAGCAACCGAAAATTGACTACTTGGTAGGTGATGCTCTAGACTTATCAGAAGGACGTTTCAAGGTCTTGTATGATGATGAGACGGAGACTGAACATAGCTTTACAGACCAAGGAGTCGAAATTACAGGTTATGATTCTCAAAAAACAGGCCGTCAAAAACTCCAATTGCACTATCAAGGACAAACTGTCGAATTTGATGTTCTAGTATCACCTAAGGCAGCCATTAACGACGAATATCTGAAACAAGAAATCACATCTGCCCAAGGACGCAAAGAAACAATAGCTTATACATTTGCGGATGCTGAAAAACAAGCAGCTCTCGTTGAGAAGATTGAAGCAGCAAAAGCTGTCCTAGAAAACCACGACGCTAGTCAAGAAGCAGTCAACCAAGCCTTGAATGACTTGAAACAAGCAGGTTCTGACTTGAATGGTGTACAGCTTTATCAAACAGCTAAGGAAGAGCTTGAAACTCTTCTAGGAAAAGTTCGTGAGAAAAATGCAGACGATCCAATCATCGCTCAAGCAGAAACTCTTATTGGCTCAACAAATCCAAGTCCAGAAGCATTTGCCAACCTCAAGGAAGAACTCAACAAAAAACTCCTTGTTAAAGAAAGCCATCATGTGGGTAGCTTAGAAGAAGGTGAAACTGCTCCAACAGTTGAAGCTCTACCTGAGCTAGTGGTTGAAACAGAAACTCAAGCCTTCGAACGCCAAGAACGTCCGTCAGGAGACCTCTTGTTGGGTGAACGACGTCTTGTTCAGGCTGGTGCAGAAGGACAAATCCGTCATTTGATTGAAGTGGATGCCAAAGGCAACCGTACTCTTCTAAAGACAGAAGTAGTCAAAGAAGCAGTGGCAGAGATTACTGAGGTTGGTACTAAGATTGAAAGTAGTACTCAACCGCTTGACGGTCCAAAAGTCTTAGAAGTTAAGAAACCAAGCTTGGTTGTGGAAGAAGAAGTTCTTGCCTATGAACATGAAGAACGAGTAAATCCTAGCCTCCAAGTAGGAGAACGTCGCTTGGTTCAAGTAGGAGTTGCAGGCCTTCGTAGAAACCTTGTAGAGATTGATACTGAAGGATATCGCAGTCTTAAGGGAACGGAAGTTCTCAAGGAAGCTGTAACTGAGATTGTTGAAGTCGGTCCAAAAGTAGTTAAAGTACCAGGTGACAGACCAGTTACACCTGCTCCAGCGACTCAAGATACTAAGAAGGAAACTAGAAAAACAGAGCCTAAGACTGAAACATCCGTTTCGCCAGTTCAAGCAAGCCAGGCAGCGAAGCAAGAACCAGCAAAAACAGAAGCACAAGCTGAAAAAATTGAAGGAAAACAACTTCCAAGTACAGGTACAGAAGTAGATGCAAATCCTCTTGCCCTTGGCTTGGTCGGAGTTTTAAGTGGTTTTGGCTTGCTAGCTCAAAAGAAAAAAGAAGATTAAGATAGAGAGTGTATCTAACACTGACTTCATATTTAATAAAAAAGATTTGACTTTTAAGAGTCAAATCTTTTTGTATAGGGGAGGAGAATAAAAATGGTAGAGTATTCTGTCGTAGTTACAAGGCACTGTCCTGAATTAATCGAGAAAAATTGTTGTGGATAAAAGTTTAAGGTTTTGCTATCTCTTTTATTGATTTTGTGATATAATTAACACGTAAAAAAAATTAAGGAGTCTTTCCAAATGGCAAAATTGACTGTTAAAGACGTTGAATTGAAAGGGAAAAAAGTTCTCGTTCGTGTTGACTTCAACGTTCCTGTAAAAGATGGCGTGATTACTAATGACAACCGTATCACTGCAGCTCTTCCAACTATCAAGTACATCCTTGAACAAGGTGGACGTGCAATCCTCTTCTCTCACCTTGGACGTGTAAAAGAAGAAGCAGACAAAGCTGGTAAATCACTTGCTCCTGTAGCTGCTGACTTGGCTGCTAAATTGGGTCAAGAAGTTACTTTCCTTCCAGGTGTAACTCGTGGTGCTGAATTGGAAGCAGCTATCAACGCTCTTGAAGATGGGCAAGTTCTTTTGGTTGAAAACACTCGTTTTGAAGATGTTGACGGTAAGAAAGAATCTAAAAACGATCCTGAACTTGGTAAATACTGGGCATCACTTGGAGATGGTATCTTCGTAAACGATGCATTCGGTACAGCTCACCGTGCACACGCATCTAACGTTGGTATCTCAGCAAACGTTGAAAAAGCAGTTGCTGGATTTCTTCTTGAAAACGAAATTGCATACATCCAAGAAGCTGTTGAAGCTCCAGAACGTCCATTCGTGGCTATCCTTGGTGGTTCAAAAGTTTCAGACAAGATCGGTGTTATCGAAAACTTGCTTGAAAAAGCTGATAAAGTTCTTATCGGTGGTGGTATGACTTACACATTCTACAAAGCACAAGGTATCGAAATCGGTAACTCACTTGTAGAAGAAGACAAATTGGATGTCGCTAAAGCTCTTCTTGAAAAAGCAAACGGCAAATTGATCTTGCCAGTTGACTCAAAAGAAGCAAACGCATTTGCTGACTACACTGAAGTGAAAGACACTGAAGGTGAAGCAGTAGACCCAGGATTCCTTGGTTTGGATATCGGTCCTAAATCAATCGCTAAATTCGATAAAGAATTGACTGGTGCGAAAACTGTTGTATGGAACGGACCTATGGGTGTATTTGAAAACCCTGACTTCCAAGCTGGTACAATCGGTGTAATGGACGCTATCGTTAAACAACCAGGCGTTAAATCAATCATCGGTGGTGGTGACTCAGCTGCCGCAGCGATCAACCTTGGACGTGCAGATAAGTTTTCATGGATTTCTACTGGTGGTGGAGCTTCAATGGAACTTCTCGAAGGTAAAGTTCTTCCAGGGCTTGCAGCTTTGACTGAAAAATAAGAATATAGAAAAGGAGGACTTAGGTTCTCCTTTTTTTGGCTCTATAATATTTGTAGTGGGTAAACCCCCTATAGATATTATGGAGCCTATTTTTGTGTAGAAAAAAAGTCCCATAAGATCTATAATGAAAAGCGAC
>NZ_JVHE01000103.1:0-425 GCF_001072925.1 Streptococcus pseudopneumoniae | reverse complement strand
GTGTCAGTACCTGGATTTTCAGGAGTGATTGGTGTTCCTGGATCTACTGGTTGGCCTGGTTTGCTTGGATCTTTTGGATCTGGCAAGTAAGGTTTATAGCCTGGAACATCTGGAACTACTGGTTTTCCTGGTTTACTTGGATCTGTTGGATCATTTGGATATTTCACACCTGGTGTTGATGGGAAGTTTGGATCATCAGATTTTGGAACCAAGCTTCCAAGTGGTTTGTAGACAACATGGTCTGTTACTTCTGGTTGATCTGGAGTTACCACTTTAGATCCAGCTTCTGCCTTATCAGAGTAGTATCCATCTACAACTGGGACAATCAATTTTCCATAAGTATGACTAGATTCATTCCATGATGTTGTATTTGTAGTTGGATTATGCTTACCTGTGAACGTAAAGCTATCTTGAACATTAGTAGT
>NZ_JVHE01000102.1:235-748 GCF_001072925.1 Streptococcus pseudopneumoniae | reverse complement strand
TGTAACATATGTATACAAACTTAAAGAAACACCAGCTGAGCCTAAGGGTAACGTTTATGTCCATTACGTTGATACAGAAGGTAAGACAATCAAGTCAGATGTAACCGACGAAGATGCTCAACCAGTAGACAAAGACTACGACACAGTTGTAGACAACCGTCCACAAGAGATTGAAWWMGAMGGTAAKACTTAYGAATTGGTYCCAGCTGGTAMYTACACAGYMGGTGAAGTAGATGACCAAGGTCACTTGAAGTCAACAGACCCAACAACTGGTAAGGTTATCGAAGATGATAAGAATGTAACCTATGTTTACAAACTTAAAGAAACACCAGTAGCACCTAAGGGTAATGTTTACGTTCACTATGTAGATACCGAAGGCAAGACAATCAAGGAAGATGTTACTGACGAAAAAGCTCAGCCAGTAGACAAAGACTACGCCACAGTTGTAGACAACCGTCCACAAGAGATTGAAAAAGACGGTAAGACTTATGAATTGGTCCCAGCTGGTAACTA
>NZ_JVHE01000102.1:0-135 GCF_001072925.1 Streptococcus pseudopneumoniae | reverse complement strand
CAAGGTCACTTGAAGTCAACAGACCCAACAACTGGTAAGGTTATCGAAGGTGATAAGAATGTAACTTATGTTTACAAACTTAAAGAAACACCAGCTGAGCCTAAGGGTAACGTTTATGTCCACTACGTTGATACA
>NZ_JVHE01000101.1:0-43250 GCF_001072925.1 Streptococcus pseudopneumoniae | reverse complement strand
CTCAATGAAAATCAAAGAGCAAACTAGGAAGCTAGCCGCAGGCTGTACTTGAGTACGGCAAGGTGAAGCTGACGTGGTTTGAATTTGATTTTCGAAGAGTATTACCTGGGATTGGATTTTGATTTATGGCGGTTGGCTCATCTTTTTTCACCCTGTGCTGTTTACCTATCTTTCCAACCAGCTTTGTGACCACTTTAGTCAACTCTATTCCCAGATTAGACCGAGATTCTGGCGTTTTGCCTTACAAATCCTCCTATGGGATAACCTGATAATTCTCTCCTTGCTGTTTTTAAGTGGCATCCCACCTTTCCTTCAGGGAAGTCTCCTCATCCTAAGATATCTCATCCCTTCCTATCGCACCTGCCAAAGCCTGAAAAGAGACTTCCCCCAAGCCTATCAAGAACCCATTTCATTTTGGAATATTTTGTGATAGATAAGAAAAACCAAGCCCGCGAGCTTGGTTTTTTTATCTATTTTTGGTGTCAAGAATGATGGTTACTGGGCCATCATTGACCAGTTCCACCTGCATATCTGCTCCAAAGACTCCTGTCTCAACAGGAACTTCCTTAGCTAGTTCTTGGTTAAATTCTTGATAGAAAGCTTCCGCCATATCCGGTTTAGCTGCCCCTGTAAAGGCTGGACGATTACCTTTTTTGGTATCTGCAAACAGAGTAAACTGAGAGATGGAAAGGACTTGGCCTTGGATATCCTTAACCGATAAGTTCATCTTGTCTTCAGCATCTGAGAAAATTCGCATATTGACAAGCTTTCTGACTGCATAATCCAAATCTTCTTTTTGATCCTCAGGTCCAACACCTACTAAGAGTAAGAGTCCCTGCTGAATTTTCCCATATACTTGACCCTCAATAGAAACTTGAGCTTTCTTGACACGCTGAACGACAATTTTCATAGCAATCCTTTCTGATGATATCAAGCCAACTTAACCATTGGTACGTTTAACCGAGTAGACTTCTGGTACACTCTTAATCTTATCAACCACGGTGGTCAGCATTGAAAGGTTTGAAATTCCAAAGGAAACATGAATATTGGCAAATTTCATATCCTTGGTTGGTTGGGCATTAACTGTTGAGATATTCTTAGTCGTATTTGATAAGACTTGCAAGATATCATTCAAAAGACCAGAACGGTTGAGCCCGTAGATATCGATGTGAGCCATATACTCCTTACTTGAGAATTGGTCTTCCCATTCAACATCGAGTAGACGTTGTTCGTAATTTTCCTGTGAACGAAGGTTCATACAGTCTACACGGTGGATGGCAACTCCGCGTCCTTTGGTAATATAGCCGACGATATCATCACCTGGAACAGGGTTACAACATTTGGCAATCCGGATCAAGAGCCCAGAAGCACCTTGGATGACTACTCCACCCTCATGCTTAACCTTAAGCGTGTCCTTGTTCTCCACCTTGACTTCGCCACCCTTGACCAATTCTTCAGCTTCTGCCTTAGCTTTGGCACGCTCTTCTTCACGACGTTCCTTCTCAGTCAAACGGTTAAAGACAGTGATGGCTCCGATTTCTCCAAAACCAATCGCCGCAAATAGCGCTTCTTCTGTCTTGTAGCTGGTTTTTTGAAGGACTTCATCCATATGGCGTTTGTCCATAAATTTATTGGCCACATAGCCGTTTTCTTGGAGCTGACTAATCAGCAATTCACGGCCTTTATTGATGGACAATTCTTTGTCTTGGTTTTTAAAGAACTGACGAATTTTGTTACGAGCCTTGCTGGTCTTGACCATATTGAGCCAGTCACGGCTTGGTCCAAATGAATTTGGATTAGTGATGATTTCAACCTGGTCACCCGTTTTTAACTTGGTCGTCAATGGAACCATACGGCCATTAACCTTGGCTCCAGTCGCTTTTTCCCCAATCTTTGTATGAATTTCATAGGCAAAGTCAATCGGTCCAGAATCCTTTGGAAGTGAACGAACCGCTCCATCTGGAGTAAAGACATAAATCTCCTCAGCCAGATAGTTTTCTTTGACAGTATCTACAAACTCCTTGGCATCATCTGCTTGATCTTGGAGTTCCATCATCTCTTTGATCCAGTTCATTCCAATAGCAGATTCCTTACTATTAACCTGACCCTTGATTCCTTTTTTGTAAGCCCAGTGAGCCGCAACCCCGTACTCAGCAACCTCGTGCATCTCCTTAGTACGAATCTGGAACTCAATCGGTCCCTTTGGTCCATAAACAGTCGTATGGATAGACTGGTAACCATTGGCCTTACGATTGGCAATATAATCTTTAAAACGTCCCGGCATTGGTTTCCAAAGCTCATGAACGTAGCCCAACATCGCATAGACATCACTCTGAGTGTCTAGGATACAACGAATGGCAATCAGGTCGTAGATCTCTTCAAAGCGTTTTTTCTTATCCTGCATCTTGCGATAGATAGAGTAGATATGCTTTGGACGGCCATAGATTTTCCCTGTAAGGTGGCGCTCAGACGAATATTCCTCAAGTTTTGTCACAACTTCATCGACCAAGGCTTCACGCTCTTGACGTTTTTCCTTCATCATGTGACTAATCTTGTAAAATTCAGTTGGATTGAGATAGCGGAAAGAGAGATCTTCCAGTTCCCACTTCACACTTGAAATCCCCAAACGATGAGCAAGCGGTGCATAGATTTCCATGGTTTCTCTGGAAATACGCTCCTGCTTGTCCTTACGAAGGTGCTTAAGAGTTCGCATATTGTGCAGACGGTCAGATAGTTTGACCAAGATAACACGGATATCTTCTGACATAGCCATGAGCATCTTGCGATGGTTTTCAGCCAGCTGCTCCTCGATAGACTTATACTCAACCTTACCAAGCTTGGTAACACCATCTACAATCACTCGAACATCGTGACCAAATTCGCGTTCTAAGTCATCTAAAGTAGCATCTGTGTCTTCTACCACGTCATGCAAAAAACCACAGGCAACAGTGACAGCATCTAGCTTGAGTTTAGCCAAGATACCTGCTACCTGAATAGGGTGGATAATGTAAGGCTCACCTGATTTACGATATTGGCCACTATGGCATTCTACAGCGTAAACCAAGGCCTTGTGTACAAAAGCCACATCTTCTTTCGATAAATATTTTTGCGTTAAAGCGACGACTTCATCGCCTGAATAAATTACTTCTTTCGGCATGCATACTCTCCAATTCTTCCTACCATTTTAACACTTTTTTGAGGATATGAAAACTAGTAAAGCCCATTATGTAAGAGTTTGCTAAACTTGATAAAAAAACACTACTAGAAAAACTCTAGTAGTGCTCATTGATTAAAATCTATCTTAGTAAACTGTTCTTTCAGTTTCTACGTCGAAGAAGTGTGCTTTGTTCAAGTCAAATCCAAGTTCAACTGTTGCACCTGCTTGCAAGTAGTCACGAGCGTCAACTTTTGCAACGAACTCATCTTTACCAACTTGGCAGTATAGGTGAGATTCTGAACCAAGCAATTCTGATACAGAGATAGTTGCTTTCACAACTGATTCTGGGAATGTTTCAAGGAAAGCAGGTTCTGCATTTACGTCTTCTGGACGGATACCGAAGATCAATTCTTTTCCTTCGTAGCCTTTTTCACGAAGAACTTTCAAAGCACCTTCTGGAACTTTCAAAGTAAATCCGTCAGCAACAATGCGGTCACCGTTCAATTTAACATTGATGAAGTTCATAGCTGGGCTTCCGATAAATCCTGCTACAAATTTGTTAACTGGGTTTTTGTAAACTTCTTGAGGAGTACCGATTTGTTCAACACGTCCGATAGTACCTGTACCAGCAGGGTTCTTAGTTGCTGACATGATAACGATACGGTCTGCAAGTGTCATCGCTTCTGTTTGGTCGTGAGTTACGTAGATAGTTGTAGCTCCGATACGACGGTGGATTTTAGCGATTTCAGCACGCATTGATACACGAAGTTTAGCATCCAAGTTTGACAAAGGTTCGTCCATCAAGAATACTTTGGCATCACGGACGATTGCACGACCCATGGCAACACGTTGACGTTGACCCCCTGAAAGGTCAGCTGGTTTACGATCCAAGAATTCTTTCAAACCAAGAATTTCTGCTGCTTCTTGTACACGTTTGTCAATATCTTCTTTGCTGTATTTACGCAATTTCAAACCGAAGGCCATGTTATCGTATACAGTCATGTGTGGGTAAAGAGCGTAGTTTTGGAATACCATGGCGATGTCACGGTCTTTTGGAGCTACGTCATTGACAACCACGCCATCGATAGATGCAGTACCTTCTGTGATGTCTTCAAGACCAGCAATCATACGAAGAGTAGTTGATTTACCACATCCTGAAGGTCCTACGAAAACGATGAACTCTTTGTCTTTAATGTTCAAGTTGAAATCTTCAACTGAGTAGTGTTCGCTATTTGGATATTTTTTGTAAATATTTTTAAGATTTAATTCTACCATTTCGGTGAACTCCTTTTGTCATTTGATAGTTTTATTATAGATGAAAACGCTTTACATTTCTATGGCAAGGTGACCAAAAAAATAAAAAAGTTCTGTGCAACTTGCACAAAACTTTAAATAATATCTGGTAAAATCAACTGATAGCACAAGGTCAAGTCAGTCAATTCTTTCAACTGAAGCCCTGTCAATTCTTCCCATTTATCAATCTTGTATTGGAGAGAATTGCGGTGCAAATAGAGTTGCTGAGCTGTTTTTGTCAGGACTGCACTGTTTTCCCACAGTGAAAGGATGATTTCCTGAATCTGATCCTGGTCCACAATCATCTGATGCAGATATTCCTTGATCACTCGAAGATCCACAATTCTTTCACCCATACTCCACAGATAGAGTTGAGAAAAAGTATGGAATCCTTGATGTCCTTGTCGCCACCAGTTTTTGAACAAATCCCGTTCTGCTTTGATGAGATCTGACAGAGCCTGATTTCCTGTTTGAGACCAGACCTGACCTAACATGATGGATAAACGTACTCCAAAGTCATATTCTACAGCTTCCAAGGTATCTGTCAGGATTGAGCGAACGGATGTGTACTTATCCTGTTGGAGAACAAAAATGTAATCCTGCGCTCCAACCTGAAGAACTGTTTGACAATTTGGAAAGAGGGTTCCCATCATCTCTAACCAAGACGTTAAATTTTCCTGTTGGAAATAGGATAGGTGACAATAGACAAGCTGCAATTTTTTAAAGTTTTGCGGTGCCTGTCCTTTACCTTCAATGAGATAACTATACCAGGGATTGAGGGAAATGGTTTGCTCCTGTTTGGTTAAGAGAGCCACCAGTTGTTTTTCACGCTCACTAAGACTAGCTTCCTCAAGCAAAAGCCACTGATAATTTGACAGAGGTAGACTTAGATAACCCTCTTTATCAACTGGCTGATCTAAGATTTTACCATCAGGAAACCAATCCAGTAGTTCTTTTGCAATCATTTCTAGCCCTCCACTTTTTGGATGCACCAAGAAATCAAGGTTTCGAGGCGTTCCACATTTTCAGTCATATGAAGATAGCCCATGACCGCTTCAAAACCAGTAGACATACGATAGGTCACCACATCCGCATTCTTAGCCTTGGTATGGCTGTTGGTGTTGCGACCCCGTTTATAGATTTCTTCCTCTTTTTCCGTTAGGACTTCTTCTTCCAACATGAGGGAAAGCAAGTGTGCCTGAGCCTTGGCCGACACATACTTGGTTGCCTCTTGGTGGAGTTTATTGGGCTTGGTCATGCCTTTGAGAATGAGATGGCGACGAATATACATAGAATATACTGCATCTCCTTCAAAAGCTAGAGCAATCCCGTTAATGAGATTGACATCAATCACGTGTCCACCTCACTCCATCCTTGGTGTCAAGTAGCTTAATCCCTTGTGCAGCTAGTTGGTCACGGATTTGGTCAGCTGTCACAAAGTCACGATTGGCACGCGCTTCTTGGCGTTTTTGAATCAAGGCTTCAATCTCTTCATCCAAAACTTCCTCAACAAAGACCACTCCAAAAACTTCTAACATGGCTGCAAGAGCTTCCTTAACGGTTGCATCATAGTTGCCTGAGTTGATCCATTTGGCCATTTCAAAGACAACTGTAATTCCGTTAGCTGTATTGAAATCCTCATCCATGGCCGCTACAAACTTATCTTTAAATGCCTGTAACTCTTGAGCATCTACAGTTCCAGTAAATGGTTGCTCGTAAGTATTTTTGAGATACTTAAGATTTGTCTCTGCATCACGAACTGCTTTTTCCGTAAAATTGATAGGCTTACGGTAGTGCTGAGTCGCAAAGAAGAAACGCAATACTTGACCGTCGATAGTTTTGAGAGCATCGTGTACCGTAATGAAGTTTCCCAAAGACTTGGACATCTTGACATTGTCGATATTGACAAAGCCATTGTGCATCCAGTAGTTGGCGAAGGTCTTGCCTGTTTTAGCTTCTGACTGGGCAATTTCATTTGTATGGTGAGGGAACTCAAGGTCTGCTCCACCACCGTGAATATCGATGGTATCTCCTAAAATCTCAGTTGACATGACTGAACACTCGATGTGCCAGCCTGGGCGACCTGGTCCCCATGGACTATCCCAAGAAATCTCACCTGGTTTGGCAGCTTTCCAGAGGGCAAAGTCCACAGGATTTTCCTTACGAGCTGTTTCCTCATCTGTACGACCTGAAGCACCTAGTTCCAAGTCTTCTAGGGTTTTATTGGCCAATTTAGCATAGTTATGAGATTTTTCTACACGGAAATAGACATCTCCTTGACTCTCATAAGCATAGCCTTTTTCAATCAGGTCAGAGACAAAGCGGATGATGTCAGCCATAAACTCTACTACACGTGGATGACGACTTGCAGGCTTCACCCCCAAAGCCGTCACATCCTCACGAAAGGCAGCAATGTACTTGTCCGCAACCTCCTGTGGCGTGATACCTTCTTCCTTGGCACGGTTGATAATCTTATCATCCACATCCGTAAAATTGGAAATATAGGCAACCTCATAACCACGATACTCAAAATAGCGACGAATGGTATCAAAAGCCACCGTTGAACGGGCATTCCCCACGTGGATATAGTTATACACGGTTGGCCCACAAACATACATCTTAACCTTGCCGTCCTCGATTGGGACAAATTCTCGCAAATCACGAGACATGGTGTCGTAAATTTTAATCATAAAATAATAGTCAGGAAAGCTAAAATCCAAGAACAGTTAGTTTCATCACTAAGAGTTCAATTGAATTTCAGTCCGAATCTCTCTAGACTTCGGAATCCCTTGCTCCTTTCTAAACATAAAAGAAGAATACAGTAAAAAGATGAAGGGAGTCACTACGGAAGTTTTATTGCTATCTTTTCCGTTAGGCTCCCTTCCTTTCTTGTTTCAAATTTATCGTGAAGACTAGTCTAAACTAACTCTCGAGCAATGACTAGGGCAATCTCAAAGAAAGTCATAGCATCCGCTTTTCTATCCTCGCGTCTAGCATCCCATTCGTGATTGTGATGGTCGACATAGTCAGCTGTGTAGAAAAATTGATAGACATTGGCTTGTCGATATTGGGCCCAGGCCATGATAGCTGAAGCTTCCATATCTACAACTCTAGCTCCTGCTTCTAGTCTTCGTTTGACTTTAGCAGCTGTCTCACGATAGAAGGCATCTGTCGTCCAAGACTTTGTTCGAATATGCTCAATACCAGCTTTATCCAAGGCTTTTTCCATAGTTAAGAGTAGAGATCGCTCATAGGCTATTTCATCACTTGCTGGAGCATAGTGATAACTAGTACCTTCATCACGTAAAGCCGAGCTTGGTAGGATAATCTTATCTGCTTGAATAGACTGGTCCAGAACTCCACAAGACCCTAAAACGATAAAGTTTTTAAAACCTCTCGCTTTGAGTTCTTCTAAGAGTCCAACAATCATTGGAGCACCAATCGTAGCCATAGCAACTGCTACCTTACTCCCATCTTTTTCATAGATATACCATGGTAGTTTGCCATTTAGATTGGTAAGATAGCCACCTTCGTAGACACCATCTATCTGCTTTACTCGTTCGAGGATTTCTCCATTAAAAGACAAGATAATGGTATCACAGATTTCTCCACCACTAAGAAGGCTTCGATCAGTTGGCTCGATAACAGCAGGTACATTTTCAAATTCTTCTAATAGCATTTATTACTCTTTCGCATTCAGATAAACCACTTGGGTTTGTTTGACAAAGCCAATCTTTTCATATAAGCGTTTGGCACCTACGTTGCTGTCCTCTACTGCAATCTGAAATTCCTTATCATTTTGCTCAATCAGTTGGTTGACGAGGGATTTAGCCAAATAGCTTCCATAGCCTTTTCCACGTTCAAGCTCAGCTATTGCTAAACCATAGAAATAATTCGTATTACTCGATAGATCAACCGTGCAAGTCCCAATAACCTGATTATTCTTTAATAAAATATATAGGCGACTTTCTGGATCCTTCAGAGCTTTAGCAACATATCTATCCACAACTTCTCTAGATTCATGTTCCTCTGAAAATGCCTGAAATTTTAACTGACTAATTTGCTCCTGATACGAGCTATCTGCTAACAAAACTTCAAGATTAGAAACGTTTGCTAACGGGTAAGGTTTTCTATCCTTTCCTAACCAAGTTTCTGTCTCTTCATCCTCAATTAGTCCCCAGTTGCTGACAAAATCAGGATGACGGTCTAGAAAAATACGTTCTGTCTGAAAAGTCACTGAACGAATAAGGAAAGAAGTCATTTCTTTCTCAAAGCTAGTAAACAAAGCACGTGCAATTCCCTGACGGCGATGATTGGGATGAACCAGTATCGTCACTTCCACATCTTGGTCATCAGCATAGACAGTTAACAAACCAACCAGTTCGCCTTTTTCGTAAAAAAGGAAAAATGCAGGCATGCTTAGGTCAAAATTAAGCATGTTAGAAAGATAAGGATCACGATAAGTTCCATCATAGACTTGGCAACAGTTAATTAGTTTTTTCGCCTCAGATAACTCCTCTTGGCTTAACTTATTTCTTGCTTGAATCATATAGATATCCTCTACAGCTCGGACGATCTATGACTAGCATCTCTCGCTTGCTCGAGTTTATTGACGTAGTATTCCCGTTTTCCTTCAACTTCATGAATGGTTGGTTCATCCTTTTGCCCATGCACTCGGACAATCTTAGCAGGAATACCGACAACCGTTACATCGCTAGGTACATCTGCTACAACGACCGCTGCAGCACCGACCTTGGCATTTTCACCGATTTCTACAGGCCCGATAACTTGGGCATGTGCAGATATGAGAGCTCCCTTACGCACGGTCGGATGGCGTTTGCCAATATCCTTCCCTGTCCCACCAAGGGTTACCCCATGGTAGAGAAGAACGCCTTTTTCAACGATAGCCGTCTCCCCAATCACAAGGCCAGAACCGTGGTCGATAAAGACACCTGATTCGATCTGAGCTCCTGGGTGAATCTCAATCTGCGTCCAAAAACGCCAAAACTGGCTGTGCATACGAGCTAGAAGCTTAAAGCCATTCTTCCAGAGAAAATGAGAGAGACGGTGGGCAGCCAAGGCTTTCACACCAGGATAGGTCAAAAGAACCTCCAAAGTGGTGCGAGCCGCTGGATCATTTTCTTTTACGATATCAATGGTTTCACGCCACCATCCCATACAATTCTCCTTTTCTTATTCTGAGTCTTTTGGTGTTTCTGTAGTTTCTTTCTTAGGTTTGTTGTCCTTGTGATGGTGACGAGGACGATCGCCATGACGATGACCCTTTTCACCTTTTTCTTCTGAATGTTCAGGTTTCGGTGGACGTGGCAATAGTGCTTTCATCGAAGCATCTACACGACCTTTTTCGTCAATCTTGATAATCTTAACATCCACTTCATCACCAATGGCTACCAAGTCTTCGACACGGTTAGTGCGAGTCCAAGCCAT
Source organism: Streptococcus pseudopneumoniae (assembly GCF_001072925.1). Taxonomy (GTDB): domain Bacteria; phylum Bacillota; class Bacilli; order Lactobacillales; family Streptococcaceae; genus Streptococcus; species Streptococcus pseudopneumoniae_Q. The sequence continues at coordinate 33,352 of NZ_JVHE01000101.1, read as the reverse complement.
TTCAGAGATGTGAACGAGAGCGTCAGTCTTGTCAAAGAGGTTGACAAAGGCACCGAATTTCTCGATACGAACCACTTTGGCATGGTAGACTTCGTCCACTTTGGCCTCACGAACCAAACCAGCAATAATCTCTTTAGCACGGTTAATGGCAGCTTGGTCACTAGAGTAGATAGACACGTTACCTTCTTCGTCGATATCAATCTTAACGCCTGTTTCAGCGATGATCTTATCGATGGTTTCCCCACCCTTACCGATAACAATCTTAATCTTGTCCACATCAATCTTGATGGTATCAATTTTCGGAGCAGTTGGAGCCAATTCTGGACGAACTTCTGGAATGGTTGCTTCAATGACATCAAGGATTTCAAAACGAGCTTTCTTGGCTTGAGCAAGAGCCTCAGTCAAGATTTCAGCTGTAATCCCTTGGATCTTGATATCCATTTGAAGGGCTGTAATCCCATCACGAGTACCTGCAACCTTAAAGTCCATATCCCCAAAGTGGTCTTCCAAACCTTGAATATCTGTCAATACTGTATAGTTGTTTCCATCAGAGATAAGTCCCATAGCAATACCTGCTACTGGAGCCTTGATTGGCACACCACCAGCCATAAGGGCAAGTGTTCCCGCACAGATAGATGCTTGAGATGAAGAACCATTTGATTCCAATACTTCTGCTACCAAACGGATGGCATATGGGAATTCTTCCAAGCTTGGCAATACTTGAGCAAGAGCACGTTCACCAAGAGCACCGTGACCAATTTCACGACGACCTGGCGCACCGTAACGTCCAGTTTCCCCAACAGAGTATTGTGGGAAGTTGTAGTGGTGCATGAAGCGTTTCTTATACTCTGGATCCAAACCATCGATGATTTGCGTTTCACCCATTGGTGCCAAGGTCAAGATAGAAAGAGCTTGCGTTTGTCCACGAGTAAAGAGTCCTGAACCGTGTACGCGAGGAAGGAAGTCAACCTGAGCATCCAAAGGACGGATTTCATCGACCTTACGGCCGTCAGGACGAACCTTGTCTTCTGTGATCAAACGGCGCACTTCTGCATGTTCCATTTGTTCCAAGATTTCAGCCACATCACGCATGATACGGTCAAATTCTTCGTGATCTGCATATTTTTCTTCGTAAACTGCTGTGACTTGATCTTTAACTGCTTGAGTTGCAGCTTCACGCGCCAATTTTTCTTCAACTTGAACAGCTTTTTGAAGGTCGCTGTTGTAGGCTGCGATGATTTCAGCTTGCAATTCAGCATCTACATGAAGCAATTCTACTTCTGCTTTTTCCTTACCGACAGCAGCAACGATTTCTTCTTGGAAGGCAATCAATTCTTTAACGGCTTCGTGTCCTTTAAGAAGAGCTTCCAACATGATTTCCTCTGACAATTCTTTGGCACCAGACTCTACCATGTTGATAGCATGCTTAGTACCAGCTACTGTCAATTCAAGAAGCGATTGCTCAGCTTGTTCTTGCGTTGGGTTGATGATGATTTGGCCATCAACATAACCTACTTGTACCCCAGCGATTGGTCCGTCAAATGGAATATCTGAGATAGAAAGAGCTAATGATGAACCAAACATGGCTGCCATTGGTGCAGATGCATTTTCATCATAAGAAAGCACCGTATTGATAACTTGTACTTCGTTACGGAAACCTTCCGCAAACATAGGACGAATCGGACGGTCAATCAAACGCGCTGTCAAGGTCGCATCTGTTGAAGGACGTCCTTCACGTTTCATAAAGCCACCAGGAAACTTCCCAGCCGCATACATTTTTTCTTCGTAGTTGACTTGAAGTGGGAAGAAATCCCCAGTTACCATCTTCTTAGACATAACGGCAGCAGTCAAGACAGTTGATTCACCGTAACGCACCACAACAGAGCCATTTGCTTGCTTAGCAACCTGACCAGTCTCTACGATCAACTCACGACCCGCAAAAGTCGTTTGAAACACTTGTTTTGTCATTTTAATCCCCTTTGGATTGATAAAATTATACGCCTTGCCTACAAAAATCAGGATACAAAGGGCGTTAAGAATCCCGTATGAAAATAGGAGATTGACGCAGTGTGCGATGCACACCAGGAAATCTATCTTTTTCATTAGGGATCTAGCCCGTGTTCAACTCCAAAATTACTTTAGTTCTGATTCTTTAACTTACGTCTCTTTGACATAAGATTAAGACTGCTTAAATATCGTTTATACCCTCATCTTTGTATCAAGTACGTACAGAGTCTATTTTATCATATTTTTCTTAAAAAGTGCTGGCTTTTCTATTAAAAAGGAACCATTCCTCTATGAAAAGAGGAATGGTTTATTGATTATGATCCTTGAGGTTGGTGATTAAACAAGGCATGGGTTGCTTGGTGAATGTACTGAGCAGTATCTGCATTGTTCATGGTGTAGAGATGCACACCTGCTACGTCTTGCGTTACCAAGTCCACGATTTGGTCCACTGCATAGGCAAGTCCTGCTGCTCTGAGTGACTCAGGGTCATTCTCATACTTGTCTAAGATAGCTTTGAACTTACGTGGGAGATGGATATTCTCACAAGTCTTCAAGAGACGAAGAGCTTGGTTACGATTCAGGATTGGCATGATACCCGCATGAATCGGTACATCAATACCAGCCAAAGTGCACTTATCCTGGAAATCGTAGAAACGCTCATTGTCAAAGAAAAGCTGAGTTACAAGGCTTGAGCAGCCTGCATCCACTTTTCTTTTCAGATTTTGAATATCTGAGATTTGGTTTGGTGAATCAGGGTGCCCTTCTGGGTAACAAGCTCCAATAATTTCAAAATGTGGCGCCTGTTCCTTGATAAACTCGATCAAGTCAGTCGCGTAACGGAAATCTTTTTGTGGCTCCACATCCGGAATAATATCTCCACGAAGAGCCAAGATTTTCTGAACCCCAACCTTATCCAAATCTGCAATGGTCTCAGCCACCTTATCCTTCGTTAGATAGATAGCTGGCAAGTGAGCAATGGTTGGAATCTCCAAGTCATTTTGGATATAGTCTGCCAAACGAACCGTCGTCTCTTTGATATTAAATTTATTATTGCTGGCAGTCACACTGATAAAGTGTGGGGCCAAGTCCTGCATATCTTTCAGGGCTGCAATAATTTTGTCATTGCCTACTGCTGGGTTTGGAGGGAAAACTTCAAATGAGAGGGACGGTGTTTGACGTGACATATTTATGAACCTTTTCTAGTTGATTTCTTACTGATCAACCATGTATGGAGAAATGTCTTTTCTTACAATTTCTCACGCGCAGCTTTGGCAGCTTCTACAAGGCGGATCAAGCTTTCTTTAGTTTCTGGAATACCACGTGTTTTCAAACCACAGTCAGGGTTGATCCAAACTTTTCTGCTTGGAACTTTAGCAAGGATTGCTTCGATTGTGTGGTCGATTTCGCCTTCGTTAGGCACACGAGGTGAGTGGATATCGTAAACCCCAGGTCCAACTTCTGTTTGGAAGTTTTTCGCTTTGAGTTCGTCCAAGATTTCAAGGTTTGAACGGCTAGCTTCAAATGAGATAACGTCAGCATCCAAGTTGTCGATAGCTGGGATGATATCTGTAAATTCTGAATAACACATGTGAGTGTGGATTTGTGTGTCTGGTGCTACTGTTGAGTGTACCAAACGGAAGGCTGGAATAGCCCAGTCAAGGTAGTCTTCGTACCAGTCGCTACGACGGAGTGGCAATTTCTCACGAAGAGCAGCCTCGTCGATTTGGATGATTTTCACGCCTGCAGCTTCAAGGTCAAGAACTTCATCCTTGATAGCAAGAGCGATTTGAAGAGTAGAATCCTTGATAGAGATGTCTTCACGTGGGAATGACCAGTTAAGAATAGTAACAGGTCCAGTCAACATACCTTTAACAGGTTTGTCCGTACGGCTTTGTGCATAGCTAGACCATTTCACAGTGATAGGGTTGAGACGAGTCACATCACCCCAGATGATTGGTGGTTTAACCCCACGCATACCGTATGATTGTACCCAACCGTTTTTAGAGAAGAGGTAGCCTGACAAGTTTTGACCGAAGTACTCAACCATGTCATTACGCTCGAATTCACCGTGAACAAGCACGTCAAATCCAACTTCTTCTTGCCATTTGATCCATTCGTCGATAGTTTCAGCAAGGAAGGCATCGTATTCTTCTTGTGACAATTCACCCTTACGGAAGGCCAAACGTTTAGCACGAACTTCCTTAGTTTGAGGGAATGAACCGATGGTAGTTGTTGGAAGAGCTGGAAGTTTGAAAGCTTCTTCTTGGATCGCTTCACGTTCAGCAAAGGCTGGCAAACGAGTGTAGTCTGCGTCAGTCAATCCAGCGATACGCGCACGAAGTTCTGCATTTTCACCAACACGTTCAGTCGCAAAGAGTTCTTTGTTAGCTGCAAGAGCTTCTGCACCTTGACCGTTGCGGATAGCATCCAAGTCACGGATTTCATCCAATTTTTCTACTGCAAAAGCAAAGTGGTTCAAGATAGCTGGTTCAAATTCTTCATTAGCAGTTGTAAATGGCACATGAAGAAGTGAGCATGAGCTAGTCAAAACGATGTTTTCAGCTGGAATTTGCTCAAGAATAGCCAAGCTCTTTTCGTAGTTGTTGCGCCAGATGTTCTTACCATTGACAATACCTGCATAAAGAGTCTTGTCAGCTGGGAAGCCACCTTTAACAAGTTCAAGAGTTTTCTTACCTTCAACGAAGTCAAGACCAATCGCATCTACTGGCAATTTCACAAGGTCAGCGTAAACGTCACGAACGTCACCGAAGTAAGTTTGAAGCAAGACTTCAAGACCTTTTTTGTCAGCCAAAAGTTTGTTGTAGATGTTCAAGAAGAGGGCTTTTTCTTCTTCTGTCAAGTCTTTGACAAGAGCAGCTTCATCGAGTTGGATACGAGTTGCACCAAGTTCAGCCAATTTCGCAAAAACATCTTGGTAAGCAGCTACTAAGCTATCTACGAAGTCTTCTGCTTTCACACCTTCTTCAAAGTCTGACAATTGAAGGAAAGTGAATGGTCCTACAAGGACAGGACGAGTGTTAAGACCAAGTTCTTTTGATTCTTGGAACTCATCAAAGATCTTGTGACCAGCCAATTTTACTTGAGTTTCTTTTTCAAATTTTGGAACGATGTAGTGGTAGTTAGTGTTGAACCATTTCTTCATTGGAAGGGCACGAACATCCCCTTTTTCTCCTTGGTAACCACGTCCCAAAGCAAAGTAGCGTTCAAGATCTGACAATTCCAAGTTTTGAACAGATGCAGGCACTACGTTGAAAAGGAAAGCTGCATCTAGGAAGTTATCATAGTGAGAAAAGTCATTTGATGGGATTTCAGTGATGCCTTTTTCTTTGACGATGTTCCAGTGTTTTGCACGCAATTCTTTCGCAGCAGCCAAGAGTTCTTCTTCTGAGATTTCTTTTCTAAAGTATTTTTCAGTTGTAAATTTTAATTCGCGGAATTCACCCAAACGAGGGAAACCGATAATTGTAGTTGACATGTTTTGTCCTCCAAAAATTGTTGTTGAAACTATCTTAACAGAAAAGAAATCATCTGTATAATTGTAAAAAATTAGGCTTTGATATAGTTTGAAACTATATCGCTTTTTAAAGCACAAAAAAAGATTTGGAGAAAATTCCCCAAATCCTTTGGTATACAACGGTTAACAGATTTTCAAGTAAAACAAGATTACCGTCACAGATTCATAACTAGGAGCCTGACTATGGCTTGTTATTATAAAAGACTATAGCTTAGTAATAATTAGTTTTTAGATATTTCCTGTTCAAGTGGGACAACTGCGAGTGTCTTACCTAAACTGGCTAAAACTTTCAAGACCGTATCCAACTGAGGACTCGTCTTTCCTGTTTCCATCCTAGCTATGACAGGCTGGCTCACTCCACTGAGTTCTTCTAGTTTTTTCTGACTGATACCTTGCTCATGCCTAGCTTCAATCAACTCACTCATGATAGCTACTCGCATATCACTTTCAAGGATTTCCTCCTTGGTAAAGAGCTCTGAACGAACATCCTTCCAGTTACTCCCAATAGCACTATTTTTCATCACTTAACCCTCTTTCTTGTAAGTCCTTCAGTTCACGCTTGGTTTTTTAAAATTATAACTTAAAAGTTATTAAAAGTAAATCCAAATACTTATAAAAGAAGACCTTAGAATCGTTCTAAAGATCTCATTTTTATTATTCGAAAAAATACGAAAAGAGTTCTGAATTAGTGTTAATCTTGACTCTTACTCCAGCTCTATCCCCTTCTCTCGGAGATTAGCCAGACACTCCTCATAGTAGGCTGTGTCATGCTCGCTATAGATAGGACTTTTCAGCTTCCCCTCTACTATATTTTCATAAGGAGGGCAGGTCTTGCCACGGTAGTTCTTGTCCAGCCATTCTGGACTGACATTGTAGCCACGGTCAGCCATCTCCTCCATGATCAAACGATGATAGGCATAGAGACGATAAGGTGAGTGGGTAAAGACATAGTCAACCGTCGCATGCTTTCTGCCCCAGCCATTGCCACGAAGGGCACAGCACTCTCGATGTTGCCCCAAGAGCTGAGGACGGGGAAGTTGTGGAATCAAAGCCTCATGCCAAAGTCTCATGGGAGTCTCCTTTCAGCAGGGTAGAATCTTGCAGATAAGCATTTGGGTAACGCTCAAGCAAGTCTCGAGTCCTAGCAATCAAATCTTCCTTAGAAGCTTGACCAAAGCGATAGCGATCCAGCAAGAGCATATAGTCTTTTCGTTCATCAAGGCTGGCTTCCTTTTTAAAATAGCCCCAAATATGCTGAAAGGCATTGCAAACCTGACCCCTGTGTTCTGGAAGCTGACAGGCACGGTCAATCATCTCTTGAACCTGACTCACTTCCACCACTTCTTGCTTGAGATACTGGCGAATGTCCTTGTAAATATTGCTGGAATGGCTCAAAACAAGGTATTTATTTTCCGCCCAAAGTTGCTGACAAAGGGCACGTTGGTTGTTATTTTCCATATTTCTCCTAACTTTCTACTAGTTCCCAGGAAATACGGAAACAAAGTTATTTTTATAAAACGAGCGAATTTAATAATCCCATCACCCTTTAAAGTTTTTCAAAAACTCTTTGAGCTCAGCATCAGCTTCTGGTGTGGTTCCGTGGAGTTGACCGAGCATTTCAAGCAGGGAAGCTGTTTGGCTTTCTATAGCTTTATTTGTCTCGTTAATCTTGCTGACGATGTCTGTCAGTGGCTCTACTTCTTCTTCCTCAAAGGTATCTACATAGCGAGGGATATTGAGGTTATAGTCATTTTCGACGATTTCTTCATAGCTTGCTAGGTGGGCAAACTTATCAATCTCCTCACGTAACTTGTAGGCTTCCAGAATCTTCTCGATATGGGCATCCGTCATGATATTTTGATTTTTCCCCTTATCAAACTCCTTAGAAGCATCGATAAAGTAAACATCACGGTTGGTACGGTTCTTTTTAAGAATGATAACCGTCGTCGGAATGCTGGTATTAAAGAAGATATTGGCAGGTAGACCGATAACCGTATCAATAGCTCCTTCTTCTAACAAGGCCTTACGAATGGTTCCTTCCGCATTTCCACGGAAGAGAACACCGTGAGGAAGGACGATAGCCATGACCCCATTATCCTGCTTGAGGTGGTAATACCCATGCAAGAGAAAGGCAAAGTCAGCCTTGGACTGGGGCGCCAGTTTCCCAAAAGGAGAGAAACGAGGGTCGTTCAGAAATCCAGAGCTTGCTGACCACTTAGCAGAGTATGGAGGGTTCATGAGAACACCGTCAAAGTTGGTCGGCTCTTGAGTCGGCCAGTCTTCATCCAAGGTATCGGCATTGTGTAGAAATTGATTCTCAACTGGAACACCGTGTAGGATCATATTCATCCGAGCTAGGTTATAAGTCGAGGTATTGAGCTCCTGACCAAAGTAGACAACTGTCTGCGGTTTATGAGAATATTTCTTGGCATTGAGCAAGAGAGAGCCAGACCCCATAGTCGCATCATAGATGGTAAAACCTTCCTGGTCCTCACGACCCAAAAAGGCAATCTGAGTCATTAGCTTGGCAACAGGCTGAGGTGTATAAAACTCACCAGCTTTCTTGCCCGAGTCAGTCGCAAACTGACCAATCAGATACTCATAGGCATCCCCCAGCATATCACCCGCATGATCAGCCACATCTAGCACAGCCAACTCTTTCATGACCGCTGCTACCGTTTGGTTTTGCTTTTGCGGAGTTGCCCCTAACTTTTTAGAGTAGAGGTCGATGTCTTCAAAGAGATTTTCATAGAGGTCGTCACTCTGCTCGATATCACGAAAACCTTGAGCTAGATCTTCCAGCTGAAAAGTCCCCTCATTGACACGAGCTACTAGAGCCGTAAAGGTCAAGTCTGGCTTGATAATATAGTTGAGCTCATCGTTCATGACAGAGACCAGATCCTCGTGGGTATCCGCATCCTCGTAGTAGTTGCGATAGACCTCAAGGGCATCCTCAAGACTATCCGTCCCCTCTTCCATGGTCTCAGCCACGAAAAAGAGCATCTTGTCTGACAGATACTTATAAAAGACCATACCCAAAAGATATGACTTGTAGTCATTGGCATCCATCTTGGAGCGGAGAACATCCGCTGAGTTCCACAGGGCTTGGTAGAGCGACTGGGACGTTTGTGTTGTTTCCATAATGTTTCTTTCTAAGTTTTACAAATATTTTTCAAAAAGTGATTGTTTAGGAATAACCAATCACTTCTCTTTCTACCGTTTGAATCAAGTCCAAAGGAATATCAGAAACAGGAAGTTGATAAACGATATTTTTTCGAGGGTTATAAAATCCAAGATTTTCGATAGACAGGAAGTCAGGATCATAGGAATGTAAACCCATGATATAGTATACAAGGACTTGTAGCGTATGGTCTTTATTTGGAGTTGTTTTAGTCACCTTAAAATCCCACAGTGTATCCTTGGTAAGAAAATCTCCATCACCCTTGTCAATCGTTTTTGTATAACCTCCAAGAAAGTTAAAGCCATCTTTTACCAACGGTCCATAAAGATCGAAGAAGCAAAGGCTTCGCTCCACCATGATACAAATATTTTCTATCGTTTCTGCATCTACTATAATTTCCTCAAAAGGCTTATAATACTGTTTCCCTGCACGAAAAACGACATCAAAGGATGCTAGACGACAAGCACTTTCTATCGATAAGTCATCCAATCCTGTAACCAAATCAAGAAGTGCTTCTCCTAGGTCTTCCATACCAACCATCTGAGCTCCCTTGAGAGAAATTCTGAAAGCATCACGGGCTTCTGCCCCTTTCATAAGACGGGTCAAGTAGTCCACACAAATCCCCACTAAACTAGGAGATACAGACTCTACAGGATGCAGAACTCTATGGTCTTCGAACTGCTCTACTGAAAATAACTTGATAGGTAGATAACCACCTCGAGGTTGGTTAATTTCTTTGATACGTTGTGTTACAGATACCATAAGTTCTCCTTTTTATAGATATTTTGTTAAGGAATGTTACTTCAGTTTTCCTTCTTCCGTAATCGCCTAGCAGAGCTGGCTTCCATCTGATGACTTGTAATTGGATTAGTATATAATCTCCCTAACGCCAATTTTAAAAAACTTGTTAATCGTTTGTTAGTATCAATGATAAATCTTCCTTCTGAGACCTTAAAATCCTGCTCTGGGTATTGTTCATATGATGTTAATAAGGTGCTAATTATTGAGGTATCAGATAAATCAATTTCATCATCTTTTAGAATTGCCAACATCTTTAAGTTATTAGTCTTAATTTTAAAATCTGAAACAAAACTCACCAGATTAAATTCTTTAAACTCATCAACTTCTGCAAGACTAGCTATACGGTAGTAATCATCAATCCCCTTAAATAAGCTACGAATCGTTCTAAAATTTTTGAAATACAATTTATCATTCCCATCAAAGTAAGCATCGTTCTCAGATTTTAATTCTATACCCTTTTCAATAATTGTTCTTTCAGCTCTTCCAGATCTAAATCTCCATTTCAAGATTGACTTATCAACCAGTCTCTTTGATTGTGTAATTTTTTGAAAAACTAAACCATCATTTTCAACTTTACGAAAAATCAAGTCAATTTTTGAGAACTCTGCTTCATTCACATCATTTAGACCCGCGGTATTTAAAAATTTATCTTCATATTCTTTGACCATAGACATATGCGAATCATCAATTTCAACATAGAACCATTCATCATGTTCTAATTTTATTTCTGGATCAAATTCTCTACTATTTTCAGGATCAATCTCCGGAGCAACTAATTCTGAAATATCATCCGAGTTCTCCAATTTTCTATATATTTGATCTACTTTTACTAAAAACATACTTTCCCTTCTCCAAAAAAGTAAAATTATTTATTCTAACTAGTCCTTTTATAGTTCCAGTTTCTTTAACATCTTTTTTCTTGCTATAAATAATAAAGACATTGCCATTTTTATCAGTGACTCTGTAATAACGATATGAGAGTAACCATATCAAATTAAAATAATACGATCTCTCCATAAGAATCCACCATATTAGAAAAATGAGAACTATTACTACAATCTGATATAAGAACGTTAATTCACCTAAACCCAGCATAATTACAAAAAGGCCTAGGTAAGTTGGAATTATTTCATTTTCTACTGGTTGTATACTTTCAACTTGAGCAGTATCATTCGCTTCCTTGAATCTTATCAAATACTGTAAGACTCCAAAAGAAAATAAAAGCATCAGTATAATCAACACTCCTATTTTTAGAAAACTACATGCACAAGTATCATGTGAGGGAAAAATGTCTATAGTAAATAGATACAAGACTAAACCTGGCGAAAAAGAACAAATTGATAAACAAAACGACAAACATAATCTTTTAAATTTTTTCATAACAAAATTCTATATAAACATATCCTGCAAGAGTTTCTTTTTCAGAGTCTCAAGCAGAGTAATTTTTTCTTGGTGTGAGTTGATGAGATTATCGAGTTTAGAGAAATAGGAGCCGATGGCACATTGTTCCTCGATTGAAGGAATAAATATCTTTTGATTTTTTACAATATCACTATTGAGATTTACTTGACTTCCTGGTTGACCATAGCGATTCCATTTTTCTCTAAACATTTCTAGCCATTGAAACATAAATTCTCTATCAAATTTTGGGTTCATAAAAATTAAAAATCCATCATGTACGCCAGTTTTAACATAGTTAATAACGGGTTTTCCCACAGTGGCAGCAATACTAAGTAATAAATGAGGTGCCGTTAGAACTCGTGTTTTTTCTTGACCTAAGTTTGATATTTTTTGTTCCAAACTATGAATTCTACCATTCTGACTTGTCACATCAGATATACGTAACCAGCCAATTTCTGAATTTGAATCAAACCATTTTGGATCTTGTATTGGTCTAGGAGAAGCACCACGTACAATATCAGCTAATTCCCCTATACACTTTTCAACCCACTCACCTTCAAATCCATCCAAACGAATCTCAGGAACAGTATGTCCAGCTTTGGGAAACATCTTGGAGAGCATGGTCGCCTTGAGAGATTGGTAATTGGTAAGATTGTCCTTGTAGCTAGTCAGAAGGTCGTCGAGGATACGGAAGAGATAGCCGATGGCGGATTGTTCAGCTAGAGAGGGAATCATCATTTTATGATTTCTAATGATATCACTATTTAAGTTTACTTGACTCCCCGGTTGTCCATACTTATTCCATTTTGGCCTAAACATATCAAACCACTGAAACATAAATTCTCTATCAAATTTAGGATTTTCAAAAATTAAGAAACCATCATGCACACCAGTCTTTACATAATTTACAACAGGTTTTCCAACAGTGGCTGCAATACTTAACAATAAATGAGGCGTATTTAAAACTCTTGTCTTTTCTTGGCCAAGTTTTGAGATTTTTTGTTCTAGATATTTGATTCTTCCATTTTGTTCAGTAACATCAGAAATTCGTAACCATCCAATATCTGAATTTTTATCAAACCATTTAGGATCTTGAATAGGTCTTGGAGATGCTCCTCTTTTTATCTGCGCTAAATTCCCAATTGCAATTGAACTCCATTTATTATCAAATTGGGAAAACCTAATTATCGGTATTTGTTTCATAAAAATACTTTTCCTATTTATTATATCTAAGATTTTTTCTAATATTTGTTAAAACTATATTCCATTTCTAGCTCTTTAAACAAATAATAATGTAATAACTTTTGTAAAATCATATTCGCCTTGTATAGATCATTATAGTCTGTCATCAGTCTAGGATATTTAGTTTTTTTATCACCATGTGTATAATAATTGCGTGTTTGTACTATACTATCAATAAAATGGGAAGAATTATTAAAACTTTCTAAAATTAAACTTTCAAACCCTGAATCTGAATTTTCAAATAAAAATTTTAACTTACTCTTCAAAAAAGATTCTTTATTACTCTTTTTGAAAATTTTATTTTCGCGCTCATATTTTCTTATTTTTTTTTCATGAAAACTTCTAGCATAAACCTCTAAATTTCTAATTGTAGATAATAAATTATCCTCGATATAAGGAACAGAGTGTAAACTCTTAGTATATTGATTGATAATGAAATCTAATTTCTCACTTTTTGAAAACCAGTGTCCTAAAATTCTCTCGAACCTTTCATGTAGGGCATTTAATGTAATTTCTTTGTGTTCAAATTTACTCCAATTTTTTCCTTCTCTAGAATGTTGGAAAAAATATTTACCTCTTATTAGTGGAAGTCTTTTGCCATCATCCACGTTTTTATATTTGCTTAAAAAAGAAATTTCAGTAAATGAAATAGGACTTTCCGAAACTACCTCAATATATTTTAATATTTGACATGCTGTTTCATGACACGGAGAAAATTCTAATTCATTATTTTGATTTGATAAACGAAGATAGTACTTACTTGATAAATTTAAATAGTCATCATTTGCACTTGCAATCGCATGATCTTCTAAATATAATTCTCTATTTGTAATATAAACTTTTGTAGGCTGATAATTAGTAACATTTGTTGCAATAGTCAATTCACCATTTATTTCTCCTGCTCTAAAAATTGCTTTATCTACCCATTGCTCTATATTTTCAAAAGAAAAGTCATAATAGATAACTGGATCATCAGATAAAAAATTAATTATATCTGGTATTTTTTGTTGTAACTGATCATAATATACATCATAAATTTTAAAATTTTTTATATGAAATTTTGATAGTGAAAATCCAGGATAATGATCCGTTCCAAATACGTAACCATAACAATTTAAAATCAGTAATTTTCCATCACTCGAATATCCATAAATAATTTCAGGGGCATTTACCAAACCCAACAATCCATCTTCAAGCGAACCTAAACTCCCAAATAATTCTAAAACGATTTGGTCATGTTTATAAGATAAAATCCCACTAATCGATTTATCACTTTCTAACTCCTCACAAATATCTGAAAAATAACCTTTGATTTCAAACGATTTATCTATAGTATATGTTTTAAAATTTAACTTTTCCATAAATTTTTACCTCCCCACTCTGAGTGGCTCAATCACCTCTTCTATCAGTTGGGTATAGGCTTCTTTGATTTGTTTTTTATAAAGGAGTGGGTTGAGGGCATCTGTCACCTCAACTTTATAGTCCTTGTAGCGCTGACTCTTGGTCAGTTGACTTTCTCCTAGTTGTTTTTTAGCTCCCTTGCGGTAGTGATTGACATAGTAGCGGAGTTCATCTGCGCCCACATACCAGGTTTTACTAAAGTCTTGGATATGCTGCTGGATGACTGCTTCAATCATCTGATCAAGGATATTGGTGATGGATTGACCTCTGTAGCGGTCGGGATTTGCCTGTACTTCTTGCCAAAGCTCTGAGATGATCTGTGCCAGATTTGGATTGGTCTTCTCCAGACTTTGGATATAGATATCCACTGCTTCTCTGTCCTGTGCACTGAGACTCTTTTCCTGACTTTGCTCTTGCTCGATCAGGCTTTGGATCAAGGTCAGGATATAGGCGTAGTTAATCTCATCTACTTGGATAGATTCCAGCTCATAGTGAATATCAAGTGGTTCACCATCGTCGTTATCATCTTCAGAACGACTTTTCAACTCTGCTAGAATATTCTGATAAAAACCAAGATAAACTTCCAAATCTTCTGAACTGAGTCCCGTTTGAGCGTAAATTTCGTCCTCATCATACTCTTTATACACGCGGATAGAGGCTAGGTACTTATCAAATCCTTGATAGGCTTTGGCGATTTTTCTCAACTGTGGAGTAGAGATTTGTTCGAGTTGGAGTCCTTCTACAGGGTCATCTGTGATGAGATTTTGGAAGTCGCTACAACTTCTCAAAAAGTTTCTCTTTTCCTCTTCCCAGCTAGGCGCTAGGACATCATTTTCACCACCATTTGAGTAAAGCTTGAGGGCATTATCGACTGCTTCCTTAAAGGCTAGAGGCTTTTGGAATGTGATGATATGGCCATAGTTCTTACTAGAATCAAAGATACGATTGGTTCGGCTAAAGGCCTGAATCAAGTCTTGCGGTTGCATGGGCTTTCTGTCGATAAAGAGAGTCGATAGACAAGGCGCATCAAATCCAGTTAGGAGACGATTGACTACGATAACCAAGTCCAACTGTTCATTGCGATAGAGATACTTATCTTGTTTTCGTGCTAGGCGGTTATTGACATCGGTATTGAAGCCACGAAGATCCGCCATGGTAAAGTGAGTATCAAACTCTTGGTTATAGTCCTCTAAAACTTGCTTCATGTGGTCTTGGTTGGCTCTTGAGTCTTCTTCATTCTCCGTAACGGAGTAGGTGATGGTCGCCTTTGGAAAGTCAGGAAGGACCATCTTGACTCTCTCAGATACCTTGACCCGTGTCTGACCAGCCTTGACTCTTTTTAGAAGGTCATAGTAGGCTTGGGCTTGAGGGATGGACTTGACAGTCAGGATGGCATTGTAGGTATTGCCCACTCCTTTTTGGAAGCCTAGTTGTTGGCGGGATTTATTGATAATAGCATCCAAGACTTCCAGCATGTGCTCCTCATTTTCATAGACGGTATCAGGTATGTCATTTTCAGATTGGTCTGTGATGAGGGTATTGCGATAATCTACCTTAAAGCCTAGGACAGCTCCGTCATGGATGGCTTCCTTGACTGTATACTCATGGAGACGGTCTCCATACTGTTGCTGGGTGGTTTGGGCTAGGTCGCCGACCTGCTGGCGTTTATTTTCCTTAAAGATGGGCGTGCCTGTAAATCCATACCAGAGGGACTGAGGGAAAAAGGCTTTAATGTCCTTTTGTGTTTGTGGTGTCACGGCACGGTGGCATTCATCCACGACAAAGGCCACTCGGAGTCCCTTGATTTTGTCTGCATCTCGTTGGTAAAGACCTTGGTCAAACTTGCGCATCATGGTGGTGATTTTCTGGATAGTTGTCACCACGACACGTTTATCATTACTACCTAGTCGCTTGACCAAATCATGGGTATTATCCGTCTCATCGATATCGATGACATCATTGGTCGCATAAGAGAGGAAAGATGATGTGGTTTGTTGGTCCAAGTCCCTACGGTCAACGACAAAAATCGTCTTTTGGATAGAAGGAATTTGAAGGAGGTTCCTCGCCACCTTATAAGAAGTCAAGGTCTTCCCTGAACCTGTCGTATGCCAAACATAGCCTGACGCTTGTTGGCGAGAGGCTTCCTGCACCGCTTCGATAGCATGGATCTGGTAGGGACGCAAGAGGATGAGAGATTTCTTGCTATCATCAATGACAGAATACTGCATGACCATCTGGTGCGCACGAGGGATAGAAAGGACTTCGTGGGCAAAGCTAGTCAAGTTTGTGACAGGATGATTGTCCTTATCCACCCACTTGGTTAGAAATTGCTTGTTGAGTTTATTTTCACGAGCTGCAGCTATATAGCGAGTATCGACCTTGTTGGTCACGACAAACATCTGCAAGCTAGAGTAGATACCACGGAATTTCCCTTCACGGTCATATTTTTTTATCTGATGAAAGGCATCGATGAAGGCTGCTTGGGAACTCTTGAGCTCGATTTGAATCATAGGCAAGCCATTGATGAGAAGAGTAACATCCAGTCTACGGTCTTGTTCCAGAGGATTTACTTTTTCTCGTTGGACTTGATTGACAACTTCGTAGCTAGACTTTCCTGCTGCGATATTGTCACGCCAAATGACTGACAAACGGATGGTGCCTAGACTTGCATCTTCTCTTTGAACCTCAACTTTGGCAATGCCATTTTCTCCGACCAACCACTTGGCCGCATCATAGTAACTGACAAAGTTGAGTTGGTTCTGAATCTGGCGTTTTTCCTGTTCAGTCAAGGGATGGTCTGCCAGCAGAGCAACGTTGTTTTGAGCTAGTTTCTCAAAGAAATTGTCCCATAGTTGTTCTTCTGTTTTTAGGTCTTCTCTATAAGTCCATTGACTTTCACCAGTTACCAGCTGGTTAATCAGTTGTTTTTCTATTTCCAGTTCTGGTTTTACCTGCATCTATATTTCTCCTTCAGAGGTTGACATTCTAGTTATTATTATATCATAGTCCTATCAGAAAAACTTCCGCTCCCTCCCTACTTCAACGCACTTTTGACCTTCTTCTTGGTGAGGAGACGGTCGTTTTTGTTGGCTAGGGATTTGAGTCTGGCTTCGAGTAGGATTTTTCGGCCTGCTTCGTTGCGGGTGTAAACGAGTTGGTAGTTGCCTATGTGTGGTGCGACGGCATTTTGGAAGAGCTGGGCATCTTCCTTGCGTTTTTCAAAGAGGCTAGGAACTACGAAATACTTGGATTGGCCGGCTGGTGCTTTTTGAGCTACTAAGAGGTAGCGTTGATTGTCCACTGGCGCAAAGAATTCTCCTAAAACCTTTGAAAAGAGTTCCTTGTCTCGCATGCTTCCACCTTTTAGATAGGCAAAGACGTTAAAGCTTTCCTTGTCCTCATCGACCTGCACGCGCGACTGGTCATCGGACAAATGCCCCATCTTTAGCATGGCATTACGAATACCTTCACCCGCCTGCCGTAGGCGTACATAAGGACTCCTGTAATAGAAATAGCGAATCACGGTGTAGGCTAGAAAGAGGATGCTCAGTCCAAACAACCAGCGAATACTAGTTCCACGGACCCTAAAGATATAAAAAAGGAGATTGAGGGCCGTTAGCATAAAGGAATAGCGAAGCCACTTTTCAGCATCAACTAGTGTCAAGAGAGGGATTTGCTTACGATCCGTCGCTACCTCATTGACAATCTCCAGTTTATCCACAACTACTAACGCCTCCTGCCATTTTTTGCGAAGGGAGCTACGGTCCTTGGACAATTCCTTGATTTTCTGATTATAGGCTTTAATCTTACTTTTCTTAAAAGGAGCTTTAGGAAAGTCCAAGCGATCCAGCCCTGTCTCGATGGTATCCTCCTTATAAGATAAACCAAGGAAATGGTCCATACGACGGGCAAGGGTTTGGAGGTCTTGATAAGGATTGAGATCTTGTTCTTCTTGATCCTCCTTAGAAAAGGCTGGTTTTTTGTACGGTTTGATGACTACTAGGTGCCAGATATTACTAGTCTTATCTGGATGTCCTGGCCAGATACGGATGGCACGGCCCCGCATCTGATTGCTGAGCATAAAGCTTCCGACAAAACTTCCGAGGATGAGAGAGTTGACGCAAGGTGCATCCCATCCTTCTCCCAAGAGAGACTTGGTTCCGACCAAGACCTGGATAGAACCACGTTGGAAGAGCTCGGTCACTGCTGCGACCATCCCCTTAAAGCTGGATGGAAAACCTACTTGGAAATAGGTCCCTTGGTCAAGTTTTCCGATGGCAGAGAAGGTCAAGCTAGTGTTTGGGATGAGTGCTTCGAGTTCAGCCTTGACACTGGCAGGTATGATAACGACACTACCAGAAAGAACTGCTATAGGGACAGAAAGACCTTGCTTTTGTGCACTTCTGCGAATTATTTCAAAGTAAGGTAGGACACCTAATTGAGTGATAGGTGCCTGATCATCCCCTAGATAGTTAGCAAAGTCCTTACGAATATAGTCTGCTAGGACTAGTTGTCTCAAGTCTTTTCCGAGGCTAGCATACTCGGTCGCAAAGATATCAGCAATTCCAGATAATTTCCCCAATGATTGGTTGAGGATTTGGTCATTGGCCTTGGATTTTACCAAGAAGACCTGACGTTTTTCAATCAGTCCTCTTGATTTCAGTTCTGCTTCTATCTTTTTCTTTGTCTCCTGCGGATTCTCATACCAGTCAGGAGTCTGATAGAGAAGACCTTGCAAGAGAACTTCGAGCCAATAATAATTGAGAGCAGGCAAGCCTTCAGCTCCCAGTAAATCTTGTAGATGCTTGGGGATTTCCAGCTTTTGAGCCTGTAGATAAATGAGGAGTGCTGAGAGATACTTGGGATCTTCGAGGAGCATATCCGCAGAAATTTCCCCTTTGAGAACCTTGGAAGACCTAATGAGCGTCTGAAAATCAGGATCAACCACTAGTTGGCTGACATACTGCCACTTGGTGTCCTCAAATTCTTCCAGGCGCTTGTCTTCTTCCTTGGCCGGAAAATAGATATAGACAAAGTCCTGGTGTGGGCAGAGGGTATCTTCCTTGACCAGTTCTGGCACCGTGATTTCTTGGTCAATCTCGCCACACATCTGGAGATAGCGATCCCAGAGTTCTGGTTCACTGTCATAAGGCGGTGTCGCAGTGAGAGAGATAACTTGCAGTTGCTGGTAATTTTTACGGAAGTCTTCTAGGCTTTTCCACCATTCATTTCTCAAGTGATGGCATTCGTCCAGACAGAGGGTTTCGACACCCCTTTCCTTGAGTCTGGCAAGCAGGTCAAAGCCTACAAAGTCCTCAACCTCGCCGTTATCTTCTTGAGATTGTAGCTGTTGCATAGCGCTGTGAAAAGCTTGGTAGGTGGCGATGGTGATTTGCTTCATGTCCTTGAGATTTTGAGACACGAGACTTGTGACTTGGTTCTCATCCGCTAAAAAGGCCTGGCGAATCCTATCTACCCATTGTTCTCGGATGGTAACCGTCGGTACCAAAATCAGGGCTGGCTTATCAAAGCGGGCAATCAACTCGATACCAATGGTTGTTTTCCCAGAACCTGGTGCTGCCACCAAGTGGACATGGCCATCTGATTGATATTCCTGAAAGTTATCCAAAACTTGTTTTTGGTAGTTGCGCCAAGTACCGTTAAACTTCAATCCTAACATGATTTTCCTCATTCTAAGCGGTCATTTTCTTATTCCCATTTTACCATACTTGAGGCAAAGTCACATGAAGTACCCCATATAGTCTTTCTCCTCAAAATATGGTATAGTAGAATCATACTACTCAAGAGGAGTTTACATGTCACACGATAAACAAATGAAAGCTGTTTCTCCCCTTCTACAGCAAGCAATTAATATTTCTTCCATCATCGGTGGAGTTGGTACTTTGATTTTCTGTATCTGGGCCTATCAGGCTGGAGTCTTGCATTCCAAGGAAACCCTATCTGCCTTTATCCAACAGGCCGGTATCTGGGGGCCACCACTCTTTATCTTTTTACAGATTTTGCAGACGGTTGTTCCTATCATCCCAGGTGCTCTGACCTCTGTTGCAGGTGTCTTTATCTACGGGCACATTATTGGAACTATCTACAACTATATTGGTATTGTTATTGGTTGCGCCATTATTTTTTACCTAGTGCGACTTTACGGTGCTCCCTTTGTCCAGTCTGTCGTCAGCAAGCGTACCTATGATAAGTACATCGGTTGGCTAGACAAGGGCAATCGCTTTGATCGATTCTTTATCTTTATGATGATTTGGCCGGTTAGTCCAGCGGACTTTCTCTGTATGCTGGCTGCTCTGACCAAGATGAGCTTCAAGCGCTACATGACCATCATCATCTTGACCAAGCCCTTTACCCTGGTTGTTTACACTTATGGATTGACCTACATCATTGATTACTTTTGGCAAATGTTCGCCTGACCACTAAAAAAAGGTTGAGCAAAAACTCAATTTTATACTCAATGAAAATCAAAGAGCAAACTAGAAAGCTAGCCGCAGGTTGCTCAAAGCACTGCTTTGAGGTTGTAGATAAGACTGACGAAGTCAGTCACATATGTAATCCAAGGTGAAGCTGACGTGGTTTGAATTTGATTTTCGAAGAGTATTATCAGAAAATGAAAAAAATAAAACGCATAGTATCAAGGCTTTTCAACACCTGATAGTATGCGTTTTTCTGATTGTAATAACTTTTTGCCTACCCTCTTTTTGTTAACCTTCTTTTTTCAATAGGAGAGAAACAAGGACTGATGTCGCAATCATCCATGCTCCTAGAATGATAAAGGTCATTCGACCATTCGTTGTTACTAAGCCAATTCCTGAAAGAACAAAAGGTGTTAAGGAGGCACCAAAACTACATCCCAAGACAGCATAGGAAGTTGCTTTGTTAAGGAGCTTTGCTGGAATTCTTTCAGAAATTAACTGAAAGACTGTCGTAAGAGCAATGCTGTAGGCGAATCCTCCTAAAACAGAACCAGCAACGACAACCCAAAGAGAAGGTGAAAGAGCGATGATGATTTGCCCAATACCAAAGGTTACACCCGCAACCAATAACAATTTTTCCTTAAAGGCAGAGATGAGGAAAGAAAAGCTAATTCCCGCCAGAATTCCAATCAACTGCATGGCACTGAGTACCAGACTAGACAACTGAGCATCTCCAAAGCCTGCCTCAATCATGAGACTAGGAATACGGAAGGTAATGGCTGTATTGGTACATACAATGACTGCAGCTCCGACAGCTAGGAAGAAAATCAGCTGTAGCATGGAGCGAGTTAGTTTCGCTGCTTCTTCTGTCTTTTGCTTGGACTCATGAACTTCTTCTTTGTTATAAGGGACAAAGAGAAGGAAGAGTACAAGAACCACTAGACCTGCTGCATAGGCTAGGAAGGTTGCAGTCCATCCAAAGGCCAAAAGCTGACCGACTGTCAAGGTCAAGATAGAGGCTCCCACTACCTCAGCTGAACCACGAAAACCAAGCATCTGGATACGAGTCTTGCCATGGTACCGTTCACTGATGATAGAGATAGCCTTAGCGTTTAGCATCCCCACACCAATTCCAAAAAGGAGACGAGTAGCAAAGACAAAGTAGTACCCCTGATACCAGAAGGGAGCTGTTCCACTGATTGACAAGATCAAAAGTCCCAGGGTCAACTGGAGGCGTTCAGGGAAAATGCGCTCAAGAACACCATTCAATAAAAGCATGGCCATAATCCCAAAGGATGGAAGGCTGACCAAGAGCTCGACCTGACCTGTCGAATAGCCCTGATAATAGTCAAACATGGCTGGTAGGGCACTTGATATTGAAAATGATGTGATCAATACTAACGATAGAGAAAGTATACTCACTTTTTCCAAAAATTGTTTCATTTTATCCTCATTCATTATTTATGTTAAGTCAAAAGAGCTAGATATTACTCTAGAGATAAAAGATTTCTTTCATCTAGTCCCCATCACTCTTTTAGCAAAAAGGTCCTTTCCTATCATACACTGTTTCCCAAAAATTGGCAAGCAACTGCTTTATAAGTTCAACATAAAAAGTAGGACCATCAGACTTGGAGAAGCCTCGATGGTATCCTACTTTTATAGATTTTAGTAAACTATCTTACTTAGATTTTCAAGAATCGGCGCATTGAGATTCCTGAACCAAGTGAACCGATACAGATTCCGATGAGGAACAAAAGACCGATCATCAGTGGAATAAAGGTATCTGGGGTAATCAAGGATAGGTTTTGTCCAACCAAGGATGGGTTGACAGATTGGAATACTCGGTTATAGATAAAGTAAACCAGAACTGATGGAAGAGCTGCTCCCAACAAACCAATAAAGGCACCTTCTAACAAGAATGGGCCACGGATGTAGCTGTTTTTAGCACCAACCAAACGCATGATTTGGATTTCACGACTACGTGAAATGATAGTGATACGAATGGTATTTGAGATCAAGAAGACTGCGATGAAAATCAAGAGTCCTGCAATGAACAATCCCCAAACACGGATGAAGGAAGCCAACTTGAAGAGACGTTCCGTATTGGCACCACCATCTTGAACCTCAGAAACTCCTTCGATTTTCTTAGCTTCTTCAGCGACTGGTTTCACATCACTTGGTGAATTGGTATCGACGATGTAGGCATCATGAAGAGGATTGGCATCTCCTTCAAAAACCTTCCACTCGTCACCCATGGTTTCAGTCAGCTTTTGGTACTGCTCTTCTTTACTTGAGAAGGTTACACTTTTAACAGCTGGCATAGCCTTGAGGGCATCATAAACCTTGTGGTAATCATTGTTTGTAACTGTTTGCCCCTCTTTGACGATGGTTTCACTATTGTCTTCAACGTCTTTACGGACATAAACCATGACGCGGACGTTGTTTTCGATATCCGTTGCCAATTTTGCAGTATTAAAGATAACTGAGGCAAAAATTGCAACCAAGGTCAAGGTAATCATTACTGAACTGACAGCAGCAATGGTCATCCACCCATTACGCTTTAAACTCTTTAAAGCTTCAAATAGGTGGCGGAAAAATCTACTAATCATCGTATCCGTACTCTCCTTTCGCTTCGTCACGAACCACACGACCATTCTCGATGGCAATGACACGGTGGCGCAAGGTATTTACGATTTGGCTGTTGTGGGTCGCCATCAAAACAGTCGTCCCTTGGAGATTGATACGCTCCAAGAGGTTCATGATTTCCCATGAGTTATCCGGGTCCAAGTTACCTGTTGGTTCGTCGGCAATCAATACCTTAGGATTGTTTACGATAGCGCGAGCAATGGCGATACGTTGTTGCTCACCACCTGATAATTCATTAGGAAATGAACGAACTTTGTGTTTCAAACCAACAAGATCCAAAACTTCCATAACACGTTTTTTGATATTGCGACGGCTTTCACCGACAACCTCCATTGCGTAAGCAATGTTCTCATAAACAGTTTTCTTTGGCAAGAGTTTGTAATCCTGAAAGACAACGCCTACGTTTCTACGCAAAAGCGGAATATCTCTCTTTTTAATCTTAACAAGATTAAAACCTGCAACCTGCAAACTTCCTTTTTCAACTTTAACTTCACGGTACAAGGCACGGATAAAAGTTGACTTACCTGCACCTGAAGGACCTACGATATAGGCAAACTCTCCTGGTTCAATGTTCACAGAGACGCCACGTAGGGCTGTTGTCCCGTTGTCATACTTTTTGACAACATCTCTCATTTCAATGATCGACATGTGACTTCCTTTCTTTTAACTAATACGCCATTTTAGATAGGCATCGATGAAACCATCTAGGTCTCCATCCATAACCTTATCTACCTGCGCAACTTCAAAACTGGTACGGTGGTCTTTCACCATGGTATAAGGGGTGAATACATAGGAGCGAATCTGGCTTCCCCATGTGATTTCTTTCTTATCCCCCTTAAGGGCATCTACCTCAGCAGCTTTCTTTTCCTGCTCCATTTGATAGAGTTTTGCCTGAAGCATCTTCATCGCACGATCACGGTTTCCGTACTGAGTACGGTCAACAGTTGATGCAACGACAATCCCAGTCGGAATGTGGGTCAAACGGACACCTGTTGAAACCTTGTTGACGTTTTGTCCACCTGCTCCACCTGAGCGGAAAGTATCCATCTTGATATCATCTTCTCGAATATCAACTTCAATAGTATCATCCAACTCTGGCATAACTTCTACAGAAGTAAAGGAGGTGTGACGACGCTTAGCTGAGTCAAATGGCGAGATACGTACCAGACGGTGAACTCCCATCTCTGACTTGAGAAGTCCATAAGCATTTGGCCCTTCAAAAGACAAGGTCACTGACTTAATACCTGCTTCATCACCTGCTTGATAATCCAAGATTTCAACCTTAAAGCCTTTAGCGTTACCATAACGAGTGTACATACGAAGAAGCATATCGCCCCAGTCTTGGGCTTCTGTTCCACCAGAACCTGGGTGAATCTCTAAAATAGCATTATTATGATCATAGGGCTCTGACAAGAGCAGAGTCATCTCGTAGCTAGTCATCATCTGATCTAGCTCAGCTAACTTCTCCACCAACTCATCTTTAACAGACTCATCCTCTGCTAAAAAGTCTAGTAAGATTTCAGCTTCATCCTGCAACTCCTCCATCTTGTGGAAAGTATTGTAGGTATTTTTTAGTTCATTTAATTCTTGCGACGTTTTTTGGGCCGCAATATTATCGTTCCAAAAATCAGGTTCTGTCATTTTGTTTTCCAAAATGGCAATTTCTTCTTCTAACCCTTCGAGGTCAAAGAGACCCCCTAAAAGAAGCTAATTTTTCACGATTGGCGTCAATTTTTTGACGAATTTCTGAAATGTCCATATATACTCCTTTTTTGTATCGTTTTATTATACCATAATTTTTCTTATTTATCTAATCGGTGTTTTTTAAAATTTCTTATCAAAATATTTCTATTTGAAGACGAGAGGGCTATTCTCAATCATTTAGTGTGTGAGAAATAGAAAACATCTCAGAGCAGATCAAGTTTCTTGTTCAAAAAACATTGATCGATTCTCTGAGATGTATATAAATACTATTTTAAAAAAAAGTATCTGACAGAGCTGAACGTAGCACCTAATTAGCTTTCTAGCAAAGCAACTAAGATCATTCTTTATCTGCCTTCAAAGTCGGTTTTGTTTCAGCAGCTTCATCTTTTTCATTGACTTCTGCCGATTTTTCTTCCTTCTCTACTAGCTTATCAGAATCCTTCTTAGGCTTTTCTTGACTTCCCTGAACTTCTACTTTATCAGGATTCAAGCTCCAAATGCCATCTTGATTGACCTTGTAACCATCAGGTGTTGTTCCATTTCTCAATAAGGAACCATCTGCTTGGAAATAGTACCAGTTGCCATTCAGTTGTTTCCAGCCAGTCTGCATAGCTCCGCTTGCATTGAGATAATAACGAGTGCCATCGACATCTAGAAGACCTGTTGCCATGACACCATCCTCAGGTTTGAGATAGTACCAAAGTCCTTTGTCTTTGAACCAACCTGTCTTCATGGCTCCACTTTCTGTAAAGTAGTAATACTGGTTATCTAGCAATTGCCATCCTGTCTCCATAGCTCCACTTGCATTGAGATAATAACGAGTGCCATCAACATTTAGAAGACCTGTTGCCATGACACCGTCCTCAGGTTTGAGATAGTACCAAAGCCCTTTATCTTTGAACCAACCTGTCTTCATAGCTCCGCTAGTTGCGAAGTAGTAATAATGATTGTCTAACCATTTCCAACCAATTTGCATGGCTCCACTTGTATTAAGGTAATATCGGGTTCCATCAATCTCTTGAAGACCTGTTAACATGATGCCGTCTTTATCTAGATAGTACCAGAGTTCTTTATCTTTAAGCCAACCTGTCTTCATAGATCCACTAGTTGTGAAGTAGTAATAATGATTGTCTAACCATTTCCAACCGGTCTGCATAGCTCCACTTGCATTGAGGTAATAACGAGTGCCATCAATCTCTTGAAGACCCGTTAGCATGACACCGTCTTTCTCCAGATAATACCATGTACCCTTATCCTTAACCCAACCTGTTTTCATAGCTCCAGAACTTGCAAAATAGTTCCAATGACCTTCAGTAAAGATCCAACCGGTTTGCATCATCCCTTCTTGATTGAAATAATAGGTAGCTCCATTGATTTCTTTTTTTCCAACGATTCGAGTTCCCTCTTCATCAAAGTAGTACCAGTTTCCATCTATTTTTTGCCAACTAGATGCAGTTCCTTCTGTTTGAAGAGCACCACTACTTGCAAAGAGCATCTTCTTACCATTGAAGACTTGTAAGCCAGTTAGCATTTTACCATCCTTATCAAAGAGGTATTTTTGACCACCAATTTCAGCTAGTTCATTGTAACGTCTTGCACCGTTTGACTGGATATAGTACCAAGTATTATCATGATAGAACCAACCACCCGTCTGCATTTTACCATCATTGTTTAGGTAGTAATCATTAAATTTTGGTTCTCCATTCCATTCGTCAGTGATACGGAGCCAACGACCACTCTGCATTTGACCTTTTCCGTTAAAGAAATATGTAGCACCAGCAATATCATGCCAACCGATAGCCATCTGACCATCTTTTAAACGATACTTCCAGTAACCATCTTCTTTATACCATTTCTCTTCAACAGTAGGAATATTCGGAAAATCTCCTGAAACATTTGTAAAGCCTTTATCACTAATATCAAATACTGTTGCATCCTGAGTTTTACTTGATGCATGAATCACTTGAATATTTTTATTTTTTAGATAGTCTCTCGTTGAAGCGAGGTTAATATCTCCTCCAGTTGTTTGGATAATCATACTAGGAGAAAGGTGTTCAATGAAACCAATTGTATTAGAAACCTTGGCATCGTAATGGTGATTCCATTTCATCATATCCACTTTTCCAATAACAGGCCCTAATTTATCTTCAGCTCCCTCAGCATTATCCAAATCGCCACCAAGATAAATTCTTTTTCCTGCTACAGTCACTACTGCAACAATTGAATTGGAATTATCATCAAGAACTCTTTTTAGGTTTCCATCAGCATCATATTCATTTTTATAATTATAAAGTTGAATATCCATATCCCCAAATTTGAACTTGCTATCTTCATCTTTTATGTCTTGAATAAGTGTAACTCCCTTATTGTGTGCAGCACGAAGAGCATTATCATAATTAAAAAGGTTATCCCACAATCCCCAAGTGCTTGTAATTCGTTGATCCGAATATTTTTTCAAATAGAATTTATCGACTTGATAGCGATTAAGAATTTCATCTGCTCCACCTATGTGATCACTATGAACATGAGTCCCTAGTATAAAATCTAATTTCTTGACACCTAATTGATCAAGATGTCGAATCAACCGATCTTCCAAAACTTGATAATTGTTAATAGAAATTCCCCATCGATTTGGATAACGTGTATCCGTTCCATCCGGAAAGTCATAATCCTCTCCCATATCAATCAAAGCATAGTGACCATTACTTTCTAGTAAAATAGCATCACTTCCAGAGTTAGCTTTTGTATTGATAAAGTGGATACGATTCCCTGAACCTGCTGAGATTGTATCTGCATTTACTGTTTGTGCTTGAATTATTGATGCCGATAAGATCAAGGCACTAAGTAATATTGATTTTTTAATAGTTTTCATAAGGCATTCAACTTTCTATTTTTTATATACTCTTTCGCTAATCAATCCAATAATTCTTCTCATTTCCTGGTATCTGTTTGTCAGCAGGAGGTGGAGTCATATAATCTTCCCCAAATTCATAGACAAGAATCTCATGATATCTTCTTGGTACTTTTAGGATTAGATTTTCATAAGGCATATCAATTGTATCATACAGCCATTCTGTTTTAATACCAGCTGGATAGTAAGAGTCATAAGTTGAACAAACCAAGTCTGTAGAATTTTCAACACTGTATTTTAAGGCAAGTTGTTCTAGCTTTTGATTCCAGAATTGAGGAGATGTAAATCTGAATATTGCTGACGCGATATAACGAGGAAGGTTTTTAATCCCTCCGTTTTCGTATTTAATTCCTTTAAAGTTCAAAGACGATAGACGAATTAGTTGTTTATATAGTTTCATTTTCTTACGATCTTGTTCGTCTGTAACAAGACCATCGTACGGGAAGACATCTACGCAAGTTCCAAGCACAACACTTGGATCTAAAAGATTCGAATCTCTCCGTGTTCGAATATCGTAAACACGCATATAACTATATGGATAACCCTTCGTTTCTCTAAAAGAAATCAGCTTATAGTATGGGTGGTTATCGTTTTTTAGAACTGCGTATAACTTTTCAAATTCATCTCTAGCTAAAGAAATGTCTGTATCATCATCCCAAGGAATAAAGCCTTTGTGACGTACAGCCCCAAGCAAGGTTCCAAAATCGATAAAATATTTAATATCATGTTTTTCACAGATTTTATGTAAATACTCTAGAATATCAAGTTCTACTTGCTTGATCTCTTCTAGACTTAAAATTCTCTCAG
This sequence comes from Streptococcus pseudopneumoniae, assembly GCF_001072925.1. Taxonomy (GTDB): domain Bacteria; phylum Bacillota; class Bacilli; order Lactobacillales; family Streptococcaceae; genus Streptococcus; species Streptococcus pseudopneumoniae_Q. Next base: position 5,279 of record NZ_JVHE01000101.1, on the reverse strand, counting down.
ACATCTTTGTCACTCCTATTTTTTACTCTTTCCTAAGATGAAAAAATATTATCCATTCTCTACAATTTTCCACAGTTTGAAGTCATGATGGGAAACCTGTTGCTCCACTGGTGGCAACTGCATATAGTTTCCATAATCGGAAGTAAGAATTTCATGGTAGTGTTTTGGTATCAAAAATTCTTTCCCTTCAAAATTACCAATTTCAACATCTTCTAACCATTCTCGTTTCCAAACAGGTTTATTCATATCTTTATAGATAAGGTAGTCTACTTGTTCATAATCTTCTACTTTTCTAGATTTTGCCAATTCATCGATTTGAGAAACGTACTTATTTGTGTTTGTGAAATAAAAGATAATAACAGAAATATAGCGGATAATTGAATTTACTACACTTTTAGTATTCGTAATTCCTTTGAAAGTATAACAACTTAACTGGCGTTTCTTGATGATTTTAGTCATTTTATCCTTAAACGCCTGATCATCTTCATAACCATCTACAGGGAAAATATCTACATAGATACCCATATTTGAATCAATTCGCACGTCTTCCTCAAGTAGGTAGGTTCGATTATCTTGAACCTTCATGAAAGGATAAACATAATTGATATTATTTTTATAAGACATGACTTCGTATCGTTCATCTGGATGGGCAATCAAATAATCTTGTAATTTTTCATAATCATCTCGAAGCATACAAATATCCATATCATCATCCCATGGAATAAAACCTTGATGACGAACTGCGCCAATTAAGCTACCATAAGCTAAGAAATACTTAACACCAATTTTCTGACAAACTTCATGAATATACTCCATGATTCCTAATTCCATCTGTTGGATTTCAGAAATATCTGTCACTTCCTCATAACGGATATTTTTTTCTTTCGAACAGACTGTTAAACCATAACCAATCACTAACCAGAAAATAATATTGATAAAGTTTGTAGAATACATGATCTGACTTTCAAACAATTGTCCAAATAAAATACCAAAAAATAGAATCATAATAAATTTTTCGCTATTCTTCTTAGACACAATTAAATAAGTAACAAATCTTCCAGCGATATAACTTATTAAAATGATGAAAGAAAGTAAACCTAATAATCCTGAACTTACAAAAATTGTTACAAATATATTGTGGAAGTTCCCACCAATCAGCGAATTCTGAATTTCAAATTTACTAAAGTACTCTGTATAGTAATCGGTAACATTTCGAACACCATAGCCAAATAACGGTTTTGCACTTCCCATTTTAATAGCATTTTTCCAGATATAAGTACGTCCACTTGGTGTCGTCTCGATTAGGTGAAGTTCCCCGTTTTTCTTGGCTACGTCCGAATCTGTCTCTGAATATGATTTGCCTTTATTTAAGTCAATTACAGTTGCCTTGGCTGCTGAAATGTATATAGAAGTTACATAACTAATACCAATATTACTACCTGTGAGTAAGATACTAGCTACTAGAAAAGTAAGCCATTTTTTGAGTAATTTTCCTCTAGAAATAAAAAGACAATAAATTCCAAGCATCAAAATGACTGATAAGAGTGCTCCTCTACTCTGCATGGTTGCAAAATAGATTAACTGAATCAGATTGTTTATCTTTAGATAAACTGAGTATTTACTTCCTTTATGAATAAGGTACAAAGCAAAAACAATGCTGATATAAGAAAAAATAGCACTTGCATTTGGGTTAACAATTCCCCACAAGCGTCCATTCATAACACCATAATAATAGGATTGTTCTCCAATTTTAAATAATATTAAGACTCTAAATATTAAAAGAACAAAAGCAAATATGGCTGAGAAAAAAGAAACAATTTGAACCGTTCCTGCAATCAAGCGAATCAACTTCTTAAGATACTCTAAATTCACCATGGTAAATAGTAAAATATAAGTTATCATAAAGAAGATTTCAACCATATTTCCAAGTAAGTGGCCTGAACGGTTAACAAGTGTTGCTACTAGATGACTCCCCGTCAAAAGCCCAAATAAACCTAGGAATTTCTTATCGATTTCTATTCGTTTCCAATTTAACAATAAGGTTAAACAAATACAAAGAACAACAACTGCTGATAATCCCTTGTAAACAGGATTTGTTACTTTATAGACTAGTGAACTCATGCTTAAAATCGAAATAAAAACAAACAGATATGAAATCCAAAATTTTGATTTTTCAAAGCATTCATTCGTTTTTGAAAAATTCATCTTCAACTCCTTTAAATGACATTATTAATTCAAGCCGACAATTTGTCTATAGATCCATGGAGAAACAAGGAGCGACAAAACGGCTATTTTTCGAAAATGAGTAAAATAAGGGTCTTTTAATATCTCAGATAAATGATTAATAATCCACTTTCTCAACTTAACTTTTTCTGTTCGATATTGGCTTGAATCTGTAAAAATTATTTTATCATACACTGTGATATAGGACCAACATTCTCTATTCACTAATTCAGTTCTGAGTTTTGGAAATATTTGAAAAACTTCAGAAATAATAATCTTATAGACCTCTATGGTATCAAATACATGATTGTTGACAGAAGTTGTCGCACTTCCCTGGCGATGATCATAATAGTAGATTGGTTTATCAATAAATACGCTTGTACATTTGGTTTTTAGTAAAACTTCTGTTAAAAACAATGCATCCTCAGCCAAATGATAGTCTGTATTGAATATAAAACCTGAAATAATCTCCCTTTTAAACAATTTTGCAACAGGGAAAAAAGAAGTCCGGGTTGTTATCAATAATTCTCTCATTGTCTCCTCTGTCGACCACTTTTCTTTCTTTCCTGAAAAAACTGGTAATTCTGTAATTTGACCATTTTTTATATGGTGGAGACGCGCTATACTAAAGCCGATAGAATCGTCACTATCAACTACACTTATTAAAGTTTCCAAATAATCTGGTGTAATAAAATCATCACTATCAATAAAAGTAATCCATTCTCCTCTTGAATGTTGAATACCTACATTTCTAGCATTTGAAACTCCAGCATTCTTAATATGAAAAACTTTGATATTTTCATTTTTAGATGCCAACTGATCACACAAGTCACCACTCTGGTCTGTCGAACCATCATTAATAAGAAGCAATTCAAAATTGGTATAAGTCTGCTTTAAAATCGACTCAACACATCGTTCCAAATAAGCTTCTACATTATAAACTGGAACAATAATGCTAATTTTTTCTTTCATCATACCCCATATTCTCCCTTATATTCAGTGTAACTCTTATCCATATCTGCTATAAGGGCATCGTGGTGAGGCACTTGCTTGTCAGCTGGTGGTGGTGTCATATAGTCACCAAAAGCTGTACTGAGATAGGCATCATAACCAACTGGAATAGGCATTTCTGTTCCTTCGAATGGCAGGAAAATGTTGTCTTCAAAGGCATGAATTGGATACTTCTTCTTCATGTAGCCCGGACCTGAACATAACTCTGTGATGCCATCACTTTCAGCTGGACCATACTTGGTCATTTCTTTCTCAGCCTTTTTCCAGATACGATAACGAAGGGCTTTAGGAGTTAATCCTAATAAAATCGTGCTCCCCCATTTCATGATAGCTCCATGATTTTCTGGAATTGTTTGGGCACAAAAGAGAGAATAAATCAAAGCCCAACGTACCTGTTTCTTACGTTCAGCTGGATTTTTAGGGTAGTAGTCCAAGGGAAGAACATCCAGAGCCAAGCCATGTGGGAGGTCCAAATCTTGTTGGTAAGGCTTGATGCAAGTTGTTTCCTTGTCTCGAATAGTGATAAAGAGGTTGCGATCAACAAAGTCTCTATCACTTTTTGATAGGAAGTAACGCTCATCCGCATAACGAGGCCATAGCTCTGCTAATTTTTCATAATCCTTGCGGGGCATAAAGAAGTCTAAATCATCATCCCAAGGAATAAAACCTTTATTTCGTAGAGCTCCAATAGCTCCTCCACCACACAAATAACAGAGTAAATCGTGTTCTTTACAAAAGGCGACAAAATATTCAGCCATTTCTAGGCTACGAGCTTGAATTGCCTTTAAATCACTCATCTTATTCTCTTCCTCTTCTATAGAATACATCATTCTATTATACCATAAAAATAGTTTATAAATCCATCTGACCATGTGAAAAATCAAAGCCCAAGATACCTATTTTCATAGGTATCTTAAGCTCTGATTCATTTTACATTTTATCTAAACCCCATCTGGGCCAATTTATTTTGATAAGCTTTTTGGTCCACTCGAAGGGATTGACCGCCGTATACGTCAAAGTCATCTACCCAGTCTCCAAGTTCTGGAACTGTCAATCTTTCAATACCATTCTGCGCACCTTCAAGGACTGATAAGCCATTGGTCAATAAGAAAGTATATGGAAGGTTTGTAGAGGTCATGGCGAATACTTTACCAAGAGCTTCCGAACCAGTGAAAAGTTTTGTCGGATCTTTAATTTGTTGTAAAACAGCAGTCATGACTTGTTGCTGTCTACGAGTACGCCCATAGTCCCCTTCATCATCATCACGGAAACGTGCATAGTTGAGAAGAGTTGACCCATTCATCTGTTGTTTTCCAGCTCGAATGGTTTGAGTCGGTGACTCAGTTTCCGTTGCGTGCAAGTCATCTCCTACAGTCGCTTCTGTAACTGGGACCCCGTTTAGAGTTGAAAACTGAGCATCAATGGTCACACCATCAGGGAAGAGCGTATCAATGGCAGTCGCAAAGGCTTGGAAATCGACAAGGGCATAATATTTGATGTCTAGATCAAAATTATCCTTGAGGACCTTGCGGACCATTTCAGCTCCTTGTTTACCTTCTTGTTCCCCTAATTCGTAGGCCAAGTTTAATTTATGGTCGGTCTGTTTTTGACCATTGATGATTTGGCTATATCCATCAATATAGACCAAGTTATCACGCATAAAGCTAACAAGCTTCAATTTTTTATCTTTGCCACTTACATTCAGAACCATAATGGAATCTGTCCGTGTTTCTGCACTATTCTGTCCGATACGACCGTCTGTCCCTAAAATAAGAATATTAACTCCATCACGCGTATCTTGTCCATTGAAGACTTCAACCTGAGCAGCTTTGGCATCTTTGGGCCCATTTGAGCTATTAGGATTCGCCGATTGGAATCCCTTTAAGAACATGACGATCATTCCAACTGCTACACAAAGCAATAACATCCCTAACCAAGCAAATAAGCGTTTAAAACGAAAACCTCTTTTTTTCTTTTGCTTCTTAGCTTTTGGAACCTTCGTTTCCAGTTGAGCCCCGCCACTACGGCGACTAGAACGGCTACGA
>NZ_JVHE01000100.1:0-1823 GCF_001072925.1 Streptococcus pseudopneumoniae | reverse complement strand
GCTAAAAAACACCTCATCTGGTATTTTTTGAAACAAGGTGTTATAATAATACGGCATAGATGACCTTATCGATTTTGGGTCAAAGAGTAATCGTAAAGTTTGTTATGCGTAATGAGGTAATACATTGTTCGAATGAGACGATGTATAGAGGCAATCGCATGTGGCTTGGTTGAAGCTATTGTCGATTGTCTTTTTCGTTTCTCATAAAAGTCGGCGATATGGCAGGGATTGGTATGACTAGCTGAAGCGATGTTATGAATGCACTTGAACAAGATTTTTCTGGCATAGGGATTACCTCGCTTAGTAATGTGTTCCTTGGCGAGAAAGTTCCCAGATTCATAGTGTCTCAGGTCAATGCCAATAAAAGCGTTGATTTGATTGGTAGACTGAAAGCGCCGAATATCTCCCAATTCGCCAATGATAGATGTCGCTGTGGTTTCTGCGATGCCAGGAATTGATCGTAAGATGTCATACTCTGGTAAAGGCTGCGCTAGAGCTACCATGTCGTCTAAGACAACCTGTCTGTGCTCAGAAAGACGAAGCAATTCTTGAGCATAGTAACGAACCTCTTCAAGCATTGGGGAGATTTTCTTGACCGCACAAAAAGATTGTTTAGCGAGTTTTATAAGTTTATCAGTCAGATAAGCAATACGCTTTTCAGAGATTCGTTTGGAGGTAGATTGACGGATAATCTTACACAATTCATTTTGAGATAGGTTTAATACAAACTCTTTGCATGGAAAAGCCATCACTAAATTCCAATATTGCTCTCCAGTTGGTGTGGATAAGAGATTTTCCAATTCAGGAAAGGTGACTTGTAAGACCTTGTGTAGACGGTTTTTAGCTCTAACAATGTCTTCTGTAAGATTTTGATAGAAACGGCTTAAATCACGCAGATGTTGATAAACTTCTTCCTGCGCATAAGTTGGTTTACGATTGAGTATAAACTGAGAATGAGCCAACTTTTCAGCGTCAATTTTGTCTGTTTTACGAACTCGCAGACTGTCCAGTTGCTTCTTAGCTTCCAGAGGATTCAGCTGTGTATAAGCGTAGCCGTATTCCTCAAGAAAGGCTCGAAGACGCCGAGAATAGACACCAGTAGCTTCAAATATAATCTCAGGGTTATGAACAGTTTTCAAGTCATTCAAAAGACGATTGAAGCCAATGGCGTCATTGAGCATAGTGTATCCATGAATCTTTTCACCGTTGACTAAAATTGCCACCTCAGAACTTGCCTTACTCACATCAATCCCAAATACTGTACGCATGATATTACCTCTTTTGTCTTGAATAATTCTGTGTTTTAGTGATTTTATTTTCAATACGCGACGTCTAGCGTCCCACATACTTTGATCAAATTCCACCTAAAACAGGTGTCTTGCCAGTTTGTCAAGCGACGTCTAGCGCCAAAGAGCCCTACGACTTTACAAGACACCTCTACTTTAACATAAAGAAAAAGTAGTGAGTACTCTCTCCCGTCGGAGATTTTCTCACTACTAATCTTAGTATGTTTGTCAACTGTAGTGGGTTGATGGAAAATTATACCCTGGAGAGGACCAAATTGGTTCTCTCCTTTTAAATATTGAAAAAACCATTGGCAGTGGACATACTTTAAGACTATATATTTCTGAAACTAGTTTCACAATACAAATATTGACATGCAATTATTAATTGGTGGATTTTAAGTTGACATCTACAAAGTTTAATGTTAGAATACATTCAAAAATATATTTGAATAAGGTGTTTTATGATTCAAAATATTGTTACTTCAATAATCCTGTATTCTGGGACAGCCGTAGACTTACTTATTATCCTAATGTTAT
>NZ_JVHE01000099.1:0-166396 GCF_001072925.1 Streptococcus pseudopneumoniae | reverse complement strand
GCCACTACGGCGACTAGAACGGCTACGATTAGCATAGGTTGGTAGGTCGATACCAGAATCTGAAAGAAGTTGTTCTTTGGCTTCTGGATTGAAAACTTCAGCTGAACCTTTTTGACCTTCTAACTTAGCATGTAAAAAGTCAAATTCTCTCTTTTCTTTTTCATTCAAATAATGAATATTTTTCAAAAGATAGTCATATCTCAGTTTTTCATGGTGTGTCAAAGGATTCTCTCTAGTCATTCCTTCTCCTTTCCTTTATCCTGTATGGTATAGATAGGATAAGCACCTAGTACTTTATACTGGATTCCAATCGTTTCTAGTTCTTTTTGAGCAAAATGGACCAGTTCCTTATCAGTATAAGCGACATCAATGATAAAAAAGTATTCGCCCAAGGCTGTTTTTAGGGGACGACTCTCAATTTTAGTCAAGTCAATCCCGCGCCATGCAAAGGTAGAAAGTGCTTTGTATAATGCACCTGGAAGATTATCTGGCAAGGTCAAAGCTAGACTCATCTTTTCAGAACCTGGACTCAAGGGGATTTGTGGTAATTTAGGTCCCAAAACCCAAAAACGAGTAAAATTGGCTTCCATTTCTTGAATATCTTGAGCGATCAGTTCTAGCCCATATTCCTCTGCAGAACTTCTTGGGGCAATCGCCGCAAATGGTTGATCAGGATGCTCAGAAACATAGCGCGCAGCGTAGGCTGTACTGGCAGTGACTTCTAGTTGCGCATCTGGATAATGCTCGTCAATAAATTTCTTCCCTTGTGCCAATGCTTGTGGGTGAGAAAAGATTTTCTCAATTTTAGATTGCCCTGGCACTGCCATCAACTGTTGATGGATTGGCTGAACGATCTCTGCCACAGCTTGAATGCGAGCCTGGTGGAAAAGATAGTCCAGAGTCTCATGAACACTACCTTCAATGGAATTTTCAACCGGCACTACTGAATAGTCTACCAATCCCTGTTCATAGGCCTTGATAACGTCTGTAATATTTGAAAATGGCTCCAGTTCCTCATGAGGAAAAGCCGTTTGCACCACATGGTGCGAAAAAGATCCTTTGGGACCTAGATAGGCAATTTTCATGTCAATTCCTCTATAATTTCCTCTGGGCTTAGCTTGGACACATCGATAACCTTACTAGCCACTTCCTCATACCAAGCCTGTCTTTCATTAAAAATTACAGCCAAATTTTCCTTGCTATTGTTCAGAAATAGTGGGCGTTGATTGTCCTTATCAGCTGAAATTCGTTGGTAAAGGGTCTCAAAATCTGCTTTAAGATAGATGTTCTCTGGATTTTGCTTGAGCAAGTCACGATTACGAGGAGAAATAACTACTCCACCACCAGTAGACACGACTTGGTCCGTTTTTAGTAGGTCAGCCAAAACTTCTTCTTCTATCTGACGGAAGGCTGCTTCTCCTTTTTCTTCAAAGAAACGAGCAATCGGCATCCCCAAGCGTTCTTCAAGCAAGGCATCCATGTCTACAAAGTCAGAATCTAATCCTCTAGCAATCGTAGATTTTCCTGCACCCATAAAACCTAGTAAAACCTTAGCCATGAATCAAGGTCTCCAAATCATCAAAGAAGCTTGGGTAGCTAGTATTAATAGCTTCTGCACGATCCAATTCAACCTCCCCATCTGCCACAAAAAGCGCTGCAATGGCTGTCATCATGCCGATACGGTGGTCACCAAAGGTATTGACTCTGGCTCCATGGAGGGCAGATTTCCCCTTGATAATCATTCCGTCTGCTGTAGGGGTGATAGTTGCTCCCATGCTATTTAAGGCATCAGCAACAACTTGAATGCGGTCGGTTTCTTTAACCTTGAGTTCCTCTGCATCTTTGATGACCGTTTGACCTTGAGCTTGGGTAGCAAGGAGAGCGATAATCGGCAATTCATCAATTAAACGTGGAATCAAGGCTCCGCCAATCTCTGTTCCCTTCAAATCTGAAGTTTCAACAGTCAAAGTTGCAGACTTGGCAATTGAATCAATATCAGTAATGTTCAATTTCCCACCCATAGCACGGATAACATCGATGATACCTGTACGTGTTTCATTAATACCAACATTCTTAAGCACCACACGAGAATTTGGAACAATCAAACCTGCGACTAACCAAAAGGCTGCACTAGAAATATCTCCAGGTACGACAACAGTTTGCCCACTTAGTTTCTGTGGCCCTTGGACTGTGATTTTCTTACCATCAACACTCAAGTCTCCACCAAATTGACGCAGCATATCTTCTGTATGATTACGAGTGCACTCCTTCTCAATGATGACAGACTGACCTTGAGCCTGCAAAGCCGCAAAAATCAAGGCTGATTTAACTTGAGCAGAGGCAATCGGCAATTCATAATGAATAGGTGTTAAGTTTTTTGTTCCTTTTAAGTGCAAAGGTGGCAAGTCTCGCTCTGTCTGACCAGAAATGCTAACTCCCATTTTTTTCAAAGGAAGGGTCACACGGTCCATAGGGCGTTTAGAAAGACTGTCATCTCCAAACATCTCTACTTCAAAGTCTGCACCTGCAAGGACGCCTGAAATCAAACGAATAGAGGTCCCAGAATTCCCCATATCGAGAGCATTCCGAGGGGCTTCCAATCCATCCATCCCAACACCTTGAATGGTAACGATACCGTCTTTGTCCTCTATCTCAACACCGAGGTCACGAAAAACTTGCATGGTTGACAAAACATCTTCACCACGTAAGATATCATAAACCTTAGTCTCACCTTCAGCCAAGCTTCCAAAAATGATAGAGCGATGACTGATAGACTTATCCCCTGGTACTCGAATACTACCATTCAAATGGTTAATGTTTGTTTTTAACTTCATACTAGACCTCATACTGACAATACTTTTTCTTATTTTATCATAAAAAGTCAGAAATTTCTTAAAAATTCCTGACTTTATGAGGTAAATTATTATTTTAAAAGTTCTGAAATTGGTTCAAAAACAATTTTTTCAATATCAGAAAGGTAGATAGAAAGTTGTTGCTGTTTGGCAAAGAAAGCTGATAAAAGAGAGTTGCCTTGAATCTGCTTACCAAAGCTTTCCATTTTTTCTTGGAAAGAAGCGTCGGGCATTTGACCAGTTTGGGCCATCACTTGGATTTCATGCTGAAAAGCAACATAATCCGCAAAAATCTTGCTAGCTTCTGCATCGGCTTGGATAGCATCTCTAGCTTCCTTAACCGCCTTGTATTCAGGCAATTCGCGTAGTCCACGACTAAGTTCGTTTGCACTATCATAAATATTTGACATAATTGTCCTCCTTATTTAATAACGACTGTGTAATTTGTATTTTCTGTAATGACTTGCTCAGCACGTTTTAAATCCTGAGCATTCTTAAAGGAAATTTGCAGAATACCGTGAATATCTTCACGGTTTTCCTCATTGATATGGATATTGACCAAGGAAGTTCCTCTTAGCAATTCCAAGATGCGCAAGATAACATCTTCCTCATCGGGAACGTCTACATAGAGGTCAAATGAGCTATCTACTCCTCCACGTTTATGGATTTCCATAGCTTGGCGTTGTTCACGCGCTTGATTGAAAAAGTTCCAAATTTGGTTTTCGTCACCCTTACTAATAGCTTGTCCAACCTCGTCCAAACGTCGCTTGAAATCTTCGATACGTTCAATAATGGTCTCTCGATTGGATAAAAGGATAGAAGTCCACATGCCTGGCTCACTTTCAGCAATCCGAGTCATATCCCGAAAACCACCTGCCGCAAAGCGTCGAGCCATCTCATGCTCTTCAGCATAACTAGCAGTTTGTTCCATCAATCCTGATGCTAAGATATGCGGAAAATGACTGATCTGAGAAGTCACTCTGTCATGCTCTTCAGCATCGATTTCAATGAAACGAGCGTGCAGACCTGACAGCAAATCTTTCATTTCTTCAAGCGTGTCTGGAGTCGTTAGGCTCGAAGGTGTGAAGATATAGTAGGCATTTTCAAAAAGATTAACATCGGCAGAAGCCGCTCCTGTCTTATGACTCCCTGCCATAGGATGAGCCCCTACAAAGCGAACAGGCTTATCAGCAAAACAGTTCTCAGCTGTAGCCACGATAGCTGACTTGGTCGATCCAGCATCAGAAATAATGACACCTTCTTTTAGTTCCAAAGTTGCCAATTCTTGTAAAAAAGCAATGGTTTGCTTGATTGGCAAGGTAAGAATGATGACATCTGCAAGTGGAGCAAAACTGGCAAAATCATCCGTCGCACGATCAATCATTCCTCGCTCCAAGGCAATATCTCTAGATGCCTGACTGCGATTGTATCCTAAAATTTCATAATCAGGATGATCCCGCTTGATTCCAAGTGCCATGGAAGCACCAATCAAACCCAATCCTGCGATATAGATGGTTTTAGCCATAAGAACTCCTTAATAATTCTTTGTATACTCCCGATGTTTAGCAACAGCTTCTTTTAATTCCTCCAGATTATCAGAAGAGAATTTCTCTAGAATTTCTTGGGCTAAGACCGTTGCTACGGCTGCTTCCATAACAACACCTGCCGCTGGAAGAGCAGTTGGATCACTTCTCTCCACCGTTGCCTTATAAGGCTCATGGGTTTCAATATCGACACTCATTAATGGCTTATAGAGAGTCGGAATTGGTTTCATGACCCCACGAACAATAATCGGTTGACCATTGGTCATACCACCTTCGAAACCTCCAAGGTTATTGGTCCGACGAGTGTAGCCATCTTCTGGTGACCAGAGAATTTCATCCATGACTTGGCTACCCTTGAGATAACCTGCTTTAAAGCCTAGTCCAAACTCCACACCCTTAAAGGCATTGATTGAGACAACCGCTTGAGCTAGTCTTGCATCTAGTTTGCGATCCCATTGAACATAAGAACCCAGACCAACTGGAACACCACCGACAACCGTTTCGACAACACCACCGATGGTATCTCCATCACGTTTGATCTGGTCAATATAGTCCTTGATCTCCTGCTCACGTTCTTGGTTAACGATAGAAACTTCTGACTGGGCAGCTAGTTTCTTAATCTCTGCGACTGTTAAGTTTTCTGGAACATCAATTTCTTTGCCACCAAAAACAACAACATGGTTAGCAATTTCGATATCAAGCTCAGCCAATAAACGCTTGGCCACAGCCCCAACTGCTACTCGCATAGTCGTTTCTCGGGCAGATGAACGTTCCAGGGAATTTCGCAAATCATCAAAGCGGTATTTGATGCCCCCAACCAAGTCTGCGTGACCTGGACGAGGATGTGTGATTTTTCGTTTACTTTTAAGTTTATCTTCAATATCCTCGGCAGACATGATATCTAGCCATTTTTGGTGGTCTTTGTTAATGACATCCATGGTAATGGGAGCCCCTGTCGTCTTCCCGTGGCGAACACCAGAAGTAAAGACAACCTGATCACTCTCAATCTTCATGCGACCACCACGGCCGTAGCCACCTTGACGACGTTTGAGATCCTCATTGATATCCTCGGCAGTCAAAGGAAGGCCTGCTGGGATTCCTTCAATAATTGCTGTCAGACGAGGACCGTGTGATTCTCCTGCTGTTAAATATCTCATACATTCTCCTTATTTTACCAAGTAATCTTTCATTTCTTCGAGAGAAACTGGGTGAATCATTGCTGAACCAAGTTCTGGTACCAAGACTAATTTCATAGTGTTGCCACGCGCTTTTTTATCATGAGTCAAAGCCTGATACAGCTTATCAACATCCCAGTTTTCATAATCAACAGGAAGCCCAAATTTCTGACACATTTCTCTGATTGACTGAGTGATTCCCACTGGCATGAGTCCTTTTTGTTCGGCTACTTTCGAGACCTGAACCATTCCCATCGCTACTGCCTCACCATGCATGACACGTCCATAACCAGCAGTTGCTTCAATAGCATGGCCGATTGTATGACCAAAGTTGAGATATAAACGAATGCCATTGTCCAATTCGTCCTCAACTACCATCTTGCGCTTGACCTGGCAAGAATGCTCAATCAAACTCTCGGAATGTTCCAATATGCTTTCCACAGAACCATCCATTTCAGATAACAAGTCCCAGAGTTCTGGATCTTTAATTAAGCCATACTTGATGACTTCACCCATTCCCTCAATCAATTCTCTCTTACCTAAGGTCTCAAGGACAAGCGGATCAATCAAAACACCATCTGGTTGAGCAAATGTCCCCACCATATTTTTGGCAAAAGGAGTATTCACTCCTGTCTTACCACCGATTGAAGAATCAACCTGGGCAGTTAAACTAGTTGGAATTTGAACGAAATGAATTCCTCGCATATAGGTAGAGGCTACAAATCCAGCTAAGTCTCCGACCACTCCACCACCGAGCGCAACGATGCCATCACTTCGAGTTAAACCTTGTTTAACTAAAAAATCATAGACTTTCTGCACTGTAGTCAGATTTTTTCGTTCTTCGCCCTCTAAAAAGTCAAAAACTGCCACTTGAAAACCAGCACCCTCTAAGCTCAATTTAACCTTTTCTGCATAGAGTGAAGCCACACGGTTATCCGTAATGATAACGACTTTTTGCGGTTGCCAAAGGTCTCTCAACCATTTTCCTGCTTGAGATAAGCATCCTTTTTCAATCTGAATATCGTAAGGATGATGTGGAAGGTCTATTCTGATTTTCATAGCAGGTCTCCTTTTTTCATTTTTGATACTTTTGTTTTAGTAATTCCCAGATTTGATCTGTTGGCATTTCCTTACCTGTCCATAACTGAAAAGCTTCAGCTGCTTGGTAAAGCAACATGCCAAGACCATTGATAGCTTGATTGCCCTGGTTGCTTGCCCACTTTAAAAATGGTGTCTCAAAGGGTTGATAAATCACATCAGTTACTAAAAGCTTCTCTGGTAAAAGGACACTTGTTGGGATTGGCAGAGATACTCCATCCATACCAACACTAGTCGCATTGACCAAGAGGTCAGCTTGAGTTATGTTGTCTTGAAGCTCTTGAACATCTTCTAAAGCAAATAAATCTACTTTAAACCCTGTTTCATTTTGTAATTTTTCTAAGTAAGGTCTTGTTTTTTCTATTGAACCCGAACGAACAAAGACAGAAACCTGACTGACTCCATCCAAGATTGCCTGCGCCAAAATTGCCTTGGCTGCACCGCCTGCTCCTAACAAGACCATTCTTTTCCCAGATATTTTAAAAGAAGGCAAGCTCTTAAAGAATCCCTTGCCATCTGTGTTATATCCGATTAAAGTTCCAGCTCGATTCACCACTGTATTGACAGCACCAATCACACGAGCTTCTTCACTCAATTGATCCAAATAAGGAATCACCTGCTCCTTGTAGGGCATAGAAAGATTGATTCCAAACATCTGGTAACGACGAATGTTGGCAACTGTTTCTGCCAAGTCAGTCGCTTCTACTTCCCAAGCAAGATAAACCCCATTGGTATTGGTTGCCTCAAAAGCTCTGTTGTGAATGAAGGGTGAAATGGAGTGTTTGATAGGATTGGCGACTACAGCTGCTAAACGTGTGTAGCCATCAATCTTCATTTAGTATCTCCCGAATTTTTTTCATGCTAGAAAGTGAAATCTGTCCTGGAGCACTGGCTTCGTCCAGACTTGCAAAAGACCAGCTAGAACCCGTTACATCTGATGTGATACGAGAAACCTTACCCACTTTCCCCATAGAAATCGTCACATATTCTTGTTCTGGGTTCAGTGTTTTAAAGCCACGCGTAAAGTTCATAAGGTCCAATACATCTTGTTCTGTATGAGCCATAACCGATACTTTAACCACTTTTGGCGTTAGGCTGGTTAGTTCGGATAAGATTTCCATCATATTCTCTGGAGTTTCTTGGAAATTATGATAACTCAAGACTAGATTTGGAAAATCAAGCATCTCTTCAAAAACATCCTTATGGGAGAAATACTCAAAATCGATATATTCAGGTTGATAGAGTTGAGCTACATCTTTGATAATTTGTACATACTCTGCCGAATCCAAATCGATCTCGCCTCCCTCAGCACGAGTACGTAGGGTGAAGAGGAGTTCGCGACCTGCAAATTTTTCAAAAATAGCTGGAGCTACCTGTAAAATAGCTTCCTTTGGTAGGAAGTCGGCACGCCACTCAATGATATCAGCATCGATATACCGCATGGCATCGATTCCTTGCGCCTCTTCTAAACTCTTTGGCATTACTGAAACGACTAATTTCATTTAGTTACCTTCATGCTAATCACCTTAAGGTAATTACTACTTTCATCTTTTTCATTGTAGACAAAGTCTGCTGGAAGTCCATATTTATTAAGAACCTGGTACTTACTTCCTGCAAATCCTTTGTCGATTTGTTCTATAAATTTTTGACGGGAAACATTGGCAGCATTGGTGCTAGCAATGATCATACCTCCCGGATTTAAAATCTCTAAACTCTGGGAAATCAACTTGTGATAGTCCTTAGCTACAGAGAAAGTTTGCTTTTTATTACGGGCAAAGCTAGGTGGATCTAGAACAATCACATCATAAGATAAGCCTTTACGTTTAGCGTATTTAAAGTATTCAAAGACATCCATAACAATGAAACGATGATTGTCAAGACTGAGTCCATTGACATGAAAATGAGCTTCTGACAGTTCTCTGGAACGTTTAGCTAGATCTACAGAGGTTGTTTCACTAGCGCCTCCCATTGCTGCAGCAACTGAGAAAGCTGCTGTGTAGGAAAACATATTAAGCAAGGATTTTCCCATAGCTAAACCATCAACCAAGCTACCACGCACTTCATGTTGGTCCAAGAAGATGCCTGTCATAAGACCGTCATTCATAAAGACTTGATAGAGAACTCCATTCTCAAGAACTGTAAAATTTTCTGGTGCTTCTTGACCATAGATATGGGCAGACTCATAGTCTAGACCTTTAAAACGAATCTTTTCATAGGCACCTAAGACTTCAGGGAAAACCTGAACAAAGGCTGCTAAGATCTCTTGGCGAAGTCCATAGATATAGGAATTATACCAGGAGAAAACAACATAATCTCCATAGAGATCCAAAGTCATTCCACCAAAGCCATCGCCTTCTTGATTAAACAAACGGAAGGCAGTTGTCAACTCATTTTGATAGTAAGAAGAACGTTTTTGTTTGGCTTTTTCAAACAAACTTTCAAAGAATTTTTGGTTAAAAGAAAGCTTCTGGTTCGTTACAAACCAACCAATCCCCTTATTTTGACGAGATAAATAAGCCTTGCCCAAAAACTGCTTGCTTTGACTAAATAACTCGACTTCCTGATCAGTTTCAGATAGTTCTGGAAAATCAATTTCCTCCAAAAGTACTAGACCTTGGTTTAGTTTTTTTTCAACACGTCTACTGACGAATACTTTATTCATAAATACTATTATAACAAATTTTGTGACAATTCACAAAATAGAAACTATTGATTCATCCATCATCTTGCCCTATCTGAGAGAATTTTTCCTCCCATTAGTCCTATTATTTTTCTTTTATAGTATTTCAACACTTCCAGTTGAAAAATAGACATAAAATTCAAAGAGTTTAATTATAACGCAAACGTTTGCATATTCTTTAGCTTTATGCTACAATAATTCTCATCACTGTAAGTAAGAGGATCAACTATGGAAAATCAAACCCTAATGCAATATTTTGAGTGGTATCTCCCCCACGACGGTCAGCACTGGACACGCCTAGCTGACGACGCTGAACACCTAGCCAACTTAGGTATTAGTCACATTTGGATGCCACCTGCTTTTAAAGCAACAAATGAAAAGGATGTTGGTTATGGCGTCTATGACCTATTTGACCTTGGAGAATTTAATCAGAAGGGTACTGTACGTACCAAATATGGTTTTAAAGAAGACTATCTTCATGCCATCCAAACTTTAAAATCTCATGGGATTCAACCAATGGCTGATATCGTCTTAAATCATAAGGCAGCCGCTGACCATTTAGAATCTTTCCAAGTGATAGAAGTGGATCCCGAAGATCGAACTGTGGAACTAGGAGAACCTTTTACCATCAATGGCTGGACTGGTTTTACCTTTGACGGACGACAAAACACCTACAATGACTTCCACTGGCACTGGTACCACTTTACTGGAACTGACTATGATGCCAAACGCCGTAAATCTGGGATCTATCTGATACAGGGAGACAACAAAGGCTGGGCTCATGAAGAATTAGTCGACAATGAGAATGGCAATTACGACTATCTCATGTATGCCGATCTAGATTTCAAACATCCTGAAGTGATAAAAAATATCTACGATTGGGCAGATTGGTTTATGGAAACAACTGGTGTAGCTGGTTTCCGTTTAGATGCAGTTAAACACATTGACTCTTTCTTTATGCGCAACTTCATTCGCGATATCAAAGAAAAATATGGCCAAGATTTCTATGTCTTTGGAGAATTCTGGAATCCAGATAAGGAAGCAAATCTGGATTACCTTGAAAAGATTGAAGAACGCTTTGATCTTGTCGATGTTCGCCTTCACCAAAATCTCTTTGAAGCAAGCAAATCTGGAGAAGACTATGATTTGACAAGCATCTTTGAGGATAGTCTAGTTCAACTCAATCCAGACCGAGCTGTAACCTTTGTCGATAACCATGATACTCAACGTGGCCAAGCTCTTGAATCCACTGTTGAAGAATGGTTTAAACCAGCAGCCTACGCTCTTATTCTCCTACGTCAAGAAGGGCTTCCATGTGTATTTTACGGAGACTACTACGGTATTTCTGGTCAATATGCTCAGCAAGATTTCAAAGATGTTCTTGACCGTTTGCTAGCTATTCGAAAAGAGTTGGCTTATGGAGAGCAAACGGACTACTTTGATGACCCTAATTGTATCGGTTGGGTCCGTTCAGGAGCTGAAAATCAATCACCACTTGCCATCGTGATTTCTAATGCCCAAGCAAACTCTAAAACCATGTTTGTCGGTCAAGAATGGGCTGACCAAACCTTTGTTGATTTGCTTGGTAACCATCCTGACCAAGTAACCATCAATGCTGAAGGTTATGGAGATTTCCCAGTTACAGAACGCTCTCTTAGCGTCTGGGGACTGGCTAACTAATCAATTAATACTCTTCGAAAATCTCTTCAAACCACGTCAGCCTCCATCTACAACCTCAAAGCAGTGCTTTGAGCAACCTGCGGCTCGCTTCCTAGTTTGCTCTTTGATTTTCATTGAGTATAAAACACACAAAAAATGCCCACAAGCTAGATTTTCTTTCTAGCCTGTAGGCATTTTTCTATTATCAATATTTAAAATTAATCTTTCCAAAGATCCATAGCATTTTGAAAATCTGCAGAAACTTGAACATTTTGAGGATTAGTCGCTTCTCTCTCCTGACGCTTCGCCTCTACCTGAACTACACTCTTAATGCCTTCATGACGCCAGTTTCGTAGGATAGCTTGGATATACTTCCAATTTGGTTTTCCATTCAAAACGGCCTCACGTAGAGCCTCTTTGATCAAGTCCGCACTGGTTCCGTCTTCTTTCAAACTCTTTTCTAAATCTTCGATCTCAAAAGGACTCAAGAGACGCCCTAGTTCTTGTTGGAAGGTTTCCACCAAGTTTTTCAAATCATTTTTAACGGGTAGCGCTTGGTTTGGTTCTTGCTTTTCAAAAAGTTGGTCTAAGCGCTCTAAAGCCAAAGTCGCATCAAAAATAACTTCTATTTCTCCATTGAGTTCAATCGTACGATATTGGAGTAAGCCTTTTTCTGTCAGGCGTGAAATCGCTTGATTGACTTCAAAAACTTGCTTGCCAATTTTCTCAGCAATCTGGCTTGGGGACAATTCCCCTAAAGCTGTTGTATTTTGTAGGTAAAAGAATTGCCAAACTAAGAAATCATCGCTTGATGAGAAAAGTTGATTGTAGTTTAAGAGCAGATCACTTGGTAGCACCAAATTCCCTGATTTGAAAGCATCTAAATATGTCATAATTCCTCTTATAAATATCCAAAATGAGACACATCTTCTTCTGCACTCTTCCACTCAAAAGGCGTTTCTTGGTAAACTGCATAATTTACCCAGTTACTGAAAAAGAGAGCTGCTGAGGAACTCCAACGCATACAAGGAAGTTCATGGATGTCATCATTCTTGAAATAATTTTCTGGTATATGGGGATCTAAACCAGCATCTAGATCTCTAAAATATTCCTTGGCTAGCGTATCACGATCATACTCCAAATGCCCAAAGCTATAAACTTCTCTTAAATCTCGGCTTGCAAGGATAGAGATTCCCACTTCTTTTCCAGATGCTAAGATCTCTAAATTTGTTTTATTTACAATGTCTTCTTTGAAAATTTCTGTGTGACGAGAATGGGGAGACACATACAAATCATCAAAACCTCTCAGCAAAAGATGACCTTCTTTTAAAACATCCTGAGGATAAATTCCCGAAAGTTTTTGAGCCATCTGGTGTTTATCTACGCCGTAACGATAGTAGAGGCCAGCCTGTGCTCCCCAGCAAATATGCAGGGTTGAAAAGACATGAGTCTTTGACCAATCGATGACCTGAGTAAATTCCTCCCAATAGTCCACTTCTTCAAAAGGGAGATGCTCAACTGGTGCTCCTGTGATAATCAAGCCATCAAAATACTGGTCTTGAACTTCCGAGAAGGTCTTATAAAAAGTCTCCATATGTTCAGAACGAGTTGTTTTCGACTGATGACTTTCCATATATAAGAAATCAATATCTAACTGCAAAGGAGTATTAGCTAAATGTCGTAAAAGCTGAGTTTCTGTAACCATCTTCTGTGGCATCAAGTTTAAAATCAGAATTTTCAGTGGTCGAATATCCTGATGAGCCGCCCGCTGGTCATCCATGACGAAAATATTTTCCGTTCGTAAAATCTCAACTGCTGGTAATTTTTTATCTATTCGAATCGGCATGGAAATCTCCTTACTGTATCAAGTTTAGGCTCAAGTGAACATACAGTCATCAAATGAAAAAATCAGCTGACGAAAGTCCTTCCCTTTATTATACTGTAAGAAGATATAGTTTTCAATTATAGTTTTTCTCTAACTAGATATAGCCTTTTTTTATATCAGATGAAGAGAAAACAGCCCTAGGGACTGTTTTTCATTAATAATGCATAAGCACCTTGTAGTCGTAATCTCCGATAGCTTCACGACCTTTAAGCTCATCAAGTTCGATCAAGAAGGCACAACCTGCTACGACTCCACCCAATTTTTCAATCATTTCGATTGTAGCCTTAACAGTACCACCTGTTGCCAAGAGGTCATCTACGATCAGAACACGTTGTCCTGGTTTGATAGCATCTGCGTGCATAGTCAAAGTATCAACACCATATTCTTTTTCATAGTCAGCTGAAACAACTTCACGTGGTAGTTTTCCAGGTTTACGAACAGGCGCAAAACCGATTCCCAATTCAAAAGCGACTGGACATCCAACGATAAATCCACGCGCTTCTGGTCCAACAATCATATCGATTTTTTTGTCAGTAGCGTATTGGACGATTTCACGAACAGCATAGCTGTAGGCATTACCATCAGCCATCAAGGGACTGATATCACGGAAGACAATTCCTTCCTTAGGGTAGTTTTCAATGGTTGCAATGTAATCTTTTAAGTTCATAGCATTTCTTTCTTTTTAAGTTTTTACTCCCTATTATACCATAAATCTTAGAAAAGAGAAATAGAAAGAAACCCTGGAAACTGAGTCCAAGGCTTCTAATCAAATCTGTAACTATTGCTCGTTTAATGAAATCTTTCCTTCTTTTTGCTTTTAGATTTTTGATTGCCTTGACGATTTTGTTCGATACGCCACTCTCGCTCAAAGTAGGACATGGCTTCAAAGACTCTTCGCGGTAAACCGACATCCAGCAAGTAGATTGGGATTTTCAAAACATTTGATTGCTTTGTAGTCGAAAATCTACTTCGTAGACGATTCCATAGAGAGTTGGGTTTTATAAAATCCTTGTCATAAAAATGAACTTCAATAGTATAAAAATCCCTCGAACTTCTTCCACCCTTGATTCTCATAAGAGAAAACGTTTCTACCTGCCCCCAGGAATAAAACTGCCAATCTTTTTTAGGATGTGGCTTATAGGAAAAACCTTGCGCCGTACATTTCAAATACTCTTTATCTGAAAAAAGAAGTCGCAAACGTTCATACAAAATCCACCCAACAATGATGATTAAGAATAAGACAAAGAGTCTTAATGCCACCAATCCCACAGGTGCCTCCTTGGGATAGGTCATCATAAAAGATAGGATCCAAAGAAGAAAAGCTAACTCAACTAAGCAGAGAAGAATAGTCCAGATGATTTTCTTACTGCTCCATTTGATGATTTTTTCTTCCATTAAGCCAACTCACTTAAATATTCATAGCGTTCATATTTTTCAAGCAAGACTTCATTCTTCTCATCTAACTCTTTTTGAAGAGTAGCTAGCTTCCCAAAGTCAGAGCCATTGGCCTGCATTTCCTCTTCAATAACAGAGATACGATTTTCCAAGGCTTCGATATCACTTTCAATACTTGCCCACTCCTGCTTTTCTTGGTAGGTCATTCGTTTCTTCTCTTCACGGACTTTGACGACTTTTTCCTTCTCAGCCTTTTGAACTTGACTTGTTGCTTCTGCTTCGAAGGCTTTTTCATCTAGGTAGTCGGTATAGTGGCCAAAGAACGGACGTATGATGCCATTCTCAAAAGCAAGAATCTTAGTCGCCACCTTATCAAGGAAATAACGGTCGTGACTAACGGTCAAGACTGGACCTGCAAAACCTTGTAAGAAATTTTCTAGAACAGTTAAGGTCGCAATGTCTAGGTCATTAGTTGGCTCATCCAAGAGGAGAACATTTGGTTTTTCGAGGAGTAGTTTAAGGAGGTAAAGTCGTTTTTTCTCACCACCAGACAACTTCTCAATCAAAGTACCGTGTGTTGAGCGTGGGAAGAGAAATTGTTCTAGTAACTCCGCGATAGATGTCGTAGAGCCACTGCTAGTTTTAACCTCTTCTGCCACTTCTTGTAGATAATTGATAACTCGCTTGCTTTCATCCAGACCTTCGATTTGTTGAGAGAAATAGGCGATGCGAACCGTCTCACCGATGATAACCTCTCCTTCCGTTGGCTCAAGACTTCCCGCAATGAGATTGAGAAGAGTTGACTTACCAACACCATTGTCACCAACGATTCCGATACGGTCTTTGGCTTGAACCAAAAGGTTAAAATGTTGCAGAATCTGTTTGTCGTCATAGGCAAAGGAAACATCCTTGAACTCGATGACCTTTTTACCGATACGGCTAGTTTCAAAATTCATGCTCAAGTCTGTCTCAACACTATTATCTGAAACTTCCTTCTTCAAGTCATGGAAACGATTGATGCGTGCCTGTTGCTTGGTTGCACGAGCCTGAGGTTGCCGTCTCATCCAAGCTAATTCTTGTTTGTAAAGTTGTTCCTTTTTGTGAAGAAGCGCTGCGTCGCGCTCATCCTGTTCAGCCTTGAGACGAACATAATCTTGGTAATTTCCTTGATATTCTGTCAAACCTGCTCTGTCCAACTCAAAGATTCGCGTAGAAAGAGCATCTAGGAAATAGCGATCGTGGGTGATAAATAATACTGTTTTCTTGGAATTTTTCAAGAAGAGGGTTAGCCACTCAATGGTCGCAATATCCAAGTGGTTGGTTGGTTCATCTAGTAACAAGAGGTCATGGTTGCCCAAAAGTACTTGGGCCAACTGAACCCGTCTTCGCAAACCACCTGACAGGGCTCCAACGGGAATTGATAAATCCTGAATCCCCAACTTGCTGAGAACTGTCTTGACCTGACTCTCAATTTCCCAAGCTTGGAGAGAATCCATCTCCGACATAACCCGTTCCAAACGGGCTTGCTTATCCTCACTGTAGTTGAGCATGAGCAATTCATACTCACGGATCAACTGGATTTCTTTCAAATCGCTCGATAGAACAGTATCCAAGACAGTCTTGCTATCATCAAAATCTGGGTCCTGAGTCAAGTAGCCAATTTTGTAATCATTTTTTGCCGAAAAAGGGCTTACGTCACCATCAAAACCAGAAACTCCTGAAAGCACATCTAAAAGGGTTGTTTTCCCAGTTCCGTTGACACCGATAAGACCGATTCTATCCAAGTCATGGATGATAAAGGAAATATCCTTAAAGACAGTTTTGTCTCCAACGGATTTACTTAGTTTTTCAACAATAAAATCACTCATTTTTTCTCCCTCAAGTAGGCATGAATAGCTTCCAAGTTATTTTCCAAATCTCCATCCACAATAGCATACTCAATCTCTGCTAAAATTTCTCCCATTTCTGGTCCTGGTTGATAGCCGTATTCCTTGATGAGAATCCCACCATTGATTTGAATTTCTTTCTTATCATGGATGGTTAGGCTGTGGTAAGTCTCTTCGACAGCCTGTGGATTGACTTCTTTTCCTTGAGCCTGACGAAGATTTTCAGCCTGTAAAAGCAAATCTAGATCAAAACGGTAACAATCGCGCTTGCTTAGTTCACCTTCTTCACGAAGTTCTAAGATCGTAAGTAAATCTTGAACTTGCTTAGCGAATTGACGCGAAGTTTTCCAATGTTTCAAAAATTGTTGAGCATCTTCCACTTCTAAAACCCATAAAAGTGCAGCCCAGGCTTGTTCAGAAGATTCAAAGGTAAAATCAGCATCTAAGCCAAATAAAGATTGGAGGTTCTCCTGACTACCAGCCATATCCGGAAGATAATCATAAGCTTTACTTGCAATCATAGAAGACAGACCTACTCGCCAATGAGGAGCTAGTAGAAGTTTATCAAATTCAACAAAAGTACGTTCCACAGAAATTTTCTCTAATAGTGGTGTCAGATCTTTCATAGCTTCAAAGGTTTCTTGCTCAAGCTCAAAGCCAAGACTGGCCTGAAAACGGAAACCACGCATAATCCGCAAAGCATCTTCGTTGAAACGCTCACTAGCTACACCAACTGCTCGTAAAACTTGATTTTCTAGATCTCTCAAACCATCGAACAAATCAATAATTTTTCCCATCTCATCCAAGGCAAAGGCATTGACTGTGAAATCACGGCGTTTGAGGTCCTCTTCTAACGAACGAACAAAAGAAACTGAACTTGGTCTACGGTAGTCTACATAGACATCCTCAGTTCTAAAAGTGGTTACTTCGTACTCTTCATCTCCGTCTAAAACCAAAACTGTTCCGTGCTCAATGCCAATGTCAGCTGTCCGTGGAAAAATCTGCTTGGTTTCTTCTGGATAAGATGAAGTCGCAATATCCACATCATGGATGGGACGATTGAGTAGGGCATCCCTAACAGAACCTCCAACAAAATAGGCTTCAAAGCCTGCTTCTTTAATTTTTTCTAATACTGGTAAAGCCTTCTGAAATTCAGAAGGCATTTGTGTTAATCTCATAATAAGTGTTCTAATCCATAGACAAGCTCATGACGCTTGACAACTTCTTTGATTCCCAAATTCACCCCTGTCATGAAGGAGCTACGATCATAGGAGTCATGACGTAGGGTCAATCCTTCTCCCTGATTTCCAAATATAACTTCCTGATGAGCTACCAAACCTGGCAAACGGACTGAGTGGATTCGCATACCATCAAAGTTGGCTCCACGTGCCCCTGAAATGAGTTCTTCCTCATCACTAGCACCTTGTTGGATAGACTCACGAACTTCTGCCATCAATTCCGCTGTTTTGATAGCTGTTCCGCTCGGAGCATCTTTTTTCTTGTCATGGTGAAGCTCAATAATCTCTACATTTGGGAAGTATTTTGCAGCTTGTACCGCAAATTGCATGAGCAAAACAGCACCCAAAGCAAAGTTAGGAGCAATCAAGCCACCCAAGTTTTTGGAACGAGAAAATTCTTTTAGTTCTTCAATCTCTTGACTAGTGAAACCTGTTGTTCCAACTACTGGAGCAAATCCATTTTCAAGAGCAAAGCGTGTATTCTCATAGGCAACAGCTGGTGTTGTAAAGTCAACCCATACATCTGCCTCAAAACCTGCCAAGTCATTCTTATCATTGAATACTGGAATTCCCTGCCAGTCAGATGCAGACTCAAAAGGATCTAAAACCGCTACCAGTTCAAGTTCAGGATCAGACAAAACCATTTGACAAGCAGATTGGCCCATTCTTCCCTTAAAACCAGCAATAATTACTCGAATACTCATCTCAATCTCTACTCCTGTTTAAGATACAAAGGACGTTAGCTGCCCATGAAAAATAGGGAATGGCGCTGACTTTCCACGAAAGGCAAGACAGGCATCTTTTTTCAAGAGGCAGGTAGTCCGTGTTAAATTTTCAAGATCCAAAGGACCTTAGCTGTCCATGAAAAATAGTCTAGATTATGGGTGTATAGCCCAGAGCAATACTTCCTTCTCCCAGGTGAGTCCCAATAACACTACCGAAGGTTGCAATTGAAACATCTGTAGCCACTCCACCATCGATTAAAAGCTGGCGCAAATCTGCTGCTTTTTGAGGAGCATTCCCGTGAATGACAGTGATCTGGTAATTCCCATTATCTGTTGCTTCTTTAACAATTTCAACTAAGCGTTTTGTAGCCTTTTTCTCTGTACGAACCTTTTCATATACTTCTATCACACCTTGGTCATTGAAGTATAGGATTGGCTTGATACTAAGGAGATTCCCCAAAATAGCCGCACCATTAGAGAGTCGTCCACCCTTAACTAGATGGTCAAGATCATCCACCATGATAAAGGCTGAGGTATTTTCAATCTGTTCAGTTACTTTATCTAAGATAGACTCAAAGCCATCTCCTTGCTCTGCACATTTCAAGACACTCTCAACCATATAGCCTAGGGGAGCGCTTGTAATACGGGTATCAGGAAAGGCAATGGTTACCCCTTCATATTCATCCTTCATATACTGGATGTTTTGGTAAAATCCTGAAATTCCAGAAGATAGGAAAAGACCTAAGGCATGTGTATAGCCTTTAGCTTTTAATGATGATAAAATTTCATCCAACTTGGCAATACTTGGTTGGCTCGTTTTTGGCAATTCGCTTGCTGAAGCCATTTTTTCATAAAATTCTTGAGCGGTTAGATTTACACCTTCAACATACTCCTGTCCATCGATATTCACAGGAATGTCTAGCACAAATAAATCTTCTTTCCGCAAGGCTTCCGCTTGTAGAAAAGCAGATGAGTCTGTTATGACCGCTAATTTCATTTCTTAAAACTCCAAATTAATTCCCGGTAAATCAAGGGCAATTTCTGTTACTTCATAAGTCAAACGATTAAGCATGTCCAAACATGGACGAGCTAGTGTCTCAACCTCTTCTTGGCTGAAATCACTTGGCTGATCGATAATACGACCTTCAACATGGTTGACTTGAGAAATCGTTCCACTAATGACAAATCTATCAAAGACAATCATAAAGCTCAAAACAACTACTAAAGAGGTAACTTGATTTTCTTGATCATGCTGAAGCAACTGGAAGTTTACATCTACCTTAGTTTCAGGTGCTCCATTTTCATTTTCCCATTCAAAGTTACGCGCATCAAAGTGATACTGACTGACAAATTCTTGTTCACGTTTTAAATTCATTTTCATCTCCATTGGTACAATATAGTTGCCATTGTACCATATTTTTTTATTTTCTGCTAGATTTACTAAATACCAATCTCAGTTTTAACAACTTGAGCAATCGTATCCACGTAGTAGTCCACTTCTTCTGCTGTAGGCGCTTCAGCCATCACTCGCAAGAGTGGTTCTGTTCCGCTCGGACGAACGAGGATGCGACCATTTCCTGCCATTTCTGCTTCCATCTTCTCAATAATAGCTTTGATAGCTGGCACTTCCATAGCTTTTTCTTTCATGGCATTTTCCACACGGATATTGACCAATTTTTGTGGGTAAATTGTCACTTCTGAAGCCAATTGAGACAAACTCTTACCTGTTTCTTGCATGATTTTCGTCAATTGAACAGCTGAAAGCTGACCATCACCAGTAGTATTATAGTCCATCAAGATAACGTGACCTGATTGCTCACCACCGAGATTGTAGCCAGATTTTCTCATTTCTTCAACTACATAGCGGTCTCCAACAGCAGTGACTGCTTTATTGATTCCTTCACGATCCAAGGCCTTATGGAAACCGAGGTTGGACATAACTGTTGTCACAATCGTGTTTTGAGCCAATTGACCTTTTTCAGAGAGGTATTTCCCAATGATGTACATAATCTTGTCACCATCGACAATTTCGCCATTTTCATCAACAGCAATCAAACGGTCGCTATCACCATCAAAGGCTAAACCAATGGCTGACCCGCTTTCTTTTACAAGTTCTTGCAAGGCTTCTGGATGAGTTGAACCAACGTTCAAGTTGATGTTAAGGCCATCTGGTGTTTCACCGATAACTGTTAATTGAGCACCTAGATCTGCAAAAATTTGACGAGCACTGGTTGCAGCTGCTCCGTTAGCAGTGTCCAAGGCAACCTTCATCCCTTCAAGAGGAGTTCCAGTTGAAACAAGATAGGATTCATATTTACGTAAACCTTCCGGGTAGTCAACAACCGTACCCAAGCCCTCTGCACTTGGACGTGGGAGAGTATCTTCACTGGCATCTAGCAAGGCTTCGATTTCTGCTTCTTTGTCATCGTCTAGTTTAAAGCCGTCACCACCAAAGAATTTAATTCCATTATCAAGGGCTGGGTTGTGACTAGCTGAAATCATGACACCTGCGCTCGCACCTTCTGTTTTTACAAGATAAGCTACTGCTGGTGTTGCAAGAACGCCTAGTTTGTAAACGTGAATTCCGACTGAAAGGAGGCCAGCAATCAAAGCTGCTTCTAGCATTTGACCTGAGATACGAGTGTCACGTCCTACAAACACTTTTGGTGCTTCAGTCGTATGTTGACTGAGAACATAACCTCCAAAACGTCCCAATTTAAAAGCTAATTCTGGCGTAAGTTCTACGTTTGCTTCTCCACGGACTCCGTCCGTTCCAAAATATTTACCCATGTTATATCCTTTTCTAATTTTTTTAGTCTTTCTTTGAAGAGTCTGGTTTGGTTTCAGACTCTGCAGTAGAAGATTTCGTTGAAGATGAGCTAGTAGTTGAAGAGCTTGAACTACTTGCTGATCGAGCTTGTTTCGTTGTTATCTTCATGGTTGTTTCATACGGTGTAATCACCGTTGGTAAAACTGTTCCATTCTTATCAATAGCTTGTAAAGGAACTGAACCTGTATAATTTCCTGTAATTTTTTCACTAGTTGGTAAAACAGCCACAATCTTATCAATCTTAGACAAGGTATCAACATCACTAGTAACCGAAACGCGTTCATCTGAAACAGTCACACTATCGATAAGAATTCGTTCATCAACCTTACCAGAGTCAATCTGTGGAGTGACTGGTAAATTATCCCTTGTTGCTTTCTTCCCAATTTTAACGGTGATTTTCTGTGGTGTTGCTAGGGCTGTTAAACCGCTCGGAAGATTTTCAATGGTCAAGGGAACTTCAACGGTTCCTTCTGTCGCCTGTGTTAAATCTGCAGTAACCTTAAATTTACGAGTGCTTTCTTGCATCTCACTAGCCAAGGTCACTCGATTGGATCCAGTTAAAAATACCGTTACTTCTGAACTAAAACCACTAATAAAATACTGCTCACTATCGTACTGAATGTCAATCGGTACATTTACGACCGTATTAGTATAGGTTTCTGTTCGAGCCGGTCTTGCATTATTATTATTTTGATAATTAATAGAGGTAGCGTAGATAAATAAAACGCAAGCAAAGAGGAGTGAGGAGATGATATATAAACTATTTTTTTTCATTCTTCCAGCCTCCTAATATACGCTCTGTTAAGCTTGGCTCTTGTGAATTTTCCGGAATCAGTATACGACGTAGCTCTTCCTCAAATTCTTCCATCGTTAAATCATGCTTAAAGACACCATTATAGGTAATGGAAATACCTCCAGTTTCCTCTGATACCACAAAAGTGAGAGCATCAGAAACCTCAGATAAACCAATGGCTGCACGGTGTCGCGTTCCAAACTCCTTAGAAATACCAGTGTCTTCAGTAAGTGGAAGATAAGCAGATGTTACAGCTATTCGATCACCTTTTATAATGACTGCACCATCATGTAAAGGTGTGTTTGGAATGAAGATATTGATTAAGAGTTCTGCAGAAATCTTAGCATCTAAAGGAATCCCCGTAGATATATATTCCTGCAAGGTTCTGACACGCTGAACTGATACCAGTGCTCCAATTTTTCGCGGGCTCATATATTCAACTGCTTTAACAAAGGCCTGAATCATCTGTTCTTCTGAACTCATTGGTGTACTTGAAAAGAAATCAGTCGCACGTCCTAATCGCTCTAAACCTGTCCGAATTTCTGGAGAGAAAATAACAACCGCTGCGATAACACCGTAAGTAATCAATTGATTGATCAACCAAGAAATAGTCGTCAAGCCTAGGGTATTTGCTGCTATCTGAGCTAAGATAAACACTAAAACACCTCGAACCAGGATCATAATCTTGGTTCCTGCAATTGATTTTGTAAATTGGTATAAGATATAGGCAACGATAAGAATATCAATCACATTTATCAGAATACTCCAAGGACTGGAAAACAAACTAGACCAGTATTGAAGATTAGATAATTGCTGAAAATTCATTCTAGGCCTCCTCTCCATAAAAAAGCTACTCTTCATTATATCATTTTATATAAAAATTTTCTTCCCCCTACTTCATTTTAAATTGGTAGAAAATATGATAGAATAAAATGATAGAAATGAATTAAGGAGAAACCATGTCTGAACTATATGATATTACCATTGTAGGAGGTGGACCTGTCGGTCTTTTCGCAGCCTTTTATGCTCACCTTCGTCAAGCCAAAGTACAAATCATCGATTCTCTTCCTCAACTAGGTGGTCAACCTGCCATCCTATATCCTGAAAAACAAATTCTCGATGTTCCAGGTTTTCCAAACCTCACAGGGGAAGAATTGACTAACCGCCTTCTGGAACAACTTGAAGGGTTTGAGACACCTGTTCACCTCAATGAAACTGTTCTTGAGATTGAAAAAGAGGATGATGTTTTTAAGATTACAACCAATAAGGGAAATCATACTTCTAAAACCGTTATTATTGCTATGGGTGGTGGTGCTTTTAAACCACGTCCACTCGAATTAGAAGGTGTTGAAGGCTATGACAATATCCACTACCACGTTTCTAATATTCAACAATATGCTGGTCAGAAGGTAACCATCCTGGGTGGTGGTGACTCAGCCGTTGACTGGGCTTTAGCTTTTGAAAAGATTGCTCCAACTACACTTGTTCACCGTCGCGATAACTTCCGTGCACTTGAGCATAGCGTACAGGCCTTGCAAGAGTCTTCTGTAACTATCAAAACACCATTTGTGCCGAGTCAACTTCTTGGTGACGGCCAAACTCTTGACAAGCTTGAAATCACAAAAGTCAAATCCGATGAAACCGAAACCATTGAATTGGACCACCTCTTTGTCAACTATGGCTTTAAATCTTCTGTCGGTAATCTTAAAAAATGGGGATTAGAACTGAACCGCCACAAGATTATCGTCAATAGCAAGCAAGAGTCAAGCCAAGCTGGAATTTATGCTATCGGTGACTGCTGCTACTACGAAGGTAAGATTGACTTGATTGCAACAGGTCTTGGTGAAGCACCAACTGCTGTCAACAATGCCATTAACTACATTGACCCAGAACAGAAAGTACAACCAAAACACTCTACAAGTCTATAAGAAAAGAACCACGAATCATGCGATTCGTGGTTTTTACAATTCCTCTGCGATTTTGTTGATCTTTCTCAAGCGATGATTGACACCACTTTTGGTTAAGGGATTTGTCAGACTATCTGCCAACTTTTGAATAGAATAGTCTGGATGCTGGATACGCAGACGGGCGACTTCCTGCAAGTCTGCTGGCAGATTATCCAAACCAATTCTATCTTTGATTTTACTGATATTGTTAATGGTTTTCATACTCGCTGAAACCGTACGAGCAATATTTGCCGTCTCTGCATTATTGGCACGATTGAGGTCATTTCGAGTTTCTCGGAGAATCTTGACACCTTCAAAAGTATCACGTGCCTGCATAGCTCCTACTAAAATCAGGAAATCCATAATATCTTCTGCTCGCTGGAGATAGGTCACTGCACCTTTTTTTCGTTCAATCACCTTGGCATCTAACAAGAACTGCTGCAAGAGCGAAGCGATCCCTTGGGCATGATCTAGATAAACTGAACTAATTTCCAGCTGATACTTGCCTGACTCGGGATCTCGAATACTCCCGTTTGCTAAAAAAGCACCACAGAGATAGGCACGACCTGCTTCTTCATCTCCTAAAATATCTGGATCAATTCCCGTCTCCAGACCAAAGAAAGAATCAGCCAGACGCAAATCCGCTAAAAGTTCTTGGACTTGTTCATCTGTAAACACAGTATAGACCCGATTTTTACGAAGATTGCTTCTCTGATGATGACGAATCTCCGACTTAATACCATAAAAGTGTAAGAACGATTCATAAAGATGGCGGGCAAGCTTGGCACTCTCTGTAACAACGGATAAGGTCAAGCCAGAACTAGACAAACCTACGCTTCCAGACATCTTAATAATGGCTGATAACTCATAGCGACTCAGGTGGTGTTGACCTAGGATTTCTTCTTTTACTGCTACTGTGAAACTCATTTTCTCACCTGTATGATTCGCATGAGCTCATCTACGATTAAATCCCCATCATGGAAGGCACCACCATTTTCCAAACGTAGGAAGTTGGATGAAATGACACGGGGGACTTGCTTACGTAAGCCTTCAAAATCATGCTCAACCTGAACTAGATACTCATCGAAACGGTTGGTGTCCATATAGTCTCTTGGAACCTTTTCGATATTAACAAGTACGGTATCAATAAAGGGGCGACCAAGATGACGATGCAAGACTTCCACATGATCACTATCTGTAAAATGCTCAGTCTCACCACGTTGGGTCATGATATTGCAAACATAAGCCACCTCTGCTTTGGTTTCAAGAAGGGCTTGTCCAATCTCTTCAATGACAATATTCGGCAAAATGGAGGTAAAGAGTGAACCAGGTCCTAAGACAATCATATCACTCTCAAGAATGGTATTGACAACTCGACGGCTAGCCTGCGGTTTTTCATCATTCAGGGTATTGGTGACATAAACATGGTCAATCATGCCTGGATGGTCTGCAATGTGACTTTCCCCAGCTACTTCTGAACCATCTTTAAAGACTGCATGCAAGGTCAAGGGGTGATCACTAGATGGATAAATCTTTCCAGTCGTATGGAAAAATTTACTCAGTAGTTGCATGGCATTATAGGTTGAACCCTGCATTTCAGAAAGCCCTGCTATGAGAATATTCCCCAGCGGATGTCCAGCAAAGGCACCTGCATCCTCCGAAAAGCGGTATTGAAAAACCTTCTCATAGAACTTTGGCATATCTGACATGGCAACAAGGACATTGCGTAAATCACCAGGTGGTGTCAACTGCTGCATATTTTTACGCAGTTCACCTGAAGAACCTCCGTCATCAGCAACAGTTACAATGGCTGCAATGTCCACATCTCTTTCCCGCAAACTTTTTAAAATAACAGGGATTCCAGTTCCTCCACCAATCACCGTAATTTTTGGTTTTCTCATGAACGGTTTACCGTTTCCTTTCTTCGGTCTTTATCACGATGACTTTCATTTACAGGCCAATTTTTAGACAAATCAGTGGCTAATCGTTTGGCGAAGGCAACGCTTCGGTGTTGCCCGCCTGTACAACCTACTGCAATGGTTAAAACAGATTTTCCTTCTTTTTTGTAGCCAGGTAGGATTGGTTCAATCAAAGCCAACAAATGACGGTAGAAATCTTCAGATTCCTCATGATTCATAACATAGTCATAAACGGCTTGATCTTCACCTGTCTGATTACGAAGTTCTGGTAGATAGTAGGGATTTGGGAGGAAACGAACATCAAATACCAAGTCAGCATCAATAGGAATGCCATATTTAAACCCGAAAGACATAACCTCAATACGGAAGGACTGAGCCTGTTCTTGGTCTGAAAACTGTTCTGCAATGGTCTTTCGAAGTTCACGTGGAGTTAACTCTGTCGTGTCTACCACGTTTTGACTCATATTTTTCAACGGCGCCAAGAGTTCGCGTTCCAACTTGATTCCATCCAAGATACGACCATCTGCTGCTAGTGGATGACTTCTTCTTGTTTCCTTATAACGTGCCACTAATTCCTTATCAGCCGCATCCAAAAAGAGGATTTTAAAGTCTAAATCATCTTGGTTTTCCAATTCATCTAAGACAGCCTGAATCTCTGAGAAGAAAGAACGACTACGCATATCAACCACTAGGGCCAACTTATGATCATCATCCTTGGTCTCAACCAACTGTAAAAATTTTGGTAAGAGGGCAGGTGGCATATTATCAATGGTAAAATATCCTAAATCTTCAAAGGATTGAATAGCTACAGTTTTTCCTGCACCACTCATCCCTGTAACAATCACCAGGTGAAGTTGTTTCTTTGTCATCTTTGTCTCCTTATATCAAAAGAAGTTTGGAAGAACCAAACTTCAACTCGCTTATCCAATCTCTGCGATGACTTCAATTTCGACTTTTACATCGCGAGGAAGACGAGCTACTTCTACAGCTGAACGAGCTGGAAATTCCTTGTTAAAGGCTGTTTGGTAAACCTCGTTAAAAGGTACAAAGTCGTTCATATCACTCAAGAAGCAAGTTGTTTTAACAACATGGTCAAAGTCTGTTCCTGCCTCTGCTAAAATAGCTCCAATATTTTTCAAGACTTGTTCTGTCTGTTCTTGAATCGTTTCACCTACGATTTCTCCAGTTTCAGGAGATAGTGGAACTTGACCGCTAGCGAACAAAAGGTTGCCAACGATTTTTCCTTGAACGTAAGGTCCGATTGCTTTTGGAGCTTTATCTGTATGAATTGTTTTTGCCATATGTATTCCTCACAATTTTTCTAAAATAGCATCCCAAGCTTGATCCATTCCTGCTTTTGTTACGGACGAAAAGAGGATGAAATCATCACTTGGATCAAAGTTTAATTTCTTTTTAATAGCTGATTCGTGCTTATTCCATTTTCCACGCGGAATCTTGTCTGCCTTTGTCGCTACAATGATGACAGGAATCTCATAATACTTAAGAAATTCGTACATCTGTACATCATCAGCCGTCGGATCATGGCGAAGGTCAACGAGACTGACAACCGCCCGAAGATTTTCTCGAGTGGTTAAATATTCCTCAATCATACGACCCCATTTTTCGCGTTCCTTTTTGGAAACACGGGCGTAACCATAACCAGGCACATCCACAAAACGCATCTTGTCATCAATATTAAAGAAATTGAGTAGTTGTGTTTTTCCTGGTTTTCCTGAAGTACGAGCTAGATTTTTACGATTGAGCATGGTATTGATAAAACTTGATTTACCAACATTTGAGCGCCCTGCAAGAGCAATCTCAGGAAGTTCATCCTGCGGATAGTGGGACTTGTTGGCTGCACTCAGCAAAATCTCAGCATTGTGTGTATTGATTTCCATAGTCACCTCTAGGCTGTCTCTAGAATTGGCTTAGCCGTTCCGTCAACTGCTTCTTTTGTGATACGAACAGTTTTCACATTTTCTTGACTTGGAACCTCAAACATGACGTCTAGCATGGTTTCTTCGATGATTGAGCGAAGACCACGGGCACCAGTTTTACGTTCGATGGCTTTGTTGGCAATTTCCTGAAGTGCTTCATCGTCAAATTCAAGCTCAACATCGTCATATGAAAGCAAGGTCTGGTATTGTTTAACCAAGGCATTTCTTGGCTCTTTCAAGATACGGACCAAATCATCTACGGTCAACTGCTCCAGAGCTGCAAAAACGGGCAAGCGTCCAATCAACTCAGGAATAATTCCGAATTTTTGAATATCTTCTGCGATGATTTCTTGCATATAAGAGCTGTTTTCGTCAATGGCCTTGTTGTTTTGTCCGAAACCAATGACTTTTTCACCCAAACGCTGTTTGACAATTTCTTCGATTCCATCGAAGGCACCACCTACGATGAAGAGGATATTCTTGGTATCTACTTGAATCATTTCTTGTTGTGGATGTTTGCGTCCGCCTTGAGGTGGTACGCTAGCTACAGTTCCTTCGATAATCTTGAGAAGGGCTTGTTGCACACCTTCACCAGAAACATCACGTGTGATAGAAACATTCTCACTCTTCTTAGCAATCTTGTCAATCTCATCGACATAGATAATCCCACGTTCTGCGCGTTCAATGTTAAAATCAGCTGCCTGCAAAAGTTTGAGGAGGATATTTTCAACGTCCTCACCCACATAGCCAGCTTCAGTAAGAGCTGTTGCATCCGCTATAGCAAATGGTACATTCAAACTTCTAGCAAGAGTTTGAGCAAGGAAAGTCTTCCCTGAACCAGTTGGGCCAATCATTAGAATGTTTGACTTTTGTAAATCAACATCTTCACTATCTTCACGAGTGTCATGGAAATTGATGCGTTTGTAGTGGTTATAAACAGCCACTGCCAGAGCACGTTTAGCACGATCTTGACCAATCACATAGTGGTTCAAAATGTTTAGGAGTTCGATTGGTTTTGGTACCTCAGACAAGTCCGCCAAAACTTCCTCAGCCAACTCCTCACGAATAATTTCCTGGGCTAACTCTACACATTCATTACAGATAAAGGCATTGTTCCCAGCGATTATTTTTTTAACTTCTTCTTGGCTTTTGCCACAAAATGAGCAATAAACCATCATATCATTTTTCCTATTTGTAGGCATGATTCCCTTCCGTTCTAACTATTCTTTCTATCTAAAATAAGGTCATATAAAAAGCATGAATGCTATTCACCAAGTTTGTAAAAGCATTAAGCCAAAGCAGAGTAGCAAGTCCAAAGCGCTTTTTACGAAAAGCGTGTGTTCCAGCTACTAGACAGACAGCACACAAAAGAGCTGTAAAAAATCCAAAAATACTGCGCTCCATTAGACTTCCTTTCTCTTTCTATATTCGATGGTAAAATCATAGGCATTTTTTTCATCTTTGCTATAAGATTTACTTGTAATAGTTTCAAAAGCAGTCAAGTCAAAATCTTCTGGGAAATAGGTATCCCCTTCAACTTGAGCATGAATTTGTGTCACAATAAGCTCATCTAAGAAAGGTTCAAAAAGCTGAAAAATTTGCTTGCCACCAAGGATGTATAGATTTTTATCCTGATGATGATACCAGTCTAAAACATCCTCAACATTTTGGAAGACCAGAGCACCATCGATTGTTTCTTCGGGATTACGCGTCAAAATCAAGGTTTCACGTCCTGGAAGCAATCGTCGACCCATCCCATCAAAGGTTACACGACCCATTAAAATGGCATGATTCAAGGTTGTTTCTTTAAAATGTTTTAACTCTGCTGGCAAATGCCAAGGTAAACGATCCTCTTTCCCGATTACACCCTTTTCATCTTGAGCCCAAATGGCTACGATTTTCTTTGTCATGCTTTCATCCTTTTCATTGATAGTTCTATTTTATCAAAAATCTTCAAAAAAGACTGTTTTGGAATGCCCTCCTGAATAGAAAAAATCCGTAGAAAACTTCTACGGATTTTTAGAAAAATACAGTATCTTACAAACCAGGTGCTTGTCCTAATTCTGCTGCAAGCATCCAGACTGTTTTTTCAAGGTCAGCTTTAGCACCAACGAAGATATCATTGGTTACATCATCACCTTCTTCATCTGTTACATCCAATGCTTTTTGGAAAAGAGTGATAAGGTAACGATAAATTTCAAGGACACGTTCCAAACTTTCTTCTACGTTACGGAACTCTCCAGCTCCTTCTTCGATTTCACTGTGTTGAAGGAATTCTGTCAAAGTAGAGTATGGTTTGCCACCAAGTGTAATCAAGCGTTCGCTGATTTCATCAAGGTAACCATCTAGGCTATCCATGTATTCATCCATCTTAGGATGCCATACTTGGAAACCACGACCACGCATGTACCAGTGTACTTGATGAAGAGCGATATGTGCTACATACAAGTCTGCTACTGATTGATTCAAAACTTCCTTTGTATTTACTAGCGCTTCTGCCGCTGGTTTAGATAATGTTGCTACGTCTTTTAATGCATCTTTTTTCAATTCTACCATTTTTCTCACCTCATAATATTATTTTTGCAACCATATTTATTGATTACTACCTCAGTATACTACACCTAGTAGACAAAAGCAAGAAAATTAACCCATATTAAAAAAGTTGTAATTGACTGATAATTTAAGAAAATGAGTGGCTATTTATCCTAGCTATTTTCTCTGTTTTTACTAGAAAATTGACTTTGATAAAGGTCATAATAGAAACCTTTTGCAGCTAAGAGACTTTCATGATTTCCTTGTTCGATAATCTGTCCATCTTTCAGCACCAAAATCTTGTCCGCTTCCTGAATAGTAGAAAGTCTATGGGCGATAACAAAGCTTGTTCTTCCCTTCATCAAACGCTTCATGGCCTTTTGAATCAAGAGCTCCAAGCGGGTATCGACTGATGATGTCGCTTCATCAAGGATTAGAATTTTGGGATCTGCTAAGAGTGCACGCGCGATAGTTAACAACTGTTTTTGCCCAAGAGAAATATTACTTGACTCTTGGTTCATTTCCATGTTATAGCCACCAGGAAGGGTGCGGATAAAGTGGTCAACATTGGCAGCCTTAGCAGCTTCAACAATTTCTTCATCCGTTGCATCAAGATTTCCAAAACGAAGATTTTCCTTGATACTACCTTCATAGAGCCAGGCATCTTGTAATACCATCCCAAACTGACGACGGTAGTCCTGACGAGACAGGTCACGAATATCTTGACTATCCACTAAAATAGCACCTGCGGTCACATCATAAAAACGCATGAGCAGGTTGATCAGGGTAGTTTTACCTGCTCCAGTAGGTCCAACGATAGCTACCATCTCTCCAGGTTTAACATCTAGGTTGAAATTGCGAATCAATGGTTTATTTTCCACATATTGGAAATCGACGTTCTTGAAGCTAACTTGACCTGTCAATGGTGCCAGTTCTTTCACTTCAGCAGCTTGGACTTCTTCCTGTTCATCTAAAACTTCAAAGACACGGTCAAGTGAAGACTTGGCACTTTGCATTTGTCCTGCTAATTGAGTGATATTTTGAATTGGTTGACTGACCTGCCACACATACTGAACGAAAGCCTGCATATTACCAATGGTTAAGCGACCTGCAATAACCTGCAATCCTCCTAGGACAGCGACTATCAGATAAGTTAAGTCGGATACAATGTGTAAGGCAGGCATCATCAAACCTGAAATAAAGCTAGCCTTAAATCCGACCTGTTGCAATTCATCCGTAATCTTCTCAAATCTCTCTTGAGAGTTTTCTTCACGGCCAAAAAGTTTGAGGACATTGAAACCTGTCAAGTTTTCCTGCACAAATCCATTCATACGACCTAGAATGGCTGCCTGCTGTTTAAAGTATGGCTGCGAACGATTCAGAATTGTTTTAGCCCCAAAATAAGTTATCGGAATCGACAAGATAACAATGACAGCCAACTGAATATTTAGATAGAGCACCATTCCCATAACAAAAAGAATGGTAAAGACTGCATTGACAATCTGTAAGAAAGATTGTTGTAGAGCGTTTGAAACAGTTTCAACGTCACTTGTAAAACGACCGAGCAAATCTCCAAACTGGTGCTTGTCAAAGTAGGACACAGGAATGCGATTGATTTTTTCACTCATTTCATTTCGCAAATCCTGTATCATGGACTGCACCGCATTGGTCATAAAGTAGTTTGAGTAGTAAGAACCCAACTCATAGAGAAGACCACGCAAGAGATAAATAACAAGAATCACTGCGATATAGCTGGTATTGATACCCGCTCCTGCAACACCATTTGCCATAGCAAGAAGATTGCTGGTTAACTCTGTAATGGCAAGCCCCAATACAAAAGGCTCGATAACACTCATAATGACGCTGACTATCTTCAAGAAGACTGCAAAGAAAACAGAGAATCGGTAGGCTTTTAAATAGCTCCATAGACGAGCTAGACTAGATTGTTGTTTCATCCTTTACCTCCTATTCTTCTGTTAGAGACGCATTTTTCAGCTGCGACTCAGCAATTTCTCGATAAATGTCATTGGTCTCCATCAATTCTTCATGACGGCCACGACCAACGATTTCACCCTTATCAAGGACGATAATCTGGTCAGCATCCATGATAGTTCCAACACGCTGCGCAACAATCAATACCGTAGCATCTTGCGTCACTTCCTTGAGACGACGGCGCAAAATAGCATCTGTACGATAGTCCAAGGCTGAGAAGGAATCATCAAAGATGTAGATGTCTGGCCCCTTGATGACTGCGCGGGCAATCGACAAGCGTTGTTTCTGACCACCCGATAGGTTGCTTCCCCCTTCGGCCAGATGCGTCGCAAAACCTTCTTCTCGACTTTCGATAAAGTCTTTGGCTTGGGCTACATCAGCTGCTTGGTGCAAGTCCTCATGACTGGCATCCTCTTTCCCATAGCGGAGATTTTCTGCGATAGTTCCAGTAAAAAGCAAGGCCTTTTGTGGAATAAATCCAATCTTCTGACGGAGTGATTTGAGACGGTAATCCCGTACATCAACACCATCGACCTTGATTTTCCCTAGCGTAACATCGTAGAAACGAGGAATTAACTGAACCAGAGTAGACTTACCTGACCCAGTTGAACCGATAAATGCAATGGTTTCTCCCGGCTTAGCAGTAAAGGAAATATTATGCAAAACAGGGTTTTCTGTTTCCCCTGGATAGGCAAAGGTCACATTATCAAATTCTAGATATCCATGAGTTTCTGTTTCTTGAACTCCATCTTCATTTGAATCAATGGAAATGGGCATGTCCATGATTTCCTTCAAACGCTCGCTAGATACGGCAGTACGTGGATACATGGTAAAGAGGTTTGACAAGAAAAGGAAGGACAAGAGAGCATGGAAACTATACTCTATGAAGGCTACCAAATCCCCAATCTGCAAACTTCCCTGTTTGAGAGGATCCAAAGCAAACCAAACGATAGCCACAATCATAGCGATAATGATTTGCACAAATAGTGGTTCCGTCAAACCAGTCAATTTGAACAAGCGATTCGAATTATCCGCATAGATTGCATTTTTCTCTTCGAAACGTTTTTCTTGGAAGTCTTCACGGGCAAAGGCACGGATGACACGCAAACCCATCAAATTTTCACGGACATACTGGTTAATCTTATCCAGTGTTTTTTGTTGCTTTTCAGATAAGGGACGCGTTTGGACCGCCACATAAATGACTACTACAGCTAGAAAAGGAACGGAAAAAGCGACAATCCAAGCTAGTGAAGGACTGGTCAAGAAAATCATGAGAATACTCGACAGCATCATCATGGGAGTGATAACACCCAACTTAAGAGTTTGTTCCGCAAACTGCATGAGGACAAAGGCATCACTGGTAATACGAGTAACTAGTGAAGATACACCGATTTGTTCATATTCGTGATGAGAATACTCTTGCAGCTTAGCATAGACATCATCCCGCATATCCTTAACCATATTCGTGGTCAATTTACTAGCAGCATAAGCCAGAACAACCCGTCCAAATGTTCCCAAGACGATAATAACCAACATGATTACGGCCCAAAAATAGAGTTTATCCTGATCACCTTGGTTGATTCCCTGGTCAATCATGCGGGCTAAAACTGTTGGTAAACCTAGATTGACAATGACAAAGAAAATTGCCCCGAGAAAGTCTAACACTAACCACTTGGGATAGCGTTTGAGATAAGACCAAATATACAGCATGATTCTCCTTTCTTTTTCTTCTAATACTCTTCAAAAATCAAATTCAAACCACGTCAGCTTCATCTTGCCGTACTCAAGTACAGCCTGCGGCTCGCTTCCTAGTTTGCTCTTTGATTTTCATTGAGTATAAAATGCAGAAAAGAGCGTGCTTTCGCACGCCATTTTACTAAAAAGAAGACAGGCAGCCAAAACCTCGAGAGGGGGAACTGTCTGTCTCAGATATTTAAGGCTTATTTTACAAAGTCAAGCAATGCCAAGAAGCTTTCTGGGTCAAGTGATGCACCACCAACAAGAGCTCCGTCAACGTCTGGACAAGCCATGTATTCAGCAAC
Source organism: Streptococcus pseudopneumoniae (assembly GCF_001072925.1). Taxonomy (GTDB): domain Bacteria; phylum Bacillota; class Bacilli; order Lactobacillales; family Streptococcaceae; genus Streptococcus; species Streptococcus pseudopneumoniae_Q. The sequence continues at coordinate 132,268 of NZ_JVHE01000099.1, read as the reverse complement.
GTTTTCAGGTTTAACTGAACCACCGTATTGAACACGTACTTTGTCAGCTACTTCTTGACCGAAGTCAGCAGCTACAACGTCACGAACAACTTTACACATTTTTTGTGCATCGTCTTGTGAAGCTGATTTACCAGTACCGATAGCCCAGATTGGCTCGTATGCGATAACTGTTGAAGCTACTTGTTCTGCAGTCAATCCAGCAAGAGCAGCAGAAACTTGAGCACCTACGAATTCTGCTGCTTTACCAGCTTCGTAAGTTTCAAGGCTTTCACCACAACAGATGATTGGAAGCATACCGTTTGCAAAGATTGCTTTTGCTTTTTTGTTGATATCTTCGTCTGTTTCGTGGAAGTAGTCACGACGTTCTGAGTGACCGATAACAACGTAGTCAGTACCGATTTCTTTCAAAACTTGTGGACTAGTTTCACCAGTGAAAGCACCAGCATTTTCAAAGTAGCAGTTTTGAGCAGCAACTTTAAGGTTTGAACCTTTAGCAGCAGCAAGAACAGTTGTTAAATCAAGAGCTGGAGCTGCGATACCTGCTTCAACAAGGTCTGCTGAAGGAAGTTTTGATGCTACAGCTTCAACAAATGCTTTTGCTTCTTCTGGGTTTTTGTTCATTTTCCAGTTACCGGCAATAAATGGTTTACGTGACATTTCACATACCTCTTTTTTCATTTTATTTTCTACTTATTTTATCATATTTAAAGATAGCTTGCAAATCTTACTCTGTAACTAGAAGTCTTCTTTTCAAAAACTTTCCAGTTGCCGTTTTTATCTAGAAGTTGGCTTTCTCCTGGTTAATTTGACCACTGCTTCTGTTCTAGCCGTGTGTGGAAACATATCAACAGACTGGATATAGTGTAGATCATAGACCTCTACTAGACGGACTAAATCACGCGCCAAGGTAGACACATTGCAGGAAACATAGACCATCTTTTCAGGAGCATACTTGACAATGGTATCCAAGAGCTTATCATCTAAACCTGTACGTGGCGGGTCCACAATCAAGGCATCTGCACGGTAGCCTTCCTTGTACCAACGAGGAATAATTTCTTCTGCAGTTCCTGCTTCATAGTGAGTATTGGTATAACCCATGCGCTTAGCATTTTCTTTGGCATCCTCAATAGCTTCTGGAATAATATCCATCCCTCTCAAGCTTTTGACTTTTTTAGCAAAGGCAAAACCAATGGTCCCAACACCACAATAGGCATCAATCAGATGGTCATTCTCATTTACGTCCAAGGCCTTAACGGCTTCACTGTAGAGGACTTCTGTCTGTTCAGGATTGAGTTGGTAAAAAGCTCGTGGTGAAAGAGAAAATTCATAGTCTAGAACACCTTCGCGTATACTATCCTGCCCCCAAATAATCTCGGTCTTGTCTCCATAAATCTCAGAAGTTTTGGCAGTATTGGTATTGACTGCGACAGTCACTACTTCAGAATAATCCTTGACTAAATCTTTCACAAATTGAGTCAGATTTAATTGACGATTTGTCACAATGATAATCTGAACTTGCCCAGTTTTCCGTGCTCGACGAACCATGATGGTCCGAACCCCAAGAATTTTCCGTTCATCTGTAATCGGAATTTGATGATAGGTCAAGAGTTCAGCAATGCGATTGGCAATAATCTGCGTCTCCTTGTCTTGAACCAGACAGTCTTTTAACTCAACCAAATAATGGGAATTTTGAGCATATAATCCCGCCTTGACTTGGCCCTTAAATTTTCGAGTTTGGAATTGCAGTTTAGCCCGATAATACTTAGGCTCCTGCATACCAATGGTTGGTCTAATTTCATAGTTTTCGTAGCCAGCAGGAGCAAACTTTTTCAGAGCTTGATGAAGGAGATCTGTCTTGAACTCCAGCTGCTTGTCATAGTGCAGGTGCATGATTTGACAGCCTCCACACTCATTATAAATGGTACAGTCTGGAACCACTCGAAACTTAGATTTTTTATTGACCTCAAGCAGTTTGGCCTCAACATAGTTACGCTTAACAGAAGTTACCTGACAATAGATATCTTCTCCCTTGAGGGCACCTGGAACAAAAACGAGGGTTTTCTGGAAAAAACCAATTCCTTCCCCGTTAATCCCCATGCGCTTGATTTTTAATGGAATTTTTTGTTTGACTTTTAGATTCATAAGTCTATTATACCACGTAGTTTCTCAATGGTTAAGAATATGTTACAATAAAAACATGAATACAAAGATATCTTTTTCCTCATTGGATTTTCCTGAGCAATTACGAACTTATATAGAGGGGACAAGCCTTTCTGACAGCTCTTCTCATTCAGGCGCAAGGGTCCTTTATCTTGACTCAGGTTACTATTTAAAAAAAGATCAAAAGGGAAGATTAGAGCGAGAAGCTAGCATTGCAAGGTGGTTTGAAACCAAAGGACTGGGAACTCCAGTTATCGAATATCTATCTAAAGATAAAGACTACCTCCTGACTAAAGAGGCTATTGGTCATGATGCTTTCGCTTTTTTAGATCAGCCAGAAAAAATCTGCCGAACAATGGCAGAGGCTCTTAAAAAGCTTCACAGCTTAAACCCACACAATTTTCCATCAGAAAATCATTTACAGACCTATAAAGACAGAGCCTTTAAAAACTATGAAAAAGGGGAGTTCTATGCCAAGGCGCTCCTACCCCAATTCCAGATTAGCAGTCGCGAAGAGGCCTTCCAACTCATCCAAGAACAAGGACACCTTTTAAGTACAGATGCCTTTATTCACGGGGACGCCTGTCTACCAAACTTTATTCTCAAAGATGCTAGCCATTTCTCTTGCTTTATTGATCTTGGTTTGGCTGATTTCAGTGATCGGCATATCGATCTCTTTTGGGCAATTTGGTCCCTCAATTACAACTTAAAAGATCCCAAATATGCTGAACTATTTCTCGACTGTTACGGGATAGAGCTGGTTGATAGCAACAAACTTCGACTCGTTGCTGCCTTTGAAGCATTTGGGTAAGAGGAAAATATGAAAATCACAAAACTTGAAAAGAAAAAAAGACTCTATCTGCTCGAACTTGATAGCGATCAAACCTGCTACATTACCGAGGATACCATTGTTCGCTTTATGTTGACAAAAGGGAAAGAGATCTCAGCTGAGGAACTAACTGAGATTAAATCCTTTGCGCAATTTTCCTACAGTAAAAATCTAGCTCTCTACCACTTATCCTTCAAGACCCGTACTGAAAAAGAAGTTAGAGATTATCTTGCCAAACATGAAATTGATGAGAAAATCATTCCCCAAGTCATTCAGTCTCTAAAGGACGACAACTGGATCAATGACCGCCAATATGCACAAGCTATCATCAATTCCAATCAGCTTTCAGGAGATAAGGGAAGCTATATGCTGATGCAGAAGATTTCTCAAAAAGGGGTTGCTAAGACCGTTATCCAAGACGTCTTACAAGAATTTGATATGACGGAAGTCGCAGAGCGCACAGCTAAAAAACTATTGAAAAAATACCAAGGGAAATTACCTGCCCGTGCTCTACAGGATAAGATTATCCAAGGCCTAACCAATAAAGGATTTTCCTATACAGAAGCCAAGTCTGCCTTTGATCAACTAGATAACCAGGTCGATGAAGAAACTGTCCAAGAGCTGATTTTTAAAGAGCTCGATAAACAATACCCAAAATACTCACGAAAGTATGAAGGATACGAACTGAAACAACGTTTGACCCAAGTTTTAGCTAGAAAAGGTTACGATTTTTCGGATATAGCCAGCGCTCTAAGAGAATATCTTTAATTTTTTCATAAAAAAACTAAGAACTTTAAACAAAAATGTGATACAATAGTAAACGATAAACTTATAAATTGTAGAAAGTTGGTTAGTTATGAAACTTCCAAAAGAAGGCGACTTTATTACAATTCAAAGTTATAAGCATGATGGGAGTCTCCACCGCACTTGGCGGGACACCATGGTACTAAAAACAACAGAGAACGCTATTATCGGCGTCAACGACCACACACTTGTTACCGAAAGTGACGGTCGTCGTTGGGTAACTCGAGAACCGGCTATTGTTTACTTTCACAAGAAATATTGGTTTAATATTATCGCTATGATTCGTGAAAATGGTATCTCCTACTACTGCAATATGGCTAGTCCTTACTATCTGGATGAAGAAGCTTTAAAATACATTGACTATGATTTGGATGTTAAAGTTTTTACAGATGGTGAGAAACGCCTCTTGGACGTTGAGGAGTATGAACGACACAAGCGAAAAATGAAGTATTCTTCTGATCTAGACTATATTCTGAAAGAGCATGTTAAGATTCTTGTTGATTGGATTAACAATGAGCGAGGTCCTTTCTCAGAAGCCTATGTCAACATTTGGTACAAACGCTACGTAGAACTAAAGAATCGGTAAAGTTGTCAGAGGTCAGGATTAAAATCCTGACCTCGTTTTTTGATTTCTAACGAGCCTTTGAGTGGCAACTAATTGAACTGTTTATCAGCATTCTAAATTCCAAAAAATACTTTTAACCTAAACTTCATGTTTATCCACAAATCTTAAGTCTCAACTAGTTTATTGAAGGCTCGCGAGTCATGGACTAGGAATTCATAGATTAGTCCATCAATTTCTGGCTATCACTTTTCCCTAGTAAAAAACCTGCCTTGAGGCAGGTTTTCGTCTAAATATCTAATTTTGTAACAGTGAACTTGATATGCGAATAGTCTTTTTCGATATCCTTATCTACCATAAAGGCTGTTGCATCCTTCTTGACCTGTACCAAGTCAATATTTTGAGCTTGAGCGGCATAGACACAGCCACAATAACATTGGCGATAAATGTCGTACTCTTCACACATTTCTACAGAGCGTTTATAGCCTTGATTTTTCTTAAAATCACTTGGAAGATAATGAGTGGTGTAGATTTTCTGCACATCAATCCCGATACTATTGATGGTTTGTGAATTTTTGTGAGGACTGATGGTTAGGGCTGAACCGAAGTAATCAAATCCTAAGTCCATAGCCACTTGCGCTGTCTTGTCCAAGCGATAGTCAAAACAAACCTTGCAGCGATCGCCACCTTCAGGTTCTTCTTCCAAACCTCTGACCAGCTGACGGTATTCGTTGGGTTCATAAGGAGCTTCTAGGTATTGGACCTTATTTCCAGTTCGCTCATTGAAATCACTGACAAACTTCTTGGTCACATAGGCACGCTTGTGATACTCAGCTTTGGGATGGATATTTGAATTTGCAAAATAGATAGTCACATCCGCATACTTGGTCAAATACTCTAGAGTGTAAGTGCTACAGGGAGCACAACAGACGTGCATGAGAATAGTTGGTCTCTCTTCATTTTTTTCCCAAACTTGAACCATCTTTTGCATGACACGGTCATAGTTGATCTTTTGATTGGGATTCATCTTACTTAGAATTTCTTCTACATCAATCATGCTCTTCTCCTTTTCTTCTTGCTATTGTACCACAGGATCTTTCTTTGGGCAAATAGGGTTTCGTGCTTTATTCAGTTTTTAAGTCCTAATTTAATAGCTTGCCCATCCTTTTTAGACCAATTCTTAAGATAGGATAGGTTAATAGTAAGATAAGACCTAGAACTGAAAAGACAGCTACAAGGCCCCAACGATCAATCAACCAACCTGTCAATGGGAAAATGACAATCATAGATAAACTAAAGAGCATAGAATTGATACTAAGCATAGTTGCTCTTACACTGGACGGTAAATAGCCTTGTAAGTCATTAAAATAGATTGGTTGATAAACTGCATAGAGTGTATCGGTTAAAAGATATACGAGAAGAAAAGCAAAAGGAGTTCCAAAAAATACCAATAGTAAGGCCAAACCCGTTAGTGCAACAAGAGTCGGAAAAACTCGATTGCTATTCCATTTTTTACCAATTTGACTAGCTACATAAACTGCTATAAGATTTAAGCCACTACCAATCAGCATGACCAGCGATACCTGCCATCCAGCTAAGTCACTTATTTTCTGCTGATAGTAAAAGTAAAACATGCACATGAGTGTCCCGACTAGCTGATAAGTCAGCATCCAGTAAAAGACTACTGGTTTTTCCTGCCATTCTTTTCGAACTTGCAGGACAATCGTTTTAAAGGTTAAGACTTCATTTTTTTCTCTCTTAGCCATTGGTTCTTTCATAAAATAAATCAAGATTATAGAAAGAAAAGATAATCCAATAGCAATTAGATAAGTCCAAGCCAAGGCTCCGTGAATAAAGAAGCCTGCCACAACTGTACCTAGGGTTCGAGTCACTTCTGCCACACCAGACAAAAAGCTAGAAATCTGAAGATACCGGTCCTTTTGACCTGCTTCTACCGCAGAATCATATAAGAAAGCGGTACTGGTCCCAGAATCAAAATTATAGGACCAAGCACTGACCATCATGGCAAGAGCATAGATCCAAAAATTTCCCTGACCAAACAAAATCAAGATAGAGGATACAATACTGGCCAAGCGAGCCAAATAGAGATTGGTCTTGTAGCTAAATCGATCGGCCAACATACCAGATGGGATTTCACATAAGAGACTTGTCCCATGAAAGATACTTTCTAATAGACCGATTTGAAGTAAGGAAAGGCCATTCTGAATGAAAAATAAAATCCAAAAACTGGTAATCCCAAAATAAGATGTAAATTCCAGTCCGGCTAGGAGTGGAATGTTGCATTTGTAAGTTCTTTTAAACATTGTTTTCTCTCTTTCAATAAGTAATATGATTGTTTCTAAAAGACTTACTTAGAGTTGCCTACATTTTCTCCACCTCTTTCATTTAAAGTAAAAACGCCAGATGGCGTTTTTATAGTTATTAAGGTTTGATACGGTGCAACATACGTGGGAATGGAATGGCTTCACGGATGTGTTTTGTACCTGCTGCAAAGGTTACCATACGCTCGATACCGATACCAAATCCACCGTGTGGAACTGTACCGTATTTACGAAGGTCAAGGTAGAATTCATATTCTGTACGATCCATACCGAGTGATTCCATCTTCGCTACAAGCGCATCGTAGTTTTCCTCACGCATTGAACCACCAATGATTTCTCCGTAACCTTCTGGTGCAAGCAAGTCTGCACAAAGCACGCGCTCTGGATTTCCAGGAACTGGTTTCATGTAGAAGGCCTTAATGGCTGCTGGGTAGTTCATGACAAAGGTTGGTACACCAAAGTGGTTTGAAATCCAAGTTTCGTGTGGTGAACCAAAGTCATCTCCATGTTCAAGATGTTCGTAGTCAGCGTCTTCATCATTTTCATGCTCTTGCAAGAGATCAATCGCTTGATCGTAAGTGATGCGTTTGAATGGCTCTGCAATGTAGCGTTTCAAAAGCTCTGTATCACGTTCCAATGTTTCTAACGCTTGAGGTGCACGGTCAAGAACACCTTGAAGAAGAGCTTTGACATAAGCCTCTTGCAAGTCAAGTGATTCATCGTGGGTCAAGTATGAATACTCTGCATCCATCATCCAGAACTCAGTCAAGTGACGACGAGTTTTTGATTTTTCAGCACGGAATACTGGACCAAAGTCAAAGACGCGACCAAGGGCCATAGCACCTGCTTCCAGATAAAGCTGACCAGATTGGCTCAAGTAGGCTGGTGTTCCAAAGTAGTCTGTTTCGAAAAGTTCTGTAGAATCTTCTGCAGCATTTCCTGAAAGAATTGGGCTATCAAACTTCATGAAGCCATTTTTATCAAAGAACTCATAAGTTGCATAGATAATCGCATTACGGATTTGCATCACAGCAACTTGCTTACGAGAACGAAGCCACAAGTGACGGTTGTCCATCAAGAAGTCTGTTCCGTGTTCTTTTGGAGTGATTGGGTAATCTTGAGATTCACCGATAACTTCGATGTCTGTAATATCCAACTCGTAACCAAATTTAGAACGCTCGTCTTCTTTGACAATCCCTGTCACGAAAACAGAAGTTTCTTGACTTAGGCGTTTGATGGTGTCAAATTTTTCAAGACCTACTTCTTCTCCAAATTTTTCGATAAAGTTAGGTTTGAAAGCAACTCCTTGGAAAAAGGCAGTTCCGTCACGCAATTGCAAGAAGGCAATTTTCCCTTTTCCTGACTTGTTAGCAACCCAAGCACCGATAGTCACTTCTTGACCAACGTAGTCTTTTACTTCGATAATTGTTACACGTTTTGTCATCATTTATCTTCCTTTATTCGTTTAACTTGTCCAAAGACATTATTACTCATTATTGTACCACAAATAATGCCTGATAGCTAGCTAGTTTGACAGAAATTCCTAAGTTTTTAAAAATAAAAACCTCCGTTATTAAGACGAAGGTTAAGCTTCTTATTTTTCCATAAATTGGTGCAAACGACGAATGGCTTCTTTAAGAGTTTCCAAGTCTGTCGCATAGCTGAGACGGACATTTTCTGGTGCTCCAAATCCAGCACCTGTTATCAAGGCTAGCCCCACCTCTTCAAGGATGGCCGTTGTAAATGCTGTTACATCGGTAAAACCTTTCATCTCCATGGCTTTTTTAACATTTGGGAAGAGATAGAAGGCTCCTTGCGGTTTTACCACTTCAAAACCTGGAACTTCACACAAGAGTGGATAGATGGTATTCAAACGCTCTTCAAAGGCTTGGCGCATGATTTCTACAGAATCTTGAGGTCCAGTTAGCGCCTCGATGGTTGCGTATTGAGACACTGCTGTCAGATTTGAAGTTGTTTGACCTGTCAATTTGCTCATGGCAGCAATGATTTCTGGATCACCTACTGCATAACCAACACGCCAACCAGTCATGGCATAGGCTTTTGAAACCCCATTAATAACAATGGTTTGCTTGCGAATAGCTTCTGACAGACTTGACATTGGGACGAACTCATTCCCGTTATAGACCAAACGACCATAAATATCGTCTGCAAGAATGAGAATATCATGTTCAACTGCCCAGTTTCCGATGGCCAAGAGTTCCTCACGAGAATAGATCATACCGGTAGGATTAGATGGTGAGTTAAGAACCAAGACCTTGGTCTTATCTGTACGAGCTGCTTCTAATTGCTCAACAGTCACTTTAAAGTGATTGTCTTCTTTGGCTTGGACAAAGACTGGAACACCTTCGGCCATCTTAACCTGGTCTCCATAGCTAACCCAGTAAGGTGTTGGAATAATGACCTCATCACCAGGATTAATCACAGCCATAAAGAAAGTATAAAGGGAGAACTTGGCACCAGTAGCAAAAGTGACTTCATTAGCCGCTACAGAATAACCATAATAGCGTTCAAAATAGGTATCGACCGCTGCTTTCAATTCAGGCAAACCTGAAGCTACCGTATAGAAAGACGCGCGACCATCTCGAATGGCTGCAACAGCAGCATCTTGAATATTTTCAGGAGTATGAAAATCGGGCTGACCTAAAGTTAAGAAAAGAACATCTTTTCCTTCAGCCTTTAATTTCTTTGCTCTTGCATCACTAGCCAGAGTGACACTTTCTTCCATTTCTAAGACACGTTTAGATAATTTCATAGTTTCTCCTTTTCGATTAGGGCACCAGATTCAAAATCCACTAGATAGTAGTCTCCACCAGACTTGATTTCCCAGACAGGCTTATCAGCATACCGTCCAAAGGTAATCGCGTCAATATCAGTTGCTCCTTTTTCTCTGACAACTGCTTCTGCTTTTTCTTGTGAAGTGCCACTTTCTAGTTGATACACATAGATTTTTTGACTATTTTTCTCAATTAAAACAGCTACTGGCTTTTGATTCTTGTCTTGGCCAAGGACACTATAATAGCTCTCTAAACCATTGAAGAAATCAACCTGACTGACCGTTTCTAGATTCGCATACTGCTTGGCAAGTTTTTCCCCTTCTACCTTCGCTGTCTGATAAGGCTTCATGCTAAGCCACACCAAATAGAGAAAGGAAGAAGTCACAACTAGTGCCAGCAGGGTCATACCAATACCGTACTGAAATAATAAGGAATTTTTTTCTTTTTTCTGTCTCATTTTCACTCGTCTATTTTACCATCTATCCAAGTGAATTACAAGTGAGTAAAAGAGGAGGATTTGTCTCGGAACTTCTCTTATGACAGGAATATATGACGCTTGAATCATTGATTTCACAGACTTTTCATAATCTCTACTCCTAAAAATAATCTTGACTATCATCGATTTTTATTTTCTGGGCAAATTTCTTGCAAATGATTTTGTTTTGTTGTAACATTGTTTATAACAACAGAGAAAGCTCTGATTAAAATATAAAGGATACTCCCTATGTCTAAAAAAGTATTATTTATCGTTGGTTCACTTCGTGAAGGTTCTTTCAACCACCAAATGGCGGTAGAAACCGAAAAAGCTCTTGCAGGAAAAGCTGAGATTAGCTACCTTGACTACTCAGCAATTCCACTTTTTAACCAGGAACTTGAAGTTCCAACTCTTCCAGCTGTAGCAGCAGCTCGTGAAGCTGTTCTGACTGCTGATGCTATCTGGATTTTCTCTCCAGTCTACAACTTCTCAATTCCTGGAACAGTGAAAAACTTACTTGACTGGCTTTCACGTGCTCTTGACTTATCTGAAACTCGTGGTTCATCTGCCCTTCAAGATAAAATCGTTACTGTGTCTTCAGTAGCAAATGCAGGTCATGAACAACTCTTTGCAATCTACAAAGACCTCTTGCCATTCATCCGTACACAAGTTGTAGGTGAATTCACTGCAGCTCGTATCAATGATTCTGCTTGGGTAGATGGTAAACTAGTCCTTGAAGACAGTGTTGCTACTTCACTAAAACAACAAGCTGAAGACTTGGTTCAAGCTATTCAATAATTGAATTGAAAAAAGATAGTAGAAAATGTTAGTTTCTACTATCTTTTTCTTAATCAACTAATTCATCAATCATACTATGTTTTAGTGGTAAACTACACATCACTAACAGGAAAATAAAAGATGATTGAATCCAAAAGAGAGCCAAATCAAAAATTCCGTGCACAGCTACTACTGTCAAGAAAGAGAGGTAAAGTCCAAGAATAGGACGCTTACTAGGTACTTGACTCATATCAATCAACATTCGTACCGGAGTGGCAGAAGCAATCCCCAAGAGAACGGTACCGACAACTCCATAACTCAAAATCGTATCTATATAGATACTGTGGGCATGTTCATGATAAGGTGCTCCAATACGAGGGAAAGAGTGCATGTAGGTTAGCGGTCCTTCACCCCAGAATGGATTTTGCTTAAACAAGGCCATTCCAGCATTCCAGATAGAAACACGTTCTTCCATAGATGAATCTAAGGTTCCCATTCGAACACCTAAATCACTCGAAAATAGAAAGGCTAAACCAACCCCAAAAACTCCTATACTAAGCCAGAAAGCACGCCAGTTCTTAATGGTCGTGAAGAGGTAAATGATGGCTCCAAAGATGATGGCTGGAAAAGCTGTACGATTCTGCGTAAAGTTTAAACCGAATAAATTAGCAAAGATGGCAATCATAGAAAAGATTCGTAACCACCTTAACTTAGTTGTGCTAATCAGATAAAAACCAATCATGATACAGAAACAACAGATAATTCCATAGTAATTAGGGTTAAAGAAGGCAACCTCCGCTCGGTTTTGATGCCAAACCTGCATCCGTGGTGAGAGGAAGGTATAATCAAATTTCTTTACAATTTGGAAATGTTCCAAGGCTGCAAAGACTGCTGCCAAGACACTCGAGGCTAAAACTCCTTCAATCGTCAACCTAAAAAATTTAGGAGTCAATTGAGATTGATAATAGTAAAAGAAAATGGCAAACAGAAACATGGCCACCGAAGAAACTACTCCCATCACATTTTGTGCTAGAAGAGAAATTGCAGTGCTATAAGCAATAAAAAAGAGCAAGACAGGGTGTTGAGACAAACGTTTCAAGATTCCCTTCATCTCCCCGGTATATACTAACCAAAGTAAGTAAGAGATAAAAATAATAACAAAAAGATAAAAAGGGAGAAAAATACTCAGAATAACTCCTAAAAGAAGTCCTTCTTGTTTCGATAAACTTTTTAACTTTTCAATGACACCTATTGATTTCACAACAGATCCTTTCCTTCTGAATATCACATTCAGATAAATAAGTTATTAAAACATTTTACCATTTTTCAAGAGATTTGAAAACCTCTTTGCCTCTATACTCCTAACTAAAACTGGGTAAAATTTTATAGTTAGCTAAGATTACTTGAAAATCGCTATCCCTTTTTTAAAAATATGGTACAATAAATCTAATTATTCCAGAAAGGGGCTAGCATGAAATCCTACCAAGAAGTCTATAAAATACTAGCTACTGAAACTGATTATCTAAGCGGAGAAAAAATAGCTGAGAGATTAAACCTATCTCGAACTTCCGTATGGAAGGCGATCCAACGTCTCCAACAAGAGGGGCTGGAGATTGACAGTATCAAAAATCGTGGGTATAAACTTCTGGACGGAGACCTTATCTTGCCACAGGAAATCGAAGCGGATAGTCCCATTACTGTCCAGTTTAAACCCTCAACAAAATCTACCCAAACCGATGCTAAAGAGGCTATGGAAGCTGGTGCTAAAGGGGATAAACTCTACCTTTCCACTAGCCAGACTATGGGACGCGGTCGTTTTCAACGTCCTTATTACTCACCTGATAAGGGGGGAATTTACATGTCCCTTCACCTACAACCCAATCTCCCTTACCAGAAACTTCCCGCCTATACACTTCTAACAGCTGGGGCTATCTACAAGGCTATCAAGAATCTTAGTTTGATTGATGTGGATATCAAGTGGGTCAATGATATTTATCTGAACCATAAAAAAATTGCTGGTATTCTAACAGAAGCCATTACCTCTGTCGAAACTGGACTCGTTACAGATGTTATCATTGGGGTCGGGATCAACTTTTCTATCGCTGAATTTCCCAAGAATCTACAAACTAAAGCTGGAAGCTTATTTTCTCAAAATACTCCCATTACTCGCAATGAATTGATTGCTGAAATCTGGAAATGTTTCTACGAAACAGAAGCCGATGAACTCCTCTATCTCTATAAAAAGCACTCTATCGTTTTAGGAAAAGAAGTCTCCTTTAAGCAAGATCACCAAACTATCTCAGGAAAAGCCTGTGACATCTCTGACCAAGGACAACTACAGATAGAATTAGCCACTGGTGAAAAAATTTGGCTCAATAGTGGTGAAGTTTCACTGACTAAATGGTAGTTCTACTAGATCAAAAAAATCGACCTTTATCATTGAAGGTCGATTTTCTGATTATTATTTTTTCAAACGTTCAACGTCACGTGCAATGACCAATTCCTCGTCCGTTGGAATTACCAGTACACGTACACTTGCTGCATCTGTCGAAATATCTCCAGTCGCACCAAATACATTTTTCTCTGGATCTACATCGCAACCAAACCAAGAAATCCCTGAAATGACATCTTTACGTACATGAACAGAATTTTCACCGATACCCGCTGTGAAAATAATAGCATCTGCTCCATTTAGGACTGCAAGGTATTGACCAATATGTTTTTGGATACGGTCAACATACATTTCATAAGCCAAAGTGGCATCGTGATCTCCTGCCTCCATGGCAGCAATTACATCACGCATATCACTAGACTTACCAGAAACACCCATCAATCCTGACTCACGATTGAGAATACGACTGATGTCCTCAGGCTTGTTAAAGTCCTCTGTATATTGCATTATATAAGGAATGATGGCTGGGTCAATATCCCCTGTACGAGTTCCCATCATTACACCACCAAGTGGAGTGAATCCCATTGAGGTATCAACAGATTTCCCACCCTTAACAGCTGTAATAGAAGCACCATTACCGATGTGACAGGTGATTAACTTCAACTCTTCAAGTGGACGCTCCAAAAACTTGGCTGCTTCTTGAGCAACGTACTGGTGGCTTGTACCGTGAGCTCCATATTTACGAACCTTGTTTTCTGTGTAATATTTTGTTGGTAGAGGGTAGCGATAAGCTTTCTCTGGCATACTTGTATGGAAGGAAGTATCAAAAACAACGACACTCGTGATATCTGGCAACAATTCTTTGAATGCACGAATACCTGCAGCGTTTGCAGGGTTGTGCAATGGAGCAAGAAGACCTAACTCTTCAACTTTTTCAATTACATCACCTTCCACGACTGTTGACTCTTTGAAGTACTCTCCACCTGCAACGACACGGTGTCCAACACCAGTAATTTCATCATAAGATTTAATAATATCAAAACGAATCAAGTCATCAAGCAAAATCTTAACTGCCAAAGTATGGTTGTCAATGTCAAGGACTTGTTGTTCTGAACGACCATCGAACTTAACTGTAGAAATAGAATCTTTCAATCCAATTCGCTCAATCAACCCTTTTGCAAGCACTTTTTCTTCTGGCATTTGGTAAAGTTGCCATTTCAAGCTAGAGCTTCCAGCGTTAATTGCAATGGTTTTTGTCATAATGTTTCCCCTTTTTTAAGCGTTTTCAACTATTATATCAAAATTTATACTAGATTTCATGTTCTTGACACCAATTTTGAAAATTTTCCTTAAATTCCAACAAAATTTCAGGATCCCGAAGGCTAGTAAGTGGATAAACAAAGGGCTCTGTCCCTTCTCCCACCTTCTTTTGCAAAACAAAAATGGTCTTAGACTGGGCTCCTAGAGCGAATAGATCCTCTGGTAAAGCTAGGATAGCGACTAGTTGAGCTTGATCAGTCAGCCAGGATTTCAAGAGATCACTCTGAGGACTCGTCAAAAGATCTGTTGGAGCAAGGAAAATAGCATAGCCTCCCGTCTTCAGATACTTGAGAGATTGCTCCATTAATAGATGATGAGCGTAAGTATGTTCATCCTTTGCTGCCACTTGGTAACGTGAAGCAATCTGATCGTCTGGGTAGTAGCCAATTGGGAGGTCGCTCACAATAATATCACTTTCTTTTAATACTTGTGGACGTACTGCATCTCCTTGGACAAAGCCCATTTGAAGATCCATAACTTCTGCCATGCTTGCAGCCAAATCGATTAAGAGGTCATCTAGTTCAATCCCAAGGTAATCTACCTTTTTGTTCATGGACGTTAAGAAGCTAGCACCCAGAATTCCCATCCCAGACCCCAACTCTAATAAACTTAGATTCTCAGCAGGCCACAGTTGCTCCATCAAAAAAATTATCAAGTGACCAATGGCATCTGGTGTAAACTGGTGATTTGCTTGGAGAGGTTCTGTTTGCGCTGCCTTCATTAACAAGAATTGGTAGGTTCGTAACCACTCCTCTTTTCGAAGAGCCAGTCGTTTTAATGCTTGATTATTTTTCTTGACATCTTCCAGATTTGTCTGACCATCCAGATAGATCCCATTTTGCTCAATCAAGGCATCGTAAAAATTTGTCGTCAAATCATTTTGAATGATTTGGACATTTTCTAGTAAATAGGTATATGCTTGTTCAATTTTTTCAAAATCCATACCCTTATCTTACCAAAAATAATGTCCTTTTTCCAGATTTTCATAATTGTGAAAATGAAAAAAAGAAAATCTACCTCCTCAGTAGACTTTCTCTGTTTAACATTTATTTCCAAGCGCCACTGGCATCTACATAATAGCCATCTGGCGTGCGTGTATTGCTAAGCATATTACCAGATGAAGCCAGATAGTACCACTTACCATTATCTTTGATCCAGCCTGTTGCCATTGCACCTGAATCTTTTAGATAATACCAAGAGCCCTTATCTTTGATCCAGCCTGTTGCCATGGAACCTGAATCTTTTAGATAATACCAAGTACCACCATCTTTAAGCCAGCCTGTCGCCATTGAACCTGAGTCTTTTAGGTAATACCAAGAGCCGTTATCATATAGCCAATCAGCTGAAATCATCGCTCCTGATGATTTAAAGGCATACCAGCTACCACCTTGATGAAGCCATGTTTGATTAAACATAACCCCTTTATCATCCATAAAATACCAGCTTCCCTGATCCTTGATCCAAGCATCTTTAACTAGTTGGCCTTGTTTTTGATAGTACCAGGTTTCACCGTGATTATTTTTTAGATTTAGCCAGCTTTCTGATTTTATAATTGGATAAAGTTCTCTGAAGACTCCTCCATCATCATATTTATGACTGATAGCACCTGGTTTTACAAGTTTAATACTACCATATTCCTCTGCCCAAGCATAGACTTTTTGACCATTGACAGTTTCTGGTAAGGTAGCTGTGTAGGTCTTAGTTTGATAGTCCCATTTAGTATCAAGGTAGGTGTATTGATCATTTGATTCGTCAATACGGAAGTAACCACTCTTTCCACCGTCATGATATACATCATCAACCACTTTAGTGGACCAGGTCTTTACTTCATTTCCGCTCTTGGCCTCTACCTTGATATCTCCTCTATAGCCATATGGAACATAGAAATTCAGATAACGTCCTTCTTCACCAATATTGGATCTATCCACTTCTTGAGCTAGGAAATTGACAGTCTGGTCTTGACCATCTAAAGTAACTTTCCACTCGATTTTCTCAGTTGTTGGCAAATCCAAAGCTTTGATATCTATGTCATGACCATTGTTAAATCGAAGAATTTTGCCATCTTGATATTGAACACCCCCCTTAATACGCCATACCTCTTGTAGCTCGAACGCCTTTCCTGAATGAGGAAAAGCTAGTAAAGCTAAACCTGCTAAAGACAAACTAAATAGTGTGATTTTTTTCATGAGATTTCCTCCTGTTTTTATCCATGTTAATTATATCACTATGTTATTTTTTTGCAAGAGATATCCTAAATGTATATAGGAAAAACCTCTGAGATGACTCTCAAAGGTTTAATCATGACTATTTACTATTTTCAACCGCTGCTGTTACAAAAGCAGTGTAAAGTTCTTCTGGGCGGTTTGGACGACTTGAAAGCTCTGGGTGGTACTGACAAGCCACAAAGAATTTATTTTCTGGAATTTCCACAATTTCTACCAAGCGGTTGTCTGGTGAAACGCCTGAAAAGACAAAACCTGCTCCTTCAAACTGTTCACGGAAAGCATTGTTAAATTCATAACGGTGACGGTGACGGCGTTGCACCACCTCTTTGTTGTGATAAGCTGCCGCTGCCTTAGAACCACGTTTTAGCTTAGAAGGATAAAGTCCCAAACGAAGGGTCCCACCCATGTCCTCAACATCAATCTGATCACGCATGATATCGATGATAGGGTATTTGGTATCAGGATTTAGCTCTGCTGAATTAGCTCCTTCAAGACCTAAGACATTACGGGCAAACTCGATACAGGTCAACTGCATACCCAAGCAGACTCCTAGCATTGGTACATCATTTTCACGCGCATAGCGAATCGCTTCAATTTTTCCTTCTGTTCCACGTTGACCAAAACCACCCGGCACGATGATTCCGTCAGCGTCAGATAGGAGTTCTGCCACATTGTCAGCTGTCACATCGTTAGCATTGACCCAATCAATCTTGACTTCTGCATCATTGGCATAACCAGAGTGTTTCAAAGCTTCAACAACTGAGATGTAGGCATCTTGCAACTCAACATACTTACCAACAAGAGCAATCTTGACTTGTTTTTTGAGGTTCATGACCTTGTCAACCATAGCTGACCACTCTGTCATATCCGCTGCAGGTGCATCTATTTTCAAATGGTCACAGACGATTTGATCCATGCCTTGTGCCTGCAGATTAAGTGGGATTTGGTAAAGATGATCGACATCCAAGGACTCGATAACTGATTCTGGTGCCACATCACAGAACTGGGCTAGTTTATTTTTAATTCCTTGTCCAGCTGGCTTTTCAGTACGGATGACCAACATATTAGGCTGGATTCCCAAACCACGCAATTCTTTGACAGAGTGTTGAGTTGGTTTTGTCTTCATTTCACCAGCTGCCTTGAGGTAAGGAAGCAATGTCGTATGGATATACATGACATTATCTGCACCCACATCTGCCTTCATCTGACGAAGAGCTTCTAAGAATGGAAGGGACTCGATATCGCCGACTGTTCCACCAACCTCTGTAATAATGACATCAGAGTCTGTTGTAAGAGCAGCACGCTTGATTTTTTCTTTCAAGGCATCTGTAATATGAGGAATAACTTGGACAGTTGCTCCAAGATACTCTCCACGGCGTTCCTTACGAAGAACTTCGCTGTAGATTTTACCAGTTGTCACGTTTGAGTATTTATTAAGGTTAATATCAATAAAACGCTCATAGTGACCCAAGTCCAAATCTGTCTCAGCCCCATCATCTGTTACAAATACTTCTCCGTGCTGGTAAGGACTCATGGTTCCTGGGTCGATATTGATATAAGGATCAAATTTTTGAATGGTCACCTTCAAACCACGATTTTTCAACAGTCGTCCTAGACTCGCTGCAACGATCCCTTTCCCAATAGACGATACCACACCACCAGTGACAAAAATATATTTCGTAGACATAGATTCCTCTTTCTAAAATGCTCAAGGTCTTGTTCACTAACAGGGGATTGAGAAAACAAGACCTTCATCAATAACTACACCCCAAGAAGAAAAGCTTCCTGGAAAAAACAAAAATAGCTCCCTAAGAACTAGGGAGCTCCGACCTCTAAAAGAGGTGCCCGAACAATATATTACCTCAAAATGAAGCATTTGTCAAATAGAACAAATCGTTGACTTGGCATTCCATTTTGCATAACTCATTCAAACTAAAAAGTAAAAAGAGGCTGGATCTAGGAAATCGAGACTTGATAGACCGATTCCAGCTCCAACTCCTTTTTATTTTTATTCTTCCTCTTCTTCAGAGTCTTCGTCGTCCTCTTCATTAAGATCGACTTCTTCATCTAGATCATCTGGGGCGATTTCATTGATTTCAGCATCGTAGGCTTCCACTTCATTCTTCTCATCATCTGGATTTTCATCATCATAAGAAAGAGCTGGATCTTCTTCGTATGCATCCTCATCTTCTGGATCATCTGCACTGTAATCAATAGCATCTGCATCACCATCCATGAAGGCGTTGACACGTTTTTTCTTAGCCTTAGGTGCTACTTCTTCATCATCACTTTCTTCAAGAGCAATGATTTCCTCATCGATTTCATCAACTCCATACCATGAACGAAGACCCCATTTGTTATCTCCAAGTGAGATAAAGCTACCGTCAAAGTTCAACTCTGTATAGAACAAAGGCAAAGCTTCACGAATATCGCTATTAGAGGTACCGAGATAGTTTTGGATTTCATTAACTAAATCACTAAAATGCATTTCGTGATCACGACCACGGAGTTCCAAGATGGCACGAGCCACCTCAATCATAGATAGTTCACTTTTTTCTTGCCCAGCAAATACTTCTAATTCCAAAGCGTTTCTCCTCATTTTTTACTACTAACGCCAGAGTGGATAAACTCTGATCTCATTTTATCATGTACTCTTTATTGTACGATAATTTTGCCTAATAGTCAAAGGTTTAGGAGAAATAAATGTGAAATATTTCAGCTAATTAATACTCAATGAAAATCAAAGAGCAAACTAGAAAGCTAGCCACAGGCTGCTCAAAACACTGTTTTGAGGTTGCAGATGGACGCTGACGTGGTTTGAAGAGATTTTCGAAGAGTATAAAAGACCTGGGAGATACACTCACAGGTCTTTTGATTTATTTATGACTCAAAGATGCAGCTCCAATGTCAACCACAAACTGCAAGAGGATTCCTACCTAGATAAAGGATCATTTGTTGCGCCAGATTAAGTAAAAGACCCCTTTAAGGTCCTGCCAGTAGTTCCGTTTCATAATGTCTCACTTCCATTCTATCATTCCCCTAGAATAGCGGAAAAGCCTCTCTCTGTCAATCATTTACCACAAAGAAAAAAGGCTGGGAAAACCAGCCATTTTCACACTATTCTGCTAAGAGCACTTCTTTGATGGTTTGTTTTTGGAGTTTTCTGTTGGATAGATAAAAGAGGCTTTCATAAACCACAGCAAAACCGATCAAAGTCCAGAAGCAAACATTCCAATCAAAGTTATGCTCAATCTTTTCAGGAACCGTATCTTTGATTATACCAATCAAGATTTCCATGATACCGTATTGATAAGCCGTCCCTAAAACAAATCCTAGATAAGCCCAAAAACGATAGGGAGCGAGAATATGCCCTTGGCATTCACGATCTGTGTAGCCAAATGCCTTCATAAGAGCCAAGGTTTCGCGACTTTCTGAGACCACAATCCCCAATGACAAAAAGAGAATCGAGAAAGAAAGGATCAAGCCAATCATGATCATCATGGTTTGGATGATGTCATCTGTGTAGTCCCTTAGGCCAAAGGACAATTGAACCATGGCCGCAAAACACATAGAACCAAAGACTACAAAAAACAGGATCGATTTTCTTCCCCAAATCAGTGACGAAGACAGCTCTTTTAGGAAGGATTTTTCTTTCTTAGGAGCACTTTTTTTCCTTTTGTCCTTAATCGGTGTTGGGGATTTTTTCAATAGGCGAAGGGCCGGCGTTTGTAGTTGTCTTCTAGCATAGCCAATCGCAAGAACCATAAAGAAAGTCGTTGGCAGTATCACTAAAGCGACCAAGAGCTGCCAATGAAAATGAATGGTGATTTCTGGCAAGATCCCCTTCTCATTACGAAAGTCATAAAAATGCCCCATCATAAGAAAAGAAGCGAAATAGCCAAGAAGTGCCCCAATTCCAAAACTGAGTCCAAAAGCCCAAAATCGTTTAGCCAACTGGACATTGCTATAACCCAAAGCCTTTAAAATTCCTAATTGTTCCTTGTGGTCATCGACAAATTGTTTGATATAAAAACACATGAGAAGGATCGATGTTAAGGACAAGACAACCCCACTGACCATTGCCACCATCCAGGAAAGCGAAACCTGGGCATCATAGTAGGTCTGAATCATCGGATTGGTTTTAGAAATCTCCAACTGCTCGATATCCAAGTAAAAATTCAAGAAGAGATTGGCCACAAATACCGCACAAGCCCCAATGATACTGACGACAACTAATTTTCGAATATCTTTTACTGAAAACATGGCTTACCATCCAATCTCATAAGCAGTCTGTGGCTGATCATTGGTCACAACTTCGGTAATTTTGCCACTATTGACACGAATGATGGTTCTGGCCATATCCGCAATATTTTGGTTGTGTGTCACCATAATCAAGGTAAAGCCCAGCTTTTCCTTCAATTTCCAGATATAGTCGAGAATCTTGCGCCCTGTTTCTTCATCCAGAGCTCCCGTCGGCTCATCTAAGAAGAGAATCTCTGGCTTTTTGGCCAAGGCCCGAGCAATGGAGACTCTCTGCTGTTCCCCACCAGACAATTCACTCGGATATTTGTCCAGCTTATCGCCAAGTCCCAAATCCTCGATGATCTGCAAAAAATCATGATTGTTTGCCAGGTCAGCTCCCATCTTAACATTCTGTCTGACTGTCAGATTAGGTAATAAATAATACTGTTGGAAAATAAAGGCAATCTTCTCACGTCTAAAGGCTGTCAATTGAGCATCCGCGAGTTGTGATAAATCTTGCCCTTGAATGAGGATATGCCCCTCATCTACCTTTTCTAAGCCTGATAACACGTTTAAGAGAGTTGATTTTCCCGATCCAGAAGGGCCGAGGATAACCACATTATCCTGGTCTTGAATCTGCAAGTCAATCCCTTTTAAAACCTTGGTTTGGCCGTAGCCTTTGTGAACATTTTCTAGTTGAATCATTTCTTTCCTACCATTTCTTTGATGAGAGATTGACAAACTTCTGTCAATAAACCAATCACTTCTTCCATGCTGAACTGATAAATACCAGAAGCAACCATAGAGGCCATGCCGTGCGAGTAGATAAATAGATGCTGGTACAGGCGACTAGCCTCCTCTAACGTCAAAAGATAGTCTGCGACAATCGAATCCAGAACCAATTGGTAACTATGATCCTTCATGGGAAGAAAATCTTGAAAGCGACGAATCGGATCTTTGCTAGGATTTTGGAAAAGCAATTGAAAAAGTTGGGGCTCTTTTGAGGCAAAAAGGATATAAGCAACCCCGACAGATCGAAAAGGCTTCTCATCTTCTAAAGCCTTGCGTATATACTCCACCACGACCATTTCCGCAGCAATAATAACCTCTGCTTGTAACTCAGACATATTAGCAAATTGCCCAAAAATGACTCTTGGTGTGGCGCCCAGTTTCTCTGCTAATGCTCTAGCCGTCAAACTAGACATTCCCTCTTCTCTAACCAAATGTAAAGCTGTCCCAATCATAGTCTCTTTACTAAATTTAACCTTTGGTGGCATAATACTCCTTTAATGCAACATTTGTTGCGCAACACTTGTTGCCTAAAAGAATACCATAACAAAGAAAACTTGTCAAGAAAAATCTGTAAAGCATAGAACAATAAAACCAGCCCACTGATATAAGTAACGTCTGGTCTACTAAATCTAGTCCCGAAGATTCGAACGGTGCTTGAAAACTTTACCCAGCAGGACCTCACACTAGCCATAGATATCCGCTAGGTCAAAGGTGTTGATACCAATCGACAAGACCACCCCCACCTCATCTTCACTCATCTGGCTTATCAGCATCATCCCAAGGACAATGATTAATAAACACTCATTTTCAGCAACATCAATATAGTTCATGTCCTCCTCCTTTTCATACTTCTTTCATTGTAAGGTAAAGAAGACCACACAGCAATGATTTCGCAAAGCAAAAACACCTCCAGCATCTACTGAAGGTATCTCTTTTAACGATAGCTTAAAGCTCGTTTAAAGGTTTTCCAAATTCCTAAATCATCCGTTTGAAGAACCAAACTAGCATACATACGTCCAATAAAAGCTGTTGCAGTAACTGCAAAAATAACCGTTATAGCAAGCGAAATCCAAGCTTCTAGTCCATTTGCATAACCATTGATAGCTCTGAAAGGCATAAAGAAGGTTGAGACGAATGGAATGTAAGAACCGATTTTCAAGATTAAATTATCACCAGAAGTTCCTAATACAGTTACCCCAATGAAACCTACCATAATCAAAAGCATCAAAGGCGATAAGGCCTTACCAGAATCTTCAGGTCGCGAAACCATAGAACCTAAGAAGGCAGCCAAGACCACATACATAAAGAGACTAACCAAGACAAACAACAAGGTATTGATCGAAAAGGCTTCTCCCAAGTGATTTAGAATACCTGAATTTGCCAAGATAGGCATATCCTTAAAGAAGAAAATAGCTCCAAGACCACCTACAACATAAATACCAATATGAGTCAAAATGACTAGAAGTAAGGCAATCATGCGGGCGTAGAAATAATGGCTAGCACGAATGCTTGAGAAGACCACTTCCATGATTTTGGTTCCTTTTTCACTAGCTACCTCTTGAGCAGTGACACTAGCATAAGTAATCAAAATCATATAGAGGAAGAAACCTAGTCCTGCAGCCGCAAAGGTTTGGACCATCTTTTTATTTTCCTTGGCTTCATCAATCTGTTCTGTGAATTGAACTGTTTGAGCCAAGCGTTTTTCCTGTTCCTGAGACAAATTTGCTTCTGAACGGTTGAGTTGGGATTGGAGTTCATTCAACTTAGAGGTCACTGCTAACTTAATGCCGCTCTCTAGTGAAGTTTCACCATGATAGACTGCCTTGAGGACACTATTCTCTTGGTCAATAATCAGATAGCCTTTTATTTTCTCATCCTTGATAGCGGCTTGAGCACTTACTTCATCATTATAGTCAAAGTTAAGACCATTGGTCGATTTAAGTTCTTCTGTAACAAGAGGAACAGAACTAACTACTGCTACCTTACTATTTTGAGCCAAGGAAGAACCTTGGAGAACACCAATTCCTCCAGATAGACCTAAAAAAAGGAAAGGCGAAATCACCATAAAGAAGAAACTCCAAGACTTGACATGTCTTAGATAGGTTTCTTTGATTACAACCCACATATTTCTCATACTTCCACCCCTGATTCTAATTTAAAGATTTCATCGATTGTTGGAGCTTGTTGATCAAAAGTCGCGATATATTGACCTTGAGTCAAGATTGGGAAGAGTTCTCTACCTGCACTTTCATCATCTAAAATCAACTTCCAGCTACCTTGCTTGGTCAAGCTAACCTGTTTGACATGAGGAAGGATCTCCAGTTCTTCCTTGCTTCGGTCACTAGAAACAAAAAGTCGTGTTTTGCCATATTGATTGCGGACCTCTTGAACCGGTCCATGCAAGACCACACGTCCATCTCGAATCATGAGGATATCATCACAAAGTTCTTCGACATTGGTCATGACATGGTCAGAAAAGATAATGGTCGCGCCACGTTCTTTTTCTTTCAAGATAACCCGCTTAAGAAGTTCTGTATTAACTGGATCCAAGCCACTAAAAGGCTCATCTAGGATAATCAAATCTGGTTCATGAATCAAAGTGATAATCAACTGAATCTTCTGTTGATTTCCTTTTGAGAGACTTTTGATCTTGTCCGTCAGTTTCCCCTTGACTTCCAGTTTTTCCATCCATTGAGGGAGTTTTTCTTTGATTTCCTTAGCGTCCATGCCTTTTAGGGTCGCCAAGTAACGAACTTGTTCAAGGACTGTCAATTTAGGCATAAGACTGCGTTCTTCAGGGAGATAACCAATGCGAGCATAGGTCTCCTGACGAATGTCTTGACCATCAAGCTCAATCTCCCCTTGATAGTCTAAAAATTTCAAAATACTGTGAAAAATAGTTGTTTTCCCAGCTCCATTTTTCCCGACTAGTCCCAAAATACGCCCTGGTCGTGCTTGAAAGTCAACACCAAACAAAACTTGCTTAGGCCCAAAACTTTTCTCTAGATTTCTTACTTCGAGCATCATCCACCTCCGAAATTTATTGCACTCATTATACTCCTTTTTGATAGCATTTACAATGATTTATGTACATTTTTAAATCTTGATTTCAAGAAGGATATTTACTGGATAAGGACTTTATTGGCTCATCACCAAGCATTTTAGTCCTCCAGCTTTTAAGTGATAAATTTATTATACTCATTTCTTGATAAATCCGTTGGCTATGTCCTCAAATGTCCATTTTTAGTCCTGAATTGTTACTACCAATCTTCATCATTCTGCCTAGCTTATTGTACTATTTTATGGTATATTTTTGATAGACTATAGATTATCATAGGCAAGGAATCTGATATGAAAAAAAGACTTAAACTCGAACCAAACAACAATAACTTAATCATTTGGGAAGCTGAACAACCAAAAGCCATTCTTCAGCTTGTACATGGAATGGTAGAATACGTGGAACGATATGAAGAATTTGCTCTAGCCATGAATAACGAAGGCTTTACTGTTATCGGCCATGATCATCTCGGCCACGGCTATACTGCTCAAAATCCAAGTCAACTCGGAGTCTTTCCTGAATCTCCCGAGGAACTCATCGATGATATTGAAAGAGTGACCTCTTTTATTCAAGAAAGCTATCCAGAACTTCCAATCATCCTTCTAGGGCATTCTATGGGTTCTCTTATGTGTCGCTATTATGTAGCTAAGCGAAAACCACCTATCAATGCCTTAATTATCATGGCGACTGGTCAACAACCTCAATTTCTGACTAGTTTCGCTCTCATCCTAACAGAATGCATCCGACTTATAAAAGGGGATAAACACCGTAGTAAACTCCTGACCTATCTATCAACTGATAGTTTTAATCGAACTATTAAAAATCCTAAAACATCTGTCGATTGGCTCTCAAAAAATGAAGAATCCAACCAAGCTTATCTGAAGGATCCATTCTGTCAATTCATACCTACTATTCCTATGTACAAAGCCATTTTTTACTTTTCTAACCAAGTAGCGAGTAAACAAGTGATTGATGAGATCCCAGCCCAACTTCCTATTCTCGTTATTTCAGGACAAGAAGACCCTCTAGGTGAAAATGGCAAAGGTATAGAGAGATTTGTAAAACTCCTAAAGGCTTCACATTCGAAAGTAAGCCTCCGATTAGTTGAAGAGGCTCGTCACGAAATTCTAAACGAGAATAATCGAAACGATACCTATCACTTCATAGCTGATTGGATGACAAAAAACATCGATGTCTGATTTTCTTGTAACAGTATTAAAAAGGAGTTATTTCCCCGTCAATTTGATTCAATCATCAGGCTAAAGCTTGATGATTTTTTCTACTAAAAAATCCATCCCTAAGGATGGATTTTAGACTGTTAACGCACTTCTGCATTCACTTTTTCTTCGAGTGATGCTTGAATTTTTTCCATGTAGCGTGCGACTTCTTCATCAGTCAAGCTATCTTCTGGATTTTGGAAGGTCAAGCTATAAGCCATTGACTTCATACCAAGTCCTAGTTTTTCGCCTGAGAAAACGTCAAAGAGTTTGATATCTGTCAATCGTTTCACGCCTGCAGCCTGGATAGCATCTACAACTTCTTGGTGAGTGACTTCTGCCTTGAGGAGAAGGGCGATATCACGGCTCACCGCTGGGAATTTGGTGATTTCCACAAATGGAGCGGCTGGTTGAAGAGCTGTTTCAATAGCTGAAAGGTTGAGCTCTGCTACATAAGTTTCTGGAATATCGTAAGCCTTGGCTGTAACAGGATGTACTTGACCGAGGAAACCAAGGACTTGGTCACCGAGTGAGATCAAGGCTGTACGTCCTGGGTGAAGACTAGCAATTTCAGAAGTTGCTGTATAAGTCACTTCAAGACCCAAGCGAGCAAAGAGAGCTTCCAAAATTCCCTTAGCATAGAAGAAGTCAACAGGAACTGCTGCTGTTTGGAAGTCTTTTTCAGCGACTAAGCCAGTCAAGGCAAAGGCAAAGCTGTTAATCTCATTTGGAAGTTCTTCTTTTGGATTTCCTGTTTGTTCGAAAACTTTTCCAATCTCATAAAGAGCCAAGTTTTTATTCTTACGTGCTACGTTGTAGGCAACTGTATCCAAAATACCTGAAACCATATTTTGACGGAGAACTGAACGGTCCACAGTCATTGGCCACATCAATTCTGTCAAATGACTTGGTCGAATCGTAAACTCAACTGCTTTTTCAGGAGTTGTAAGAGCATAGGTGATGATTTCTGTCAATCCAGCACCTTCAGCAATGGTACGAACTTGACGACGAAGTTTTTGTGTCGCAGTCAATTCACCTGCTGTCCCATCGTCTTTTGGAAGACTAGTTGGCAAGCGATCATAGCCATAGATACGAGCGATTTCTTCAAAGAGGTCCGCTTCGATAGTGATATCCCAACGACGACGAGGGACGCTGACAGTGAAGGCTTCTGCATTTCCAGAAAGACCGAAGCCAAGGCGACGGAAGACATCTTCAACATCAGCAAATGAAAGCTCTGTACCGAGGACACGGTTGACGTCAGCAAGAGTTGAAGAAACTTCCACATCAGAAGTGTCAAGCTCACCTGCTGAAACAATCCCCTTACGTACCGTTGCACCTGCAAGCTCTGCAATCATGCTGGCTGCCGCATCAAGGGCTTCATTAACTGTTGCCAAGTTGATGCCTTTTTCAAAGCGAGAAGAAGATTCAGAACGAAGGTTAAGGCGACCGCTGGTCTTACGGATAGATTTGCCATTGAAGACAGCAGCTTCAAGGACGACACGATTAGATTTTTCAGAGATTTCTGTAGCCTGACCACCCATAACACCTGCAAGAGCAACTGGTTTGTCTGCGACAGTGATCACTAAGTCATTTGTTTCCAACTCACGTTCTTCACCGTCCAAGGTCACCAATTTCTCACCAGCACGAGCCTCACGCACACGGATCTCGCTTCCTTCAAAGGTATCCAAGTCAAAGGCATGCATAGGCTGACCAAAGTAAAGCAAGATATAGTTGGTTACGTCAACTACATTGTTAATCGGACGGATGCCTTCATTCATGAGAAGATTTTGCAACCATTGTGGACTTGGTGCAATGGTCACATTATCCAAGATACGAGCGGCATAGTAAGGCGCCTTGTCTGTCTCAATGCTGACAGAAAGAGCATCTGCTGCAGATTCATTGGTTTCTGTTAAACTGAATTCTTTAAAGTTGACTGCCTTGTCATAGATGGCTGCCACTTCATGAGCGACTCCACGCATAGAAAGAGCGTCCGCACGGTTAGGGGTGATGGAAAGTTCGATAATTTCATCATCCAAGTCGAGGTAAGAGAAGACTTCATCTCCTGGAACGGCATCTTGAGGCAAGATTTGGATCCCATCTGCAAATTCTTTCGGTACAACTGAGTCAGAAATACCCAATTCACCAAGTGAGCAGATCATTCCAAGTGACTCTAAGCCACGGATTTTTCCTTTTTTGATTTTGTAGTTATCAGCAATGCGAGCACCTGGAAGAGCCACCATAACCTTGATACCTGCACGCACATTTGGTGCTCCACAGACGATTTGACGGGCTTCTTCTTCGCCAACGTTAACCTGACAAACATGGAGGTGAGTTTCTGGCACATCTTCGCAGGACAAGACCTCACCGACAACAATTTTTGAGAGACCAGCAGCAGGTGATTCGACACCTTCGACCTCGATCCCTGTGGTTGACATTTTTTCAGCCAACTCTTGTGATGGCACATCAATGTCCACCAATTCTTTTAACCATTTGTATGATACTAACATAATTTAGTTTTCCAGAATGACCGTTGCCACTCTAGTTTTTTTCCTTTCCTATCATTTCATATAGAAGAATCATCTTCTTACCTTAATTTCTTTTTCAGTAACCAATCCGTATCTATCTTTTGCCCAACCATAAAACTATGTTGGCTAAATTTTTCAAAACCATATCGATTATAAAATGCTTGAGCTTTTGTATTATGCTCCCAAACACCTAGCCAAGCCCAGGAAAAACCATTGTTTTCGGCAAGTTCCAAAGCGAATTCAAATAGTTGCTTACCAAGTCCAAATCCTTGGTATGTTTGTAGCACATAGAGACGTTGAATTTCAAAAGCGTTCTCTAATTCTCTCTCGGTTTGAGCATTCCCCCAGTTGACTTTGAGAAAACCAGCTATCTCCTCTTCATGCATGATGAAATAGGTCGCTGATTCAGGATTTTCCAACTCAGCTGTCAAAACTCTCAGACTATAAGCCTCTTCAAAGTATTCCTGTAACTGCTCTTCCGTATTATCATGAGCAAATGTTTCACGAAAGGTTTGTTTGGCAATCTGGGACAACACCCCAACATCTGCTTTTTCTACTTTTCTAATCATTATTTAAACTGTTCTGAGAAGCGGACATCTCCTTGGTAGAAACCACGGATATCGTTGATTCCGTAGCGAAGCATAGCTACACGCTCTTGACCAAGACCAAAGGCAAAACCAGAGTAAACAGTTGCATCGATGCCACTCATCTCAAGGACACGTGGGTGAACCATACCGGCACCCATAATCTCGATCCAACCTGTTTTCTTACATACGTTACAGCCGTCACCTCCACACTTGAAGCATGAAACGTCAACTTCAACAGATGGCTCTGTGAACGGGAAGTAAGATGGACGCAAACGGATTTGACGCTCTTCACCAAACATTTTTTGCACAATCAACTGAAGCGTTCCTTGAAGGTCAGCCATAGAGATATTTTTCCCGACAACCAAGCCTTCGATTTGATGGAATTGGTGACTGTGGGTCGCATCGTCAGTATCACGACGGAATACACGTCCTGGTGAGATCATCTTCAAAGGACCATTAGAGAAGTCATGGGCATCCATCGCACGCGCCTGAACTGGAGATGTGTGGGTACGGAGCAAGATTTCTTCTGTGATGTAGAAAGTGTCCTGCATATCACGGGCTGGGTGGTCTTTTGGAAGGTTCATACGTTCAAAGTTGTAGTAGTCTTGCTCAACTTCAAATCCATCCACAACTTGGTAACCCATACCGATGAAAATATCTTCAATTTCTTCACTAGTTTGTGTAAGAACGTGACGGTGACCAGTCGCAACTGGACGACCTGGAAGTGTCACATCGATGCTTTCACTTGCTAATTGAGCTTCCACTTTCTTTTCTTCCAAGAGCTTAGCTGTTTCTTCAAAGGCAGCTGTTAGGACGTCACGAGCCTCATTTACGTGTTTTCCGATAACAGGGCGCATTTCAGCTGATACATCCTTCATCCCTTTGAGGATTTCAGTTAGTGACCCTTTTTTACCAAGGACAGAAACACGCAATTCTTGCATCTCTTTTTCATTTTCAGCAGTAATCTGCTTCAAGCTAGCTAGCGTTTCTTCACGAAGCGCTTTTAATTGTTCTTCAATAGTTGACATAATTCCTCCATCAGTCTCTCGTAAGATAAAAAGAAAACCACATGCCAAAAACTCCATTCGGAGCGTTGACACGCGGTACCATCCGTTTTCATCTGACAAGTCAGACCTTTATTTCTGAATCCATAGGCAAGTGAATTCACCCAGCTTTCATATAGAGAGCTTTCAGTCACGGCTCTCCTCCCTGATATACTTCCCCTGAGATACTAGTCTTGCAGATTCCTATTTAATTATTATTCATTTTATCAAATTTTAAGTAATCTTGCAAGATGTTTTGCGACTAATCAACATAGTCTCCACCTTCAAAGCCGTAATACTCTTCCAAACTGAGGCCACTTGCTGCAATTTCTTTGGCTTCTTTGCCAACATAGCGAAGGTGCCATTCCTCAGCCATATAACCCGTCTCCTTTTCCTTACCTTTTAGATAACGAACAACAAAGCCATAGTCTGCAGCATGGTCCAATAGCCATTGGGCAGCCTTTTCTTCTGTCACTAAGTTTCCATTTGTTCCTATTAGGTCAAAGGCAAGCCCAGTTTGGTGTTCACTATAGCCAGGTCTTGCAGAATAGCGGTCAGCCTCAGCCTTGCCATCTTGGTTGACATAATCCTGATACAGTTTAACCTGAGTTTCATAACTTCTAAACCCACTATAGTGGTCGCTAATCGGGAATCCTGCTTGCTGCATTGCTGCAATGAGTTTTAACAGTTCTGCCTTTGCGGTAGGATTTTCTCCAGGATTGTAATCTTTTAACATAGGATAATGCTTATTAGCCACAACAATCTCATCGTACTTGCCTTGAATACTGTAGTGATCTCCTTTGTCTACTACTTCTGCCTTCTTTTGGCTAGCTTCCTGAGACTTACTTCCCGCGGTTCCTTCTTGTACAGTTGATTGCTCTGCAGAAGACTTGGCCTCTGTAGTTGTTGATTTTTCTTGTGAACAAGCTACCAATGTCAAGGCTAATAATCCTGATAAGATAAGGTATCTTTTTTTCATCTGTTATCCTTTCATTTAATCATCTGGTTTAAAGTCTCAGATAATCTTGCAATCAAGTCTTCTAATTTATTTCCCTTAACCTGATATTCTTCAGCAATCATTTCTTCCCATGGAACCCACCAGACTGGACCACGTCCATTAAGACCGTGTCCCTTCATATCACCCTCTCGTCTAGGGAAAATATGCCAGTGGACATGGGCATCTCCATTGCCAAGCAACTCTACATTCATCTTTTCAGCAGAAAAAGCCTTAGAGACAGCTTCCTGAACCAGACTCATTTCCTCTAAAAATTGAAGTCTGACACTTGGATCTAGATGATGTAATTCTGTGACATGTTCCTTGGCTAAGAATAGAGTGTAGCCCTCAAAATACTGGTGGTCTCCGATGACAACATAGCCTGTTTCCAGTTCTTTTACAAAGTAGGGATTGTCACCAGACTTGATGAGTTCAATTCGATCACAAATCAAGCACATCTCAGTCCACCAACTCACTCTTGAGATAAGCATCCACCATACGCTCAGTAGCCACTACAGAGTCAATATGAGTACGCTCATAAGAATGGCTTGACTCAATACCTGCTCCTAGAAGAGCGTGCTTAACCTCTGCTCCAGCTGACATCGCTGCAGAGGCATCTGAACCATAAAATGGATAGATATCTAGTTTGAATGGAATGTCTTGCTCTTTTGCGAGAGCTACCAAGTGTTGACGAAATTCATAGTGGTAAGGACCAGAAGCATCTTTAACACAGATAGATACTGTGTACTCGTCTGTCTGCTGATCATCTCCCATTGCTCCCATATCCACAGCTAGATATTCGACAACTTGACTAGGGATGCTTGAGTTAGCACCATGCCCCACTTCTTCAAAGACTGAAAAGGCAAAATGCGTAGTGACAGGAAGTTCAATTCCTTCTTCTTTGTAGACTTTGAGGAGATGAAGGAGAATAGCTGCGCTGACCTTGTCATCCAAATGACGAGACTTGATAAAGCCTGTCTCAGTCACGACAGTTCGTGGGTCAAAGCTGATAAAATCACCAACCTCGATACCGAGTGCGCGTGTTTCTTTTTCATTGGTCACTTTTTCATCCAAACGAACTTCCATATTGTCCTGTGTACGTTCCGCAGTTCCAGCATCTTTGTAAACGTGACAAGAAGTTTGGTGGATCAAAATCGTACCTGATACGGTTTTACCTGTGCTAGCTACATGGACCGTGCAGTTTTCACCTTCAATCATATTCCAAGGGTAGCCACCAATACGGTCCATCTTGAGACGGCCGTCTGGTTTAACAGCGCGAACGATAGCTCCCAAGGTATCCACATGGGCAGTTACATAGCGTTGCTGCTCATTATTTTTACCTTTAACAGTAACGTTAACCCCACCTTTAGCAGTACGGACAGGTTGATAGCCTAGTTTTTCAAGCGTCTCAACTAAATAATTCGTAATTTCACGCGTAAAACCTGTTGGTGACGCAATAGCAGTTAGTTCTTTGATATATTCTACAGTTTGATTCATTTTTTCACCTCTTGTTACCATTATATCACTTTTCCCATCGTAGTATGTGCAAAAAAGAAAAACTTAAAATACTTTGATTTTAAAATTAATCTATGGTAAAATTAAGTAAAGCGTTATGATGAAAGGAATACAAAATGAACAAATATTTCAAAACGACACTTTTCTTAGCCTTGCCTTTGGTATTCTTGTTGGGATGTTCAAAACAATCTTCAACCACTTCTTCTAGCTCTTCTACACCAGAAACGACTGAGGTAAAAACTTCTGAATCTAGTACTACTGAAAAGAAATCAGAATTAAAAACTGCTACCTTTGTGAACGATTCTCAGCCTGGTGTCGTATCAACCTTAACATATACGGTTGACGGTGATAATGTTGTCAAACAAACTGCTCATAATGTAGCTGACCCTGAAGTCCTCAATAATACTGCAGATGCTGTAAAAAGTATTCTTGAAGAAACCTACAAAGGCTATAAGGGACTCAAAGGGGTAACCTTCTCAATCGAAGTTAAAGATGGTAAAGTCGTTCAAGATCTTGAAATCGATCTTTCAGTTGCAAGCATTGACGAACTTAGAAAAGCTTTACCAGAAGAATACTCAGGCGTTGGAAAAAACGTAAGTTTTAAAGCCTCTAAGAAAATGTTAACAGACCTTGGTTATACAGAAAAAAACTAAGCAACTAAGACTAAATAGAAAAAAACTTGGCCGATGCCAAGTTTTTTTATTCCATTTCAAAAGCTTCACTTTCTTGTTTATTTGGAAGAACAAGAGAAAGTAGAATACCGATAATAGCTGGTACCAACCATGGCAGAGAAGCCTCCGCAAATGGTAGAGCGTTCACGATATTTGCAAGGATCTCAACTTTAAAAGTAGATCCTAAAACACTTGCAATAGCAATGGCTGTGACAATACCAACCGTTAATTGCATTCCTGGTTTTGAAAGAGCAACAAACTTGTTCACAATCACAATCATGACAATGGCAATCGTAATTGGGTACAAAATAACGAGAACTGGCACAGAGTACTTAATAATAGCACTCAAACCAAGATTTGCAATGGCAAAACCAATCAAGGTAAAGACTGTCGCATAAATCTTGTAGCTGACTTGTGGGAAACGTCCGTTAAAGAACTCGGCAGTTGATACAATCAACCCTACAGTCGTTGTAAAGCAAGTAACAGTTACCATAGCCGCAAGGAAAAGCTGAGCAGTAGAACCAAAGATTTCTTGAGTCGCTTGAGACAAGATATAAACTCCCGGAGTTCCACTCTTCATTGCTTCTTCTGTTACTGGGAAATGATTGCCCAAGAAACCTAGACCGATGTAAAGAGCACTAAATCCGAGTGCTACAACGATTCCAACCACCCAGATGGTTGAAATGTACTCTTTCTTGTTTGAAAAACCAAGTTGTTTCAAGGTTTGTACTGCAATAACACTGAAGGCAACCGAAGCAAGCGCGTCAAGTGTGTTGTATCCTTCTAAGAAACCAGCTCCAAAGGCGGAAGCTTGATAAACTCCTGAAGCTGCTTGTGGTGCGTTCCCACCATACTTGAAAGCTCCAAGGATAACCAGAATAACAATTAAGATGGCAAAAACTGGAGTCAAGACTCGACCGATACGATCCAAGATTTTTGAAGGATTCAAGGAGATTAGGTATGCAGCTACAAAGTATAGAATGGTGAAGACAATCAAACCTAAACCTTTATCTGCTTGATCTAATAGCGGACTAATACCCACTTCAAATGATGTCGTTGCTGTACGTGGAATGGCAAAGAATGGACCAATCGACAAGTACAAAGCTGCAAGATAAATTGTCGCAAACCATGGTGAAATTTTCTTAGAAATTTCATAGATATAGCCCTTTGGATTAAGGGTTCCAATGATTAAGGTTAGGACGGCAATCCCAACACCTGAAAATACAAATCCTGCAATGGCAGGAAGGAAGTTTTCTCCAGACTGTGCGCCTAGAGTTGGAGGGAAAATCAAGTTACCTGCTCCAAAAAATATTCCAAACAGGAGTAATCCTGTTAAAGCACCTTTTTTAGCCATAAACTCTCCTTATTAAAAATAAAATACTTTCTTAGTATAACATGATTAAAGGCTAGAAAAGGCTATCACGAAACAATTCTGAAATGTTTTCAATTTTCCGAATTTTAATGCAAAAAAATCCTTCGAAGCCTTCCTATTTTTTTAAAGGTTTCGAAGGAAATTTTTCTTATTCAAAGGCATCCATGCCACCTTGGACATTGACAACCTTATAGCCTTGTTCTGCTAAAAATTGGCAGGCACGTGCGGAACGTATTCCTGATTTACAAATCACATAGTAAGGCTGGGCTTTATCTAGTTGATCATAAGTATCTGCCAGTTGACTCAGAGGGTAATTAAGAACACCTTCTAAATGAAGAGCCTCAAATTCCTCTACTTCTCTAACGTCCAATACAGAAAGCGACTCTTTCTGATAAAGCTGGTAAAAATCGTTAAATTTAATTTCGTTCATCATTTCTCCTTTATAATGGCATTAAGGTAAGATTACTATCTCATAGGTAAATCCAATCGACTCTAAAAATCGAAACAAGTCTTGGGTTTTAATAAAAATCGTTTTTTCATTTGTATTAGGGTGGAAGGTCATGACATCCTCTGATACGATCTCCTTATCAAAATAAACATGAATGTCTTTCTCTTCATTATTTAACAAACCAAAAGGTGATACTATTCCTGTGAGGCCATGCGGATCCGATTAGCTCCCACTTGAACTTTAAAATCATCCATATCCAATGGTTTCTTGTCATCCATGATGAGCAAATAGTACTGGGTTTTCTTTTTGTTGGTCAAAAACATAGACTTGGTTCGAACCCCTTCCAGGCCTTCAATATAGCTATCTGCCTGCTCTGTCGAGAATGCAGGTGGATGATCCACCACATCATAGGTAATTCCCAACTCTTGTAACTTATTAGCTACTTGTTGATAGGCATCCATCCTTTTTCTCCTTTATTGATGAATAATCTTTTGTACCAATGCTTGTAATTCTGGAACCACTTCTGCCTCAAACCAAGGATTTTTTTTCATCCAGATTTGATTGCGTGGTGAAGGATGCACCAGAGGGAAATAATCAGGCAAATAATCCTTGAACCGATGCACACGGTCTGTCACCTTACCACTAACTTTCTCATGTAGATAGTAGGCTTGGGCATACTGCCCAATCAAGAGTGTTAATTGAATATCTGGTAACTCCTTCAAGAGTTTTGGATGCCATTTTTCTGCAAAACCTGGACGAGGTGGCAGGTCACCCGATTTCCCATGACCTGGAAAGTAGAAATCCATGGGCATGACTGCAAAGTAACCTGAGTTATAAAAGGTGTCTTCATCCACACCCAACCATTCTCGCAAGCGGTCCCCACTTTTATCCTTCCAGTATAGCCCTGCTTCTTGGGTTTTGAGACCAGGTGCCTGGCCAATGATATTGATACGAGCTGTTTTTGGTGCTGCAAAGAGTGGCTCGATGCCTTGCTCAGTATAGCTGGCATTCTGTGAATCCTCTATGATAGCTTGCTTGATTCTTTCGATTTGAGACATTTTCTCCTCCAAAAAGAAGTCTAAGCATTAAATCTCAGACTTCTATAGCATTATTTGATCAATTCGTAAATAGCTTCAGCGTAGATAGCTGCTGCACGGAAAAGATCGTCCAAGGCGATAAATTCGTTGGCTTGGTGCATAGTATCGATAGAATCTGGGAACATAGCACCGTAGGCTACACCACGCTCTAACAAACGTCCAAATGTTCCACCACCGATAACTTGTTCGTGACCTTGAAGACCTGTTTGTTTTTCATAAACATTCAACAAGGTTTGAACGAGTGGATCTTCCATTGGTACGTAGTGAGGAGTATGCCCATGTTCAGAAAGGCTAACTGAAGCAACTGGCAAGGTTTCAAGAACTGACTTGATTTGCTCTGGGCTTGTTCCTTTTGGATAACGGAAGTTAAGGGCAATAGTGTTGTCAGCACTTGCTTCGTCGAAGCAGAAGACACCAGCATTCATAGAAAGAGCACCCATCTTTTCATCCACATGAGCTACTTTCAAGTTCTTGCCTTCGTGGTCGTTCAAAAGAATCTTACCAGCAATGTCGAGGTAGTCTTTTGCAGGTCCTTCGAAGGCAAATTGACTGAGGAAGAGGGCAAGGTAAGTCGCACCATTGACACCTGAAGCAGGCATAGCACCATGAGCTGATTTACCAATTACAGTTACCTTGTACTGACCGTTCTCTTCTTGGATTTCTCCTCTGAGTTTGTGCTCTGCAACAAAAGCGTCTAGCTTAGCTTGCAAGTCAGCTAAGTCACCTGAAACGACTGCAGTTGCTGATTCAGGAACCATGTTTTCACGCAATCCACCTGTAAAGCTGTGAAAACGAGCTGCACCAGTATTTTCACCAGCAAAGTGAAGGTATTCAGTGATATTTCCCTTTTCACCATTGATGATAGGGAATTCAGCATCTGGAGAGAAACCAAAGTCTGGTTTTGCAAGTCCTACATGCTCAAAGTAGTAGTCCATATCTGCCCAACCTGATTCTTCGTCTGTTCCCACGATGAAACGAACTTTCTTAGAAGTTGGAAGACCCAATTCTTTGATGATTTTCAAACCATAGTAACAAGCTGTAGTTGGTCCCTTATCGTCAGAAGCACCACGCGCATAAAGACGACCATCTTTGATAGTTGGAGTGTAAGGGTCAGTATCCCAACCGCTACCAGCTGGCACTACGTCCATGTGAGCAAAGATTCCGAGAACTTCTTCTCCTTCACCAAACTCAAAATGTCCTGCATAATTGTCGACATTCTTTGTTGGGTAGCCATCACGGTCTGCGATTTCAAGGAATTTCTCCAAGGCTTTTACTGGCCCAGGTCCAAATGGATGCTCAGCATCTGCCTTGCTGTCATCACGTTCTGAGTTGATTTCCAAAAGGCTAAACAAGTCAGCCAAGAGGTCTTCTTTACGTTTTTCTACTTCTGCTGTAAAATCAATAACTGTCATTTTTTCTTCCTATCTTTTTTCGATAATTTCATCTACTGGCAAGCGATAGCTTGGTTCCAACTTCTCATCTGTGTATCCCACTGTAATCAAGAGCTCTGGACGGAAGCGTTCTTCGATTTCCAAGACTTCATTGACTTTTGATTTGTCAAAACCAAGGATAATGTTTGATCCGATTCCTTGGTCAGTCAAAGCAAGGACCAAGTTCATCGCAACCAATCCTGCATTAAGAGCCAAGTAGTCACTGACTTGTTGTTCGTTGTAACGCGCAAACTCTGCTGGAAGATTTTTCAAGAAGTATTGCAGTTGCTCTTCTGAGAAATTGTTGGCACCACCAGTACGGGCAATCTTGCGAGCACGTTTAGCTAAGTCTGTATCTGTAAACAAGGCAATGGTTACAGGTGCAGATGCTACTTGCTCAAAGTTTGAACCGTAAGCCAATTTTGCTAGTTCAGCATTTCTTTCACGAACCACGACGAATTTCCAAGGCTGACTGTTGTGAGCGCTTGGTGCCAAGGTTGCGATTTCGATAGCTGTACGAACATCCTTCGGATCGACAGGTTTATCAATAAAATGCTTGGTCGCATGACGTTTTTTATTTAACTCAAGAAATTTCATAATTGATTTCCTTTTCTATTTCTATTGCTTCCATTTTACCACATTCTGAAAGAGCTTGCAGAGTTTTTTCATTAGTGAAACAAATTATCTTTTTTCTTACTTGAGTTGTTTACTACAAAACTGGAAATTATAATATTTCTCTATCACTTCCATAAAAAATATATATTGGATATCTGATTGATTGTCTGGTAAGCTAGATACCATTAAGTAAAGAAGACTCTCATGAAAAAATTATTCTTATTATTTGCTATTAGTCCCTTGTTGGTCGCCTGTGGACAATCTAAACAGGATAGTGCTTCTACTTCCACTGCTAGTCCTAAAACCATTGTTGTAGCAACTGCTGGAGACATCCCACCTTTTGATTTTGAAAAAGATGGTAATTTGACCGGATATGATGTTGAGGTGTTAAAAGCAGTCGATGAAAAACTGAACCAATACAAGATTGAATTTCAAAAAACAGCTTGGGAAAGTATCTTCCCTGGAGTGGATGCTGGCCGTTACCAAGCTGCTGCCAACAACTTGAGCTATACCAAAGAGAGAGCCGACAAATACCTCTACTCATTACCTATCGCTAAAAACCCTTTGGTGCTTGTAAGCAGAAAAGACAAGGCTCTTACTTCTCTACAAGACATCGCTGGTAAAACAACCCAGGATGACACAGGAACTTCAACTGCCAAGGTTGTTACAGACTGGAATCAAAGCCACTCCGACAATCCTGCAACCATCCAATACTCTGGTGAAGATGTCGCTAAACGTCTGACTGATCTCGCCAATGGTGAATTTGATTTCCTAATCTTTGACAAAATCTCTGTGCAAAAGATTATCCAAGACCGAGGTTTAGACTTGAACGTGGTTGGCTTGGAAAGCAATGACAATCCAAACAATTACATCATCTTTTCAAGTGACCAAAAAGAATTTAAAGACCAATTTGACAAGGTCCTCAAAGAACTCTACCAAGATGGAACCCTTGAAAAACTCAGCAAAACCTATCTCGGTGGTTCTTACCTACCAGATCAATCTCAATTACAATAAGATATATTAAAAACGATTGGCTAGTCCAATCGTTTTATTTAGTATTCGTTCGTTAAAGCAACTCTTACAAAAAATCAAAATAATTCTTCACATCCTCCACATAGCCATGCTTTTCATTTAGGATAGCAAGTAATTCCCTATTATGTCCTTGATAGTTGTCCTCACGTCGTAATTCTTCATACATTTCGATAAAAGGAAGACCTTTGGTCTTGGCTGATTCTAGCTCTGCTTCATAATCATAAGCAACTTTTCGAAATTGGATATTGACTAATTCACCATTTTCAACTTCAAGTAAGGCATACTGAGCTCGGTGATTTTTCAGCCCATTCCAGTCAAAATAAGGCATACCAATCGAACCTGGATTGATGATTTGTTGCCCTTGACTACCATAACGCAAAAGCTGTTTATGGACATGTCCATAGACGGCTACATCTGTAGCTTCATCAAGTAGCTGGTCAAATTTTTCTGTACCATTTTCGACCAGCAAATCACCACCGTAATTTTTCTCAGGTAAATTATGAGAAAGAGAAAAACGCAAGCCTTCAACTTCTTTCTTGGCTACCATAGGTAGATTCCTCAACCAATCAATTTGCTCTGGGTTTAGGCGCTCCATCAAATACTGAGTCATCCTGAGAAGCTGAATTTCTTGAGGATCCTCTAAACCATATTGCCCATCTAAAGCCTCTAAAACACAATCATCCCAGTTTCCTCGAACGGATGCTGTAAGGGGTAGGCCTTTCAAAAGAGCCACCAAGTCATTTGCTCCCGGCCCAGGAAGAAAAATATCTCCCAAAAGCCAATATTCAGTCGCTCCCAAATTTTTAGCGTCCTCAAGTACTCCAGCTAAGGCCGTCGTGTTGCCATGTATGTCTGATAAAATTGCAATCTTATGGTTCATTTTCTGCTCTTTCTTTAGTGGATAGCTTTCGGTTTATTCAATCCACTCTTATATTTTTTACTTTTCTTTATTATAGCATAAAATCGCTAGAAGATTTTTACATAGAAATATTATCACCAAGATTCTTTTAAAAATATGTCAAAAATAGTTGACATTATGTTCTTAAAAGAATATACTATAGTCAAATATATGTGACATAAACTATAAAGGAGGAAGCATGAATCGCGTAAAAGAATTCCGCAAGGAACTGGGAAAGTCCCAACTCGAACTTGCCAAGGATATCGGTGTCTCTAGACAAACCATTAATATGATTGAAAACGACAAGTACAATCCTACCCTGGAACTCTGTCTCAATCTCGCTCGAAGCCTCCAAACTGACCTCAACAGTCTCTTTTGGGAGGACGATTTTTAAAAAGGAGAAGAAAAATGAAAAAAGAACCCCTCAATGAAAAACTGATCAAACGTATCTATGGCATTTCAGGTCCCCTTGATGAACACAAACGGCGCGAAGCTGAGCACATCGGAAATAAAATCTTTATGATTCTCTTTTACCTCATGACTTTAGGCAATCTTATTCCCTTTGTCCTTGCTTTTAGATATCCCCAAGTAGTCGCTTTTGGATATCCAATCATTATCTTTCTAATTTCCATGGTTTGTTCTATCTATGTCACTAGTCAAACTACAAAAACTGGTATTGCTGCTATTGATCCTGACGTGTTGAACCAGAAAGAAAAGAAACAGTTACGTAATCCTGGTCTTAAAGCTGGTCTTGGCTATGGAATAGCCATGTTGTTTGGAATGCCACTTCTCGATATCCTAATGGATGATAGCAAGAGCTATCTTACCTCTCTTCTGAATACCAGAGGTATCTTGTCGACCATCGTTGCAGCCTTCTTTTTCGGATTAACAGTGCATATTGTCGTAACACTTCGGATTCAAAAAGCCAAGGAAGATCAAGACGACGAATAGGAGAAAGCTTATGAAATCACTAGTAACTTTACTTACCTATCATCTTTTGTTTGCTTCACTGCTCATCTTCATCATCGTTTCAGGGAACTTGCCAATATACGATATAGTCCTCCTTCCAGTCTTTGTTCCAGCACTCAACAAAGGATTGACTTACCTAAAGATCGACTTTCAAAAAACGCGCATACTCAACTTAGCACTATTCTTTATGATTCTATCCTTTCTATCCTTGCCACAACTGACGGTTATTTCAAGCGATTGGAAATATTATTTACTATTCACTATCGCTACCCTTTCTTCTATCACTTATCTTTATTATCTCTATCAATTCGTAAAAGAAACAAAATAACATCGTTCATTTAGGAGAAATCACCCATGAAAAAAGAACCCCTCTATGAAAAACTAATCAAACGTATCTATGGCATTTCAGGTCCTCTTGATGAACACAAACGGCGCGAAGCTGAACACATCGGAAATAAAGTCTTTATGATTCTCTTTTACCTCATGACTCTAGGCAATTTCATCCCCTTTGTTCTTGCCTATAAATATCCCCAAATGGTCGCTTTCGGATATCCAATCATTATTTTTCTGATTTCCTTGGTTTGTTCTTTCTATGTCACTACTCAAACTAAAAAAACTGGTATTGCTGCTATCGATCCTGATATGTTGAGCCAGAAGGAAAAGAAACAGTTACGTAATCCTGGCCTTAAAGCTGGTCTGGTTTATGGAATAGCCATGTTCTTTGGAATGCCACTTCTCAATATCCTAATGGATGATAGCAAGAGCTATCTTACCGCTCTTCTGAATACCAGAAGTATCTTGTCAACCATCGTTGCAGCCTTCTTTTTCGGATTAACAGTGCATATTGTCATCACTCTTCGTATTCAAAAAGCTAGAGAAGATCAAGACGACGATTAGGAGGAAACTTATGAAATCACTACAAACTTTAATTCTCAGCCATATTTTGATCAGTATCTTTGTGACAGTTTTCCTAGTTTATGGCCAAATTACGCGTCCTTTTCTGATCATCTTCCTCTTAGCCATTCCTGTCTTGAACAAAGGACAAAGATTTCAGAAAATTAAATCAAAAAAAAGACGCCTCTTAAACGCATCTCTCTGCTTTATCCTCGTATCACTCCCACAACTGATAACGAGTTCTATGGATTGGAGATATCTACTATTTCTAACCATCTGTATCGTTTTTAGTCTAGTCTACTTCTATACTCTCTATCAACTCTTTAAAGAAGTTAATCAAAAACAAGGTTATTAAGAGGTCCCTACCATGAAAAAAGAAGACTTAACAACTCGCTTACTTCGAAATTTCTTTCATATACAAGGGCCTTTTGATGAATGCCGTCAAGAGGTTATCTACAAGGCTTGCGCCCGTTCCATGGTCCAAATCTTTTACTCTTCCTTCATTCTCTTCCTATTCTATATTTTGTTCGGACGCTTTATAGAAATTGTTCGAAATGTTATGCCCTACATCTATTTTGGACTCATTTGGTTCATGAGTATAAAAGCTCAAAGAGCCGTCCAAGAGCTTCATCTTGAAAAGGATGACAAATCAGAAATCATCTACAAAACCTACAGCAAACACCAAATAAAAGTTCGTAGTTGGTTGGTATTTATAAGTATCGAGATTGGCTTATTTGCCCTGCTACTCTTTCATAAACTCT
This sequence comes from Streptococcus pseudopneumoniae, assembly GCF_001072925.1. Taxonomy (GTDB): domain Bacteria; phylum Bacillota; class Bacilli; order Lactobacillales; family Streptococcaceae; genus Streptococcus; species Streptococcus pseudopneumoniae_Q. The sequence goes on along the minus strand of NZ_JVHE01000099.1, from coordinate 89,427 downwards.
TCGTTCAGCAGATGCCCCTGTCAACTTTCTTGGAAAAAATCATTCAAACAGAGATAATGGTCCCCTTACTTGTCTTTGGTCTTAGTATTGGAGCAATCTTCGGGACTATGGTCTACAGCTTCCTATCACTACATAAGGAAAAGTAAGAAACTGCTTGGATTGTTGGTTATAATAGCTATCAACCTAACAGAAAGAACATCCCCTAACACTTCTCAGTGCTAGGGGCTTTTTTAGTTCCTTAAATACCGTATATATTCTACTAATACATAGACAAGGATTGTTAAACAAATGATCGTTTCGAGCCAAACAAGGAGGTTAAGGACTGGAATCTGCAGAATGCCTTGGGCCATTTTCAATGAAGTTGCTGTGATGATAGTTGGGAAGGTTAGGGCTGAAAAAGCTGGTTGAAATCCCTGTTTTAAAATCCTTGGTAAACGACTGAGGACAAAGAAAAAGAAAGTCTGTGAGGCAAGGATCATGACTAGCAAAATCCAGCCATGAAGAGCTGAACCTCCGATTCGAACGAGTGCTGCCAACAGTAGAGAAAAGGGAGCACAATAAATTCCTTCTTGCCCCAGTAAAGCCCGTGGCAATGGATTACTTTTCAAATCTTGATAAATCAGAGGATAAAGGAAAAGGGTTAAGGTAAAGCCAAAAATCCAAGCGCCATAGGCAATCTCGACTATCCCCACCACTGGGTAGGTCAAGCTTGCTACTGCTATCCCCACATAAAGAACTGTCCAACTTGGCGTTGCGTTCGTTCTTGGTTTAGTCTGCACATAATTTTTAGTAAAGTAGATGATTAAACCTACATCCAGTAGAAAGGCAAACCACCAAAGAGCTTGCGCTATGATACCCATACTCGTGGGCAAGATTCGCAGTAAGTAGGTTGATAAAATCATCCCTGCCATGGGAAAGGTCGCCATTCCCGATAATAGAGGAGCTTTCTTAAGTTCTTGCTGGCTCTCTTGCCAATCACTAAGATGACTGTATAAAAAATAAAACCATAAAATCAAGCCTGACAAACTAAAGACGTGAGATAAAAGTGGAAAAATATCCAGGATGAGATTGCCTGCTCCAGCCAATCCCAATAAGCACCCTGAAAAGGCCAAGGGGAGTTTTTTCATGTGAACCTCCAATAGTCATGTTATTATCAGTATAGCATAAAAGCGCTTAAATGAAGGATAAAAAACGAAGTTTAAAAAGATAAACCTCGTTTTTATTTTCTTTATTTTTAGTTTGTCGCTAGAATATGTCGCAATTGCACTGCACTAGGAGAAACAATTGGCAAAAATGCGCCTTCATTCCAACGACGTATGAAACCGGATGTCGATTTACTAAAATATCCTCTACCGCCACCAGCTTGTAGTTCTAACAAGAGACTTTGAGCAACAACATCAACAATATCAATTCGTAACTGGAATAGCTCACGCGGATTTCTAACGAAATAGGACTCTTCAGATAGTCCTTGATAGAGAGAATGTCGAATATCATCTAACTGTTCGACCTGATGCTGCCATTCTTCCTTCAAGACACCTCGTTTCCCCAATTCTTTTTCGACTTCTGAGAGTGAACGCTCAGCCAAACCAAAGGCTAAACCAAATTGGTAGCCTAAAAAGGCTGGACGATTTTGCGCTAAAAATTGATGAGCATCCTTGGATAGAATCCACTCTTCCTTTAAAGGTACCTTGTTAAAAGTCAGGGCTGCTGTATTACCTCCTTGGAGAGAGACAAATTCCAAATCTTCGGAACGACTAAAGTTTTCTGCGTCCGATGGTACGGCTACTACATAACTTGTACTCGGATCATCTGCAAATCCTGCTACAAAAATAGTGAGGAAGCGATCCTTACGAGCATTGGTTACCCAAGGAAGTCGTCCTTTAAGATAATAATTTCCATTTTCTTCAAGGATTCGAACATTTAGTTCCTCTAAGTCAGATAGATACTTGACCGCATTAGATAAGGCCGTAGCACCTGCATATTCTCCTGATAAGAGTTTTTCCAAGTAAACTTCTTTGAAATAAGCATTGTCAGTATGTAGAATATTGTCTATTAAAGTTCGTTGCCCCCATGAGATAAAGGAGGCTGTTAAGGAATGTTGAGCGAGTTCAGCAAGGATATCGATAACATCTTGATCATTTCCATCTAGCCCTCCAAGAACTTTTGGTACTCCTACACGAAAGGCGCCTTCTGCAGCAATTTTCTCAATCAGCTCTTCTCCAGCTTGACATGATTTTTTGTCAATTTCATCAGCGTGCTGGTCTAACCAGCTTAAAAATTCTTCTGAAAAAAATCCCATACTTTGTCCTCCTCTTATGCATAAGGTTGTAATTCTGGATTAATCGGTGTGTTAGCTAGGTTGTTGGCATAGTTACAAAGACTTGCTAGACTGACACCGAGAACAACATCCAAGGCATTTTCTTGTGTATAGCCTGCTTCAAGAAATTCTCCAAGAGCTTCATCTCCAACGCGCCCTTTGGTATTGATAACTGCCAAGGTAAACTTAGCCAGGGTATCCAGCTTAGGATCGCTTTCGATTGGAGTACGATTGCGAAGGGCTTGAAGTAGGTCATCGTTCATCTGGATTTGCTTGATAGAAAAGGCTGTATGGCCAGCGACGCAGAAGGCACAACCGTTGGTTACAGCTGCAGTGATTTGCACCACTTCTCGTTCTACAGGTGTTAGACTATTGCGACGGTTAATAGCTCCAACAGTGCGATAAGCCTCTAGGGCTGTAGGGGCATTGGCCAAAAGACCGATAAGATTTGGGATATAACCATTGTTGTCCTTTTGTACCGTTTCAAGAACTTCTTTCACTTCTGCTGGTGCTGATTCTACTGTGTGGATAGTAAATGTTGTCATAAGGGGACCTCTTTTCGTTTTGTAATTAAATAGTTTCTGCGAAAATCTTACGAAATCTCATCAGCCTATTGAACAAATCCTTGCCTTGATTGATGAGTCATTAGCTTTTCGTTGACAATAAGTCTAACACAGAATCTATACCTTGCATAATATATATTTTAAATTGCACTTATAAAAAATTTTTATGAAAACAAAAAAATCACACCAGATGTGTGATCATACTGTTAATTTATCTGATGCTTGTTTCTTAAAACTAAGATGGACTCTACTAACAAGCAGAAAATAGCCAAACCAAAACCAGTAAATACTCCAAAATATTCTGTGATAGAACTCATTAGAAAAACAGAGACAGAAAAGGCCAATGTAGAGACAACTTCGATAACGGAGTAAACATTCACAAGTTCCTTCTCATCAACCGATTCCTGTAATAATACACTCTCAGGGACTTCCTTAATTTGAGATAGAAAACCAATTACTAGAGATAGAAATAGAAAAGCAGGTGGATTTGGAAATAACACTATCAACAGAGTTACTAGTGCTGTAGCTAACAAAGAAAAGGTCATAGTTTGATATTTATAGGTAACAACTTTCTCTGCTAAACGGAAGACAATAGCACCTCCCAAGATAATCCCAAAGGAATAGGATGTATTGACGTAGCCCCAATAGCTTTCTGACTGATGTAAAATTTCAGTCACAAACACAAGTAAAACAGAAGATACCCAGATAGCATTGGCTAAAATTTCTAAAAGATTGGCTTTGACAATAAAGCCTAATCTTGATTCTTTAGCCACCAATCGCCAACCTTTTGTTAGAGTCTCAAGACTTGTTTCAGAGGACAACTCTTCTTTTTCGACTAGTGGCAAACCGAACATCAAAATCGTCGAAAGTATAAACAAAACTAATACAATGAGCAGGCTAGGATTCATTCCCAGACTCGCAAATAAGAAACCTCCTAAGCCCCAACCAACTAGTTGTACACTTTCACCACTCATAGAAATAGCTGCGTTCGCTTTAGTTAAATCTCTTGCATATCGTGGAACAATCGCATAGGAAACAGGCGCTGCAAAGCCATCCAAAACGGAGATTAAGGTAACAATAGCATATAAAAGAGGGAGGGAAATAATTTCAGATTGCTTGAGTAGAAAAAACAAAATCGCTAGCAGAGTCGTCTTACCCAATTGAGTCAAGAAAAGAACACGATTTAAAGCGAATCTCTTCGTTACTAATGGAACTAAGAAACTAGCTAAAAAGGAGGATAGACCTATCAGAATTGGCACTAGGGAGGTTGAAATGACCGAACCAGATAAGACAAACACATTTGCAATCACAATGACTCTAAAAAAGACATCTGCTAGATTCGCTATCCCCTGTGAAACCACTAATTTTCGAATATCTTTTGACATAAACACCTCCAGTTTATTTCTCTTTCGCACATAGATGAAACAAGACATATCAGACTAATACTCTTCGAAAATCAAATTCAAACCACGTCAGCTTCGCCTTGCCGTACTCAAGTACAGCCTGCGGCTAGCTTCCTAGTTTGCTCTTTGATTTTCATTGAGTATAAAAACAGATTTATGCTGACTATTATACAATAAATAAAAGTGCAAATAAAGGATATCATTAAAGAGGTACTATTGAATTTCATTCATCTTATGACATAATACTCTTCGAAAATCTCTTCAAACCGCGTCAACGTCGCCTTGCCGTATATTTGTTACTGCCTTCGTCAGTTCTATCCACAACCTCAAAGCAGTGCTTTGAGCAACCTACGGCTAGTTTCCTAGTTTGCTCTTTGATTTTCATTGAGTATAAAATAAAAGACTAGCCCTAGAAGTGAAAAAACTAGCATCTCACAAACAGATGCTAGTCTTATCTATAAATGGTAATATCAATCTTACATTATTTATCAAAATACTTCTTCGTCTCAGCGATAACGACTGGTGATAAGGCTAAGAGTGCAATCAAGTTTGGCAGAGCCATGAGGGCATTAACAATATCCGCAATGACCCAGACCATATCCAGCTCGATAAATCCTCCCAGCAAGACCATGAGTACAAAGACCACACGATAAAGCCAGATAAAGCGAACGCCAAAGAGAAATTCAAAACAACGCTCTCCGTAATAGTTCCATCCCAAAATCGTAGTAAAGGCAAAGAGTACCAAGAAGATTGTTAGAAGAGCAGGTCCAAAGAAAGAGAAGACTGTAGAAAAAGCTGACTGAGTTAGAGCAACACCATCTAAATTACCATTCCAAACCCCAGTCACTAAGATTGTCAAACCAGTCAAGGTACAGATGATCAAGGTATCAATAAAGGTTCCTGTCATGGAAATCAAACCTTGCTCCACCGGTTCATTTGCCTTGGCTGCCGCTGCCGCAATGGGAGCTGAACCCAAGCCAGATTCATTTGAGAAGACACCACGCGCTACACCATTTTGGATAGCCGTTCGAATACTGGCTCCTGCGAACCCTCCGACTGCAGCTATGGGACTAAAAGCTGATGTGAGAACCAGTGAAAGTGTTGCCGGTACTTTATCGATATTAAAGAAAATGACTGTCAAGGTTCCCAAGATGTAGACAATAGCCATAAAGGGAACAACTGTAGTTGACACCTTAGAAATAGACTTAAGTCCACCAAAGACTGCAATCCCTACAAAAATAGATAAAACAAGTGCAGTAATTGTCGGATCAATACTAGCCGTATTTTGAACGGATTCTGTAATAGAATTCACTTGGGTAAAAGTACCGATTCCCAAAAGTGCAACCAATACTCCAGCTATAGCAAAGAAGATTGCAAGAGGGCGCCATTTTTCGCCCATCCCTAGAAGGATATAGTGCATCGGTCCTCCTGCTACCGCACCATGGTCATCCTTGGTCCGGTATTTAATAGCAAGTAGTCCTTCTGCATACTTGGTTGCCATTCCAAAGAAAGCAGCCACCCACATCCAAAAAAGAGCACCTGGTCCACCAACCTTGATAGCCGTTGCAACTCCGATAATATTTCCTGTACCAACAGTTGCTGCTAGGGCAGTACACAAGGCAGCAAAGCTGGAAACATCCCCATGCCCTTTATCCTTGGTAAAAATAAGCTGGAAGGCCTTAGGGAGTCGCAGGATTTGTAAAAGTCCTAAACGAAGAGTCAAGTAAATCCCTGTACCAACCAATAAAATTAAAAGGGGTGGGCCCCATACCAGAGCATCTAGCTCTTTTAGCAAATTTAACATCCTTTTCTCCTATCTATTCAACCCCAAAAGAAAGAGCACATGTTAAAAACATGTACTCTGGAATGCATCGATAAATGCCAAAAAGCGCTCTATCATTGCTCTGTCCTTTTACCTGAGAGTTTGAGCAGTTGCCTGCCTTGCCCCTTCGGTGCCTTTACGGTCTCTCCAGAGTTCCGTCCATTTACAGTCATGAAAAATCAAACGATTTTCCACTTCTATTAAACTTCATTCGGTGTTGTATTTAATTTTTATTTATTTTACAAGAAAATTTAGCTCTTGTCAATTATTTTCAGAAAATTTTATTATAATTTTCATTCGTTTCGCTTTATCCCTTAAAGGTTACAATGGTTGCGCCAGATCCGCCTGCATTTTGTGGTGCATAGCCAAAGCTCTTGACTTGTTTATTTCTTTGTAGGTACTTAGTCACCCCTTCACGGATGACTCCTGTACCGATACCATGGATGATGTCAACTTGGGCCATATTGTTGAGCAGGGCTTGGTCGATAAAGGCATCCAAGGCTTCCATAGCCTCCTCGTAGCGTTTGCCACGAAGGTCTAGTCGAGCTTGTGGACCTTTTCCTGCTGCACGTTTAACGACGTTAACTTGTTTCTTCTTGACTGGCGCTTCTTTCTGGGCTTGAACCAAGTCAAATTCTTTCTCTTCAAGCGTCATCTTAATCAAGCCGACTTGAGCTTCCCAACGGCCATCCTTGAGTTGATTGGTCAAGGTACCACGTTGACCATAGCTTAAAACAATAATATCATCTCCAACTTTTGGAGCTCGTTTCTTCTTAGCTTTTTGGAGAACCTTATTTTTAGAAAGGTCAACTTTTTCAGGAGCTAATTTTTTGAGTTTAGCCTTGGCTTCGATAATCTCATGTGGTTTTAGTTGAGATTTACTGTGAAGATTTTTAAGTATATCATCACTCTCAGCTAGGGCCAAATCAACAATCTCAGCAGCTTGCTCACGCGCCTTATTGAGTTCTGTTTCCTTTTCACGATTGAGCTCGTTATAGAGTTTTTTAAGCGCACGGTTCATCTTGAGGTTTTCTTGCTCGACTTGGCGAATATTCTCAAGACGTTTCCGGCTTTCAAGTGTTTGTTCTTCCAATTGCTCAATGATGCGATTGACATCATTGTCTTGATTAATCTGCTTGCTGGCATCACCTACGATAACATCTGACAAGCCGAGACGTTTGGCAATTTCAAAGGCATTGCTTCGACCTGGAACTCCCTGCATAAAACGATAGGTTGGGCGCAGGCTAGCTGTATCAAACTCCATACTAGCATTTTGAACATAGGCAGTTTCAATACCATAGGCTTTAAGTTCAGGATAGTGAGTGGTTGCCATGGTCTTGACCTGACGCAGGCGTAAGTCTTCTAGGATAGACATGGCAAGGGCTGCACCTTCTTGGGGATCTGTTCCTGCTCCAAGCTCATCAAGTAGCAAGAGCGAGTTTTGGTTGACCTTACCCAGAATATCGACGATATTGGTCATATGACTAGAGAAGGTTGAGAGACTTTGCTCAATGGACTGCTCGTCTCCGATATCTGCGAAAATCTCCTCGAAAATCCCTACACGACTACCCTTATCAGCTAAAATTGGTAGACCAGACTGGGCCATCAACTGGGTCAAACCTAAGGTCTTGAGCATAATGGTCTTACCACCCGTATTAGGACCCGTGATGACGATAGCTGTTAATTCTTTGCCGAAGTGCACATCATTTGCGACTGCATTTTTTACAAGAGGATGACGAACGTGAAGCAGTTGAATCTCCTGTCCCTCAGACACTTGAGGTACCACTGCCTCCGTCTCTTGGATAAAGCGAACCTTAGCACGAATCAGGTCCAAATGTCCAATAATCCAAGCATCATTGGCGATTTCAGCTGCATGAGGTCTTACTCTTTCAGAGAGTTCTTGGAGGATACGCATCATCTCATAGCGTTCGTCTGCACGAAGACTTGCGATTTCTTCACTTAGCTTGACCACTTCACGTGGTTCGATATAAACAGTGTTCCCACTGGCAGAGATATCATGAACCACACCAGCAATCTTATTACGATAGGTATTCTTAACTGGAAGAACTTGGCGACCATTTCTACTTGCGATGATACCTTCTGTCAGCATCTGAGCTTTTTGTTTGAGAAGGTCTTGCAGGACATCACGGACTTGACTTTCACTATCATGGATTTTTCGACGGATTCGTGCCAAATCCTCACTAGCAAAGTTCTCAATAAATCCAGCTTCGTTGATGGCTTGTAGATTTCCCTGTAAATGTGGGAAGTCATGAAGTTTCTCAAACCAACTTGCCAGGTGGTCTAAACGTACATTTTCAAGATTGTCATAAAAATTCTGCAATTCACGACTGGCAAAGATGACACGTTTGAGAAGGAGAAATTCCTCGATATTGAGGTCAGCACCCATCTCCAAACGTTTGGAGGTCGCTGCAATATCTTTTGTTGCAGAAATGCTGAAATGAGGATGCTCGACAAAGAGTTCTTGCATTTCCTTCATCTCTGCAAAAGCTTGCTTAATCTTGTCTCCTTTATCAGTCGGAGCAAGTTCTTTCAACTGCTCTAATCCTTGCTCGGTCAAAAGATGAGGCTCAAATAAAGCCTTGACCTTATTAAATTCTAACGTTTCTAGTATTTTTTTATTCATTTTCTTTTCCTTCGTAATGAGCGAACGAATTTTTCAAATTCTCACTCTTTTCAAAAAGGCTCCTAAACTATTGATACTCAATGAAAATCAGAGAGCAAACTAGGAAGCTAGCCGTAGGTTGCTCAAAGCACTGCTTTGAGGTTGTAGATAAGTCTGACGAAGTCAGTCACATATATAATCCAAGGCGAAGCTGACGTGGTTTGAAGAGATTTCCGAAGAGTATGAAATTGTAAACAAAAGGCTAGGAATAGTTCCCGCCCTTTTTATCCGATTATTTTGGTTACCCAGAGTTGTTTAATCATATGAGTGGTGATTGGAACACTCTGGATAATATGTTTGGCTACAAAACTGTTTTCAAGTGAATTTTGAACAATTTGTAAAGGAACAGTCGCAAGAATAGTCAGTATCATCTGGAGGACAAATAAGGTCACAGCCACTGATAAAACTCCTGCACCTATACGGAAATATTGACCCGCTAGCTTTTTAGTCGGTAGAAGATTAAGAAAGAGACCCAGCAATCGACCGAAGCAGTAAAACACCGTAAAGGCTAAGAGATAACCAATCCCTGCATAAAAGACTTTGTCCAGCTGGAAAAGTTGATTCGACGGGAAAAAGAAGGTTCCCTGTCCTTCCTGTGGACTTGCATATGGGATCAACAAATCAAATTGTTTCCCTAAAGATTGATAAAAATTTCCTGCAAGAAGAGCTGAAATCACAGTTGCTACAAAATAGTAAATCTGTAGAACTAAACCTCTACGATAACCGATATAAAAGCTCCATGCAAGAACCAATAAGAGAAGGACGGAAATCATAGGGAATCCTCAGTCTTGCTCTGTTCTTGTTTTGCTGCTACAACTTGATGACGGAGAGCTTCTAATTCTTGCTCCTTATCATCAAATTCAATCTCACGACTGAGTTGAGTTGACAAGCTATTGACTGCTAATAAAATAGCGATTGTCTCATCATCCGCTCCAGGCATTTGTTCTTTGATTGCTTCATATTTTTCTGTTGCAACCTTAGCAATTTCCTCCATAAAGAGGTTGTCATGCTCAGTTGTTAGAGTCAATGTTTTCTTCCCGAATGTAAACTTGTATCGATTTAAATTTGCCATAAAATTCACCTCACGATATTATACCAAATTTCACTAAGTTTGTCAGTTTTTACCAATTCTACAGCTTTTATGGTACAATAAGAACTATGGCAAGTATTACATTAACCCCGAGTGAAAAGGAAATCCAAGCCTTTGTTCAGCAATATGAACAGGCACTGACTCCTAGTAAAAATCCTTATATTCGCTACTTTTTGAAGCTTCCCCAAGCTAGTGTTTCCATCTACACTTCTGGAAAAGTCTTGCTTCAGGGAGAAATGGCTGAAAACTATGCCAGTTCTTTTGGTTATCAGCTCAGTCAAGGAACTAGCGGACAAAATTTCCCCTTGATTGGAACAGATGAGGTGGGGAATGGTTCCTACTTCGGTGGTCTGGCTGTAGTAGCATCCTTTGTGACGCCTGACCAACATGACTTCCTACGAAAACTAGGTGTAGGGGATTCTAAGACTCTGACAGACCAAAAGATTCGTCAGCTTGCCCCTCTGCTTAAGGAGAGAATCCAGCACCAAGCGCTGCTTCTTTCTCCAAGTAAGTATAATGAAGTCATTGGGGAGCGCTACAATGCCGTTTCCGTAAAGGTAGCTCTGCACAATCAAGCGATTTTTCTCCTCCTCCAAAAGGGAGTCCAGCCAGAAAAGATTGTGATCGATGCTTTTACGAGTGCTCAAAACTATGAGAAGTACTTAAAAAATGAAGCCAATCATTTTTCTAATCCAGTCAGCCTAGAGGAAAAAGCTGAAGGTAAGTACTTGGCTGTCGCAGTAAGTTCTATCATTGCGCGTGATCTCTTTCTAGAAAATCTTGAAAATCTGGGGAGAGAACTTGGTTATCAACTTCCAAGCGGAGCTGGAACAGCTTCTGATAAGATAGCTAGCCAAATCCTTCGTGCTTATGGTATGCAGGGACTCAACTTCTGCGCCAAACTACACTTTAAAAATACTGAAAAAGCAAAAAAAATGCTAGAAAGGTAAATTATGAAATATTTAAAATCATTTTTAAAAGAGTGGGGAGTTATCTTCCTACTTATTACACTAGTAGGTCTTAGCCGTCTCTTTCTCTGGAGGAATGTCAGTGTAGAAGGACATTCCATGGATCCTACCCTGGCAGATGGGGAAGTCCTCTTTGTGGTTAAACATCTCCCAATCAATCGTTTTGATATTGTGGTTGCTCATGAAGACGATGGGAACAAGGATATCGTTAAACGGGTCATTGGTATGCCAGGAGATACTATTCGTTATGACAATGATAAACTCTATATTAACGGTCAAGAAACTGATGAGCCCTATTTAGCAGAATACCTAAAGCGTTTCAAGGAAGATAAACTCCAAAGCACTTATACTGGAACTGGTTGGGATGGTAAAAAGGGAGAATACTTTAGAACTTTAGCTCAAAAGGCTCAGGCCTTTACCCTAGATGTTAATTACAACACTAGCTTTACCTTCACTGTACCAGAGGGTGAATACCTCCTACTGGGTGATGACCGTCTGGTATCTAGCGACAGTCGACATGTTGGTACCTTTAAAGCAAAAGATATCACCGGAGAAGCCAAATTCCGCTTCTGGCCACTCAAGCGTATCGGAACATTTTAAAAACTAAGAAGAGGCCGAGAATTTTCTATCTCAGCCTCTTCTCATTCTATTTTGACTAAATCTGGGATACATTTTCTCAGACACTATTGTAAGGAATTTTATGGAAGTTTATTTTTCAGGCACCATTGAACGCATTATTTTTGAAAATGTCAGCAATTTTTTCCGTATTTTACTCCTAGATATTGAGGATACCAATGCTGAAGACTTTGATGATTATGAAATCATTGTCACAGGTACCATGGCTGATATCATTGAAGGAGAGGAATACACCTTTTGGGGACAAATCGTCCAACACTCCAAATATGGTGAACAACTACAAATGACTCGCTATGAGAGAGCTAAGCCGACTAGTAAGGGCTTGGTAAAGTATTTCTCCAGTAGCCATTTTAAGGGAATTGGACTCAAAACAGCTCAGAAAATTGTGGATATTTACGGAGATAACACTATTGACAAAATCTTAGAAAATCCAGACAAACTCCAGTCTATCTCTGGACTCTCTGCTAAAAACCGTGAAGCCTTCGTCTCAACCCTTCGTCTTAATTACGGAACAGAGATGGTCTTAGCCAAACTGGCTAATTACGGCATTCCAAATAAGCTAGCCTTTCAGATCCAAGACTTTTACAAGGAAGAAACGCTAGATATTGTTGAGAACTATCCCTATCAACTAGTTGAGGATATCAAGGGCTTGGGATTTACCATCGCTGACCAACTGGCCCAAGAATTGGGGATTGAGAGCCAAGCTCCCGAGCGCTTCCGTGCTGGTCTCGTCCATAGTCTCTTTCAAGGTTGCATGGAGACGGGAGATACCTATATGGAAGCTAGAGACTTGTTGGAGCAAACCCTCAACCTTCTGGAATCCTCCCGTCCAGTCGAACTAGATCCGAGTCAAGTTGCCCAAGAACTTGCTTATCTGATTGAAGAAGATAAGGTCCAGCAGATTGACACCAAAATCTTTGATAATAGCCTCTTTTTTGCAGAAGAAGGGATTCGCAGCCATCTCATCAGAATCCTCGAAAAAGGTCAGAGTAAAAAACAGGATCTAGAAACCATCCAAGAGCATATCACAACTGTTGAGGAAGAACTGGGAATTGAGTATGATAGCATTCAAAAACAAGCCATCTGCGATGCTATCCAGAACAAGGTCTTTATCCTGACAGGTGGACCTGGTACAGGTAAGACTACTGTTATCAATGGGATTATCGCTGTCTATGCTCTTTTAGAAGGAGTTGACCTCAAGAAAAAGAGCAATCTGCCCATTCTCCTAGCTGCTCCAACTGGTCGCGCGGCTCGTCGCATGAATGAATTGACAGGATTGCCAAGCGCGACCATACACCGTCATTTAGGAATGACAGGCGACGATGATACCAGTCATCTAGAAGATTATCTGGATGCTGACTTTATCATCGTTGACGAGTTTTCTATGGTAGATACTTGGCTGGCCAATCAACTCTTCTCCAACATCTCTTCTAACAGTAAAATCCTCATCGTGGGCGACAGCGACCAGCTCCCTTCTGTCAGCCCTGGACAGGTTCTAGCGGACCTACTTCATATTCCCTTGATTCCTCAGACTCGCTTGGAAAAAATTTATCGGCAAAGCGAAGAATCAACCATCGTCACGCTTGCTAGTCAGATTCGACAGGGAATCTTGCCAGCTGACTTTACCCAGAAAAAAGCAGACCGCTCCTACTTTGAAATCGCTAGTAACCATATCCCTGCTAGCATTGAGAAAATTTTAGGTGCTGCTCTCAGAAGTGGCATTCCTGCTCGTGACATCCAAGTCCTAGCCCCTATGTACCGTGGAAGTGCAGGTATTGATGCCATTAACCAGCTCATGCAAGACCTCCTCAATCCTCCACAAAAAGACCAGCTTAGCTTTGAAGCTACTCAGTGTCACTATCGAACAGGAGATAAGGTTATCCACCTAGTTAACGATGCAGAAGTCAATGTCTTTAACGGAGACTTAGGCTATATTACAGACTTGATTCCAGGAAAATACACCGAGTCCAAGCAAGATGAAATTGTCATTGATTTTGACGGCAATGAGGTCTCTTATCCTCGAAATGAATGGTATAAGATTCGCTTAGCCTATGCCATGAGTATCCACAAGTCTCAGGGTAGCGAGTTTCCTGTCGTTATTCTGCCTATTACCAGTGCAAGCAAGCGAATGTTAGAGCGTAATCTCATCTACACTGCTATCACTCGGGCCAAAAGCAAACTGATCCTACTAGGTGAATTACAAGCCTTTGACTATGCTACCCAACACATCGGAACAGCTCGTAAGACCTATCTGATTGAACGTTTCGCTGACTTGATGGAAAACGCTGAGCAAACAAACCAACTTGCAACCGATACTACCACCTCAACAGACACTGAAAAATCCTACATCCTAACAGAAGACAACTGGTCTAATATTCCAGCCATGATTGGGATTAGTCAAGAAGACCTACAGGAGTTTTTCGGAAAATAGAGCACAAGAAAACCCACCTTTCAGGTGGGCTTTTATCTTGTAAAGATTATTTCACTGTTGCAGTGCTTGTGATCAATTCAACAGCTTTTTTCACTGCGATATCGTGTTTCAACATTTCAGCTGAAAGCAAGCTTTGTACTTGTGCAACTTCCATGTTGTAATCTGCAGCCAATTGCTCGATTTCTTTTTGGATTTCTTCTTCAGTAGCGTCAAATCCTTCAGCTTTCGCAACTGCTTCGATAACAAGGTTAGTCTTAGTGCGTGACTCAGCTTCTGCTTCGTATTGTTTGTGAAGGTCTTCTTGAGTAGTTCCAGTGATTTGGAAGTACATGTCAGGGTTGATACCTTGACGTTGCAAGTTTCCAAGGAACTCATTTACTGAGCGGTGAACTTCTTCGTGGATCATTTCTTCTGGAAGTTCTACGATTTCAGCATTTTCAACTGCTTTATCGATTGCTGCACCTTCTACTGCATCCTTGTATGCTTCTTCTTTAGCAGCAGCCAATTCATTGCGGTATTTTTCTTTCAATTCAGCAAGTGTTTCAACTTCTTCGTCGATGTCTTTTGCAAGTTCATCGTCAAGAGCTGGAACTTCTTTAGCTTTTACTTCGTGGATAGTTGTTACGAATTTAGCTTCTTTACCTGCAAGGTCTTCTGCTTGGTAGTCTTCTGGGAATGTTACGATAACGTCTACAGTTTCGCCAGCTGAGTGACCTACCAATTGGTCTTCGAAACCAGGGATGAATTGACCTGAACCAAGTCCAAGTGAGAAGTTTTCACCTTTTCCGCCATCGAATTCAACACTGTCAATAGAACCAACAAAGTCGATAACAACAGTGTCGCCGTTTTCAGCAGCACCATCTTTAATCACCAATTCAGCCAAGTTGTTGCGTTCGCGTTCGATACGCTCTTCAACGTCAGCGTCAGTTACTTCTTTTTCTACATCTACTGATACTTCAAGGTTTTTGTAGTCACCCAATTTTACTTCAGGTTTTGTAACAACTTCAGCAGTGATAACCCAGTCTTGACCTTTTTCCATTGAAGTTACGTCAATTTTTGGTTGTGCAACGACTTCAAGACCAGCTTCTTTTACAGCTGCTTCATAAGCGTTTGGCAAAAGAGTGTTCATAACGTCTTGGTAAAGTG
Source organism: Streptococcus pseudopneumoniae (assembly GCF_001072925.1). Taxonomy (GTDB): domain Bacteria; phylum Bacillota; class Bacilli; order Lactobacillales; family Streptococcaceae; genus Streptococcus; species Streptococcus pseudopneumoniae_Q. The sequence goes on along the minus strand of NZ_JVHE01000099.1, from coordinate 74,368 downwards.
ACTCCTCACCAAATTTTTGGTCGAAGATAGGACGTGGAAGATGACCCTTACGGAAACCAGGAACGTTAAGAGATTTCTTTACTGAGTTAAATACACGGTCCAATTCTGGTTTGATTTGGTCTTGAGAGATAGTGAAAGTCAAGACACCACGGTTTGTTTCTTTGTTTTCAAATGATACAGACATTCTGTCATTTCTCCTTAAAATTTTTTTAAATACAGTCTATTATATCATATACTAGTAACTTTTTTCAAGTCAGAACCGAGTTTTCAGAACTGCTTGAGATACTTGTTAATCCTAGATTACTGTTTTTTGCTTAACGTATCCAATTTATCAAGAAAAAACATTAAAAACTTATTTCAAAGAAAAAATTACCTCTGAAACAGAGAGTTTTGATTTCACTCCAAAAAACTCATCTAAAAATCCTCATGGCCTACCAAGTGATGCTGAAAGGCATAGACTGCTGCCTGGGTGCGGTCGCTAACCTGAAGCTTAGCAAGGATGTTTGAAACATGAGTTTTTACAGTTTTGAGGGAGATAAACAATTCATCTGCGATCCGCTGATTTTCATAACCCTTAGCAATTAGTTGAAGGACATCCCGTTCACGCGCAGTCAAGTCCTCATGAAGTTCAATATGATTACGATTGTATTCTACCTTCTTACTGACCTCTTGTTCAATAGCCAACTCTCCAGCCGCCACCTTACGAACAGCGTGCAGCAATTCGTCCGCGCTAGAAGTTTTGAGCATATATCCCCTAGCTCCAGCATTCAAAACCGGCATGATTTTTTCATTATCTATGTAAGATGTCACAATCAAGATTTTAGCCTCTGGCCATTCTTTGAGAATAGCTAGTGTCGCGTCAATCCCATTGACTTCAGGCATGACAATATCCATGACAATCACATCTGGACGAAGCTCCAAGGCCATGGAAATTCCTTCCGCACCATTGGTTGCTTCTCCTACAACCTCTACATCATTTTGTAATTCAAAATAACTTTTTAAACCCAGACGCACCATTTGGTGGTCATCTACCAATAATAGTTTCATCTTACTTCCTCTTATCTATCCAAATCAAGCAAGGGAATGCGGATATCCACTGCCAAACCTTGCTTGGGAGCTGTTAATAATTGTATAGTCCCAGCCATATCTTCCACTCGTTCTTTGATATTGCGTAAACCATAGCTTAATTCATCAACATCATCTAGCTGAAAACCACGCCCATTGTCTGCGACCTTCAACTGTAATTCCGTTTCCGTTTGATAAAGGTAAACATCTAGACATGAAGCCTGGGCATGACGAAGTGTATTACTAATCAATTCTTGTACAATCCGGAAAATATGTTCTTCAATCTTTTTAGGCAATTCATCTACCTGATATTTAAAGCTGACTTTGAGTTCACTTTTTTCTTCCAATTCTTTCAGAAGCATCTGAATCCCCTCGACCAGACTTTTCTGTTCCAGTTCAATTGGTCGTAGATGCAAAAGAAGAATGCGCAAGTCTCTTTGAGCTGTCTCTAAAATGGCAGTCACACTTTGGAGTTGTGTTTGCATCTTCTCTCTGTCTAATTTGGAAGCTTGTTGACTGAGTCCCGATAAAATCATATGGGCAGCAAAAATTTCTTGGCTGACCGTATCATGCAAGTCACGTGCGATTCGCTTGCGCTCCTTTTCAATAATCACTTCTTCTTTGACCAAGGCTTGATTGTCTGCTTTTTGAATAGCTTCTGTCAACAAACCAAGCTTTCCTGACAAGTTTCTAAAACTTGCGTCTAAGTCAGCATCTCCCAGACTTTCAATCTCTTTGCCAGCTAGCAGACGTTTAAGATTTGCTTGGATTCTTCTTCTTGAAATTTCGTCAACAATTGTCCAGAATAGGACTAATAAAAATGTCAGGGCAAGAGTAAACATCAGGGCTAGAAAAAGGACTTTTTCTGTCTTTTCTAGATCCTGAAAAAGAGAAGTCCACTCTAAATCCAGAACCTTAAAAATGCTTCGAAAGAGAAAGACAACAAAGAGAAACGAGGTGAGACCTATTAAAATATAAGGTTGTTTTTTCATCCGCGCACCACCTCAACATCTCCAACCATGGTTGTCAAAAGAATCTTAACACTCTTTGGACTTTTGAGATAATCCCTGGTTTCTTGATGGAATTGTTCATTGCGCAAAGCTCGCTTAGGCTGGTCAAAGAAGGTTAAATCTCCGTACAGAGAATTAACACTAAGACTGACTTCTACATCCACTGGTACAATAATTCTAGTAGTGCCGACTAGCTTTCTCAAGATGATGACATTATCATGATTGCTCAAAATCACGTGCTCTAGATGAATGGTATCCTTCCCCATGAGACGAAAAAGGTTGATATCATCAAAGCGGCAAGTCTGGTAGCTTGAAAAATGGTGGAGATTTCCAAACCAGCGATTTTTCTCTCTCTTTACCGTCACTACTTCTTCAAAAATCAGATTGGTATCTTCTTTTTCTTGGTTCATCATAGGATAAAGCAAGAACAGGCTGTATATCAAGGCCACAAAGATAGCCATAATGACAAAGGGATTGAGCATGATGATAAAGAAAAATAGGATGCTAACCGCCACTAAAATGAAGTTATTCCCCTGTCTTCCAGTGTAGTATCGAATCAGCAGTAAAAACAAGAGCAATATCAGCAGAAAACGGGAAAAATGCTCTGATACCATCATAATCAGAGCCCCTGTTAATAAACAAGCTTCAATAAATAGAAAAATTTGAAATTTTCGCATGTATCCGTCCTCTCTATTTTATTGTATCACAAAACCAAAAAGTCACATCAGTCTGAGGAATGATAAAGAGACCGGGACCAAAATCCCGACCTCCTTATAGTTGATCTTTTGCTTCTTTTAATTTTCCGTAAAGGAGATAGTCGACCTCTTGCAAATCCTTAATTTTTGCACAATTAAGGGCACACATAATCAAACGTAGGTCTTCCTTCCAGCTTTCAACAATAGCGATAACGACATCCACTGGGTAGTTTTCAACCAACTCTAACACGGTTCGTGATAGCCCAACTGCTTTTGCTCCAAAGACCAGGCATTTGATAATGTCTAGTGGATTGCGAACACCTCCGCTTACCAGAAGCTCCATCTTATCTTTCCAGTCTTGGGCATTTAGAAGGGTTTGCATGGTCGATTGCCCCCAATCATTGAGGTAGTCCCGTTGACCGCTACGACGATTTTCGATATAGGCAAAACTAGTCCCCCCACGGCCAGACAAATCAACCGTACGTATCCCCATTTCGTACGCCTTAGCAATAGTCTTCACATCCATGCCAAAGCCGACTTCTTTTAAAACAAGGGGAACTGAGATTTGCTCAGCATAATCTTTCAAATTGCTTTGCCACAATCTAAATTGACGCTCACCTTCTGGCATAAGTAATTCCTGCATGACATTGACATGAACTTGCAAGAGAAGAGGATTCATTTCTTTCACTGTTTGTAATCCTAGTTCTACAGGTTTATCCAAGCCAATATTTGTTCCAAGAAGGAGGTCAGGATGATTTGACTTCACGGAAAAAGAATCATCTGATGGATCCTTAAGTGCAGCACTGTAAGAACCTGTCACAAATAAAATCCCACAAGCATCTGCCACCTGGGCCAATTTTTGATTAATTTCTCTGCCCTTGTCACTCCCACCTGTCATGGCGTTAATATAAAAAGGAAAATCCCATTTGCGCCCTGCAAATTCTGTCGAAAGATCAATCTCATCTAAGTCATATAAGGGTAGCGAAGAATGAATCAATTCAACTTCATCAAAACTATTATAAGAACTTTTTTGTTCAAGGGCATAGCGGATGTGTTCATCCTTCCGATTTGTCGTCATGTCCTATCCTTTCTTGATACAAGAGCTCAATTCCTAGATCAGCCCAGCGTTTTTTCAGTAATGTGGTCGAATCTTGGTCAAAACTGAGAGCTATCCCACAGTCTCCACCACCAGCACCACTACTTTTTGCGACAGCTATTAAGTCTCTGCTTGCATCTTTTAATTGTCTGAGAGAAGGGGTGTAAATATCTGAACTCAAACCTTCTAAAAGTTGGCTGGCTTGTTCTAACAAGGCAATAATGGTTTCTTCTTGACCTGTCTGCAAAGCCTTTACCAAGTTAGCTACTGTTTCTTTTGAAGCCTGCAAGAAGCTAGCGTTCATATTATTCTTGATTTGCTTGACCATATGACTAGACACAGCTACTTCCTTGGTCCAACCCACCAGAAAATCAAATTTCAAGGCAGGTTCAACACTAGAAATAGAAAAGCCCCAATCACGATTTAATACATCTTGCAAATCTTCCTTTTCTAGCCATTGTGTCACTTTCTCACGATCAAATGACTGATAGAGGACTAAATCTTCTGAAACGATACAGGCAATATCCCCCATGGAACCATTGTCTCCACGTTTGAGAAGGACTGCACTCGCCAGTTTAAACAAAAGGTCTCTATCGGCTGGTCTTTCATAAAAAGCAAGCATAGCCCTGATAACCAAGACAACAACACTACCACTAGAACCCAGACCAAACTTCTTGCCCTCACGCTCCATTTTCCCGCGAATGTCTAGGGAGAAAGGCTGTAGTTCAACTCCTTGGGCAGTCAGGTATTCCTCCACCAAGGCAACTGTTTCTTGAATCAAGGCATAGGAAGAATCCGGTCGCATGTCCACACCATAGGTAAACATATCTGAGTATAGTCGATAAGTATCAGATGCTGTAATCTTAGCCGTCATATAGATGGGTATAGCCTTTATCAGCGCCAACTGTCCTGGTTCTAAAATGGCATACTCCCCAGCCCAATAGAGCTTCCCACAAGTTTTAACAATCGTCATCTTGGCTCAAATCCTTTGTTTTTGAAACGATTAAGCGATAGCGTTGACCTAAAAGTTTTGATAGATGTTCCAAGTCTTTTTCTAAACAAAGAACTTTTACATTAGGCCCCGCATCCATGGTGAAGTAACAAGATTCTCCTTGTTCTCTAAGCTGACGAACGAAATCCATAGCCTCATAACTCGCATCTGTCAGATAAGAGAAGGATGGATTGGCAGTTTTTGTCGTAGCATGCATTGCGAGAGCGTTCTTTTCTGTTAATACTCCAACTTTCTCAAAGTCATTTTCCTTGAGGTAGACCAGCATATCCTTGTAGTCTTGTTCAGACTGACGAATCCAGTCCTCAAATGTTGTCGAAGTTTCCACACAGAGTTTCATACCATCCCGACTAGAGATTGGTTTTTTCTGGTCTTCTAAAACCAACATAATCATAGCTAGTTTCAAGTCAGTCTCGACTGGATAAATCTCTCCACTATCCTTGTCCCAAGCTGCTAAGGGGCCATAAAAACTACGAGATGAAGAACCCGATGCAAATTTAGCTTCCAAGGCCAACTCTTTACGATCTAATCCTAATTGGAAATAGGCGTTGCAGGCTTTGACCAGGGCAGATAAGCCACTGGAACTTGAAGAAAGACCTGCCGCTGTTGGCATATTGTTCTGGGTGTCAATACGAACAAAACCTGCTCCTTCGGGACGGTAGCGATCAATGATTTTACTCATTTTGACATGCTCAGCTTCGTTTTGCAACTGACCATTGATGTAGAAAGCATCCGAGCTTGCATCTGCTGGCAAAGGAGAAAGTGTTGTCTCCGTATACATATTTTCTAACGTTAGAGAGATACTGCTAGTCGCAGGAACCATCTCTTTTTCTGCTTTCTTACCCCAATATTTGATAATGGCAATATTGGCATAGGAACGTACTGTTACAGGCTTTCGATCCATGTCTGAACAGCTCCTTTCTCTTCTAATCTTTCTGCGAGTTCTTGTGCTTGACTGACATTAGCAGCCAAGGCAATGATACAGCCACCTAGACCACCACCACTCATCTTGGCACCTAGAGCACCATGTTCAAGGGCAGTTTCAACCAAGGCATCTGCCTCAGGGCTACTAACTCCGATTTCTTTTAGATTTCCATGAGCTTTGGTTAGAATTTCTCCCAGCTTCACGGCATCTTTTGTTTTTATCGCTTCTTCTGCTTCTTGGGTCAACTCTCCTAGCGCATGCAAGAAAGGCAGAGCTTCCTTGCCCTTGCTCTCTACAACTTGGATGGCTTCACGAGTGTGCCCATAGACTCCTGTATCTGCAATGACCAGATAAGATGATAAATCCATGGTTAATTCTTCAAAACCAACATTCTTGATAAAGCGGATAGGTTGGTCACTAAGACAGGTCTTGGCATCTAAACCACTAGGATTCATATGGGCAATCATTTCAGCTCGATTGACCAAAATTTCTAACACATCATGTGGAAGTTCTGCTTGGTAATAATCAAATACTGCACGAATGGCCGCAATACTAATGGCTGCTGAAGAACCCATCCCTCGCTTTTCCGGAATAGCCGAGTCAATTTGACAACGAATGCAAGCATCCTGGATATTTAAATACTCGAGAGAAGCATAAACTGCCATGGACAAGGTATCCTCTTCAAAAAGACGCCATGGTGTCGCTGCTGGAACCACCCGACAAGTCACCTCTACCTCTAAAAGAGGTAAAGAGATGGCTGGGTAGCCATAAACCACTGCATGCTCTCCTATTAAAATAATTTTACTATGTGCCTGACCGACACCAACTTCTTTTGTCATTTAATCCTACTAACAGACGAAAATCGTCTTTTTCTAGATAAAATTTTAGAACTTTATTCCTTTCTATTTTATTATATTTTCACAAAAAAAGCGATTGTTTCCTTTCACAATCGCTTGTTTTCATTATTGTACCCACTCACCATTATAGTTGACCTGGTAGCCACCTACTGTGGTATTTACAGCTAAAGCACCTGAACTATAGGCATAGTACCATTTACCATTAACTTGGAACCAACCGGTTACCATAGCTCCTGTTGAACGGAGGTAATACCAAGTATTATCGACATAAATCCAGCCAGTTTTCATATCACCATTTTGAGCATCTAAATAATACCAAGTTGAACCATCTAGATACCAGCCTGTTGCCATAGCACCTGTTGAACGGAGATAATACCACTTGTTACCAAGATACTGCCACCCAGTTTGCATAATGCCAGTTGTTGGATCTAAATAGTACCAAGTGGAATCATCGTTTATCCAGCCACGTGCGAGCTCCCCAACAGTCAATCTGTTGATGCGAGAATCAAAGCCACCATCCTTCTGTAAATAATACCAGTGCCCCTCATCATGAACCCAACCGGTTTTTAAGGTGTGATAACTTCTTTGGTCTTTAAAATAGTAGACTCGTTTCTCAGTAGAGCTATCATATTGTTCACCATGGTGTTTGTTGGTATTTGTAGCAGTTTTTGCTTCTAAAACTTGCTTACCAACAAATTCTTGTAGTACGCCATCTTGGTTAAAGTAATACCATTGTGGCATTGGCATATACTCTAATCTTAAACCATTGGGGTAAGGACCAATTGTACTACCTTTAGATGGAAACGGGATATATTGCCAGCCGACAACCATCTCTCCTGATACATGATCAAAATAATAGTACTTCCCATCAATCACTCTCCAGGCCTTTTCTTTGATATCACCCTTCTTGTAGTAGGTTCTACCATTTTCTTGGACAAATTGCCAGCCTTCAGAATCCGAATCATCCGCAAATACTGTACTTGTTGCTAACAGACTTAAGAAAAAGACTGCTAGTCCAACTTGCATCATTTTTTTCAAAAATTTCATTCTTGTTTCCTCCAAAATGATTGTAGCAAAAATCAAATCATATGTCAACATTTCAACGACTCAAAAAAGCAGTTACAAAACTGCAACTGCTTTTCTATTCTTGCATGGTATAACCAACACCACGCACGGTTTTAATGTAGCTCTTTTGACCTTTCACGTCAAGTTTACTACGTAGATAACGGATATAAACATCCACGATATTGGTTTCGGTCGCACTTTCATACTTCCAAACACTTTCCAGCAATTGTTCACGAGTCAAAACCTTCTTACTTCCCATAAGGGTAGCTAAGAGATCATATTCACGACGAGTCAGGGCAATCATTTCCTCACCACGATAGACGGTATGATGTTCTACGTCCATACGCAGATTGCGATAGGATGTTGGAACCTTCATCTGACTACAGTGTTGGTCGATAAAGTCCCGACCTCGGAAAATTGCTGCAATACGAGCCACTAGATCATCAATAATGACTGGCTTGTAGATATATGAAACAGCAAAACGTTGGATTGTTTCAACTTGGTCTTGCAATTCTTCTCGATGGTCCAAGACCATGATAACCGAAGCTGGCTTGGTCCGACTCAACTTATCTGCAAAATCCTGGGCTGTCATATCCCCTAGATGAGCATTCAGTAAAATCAAGTCATAGTCTGTCTGAAGAGCCATGGAGAGGGCTTTTTGACCCTCTTCTACCTGATCAACTCGGTATTGCTCTTTTTGGAGTTCCAGACTTAAAAAATGAGCTAGATTTCTTTCTTTCTCAAGTAATAAAATCCGTTTCCCCATGGCTGACCTACTTATTTTTCGTCATACCAAGAGTAGTGGAATGTTCCTTCTTTGTCTTTACGTTGGTATGTGTGGGCACCAAAGTAATCACGTTGTGCTTGGATCAAGTTCGCTGGAAGATCAGCTGAACGGTAGCTATCGAAGTATGTAATTGCCGCTGAGAAGGTTGGTACTGGTACACCTGCTTGAACAGCAAGAGCTACAATGTCACGAACAGATTGTTGGTACTTAGCTGTTACATCCAAGAAGTACTCATCCAAGAGAAGGTTTGCAAGATCTGCATCACGGTTGTAAGCATCTGTGATCTTTTGCAAGAAACGAGAACGGATGATACATCCATCGCGCCAGATAGATGCGATGTCCGCAAATGGCAAGTTCCAGTTGTTTTCTTTAGAAGCTACACGTAATTGCGCAAAACCTTGTGCGTAAGAGATGATTTTTGAGAAGTAAAGGGCTTGACGGATTTTTTCAATCAACTCAGCCTTGTCTCCTTCAAATTTGAAAGCAGCTGGTTTTGGAAGCACCTTGCTAGCGTGTACACGTTCTTCTTTATAAGTAGAAATGTAACGTGCAAATACTGACTCAGTGATGAGTGACAATGGCACACCAAGATCAAGAGCTGATTGGCTAGTCCATTTACCAGTTCCTTTGTTTCCTGCAGCATCCAAGATATAGTCTACGATTGGTCCATCTTGACCTTCATCATCTTTACGTCCAAGGATATCAGCTGTGATTTCAATCAAGTAGCTGTCCAATTCACCCTTGTTCCACTCAGTAAAGATTTCAGCCATGTCTTCTGCAGAGAGGCCAAGCAAGTGTTGCATAAGATCATAGCTTTCTGCGATCAATTGCATATCACCGTACTCGATGCCATTGTGGACCATTTTTACATAGTGACCAGCTCCATCAGGACCGATGTAAGTTACACATGGTTTTCCATCTTCTGGTGCTTTAGCAGAGATTTCTTCAAGAACATCTGCTACCAAGTCATAAGCTTCTTTTTGTCCCCCAGGCATGATAGAAGGACCTTCAAGGGCACCTTTTTCACCACCAGAAACACCTGTACCGATAAAGTTGATACCTGAGTTAGCCAACTCTTCATTACGACGAATAGTATCTTTATAGAAAGTGTTTCCTCCGTCGATCAAGATATCACCTTTATCCAAGTGTGGAAGAAGGGCTTGAATGGTCGCATCTGTACCAGGTCCTGCTTGTACCATAAGCATGATACGACGTGGTTTTTCAATTGAGTTTACGAAGCTTTCGATATCATAGCTTGGCACGAAGTTTTTATCAGGGTGGCAAGCAATCACATCTTCAGTTTTTTCTTTACTACGGTTATAAATAGCAACTGTATAACCACGAGATTCAATATTAAGGGCAAGGTTACGACCCATTACGGCCATACCAACAACACCAAAGTTAGCTTTTGTCATGTGACACTCCTCTTGTTTAATATGTTTTATTTTATCATGTTTATCTGTGAAAAGAAAGAATTTTGTAACAATTTGACTAGTAGTCTAAATCATCCGCATGTCCAGAGCCATTCCCTACAAAGTAACCTGTCTTACAATTAAGGGTAAAGAGATAGGTACCATCTGGTTTATAAAGATTATAGTAGCCATTACCATTAACAATATTCACAGGTTCCAAAATATATTGGTTGCCTGTAATGTAGCCACGCGCACGCGAAGTCTCAAGAATTCGTTCAAGGACACCATTTGCAAAAGTCCAAGCAGGATTACTACTATCACTAACAGCAGCTTGATTGTACGGTACTCGACTGACACTTCTTTGTAGGTTCACACCATTGCTTGCTAGTCCACTATTAAGGATATTATTTGCTGAGGCTGTTTCACCCGCTGAAGTTGATGCATTAGCAGAGCTGCTAGCATTGCTTTCAGTTGCTGAGTTTGACTCTGTTTGACTTGATGAACTTGATTGACTACTGCTAGAGCTTGTAGAACTTGAAAGTTGACTCTTACCGAGACTAATAGCCTTATCTAGCAGTTTATCAATTTCAGTATTCCCAGTCTTGACTTCGGTAAATTTAGCATCTGCCTTTACTTTAGCATTTGTATCTAGAACACCATCTGTAATAGCTGGCGTTTCAAATTGAGCATTAACGTCTTGAACTGCCTTGATTTGTGTTTCAAGACTATCGTATTTTGATTTAGCAAGAGTATGCTCTCTAGCTCCCTCAAGTTTATCTAAAAGTTCTTTGAGTTGATTCAGTTGACTAAACTGACCATTTTTTAGGGCAGTTTTATTCTCATCAGTATAAAAAGTTTCATAGAGACTGTTAAATTGATCGAGAATTGCTTGATTACTTACCAAACCTGCATCAGATGACTGAGACTGAATTTCTTGTGAAGAACGAGTAATTTGACGATAAACGTAGTAGCTACCTCCAATAATCAAGACAATAATCGCTAAAATAGCTGACAAGATGACCCACAGTTTTTTGCGTCGTGGCTCATCCTCTTCTTGAAGAGAGCGAGCTAGAATTGGGGTTTCTTCTTGTGAAGTTTCCTCATTTTCTACCTGTTCAGGTTCAAATACTTCCTCTACAAGATTTTTGTCCATAACTAAAGTTTCTTCTAGTGGCGAAAGGAGAACTTCTTCAGTTGCTACTCCCTCTTCTTCAGCAAACTTTTCTGATTCAGAGATTTCTTCTACTGGTTCCACCTCTTCTTCAATCGTTTCTTTAGCATCTTGGATCAAATCATCTAGACTCTGAAGTTCATCTTTCTTCGCCTGAATGTTTGTAAATTTATCAGCTTCGATTTCTTCACGGTGTTGTTTAATGTATTTGTCCAAAATCGTATCATCAGGAGTTACTCCTGCTTCGATTTCTTCATTTTTTCGAATAACTTGTCCAACTGTTAGATCCTTAGCTTCCTCAAAGTCAAACTGAGGTTCTTGGGAGATTTTTTCCGGTTCTAACAATTCTTCTTTTTTATCCTTCTGATCCATGGCAGCTCCTTTCTAATCTGTCAAATTTCTTTTGACACGTTGACCAAAATATTGATACAAATCAACTTTCAAAGTACCATTATAGAGTTTTCGTTTTTTATCCGCCTGACTACCATACTTACTTTCAAAGGCTTCATCACTTGTCAGAATAAACTTACTCCAAGTCTTAAGAGGCTCAAAAACCTCACCCATTTCAGCATAAAGTTTAGTTACTCCTGCATCATCTGATAGACGTTCCCCATAAGGTGGGTTAGAAATAATAACTCCATTAATCTTATCCGTACGCAAATCCTGTACGCGCATCTGTTTAAAGAGAATATCTCCAGATACTCCTGCTGCCTGGGCATTGGCCTTGGCAATTTCTACCATACGACCATCGATATCACAACCCATAATATCCAGTTCAATCTCTCGATCTATCTGCTTACTTGCCTCAGTTCTGACTTCTTGAATCAAGCGGTCACTAACCCAGTTCCACTCTTCAAAGGCAAATGAACGACGCAAACCTGGTGCCATCTTGCGCGCAATCATAGCCGCCTCAATACAGAAGGTTCCCGAACCACAGGTTGGATCAATCAAAGGCTTATCAGGGTACCAGTTTGACAGTTGCAAAATCGCAGCTGCCATATTCTCCTTGATTGGAGCACCACCTTTTTCAGTACGATAACCACGTTTAAAGAGACTTGAACCAGTCGTATCAATCATAACAGTCGCTATATCTTTCAAAATGGAAACTTCAATCTTGAACTCTGGACCATTCTCCATCAGGGGAACACTTTCTGGTCGGGCATAGTGTTTTTGTAGTTTCTTAACAACTGCCTTCTTAGAAATCGCCTGCACACTTGGCTCATTGTGTAATTTTGACTTGACACACTTAGCCTTGGCAATTGGGAAACGGGCTCCAAGTGGGAGATAGTTCTCCCAATCTAGAGCAAAAACACCTTGGAAGAGTTCTTCAAATGTTTTTGCAGGAAAAGTTCCCACAACAATTTTGATTCTATCCGCAGCTCTTAGCCACAGGTTGGTTTGGATAATCGCTTTAACATCACCTTGAAAACGAACACGCCCATTTTCAACTTGACAATCATAACCCAAATCTCTCACTTCACGTCCAACTACAGCTTCCAAACCCGCAGCAGCAGTCGCAATTAAATTAAATGTTGTTTTCATTTCAGTCTTTTATAGACCTTTCTTTATTCACTTTAAAAAATGAGGTTGAGAAATATATCTCAGCCCCAACCTATATGCAATTTTCTATAAGCCATGTTTTGTTCCAGAAGTGACTAGGACCACTTCCTTCGATAATCATCTGTCTACCACTAGCAGCTCTAGCTGCTAGCAGTCAGAGTACTACGTTCGTTTCCGCGCACTCCATGCCCCGACCAAAATTTGGGTTGCTAGCTTGAGGGGTTTACCGCGTTCCACTCTCTCTGTTTCCAGAGAGACTCCGTCACTGTGGCACTTTCAAGTCTACTCTGACATATCCTAAGACTTAGCCATTTCAACTGCCGTAACGATTTCTCGTCCCTAGGCTTATGGTTTCGCCTAGCACAAACACTACAGGCATCACAGCCTGTGCTAGCATGGACTTTCCTCATGAAAAGAAACTCTCTTCACGCGATTATCCAAAAATTGCACAACAGAAGTATTCTTAGAAATCAGAATTATCCATGATTTGTTTGCCAAATACTTCTTTTTCAAGACGATTCAAACGTTTCAAAATATCAAAGTTTGTCATAGAAGTTGTACTTCCAAGCTCTGCTGGTTCAGAAGCTACTGGAGTTACTTGAGGTTTTTTCGCCAATTCCTCTTTCAACTCTGCAATTTCTAAACGGAGTGACTTTACTAATGCTGCATAAGTTTCATAATCCTTGATGACATCATCCAAGAACTCATCAACCTCTGCTTTACTATATCCACGTACTTCTCTTCCAAAATCCTGCTCAAAAATATCTTTTGCTGTAAAAATAATACTTGCCATGTCTCTCTCCATTCTCAGTTGCTAGTATTATTATATAAAAAAAGGCAAACAAAAAGCAAGGTCAAAGGCTCAATTTTCGGAAAAATTTTCAGCTACTTCGTTTAATTCCTCAAATGTTAATCTTTTTGTAATATAGTTGTCTTTCTTTTTCATCAGTTCGTAAAAATACTTCAGTTTTGTTTCATTTTCTTCATCATAAAAAAGATAGGCACCATCTGTATTTTCAAGTAAGAAAAGTTGATAGTCTCGTAATTGACCCTTGTGTTCATAGTTCGGATAGGCGTATTTTACAAAATCAACTTGTTTAAATTCACTAAGTTTAACCTGATTTCCCTCATTCCAGTTTTCCCCATGAGTCTCAAAATCAAAGATAGTTGCAAGTTGGAAACCAAAGTCATCTTTCATATCTCTGGCCACCTCTAAAACCCAGTGTTCAAATCCCAGAGTTCCCGTAAATACCAACCATTTCAATCCTTCGTCTGCCATTTTTTCCAAATCTCTACGAATGGCTTTTTTAATAATTTTTAAACGAATATCTTTTTCATTGAACAATCCTAAATCAAAGCTAGAATAGCCTAAAATCAAGGCTGTATGCATTTTTTCACCCTTTCTGTGCACCTTTATGGTATAATAGAGTGATGTTATTGTACCAATAAGGAGAATTATGGTCAACTATCCTCATAAACTTTCATCAAAAAAAAAACAACAAGTCACCTCACAAACTAAAAATTTCGCAAATCGTGGGATGACCTTTGAAAAGATGATAAATGCTACAAACGAGTATTATCTGACACACGGTTTGGCTGTTATCCATAAAAAACCAACTCCTGTTCAGATTGTCCGCGTAGACTATCCTCAGCGTAGTCGTGCTAAGATTGTTGAAGCTTATTTTAGACAAGCATCAACTACCGATTATTCTGGAGTTTATGAAGGGTTTTACATCGATTTCGAAGCCAAGGAAACCAAGCAAAAACATGCGATTCCGATGAAGAACTTCCATCCTCATCAGATTCGGCATATGGAACAAGTCCTTGATCAAAAAGGGATTTGCTTTGTCCTTCTTCATTTTTCTTCTTATCAAGAAACGTATTTATTGCCGGCACTTGACCTCATCCGTTTTTATCATCAGGATATGGGTAAAAAGTCAATGCCGCTTGACTATATCAAAGAATTCGGTTATGTGATTGAGCAGTCTGCCTTTCCACAAATTCCTTACCTTGATACAGTCAAACAACATTTACTAGGTGGTAAAACAATATGAACAAACAAACTATCTTACGCATCGCTAAATACCTTGGCATTGGTGTAATTAGCTTATTTATCGCAGCTTTCCTGCTTGGTGGTGGTGTCTTTCTTTACTATGCAAACAAAGCTCCTGAACTTTCCGAGAGTAAACTTGTTGCAACTACATCAAGTAAAATTTATGATAGCAAAAATGAACTAATCGCAGATTTAGGTTCGGAACGTCGTGTTAATGCTCAAAGTAGTGACATTCCTACTGATCTTGTCAATGCGATTGTCTCTATCGAGGATCACCGTTTCTTTAACCACAGAGGAATTGATAGCATTCGTATAGCAGGAGCATTCCTTCGTAACCTTCGAAGCAATAGTGGTCTTCAAGGTGGATCAACTTTGACTCAGCAGTTAATTAAATTAACTTACTTTT
The DNA here is from genome assembly GCF_001072925.1 of Streptococcus pseudopneumoniae. Taxonomy (GTDB): domain Bacteria; phylum Bacillota; class Bacilli; order Lactobacillales; family Streptococcaceae; genus Streptococcus; species Streptococcus pseudopneumoniae_Q. The sequence continues at coordinate 59,257 of NZ_JVHE01000099.1, read as the reverse complement.
CAACATCGACAGCTGATCAAACCCTATCCCGTAAAGTTCAAGAAGCCTGGTTAGCTATCCAACTAGAGCGAACTGCAACTAAACAAGAAATATTGACTTATTACGTCAATAAGGTTTACATGTCAAATGGTAACTATGGTATGCAGACAGCTGCGGAAAACTATTATGGTAAGGACCTCAAAGACTTATCCATTCCTCAGCTAGCACTCTTAGCAGGTATGCCACAGGCTCCAAACCAGTACGATCCTTATTCTCATCCTGAAGCTGCCCTTGAAAGACGAAACCTTGTTTTGTCAGAAATGCAAAGGCAAGGATACCTTACAGCCGAACAATATGAAACAGCCATCAATACTCCAATCACAGATGGACTTCAAAGTCTAAAATCTGTTAATAGCTATCCACAGTACATGGATAACTATCTTAAAGAGGTTATTGACCAAGTAGAACAAGAGACAGGTTATAATCTATTAACAACAGGTATGGAAGTCTATACAAACGTCGACCAAGAGGTACAAAAACACCTTTGGGACGTCTATAACACTGATCAATACGTAAACTATCCTGATGATGATATCCAAGCAGCCTCTACTATCATTGATGTATCAAATGGTAAAGTTATTGCCCAACTCGGGTCTCGTCACCAAGCTAGCAATGTATCCTTTGGTACTAACCAAGCAGTGGAAACAAACCGTGACTGGGGTTCAACTATGAAACCAATTACGGACTATGCACCTGCACTTGAGTACGATATCTATGACTCAACTGCTTATATGCTTAAGGATGTACCATATAACTTCCCAGGTACTAGCACTCCAGTCTACAACTGGGATCGTGGCTATTATGGGAACATCACTCTTCAAACTGCTATCCAACAATCTCGTAACGTACCAGCAGTTGAAACTCTCGATAGAGTTGGACTTGATAAAGCCAAAAAATTCTTAAACGGACTTGGCATTGATTATCCAACCATGGTATATGCAAACGCAATTTCAAGTAATACGACTGAATCAGGTAAACAGTACGGTGCAAGTAGTGAAAAAATGGCTGCCGCCTATGCTGCATTTGCTAACGGTGGTATCTATCACAAACCAATGTATATCAATAAAGTTGTCTTTAGCGACGGTAGTTCAAAAGAGTTTTCTGATCAAGGTACTCGTGCTATGAAAGAAACAACCGCCTATATGATGACAGAAATGATGAAAACAGTATTATACTCTGGTACAGGTCGGGACGCTTATATTTCATGGCTTCCACAAGCAGGTAAAACTGGTACATCAAACTACACTGATGAAGAGATTGAAAACCACATTAAAACAAGTCAATTTGTTGCTCCAGATGAAATGTTTGTTGGTTATACCCGTAAATATTCAATGGCGGTCTGGACTGGTTACTCAAACCGCCTTACTCCAATCGTTGGTGATGGCTTTACTGTTGCCACTAGTATCTATCGTTCTATGATGCAGTATCTAGCAGAGGACGATCACCCTGGTGATTGGACAATGCCAGAAGGACTTCATAGAAGTGGTGATTACATCTTCAAGAATGGGGCACGTAGCAGCAACTGGATTCCACAGTCAACTCAAGAAAGTTCGACTACAGAGAGCTCTAGCTCAAGTTCAACTTCAACAACTGAAAGTGAAAGCTCTTCAAACGAAAATACGAATGGTACTCCTAATCCAAATGCAACGCAACCAAACTCATCTGCAAATTCTCAACAACAAAATCAACCCCAACAAAATCCACGAAGACAACAATAAAATATATAAAAAAACTGAGGATTTATTCTCAGTTTTTTATATGCAGTTTTTTATGGTAGAATCTTAATTTTTATAAAGTCAAACTTCTTAAAAATAGGAAGAGAAACAACTGAACAGACTAAAAAACTGTCAAAGCTATCTCAATCGCAACCTTATCCCAAACACAAGTTAAATAGTCGGGAAAACTGTTTAAAATTATAGATAAAAGTTACCTTGTGTTTATGTAGTTTATCTATGAACTGGGGCGTGACTTAGAAAGTCTGTTCTACTACTTCAATGCAGTGCTTGAACCAATAACCAAAATGTCAAACTGATGTCTCAGGAATGATATCAAAAGGCCAGACCTTTTGTCCGGCCTCTTTTTTCTTATTTGACATGATTTGCAAGATCTTCTTGCGCTTTTTTATTAGATTCTTCTTTTTCTTTCTTCCATTTATCTTGAGCTTTTTGATAATCATCAGCAGTTACTGGTTTATCTTGAAGTTCAAGGTATTTGTACAAGAGGGCTTCACTCATACCCTTGTTACCTGAGTAAGCAAATGGAAGTGTGAATGGTACCATCTTAGACAACATTGGACGTCCAGTTTGAGAAGTTGTTGGAATAATCAATGCACTATCTGTCAACCAAGCTTGGGCTGCAGCATATTTATCATAACGTTTTGAAACGTCAGTGTCTTCATTTCCAGCTTCAACAACCATCTTTTCGTAATCTTCCAAACCAACTTGTTTGGCAGCAGCGTTATTTGTACCTGAATCAAATCCTAGGTAAGTCTTAGTATTTTCACCTACTGATGGTTTGATGATATCAAGGTATGTAGATGGGTCGATGTAGTCTGGAGACCAACCAACGTTATCTGAAAGATCCCAATCTTCACCGGCAGCCGTTTCAGCAAAGTAAGTAACATTGAGGACTTCATCTTTTTGTAGTTGTTGGATATCAATAACGACATTGTCAGTTCCTAATGTTGCTTCAAGCGATTGTTTCAATGATTGAACACGTTGAACTTTTGTAGTATTGGTTTGGTCAACAGGCATATCCAAATGGATTGGGAATTGAACTCCTTCCGCTTGGAGAGCTGTCTTAGCCTTAGCAAATTCTGCTTTTGCTTTTTCAGGATTGTAAAGACCGTCTTGAGCGTCGTCTAGATTAACATCTTTCCACTCATCACCATAGGTCACCAATTTTTCCTTAACTAAGTCACCAAAGTTTTTACCATCTGCTTGAACAAATGTTGGTGGTACGAACAAGTTACGAAGGAGTTTGCTTGCTCCACTTTCTCCATTAACTTGAGAAGCATAAGCTGTTCTATCAAAACCAAAAGCAATAGCCTGACGGAAGTCTTTGTTAAGAAGAGCTTTCTTAGTTGAAGTCTTTTGCTCGTCTGTAGTCTTAGAAGTATATTTGTAAGACTGACGGTCAATATTTGTACCAACTAAGAAGGTTGAAGAATCTTGTGGTGTATAAACGATATTGTCTTTAAACTCTTTTTCAAGTTCAGAGTAGCTTCCACTTGTTGGGAAGAGACGAGCCATTGAGAAACCACCATCTTTAAAGGTTTCTGCAAGTTTATTATTGTCTTGACCATCCCAGAATGAAAGTTTTACTTTATCAATATGAACATTGTCCTTATCCCAGTAGTTTGGATTCTTTTCAAATTCTACTGAAGATTTAGCTACCAATGATTTCAACAAGAAAGGACCATTATAAAGAATACTGCTTGGATCAGTTGCTTTAGCAAAGTCACTTCCTTTAGAAGTAAGGAATTCTTCATTGACTGGTGCAAGAATTCCCATGGTTGTCTTAGAGTTCCAGAAGCTTTCTGGTTTGTTCAAAGTGTATTGAACTGTTTGATCATCTACAGCCTTGATTCCAACTTCTGAGAAGTCTTTAACTTCACCTTTTACATAAGCATCAAGACCTTTAATAGATTCTTGAACAAGATAAAGGGCTTCTGACTTATTATCAGCCGCATATTTAAGACCTGTTACAAAGTCTTGCGCTTTCACTGGCGCATACTCTTCGCCTTCAGAAGTATACCACTTAGCATCCTTACGGATTGTGTAAGTGTAAGTTAACCCGTCTTTAGACACTGACCAATCTTCTGCCAAAGATGGCACGAAGTTACCGTAGCGGTCATTCTCCATCAAACCGTCAATAACATTACTTGTGATATTAGCAACCGCAGCCTTACCAGTTGTCAAATAGTTTAGGCTGTCTGGGTCAGTTTCATAAACGTAAGAAAAAGTTTTCTCACCTTTTGCACTAGAGCCTGAACCTGAACAAGCTGCCAAAACACCTGACGCTAACAGAGTCACTCCTGCTAGGGCCATTACTTTTGAAAATTTCATAATAAACTCCTTTATGACTTTTTATACATTATAGTCCCTTTTTTGCTAAGTGTCAATACAATTTTCAGAATTTTTCAAATTGATTTGAAAACAATTACCATTTTAAAATTATTTTTTACAGTCAGTCACTTTTTTGGCATTCATATTTGAAAAATCTCTTTGTTAGCAGTTTTCAAGTAAATCTTTATGATATAATGAAAGGAGAAAATTGAAAGGAAATACCATGTCAAAAGAAGTTATTGTTGAAAGTTTTGAACTGGATCACACCATTGTTAAAGCACCGTATGTCCGTTTAATCGGAGAAGAAACAGGTCCTAAGGGAGATATCATTTCTAACTTTGATATTCGCTTGGTTCAACCAAATGAAGACTCTATCCCTACTGCTGGTCTTCATACAATCGAGCACCTCTTGGCCAAACTCATCCGTACTCGCATTGACGGGATGATTGATTGTTCACCATTTGGATGTCGTACAGGCTTCCATATGATTATGTGGGGACGTCATACTAGCGCAGAAATCGCTGCTGTCATCAAGGATTCACTGAAGGAAATCGCAGAGACTACAACTTGGGAAGATGTCCCAGGGACTACCATTGAATCTTGTGGCAACTACAAGGATCATAGCCTTTTCTCTGCTAAGGAATGGGCAAAATTGATTCTTGAACAAGGAATTTCAGACGATGCCTTTGAGCGTCATGTCATTTAACAAAAAGGAACCAATTTTTTCAACTGGTTCCTTTTTTTATTCTCAAAACCTTGATTTAAGCTTTTTCACGAATGACCAAGATACCATCTTCCATGTCAGCTTCAAGGTGTTTAGCATCAAGATTATCCAAATGGAAGTCTGTTACTTTATCACGGATTTGTTGTTCAACTACACGACGGAGTGGACGAACACCCATGACTTCATCATAACCTTCTTCAGTCATGTATTCTTTAGCTGCTTCGCTCACTGCCAAGTCGATTTCTTTCTTAGAAAGAGTCTTATTGACATCAATCAACATCAAATCCACAATCTTAGAAAGATCTTCCTTGCTCAAGTGTGAGAATTCGATCACAGCGTTGAAACGGTTGAGGAACTCTGGACGGAAGTAAGGTTTCAAACGATCCATGAGTTCTGGTTTATCCGCATCTTCTGTCAAGTTGGCTTCATAACCAAAGCCAGCATTTGAAGTTGCGATAATCACCGTATTCTTGAAGTTTACAGTGTTACCTTGACCGTCTGTTAAACGACCATCATCCAATACTTGAAGAAGAAGAGTAATCACTTGAGGATCTGCCTTTTCAATTTCGTCGAGAAGGACGATTGAGTAAGGGTTACGGCGAACACGTTCAGTCAAAGTATTGTTGTTGTCGTCGTAACCAACATAACCTGCTGTTGTACCAATCAATTTAGAAACGGCTGTACGATCGCTGTATTCTGACATATCCAAACGGATGATAGCATCCTTAGTTCCGAACATATCAAGAGCCAATTGTTTGGCCAACTCAGTCTTACCAACGCCAGTAGGTCCTACAAAGAGGAAGCTACCGATTGGGCGATTTCCTTCATCAAAACCTGCACGGTTACGACGGATAGCACGTGCCACTGCTTCAACGGCTTTATCTTGACCGATAACCTTAGTTTGCAAACGGTGACCCATGTCTTTCAAACGTTCGATATCAGTTGCACCCATTTGTGAAACAGGAATACCTGTCATACGTTCAACAGACTCAGCTACATCATTAACTGTTGCTGTAACCTTATGATCTTCAGTATGGTTGGCAATTTGTTTTTCAAGTTCTTCGATACGAATTTTTGCATTAAGGGCTGCTTCGTAATCTTCTTTGGCTGCTGCAGCTTCTTGTTTAGCTTTTTCTTCTTCAATTTCATGTTCCACAGCATGTACATCTGTCACTGGGTGTTGTGCTGCCAAGTGAGCAGCTGTCACATCGACCAAGTCGATAGCCTTATCTGGCAAGCTACGTTGTGGAATATATTGAACAGAGTAATCAACAGCAGCTTTCAATACTTCATCTGGCAAGATAACATTGTGGTGTTGTTGATAAAGATCACGGATCCCTTGGAGAATCTTGAAAGTATCTTCAGCAGATGGTGCATTAACTTTTACTTCGTTGAAACGACGAGCAAGGGCAGCGTTTTTCAAGATTGTATTACGGTATTCATCTTGAGTTGTTGCACCAATCACTGTCAATTCACCACGTGAAAGAGCTGGTTTCAAAATATCAGCAAGACCTTTAGATCCTTGACCATCCCCTGTGCTACCTGCACCAAGGATTTGGTGGATTTCATCGAAGAAGAGGATAATATTTCCAGCTTCTTTAACTTCGTTTACCAAGTTTTGAATGTTTTCTTCAAAGCTACCACGGTATTGAGTACCAGCTTCAAGTCCAGAAATATCAATAGAGATGATTTCTTTATTCTTGATAGCAGCTGGGACATCCCCGTTCACAATAGCTTGAGCCAATCCTTCAACCACTGCTGTTTTACCAACACCAGCATCACCGACTAGAACTGGGTTATTCTTTGTACGACGAGAAAGGATTTCAGATGTTTCTTGAATTTCCTTGTTACGTCCAATAACCGGATCCAGCTTCCCTTCACGAGCTTCAGCAGTTAAGTTACGTCCAAGTTTAGCAAGAATACCATCTTGTTTCATAGCTTTACCTTGAACATACTGAGCTTGGTCACTTCCTTCGCCTGGAAGTTGACCAGTTTGACGGTAAATAGCGAATTCTTCTGGAGTTACTTCACGACCGTTAATCAAGTAACGACGATTTTCAGAACTATATCCACGCATACCACCCATCAATTGGTTAAACAAATCATCCATGTTGTTAAAGTTATTAAAGTTGTTGTTCATATTTCATACCTCGTTTGTTTTCAAAATTAGTTAGTCAAATTAATTTGACTTTATCTGACCTTTGTTTTAAAAAATTTAGACTAGCTATTTGCTACTCTACGTATAATTTCAGGTTTTTCTTTATCCAATAAAGGTTTTGTGATTGGACTTCTAAAAATACTAATGTTCATCATAGGTTGTACCTCTTTTCTAGGTTTTACCCATACTTTGACCTTAAGATAAATTACACAATCACCTTAAAATCAAGGTTTTCTAAGGATTTCCTTATCCTTATGTTCTTAGTATATCACTTTGGTCAGTATTAGTCAAGAAATTTGACCAATTTTGACCAACTTTTTTTAAATATTTTTTTATAGCAAAAAACCAGTCATAATGACTGGTTTTTATTTACTATTTATGAATCTTAGCTCAATGCATCATCCATTGAAAGAACTTCGTGGAAGACACGTTGTGTCAATTCAGTTTTTTGTTCTGGAGTGAGGTACTTAGTATTTACACAGTATCCTGAGATACGTACGATTACGTCTTCACCTGACATGATCTTTTCGTAAACATCGTTCAAGTCCATAACGTTCAAGTTAACGTGTTGTCCACCGTTTTCGAAGTAACCATCAAGGATTGTTACCAAGTTATCAACTTGTTCGTCACGAGTCTTACCAAGAGCACGAGGTGAAACTTGAGTTGTCAATGAGATACCATCAGCTGCGTAACCAAAGTCAAGGCTAGCAAGTGAGTTCAAGTTTTGCAACCATCCACCTTTAGCTTTGTTAGATGGGTTAGCACCTGGTGAGAAGAATTCCAATTTAGACAAGTTCACTGAACCATCTTCGTTGAGGTATACACCTTTGTGGACTGGTGAGTTACCAGTTTGTTTAGAGTAAGCAACGTTAGATGTGATTGTCAAAAGTGATACTGTAGCTTCTGCGTCTTTGTAAAGTTTGTGGCTACGTAGACGAGTTGTGTAAGCTTCGATCAACCATTCTGCCAATTCGTTTGAACGTGGGTCATCTTCACCCCAACGTGGGTATTCACCGATTGTTTCGTAATCGTAGATGTAGCCATTTTCGTCACGGATTGGTTTTACTGTAGCGTACTTGATAGCTGACAATGTGTCAACAGTGTTAGCGAATCCACAGATACCGAATCCCATGTTAGCACGTTGTTTAGTTGGCAAGAAGGCCATTTGAACAGCTTCGTAGTTGTACTTGTCAGTCATGTAGTGGATGATGTTCAAAGCATCTACGTAAGTATCAGTCAACCAGTCAAGAGATTTTTCAAAGTTAGCTTTAACTGATTCGAATTCAAGAACTTCGTCACGGATTGGTTCGATATCAAATACTTTGTAGTCTTTATGAACATCGTCGTAACCACCGTTCAAACCAGTAAGAAGAGCTTTAAGAACGTTAACGCGAGCACCGAAGTACTGGATGTTGTGACGTTGTTCTTCGTTTTCTGGGTCAAGTGGAGACACACAACATGAGATACAGCTCATTTCACCGTATCCATCTTTAGCCATTGTTGTTACACCTTCGTATTGGATTGAAGAGTGTTTGTGGCTCATGTGCATACAGTAGCGACGGAAGTTGTATGGCAATTTGTCAGTCCAAAGAACTGTCAAGTTTGGTTCTGGAGAGTTACCAATGTTGTCAAGAGTGTTCAAGAAACGGTAGTCCATCTTAGTAACACGGTGACGACCGTCGTTACCCATACCAGCCATTGAAGTTGTGATGAAGGTTGGGTCACCTGAGTACAATTGGTCATAAGCTTTTGTACGAGCAAATTTAACTGTACGAAGTTTCATAACGAAATCATCAACAAATTCTTGGATTTCTGATTCAGTAAATGTACCACGAGCAAGGTCACGTTCTGCAAAGATATCCAATACGATTGGCACACGTCCTAGAGATGTAGCAGCACCGTTGATAACACGGCAGACAGCCATGAAGGCAATGTTTACCCATTGGATAGCTTCTTTAACGTTCATCGCTGGTTTGCGAACATCTACTCCGTAAAGGTCACCTAAGCGTACAACTTGTTGCAATGCTTGATATTGAAGGTTGATTTCTTCACGAAGACGGATTGTTTCTTCATCGATTTCTTCGATTGAGTTCCAATCGTTTACTTTTTCTTGCATCAAGTAGTCTGCACCGTAAAGAGCAAGACGTGCATAAACACCGATGATACGTCCACGTGAGTATGCATCTGGAAGACCAGTTACAGTGTGAGCGTGACGAGCACGACGGATGTTTGAAGTGTAAGCACGGAAGATACCATCGTTAACAGTTGTTACGTATTTAGTGAAAATTTCGTGAACAGCTGGATCTGGTTCGTATCCATTTTCTTTCAAAGTAGTTTCAGCCATACGGATACCACCTTTTGGCATGAAGTTCAATTTGAAGAGTTCATCGTTTTGGATACCATAAATCAATTCGTTTTCTTTGTCGATAAATCCAGCAGGAATATCAGCAATAGAAGTTGGACGAGTGTCCATTGGGAAACGAGTTTCTTCGTAGTGTGCTTTAGTTTCTTCTACGATTTTTTTGATGTGAAGTGAGCGCTCTGTTGGTCCTGCAAGGAAGCTTTCGTCTCCATCGTAAGGTGTGTAGTTAGCTTGTACAAAGCGTGATACACTTGCTTTTTCTTTCCAGTCAACACCTTTAAAGCCTTCCCAGGCTTTGTCAAAAATATCTTGTGCTTCAACAACTGTCTTAACAACCATGTTAATGTCCTCTTTTTTCTTTCTAGTAACAGTCATCTGTTACATTCATGTATTCAGTATAACACACAGTAAACGATTTCAACAACTAAAAACTCACTTTTTTAACACTTTCTTTTCTAATACAGTTCAAAATATTCCACAAACTGTATTATATTTTTGAAAGAGGTTATTTGATTTTCATTTTTTCAGAAAAAGAGTATAATAAAAATAAACAAACTAGCACTGAGAGGTTTCTCCATGTTGATTTTTCCACTAATGAATGATTTATCTCGTAAAATCATCCATATTGACATGGATGCCTTTTTTGCTGCTGTTGAAATTCGAGATAATCCCAAACTTAAAGGAAAGCCCGTTGTGATTGGTAGTGATCCTAGAAAAACTGGTGGTCGAGGAGTTGTTTCTACCTGTAGCTATGAAGCGAGAGTCTTTGGCATACACTCAGCTATGAGTTCCAAAGAGGCCTATGAACGTTGCCCTCAAGCTGTTTTCATTTCTGGAAACTACGAAAAATATACTGCTGTCGGTCAACAGATTCGAGCTATTTTCAAACGTTATACGGATAATATCGAGCCTATGAGTATCGATGAAGCTTATCTAGACGTGACTGAAAACAAACTCGGCATCAAGTCCGCTGTTAAAATCGCTCGTTTAATTCAGCAGGATATCTGGAACGAATTACAATTAACAGCTTCTGCTGGTGTATCATACAATAAATTTTTGGCTAAAATGGCAAGTGACTATCAAAAACCTCGTGGTTTGACAGTCATTCTTCCTGATGAAGCTGAAAGTTTCCTCAAGCAAATGGATGTCGCTAAATTCCACGGTGTAGGTAAGAAAACAGTTGAGAAATTGCATCAAATGGGCGTATTCACAGGAGCTGATCTTTTAAAAATTTCTGAAATTAGTCTCATTGACCGTTTTGGTAGACTCGGTTTTGACCTGTATCGTAAGGCTCGTGGCATTGATAATTCTCCCGTCAAATCCAATCGCATTCGTAAGTCTATCGGTAAAGAAAAAACCTATAGTAAAATTCTTAGTCTGGAAGAAGATATCAAAAAAGAGCTAACTCTCCTTTCGGAAAGAGTTGCCCTTAGTCTTCAAAAATATGAAAAAAGTGGTAAGATTGTCATCTTAAAAATTCGCTACGCTGATTTTTCTACTTTGACTAAGCGAAAAACCCTAGATCAGCAAACACAAAATTCAGACCAAATCGCTCAATGCATTATTCAACTCTACGAAACACTCAGTGATAAGGATAAAGGCGTCCGTTTATTGGGAGTCACTGTGACTGGATTTTAAAACCTTGAAGGAATCTTCCCTCAAGGTTTTTTTCTTATACAAATAATCGAACAAAGCTATAAAGTAACAAGACACTACCAAGGACAATACGGTATTTACCGAAGACTGTAAAGTCGTGTTTTTTAACATAGCTGGTCAAGAAACGAATGGCAACCATGCTGACTGCAAAAGCGACTACCATAGCAACTAGAAGTAAGAAAAATTGACCAAAGCTCAATACTTCTCCTGCTTTAATAAATTTAAAAATCTTCAAAGCACTGGCTCCAAACATAACTGGAATTCCTAGGTAGAAGGTAAACTCAGTTACCACCGAACGACTAGTTCCATTTAACAAACCACCAACGATAGTGGCGCCCGAACGGCTAGTCCCAGGTAAAAGAGCCAAGACTTGGAAAAGTCCGATATAGAGGGCCGTTTTATAAGGCAACTTGTCTAGCTCTGTGACTGTTGGCTCAATCGCTTGCGCTTTGTTACGTTTTTCAAGATAAATAAAGGCAACCCCATAAACAATCAGCATAATAGCTACTGAAACCATATTATGGAAATGAGTATCAAACCAATCATCAAACTTAAAGACTAAAAGAAGAGGGAGGGTTGCAACAAATACTTTGGACCATAATTGCCAAGTTCTACGAACTTCGACTTTATCCTTGCCTGGTTTGAAAGGATTCAGTTTGTTAAAGTAGATAACCATAACGGCTAGGATAGCACCCAGTTGAATGACTACGTTAAACATAGACATAAAAGCTTCATTTTGATCTTTATACTGGATAAACTCTTCTGCCAAAATCAAGTGACCAGTACTTGAAATCGGCAACCATTCCGTAATTCCTTCAACAATCCCAAAAAAGATAGATTTTAAAATTTCAATAAGATACATAGATAACTCCTTTTTCTATCCTCCATTATATCATACTTTTAAAGGCTGTGTTGAGTTTTCTTTAGAAAGCACCAATACTTCCACCACCGCCACCGCCTGAGAAACCTCCACCAGAGCTACCGCTTCCAGATGATACAGAGAAGGTACTTGCTGTATTTGCGACCGAAGTGTATTGATTAATGTGAGCAGCAGATGTATGAAACTGTTTATCCCAGCCACAAGATACATAAAGATTCATAGTTTCGTTTTCAAGTTGAATATTGTGGAGCTTCATGATCTTATTCACTTTCTTTGCGTATCCATACAGAGTTGCATAAACCAAAAGACGATTCCAAAGTACAATGCTCTCTAGTTCAGCCTTATCAAGATGAGCAATATCACGAAGCATATTTTCAAAACTTGTCCAAAGGTAATAGGCTTCTGCCCCTTCTTCGTTTAAGACTCCATCACGAGATGGACCTCGAGTCACAAAATAAACTAAGGCACTGGCAAGTAAGCCTATTAAACCTAGGGAAAGTAAAGGAAGTGAGAAATAACCACGTGTTCGCAGACTATAATAAAAGACAAGAAGGCCTATTAAACCTGTTATAGCTGAACAGACTTTCATCCCATTCACAAGACTACTTTCTTTATCAGTCAAAGGACGATAATAGCTTGGAAGACGTAGAATTTTTACCTTGTCTCGAACACAACTTTGCATGCGTTCAAGACGTCTCTCGAAGGAACGCTTGAGGTGCAAGCCGAATTCGCGAATATGCTGCTCATCAGCTTCCTTAGCTCCATGGAATAGTCCTGAAGAAACTTGATACTCTGGAAAAAGGTCTGAAAGAGCCAGTTCTTTATTAGTTGAGAGAGTCATCCGCAAGCATTCTTTTTCAAAATTCGACAAGCCTTTTTCACTATTGATTTTCAAACAGGGTTCCTCCTCACCCTGAAAAATGGATAAATGCCCCCGATCAACTAAGTCTAGCAAAGTCGCCTGAATCAATCGTTCAAAAGAGAATTTACCAAACTTCTTCTTATTCAAGGGACTGATTTCCTCCAAGGAGGTAGAGTAAATAGCCTCCGCCAAAACCATTGGAGGTAGGTCCATTGGAGGTTCGTAGAGTCGATGATCCTTGGGATATACCTTTTTGAGGGTCGTATGTTTACGAAATGCTCGATAATACATGATGGTCATCATCAATAACACGATAAAGACTATTGGGAAAATCCACTTTATCATGAGACTAGCTTGCACTTTGCTAGCTTTTATTTCTATCTCAATTTTTTTAAAATCTCTTAAACGCTCTTCTTCCAGTCCTTGGCTTGGAGCTACCGAGAAAGCCTCCCTGGGCCAATAGGCATGTAGCTCAACTTGACGTTTTCTAGGAAGATTTTTCATCTTCACCCGATAAATATCATTTACTTTTTCGACACTACCCTCATTGAGGAGTTTTCCAGTATGAAAAAAGACTTTCTCTGCCGGACTATCTGAAGTTACTCGGAATTCTAAGTCTTTGATGTCTCCTGAACTATCTGTCAGTGGTTGCCAATTCAGCTCAGCTATATCCTGATATAAGAAAAGAAGATTTTTCAATTGCCAGGTAATGGTTACACGTACAGTATCTCCAGCTTTTCCTGGATTTAAAATTATTACTTGATAGCCTTTCCCATTTTCCTTTGTGTAGGAAAGGGCATCTTCTATAATTTCCCCATTCTTTGATACTAGCACAGTTGGATCATCATCAATCTCAAAGCCTTCTGGCATTTTCCCTGCTTTTCCTAGTCCAACCGATTGACCATTAAAATCATCTTTAAAACGATAGGTGATTGTTTGTTGGAAAACTGCTGTATTATCTGCATGAATATTCAAATCTCCCTTATAAGATAGAATATCAAAGTCTACAGCAAAAACCAGGCGTGGTATCAATAGCAAACAGGCAAACACCAAAGTAAATAGCCATCTTTTTTTCATCGTATACTCCCTTTCAAGTTTTTTCACTATTATATCATTTTTCACAAGTAAGGATTTACTAAGATTGAAAAAGTTCAGCTTTTTCGATACAATAGAGAGAAGCAATTTTAGACTAGAAATAGGAGAAATCATGAAAAAATTATGCTTAACTATCCTTGCTAGCCTGGCCCTTACTTTAGGACTAGTTAGCCAGGTCCAAGCCGATGAATATTTACGCATCGGTATGGAGGCAGCCTACGCACCCTTTAACTGGACTCAAGATGACGACAGTAACGGCGCTGTCAAAATCGATGGAACCAACCAATATGCTAATGGTTACGACGTCCAAATAGCTAAAAAGATTGCTAAGGACCTAGGCAAAGAGCCCTTGGTTGTTAAAACCAAGTGGGAAGGACTTGTTCCAGCCCTTACTTCTGGTAAGATTGATATGATCATTGCAGGTATGAGCCCAACTGCTGAACGCAAACAAGAAATTGCATTTTCAAGCAGCTACTATACTAGCGAACCAGTACTTTTGGTCAAAAAGGATTCTGCCTATGCAAACGCCAAATCACTAGAGGACTTTAGCGGAGCAAAAATCACTTCTCAACAAGGTGTTTACCTTTATGATTTAATTTCACAAATCTCAGGCGCTCAGAAGGAAACTGCCATGGGAGATTTCGCCCAAATGCGTCAAGCCCTTGAAGCTGGTGTCATTGATGCCTATGTTTCTGAACGTCCTGAAGCCCTAACTGCCGAATCAGCAAACGCTAAGTTCAAAATGATTCAGCCTGAACCTGGTTTTAAAACTGGTGAAGAAGATACATCTATCGCTATTGGACTTCGTAAAGATGATAACCGTATCAGCCAAATCAATGCCAGTATTGAAACCATTTCTAAAGATGAACAAGTTGCGCTCATGGATCGTATGATCAAAGAGCAACCAGCAGAATCTACAACGACAGAGGAAAGCAACAGTAATTTCTTTGGCCAAGTCGCTAAAATTCTGACTGAAAACTGGCAACAACTCTTGCGTGGTGCTGGTATTACACTTCTCATTTCAATTATCGGTACTATCGTTGGTCTCGCTATCGGTCTTGCTATCGGTGTCTTCCGTACAGCACCTCTATCTGAAAACCAATTTATCTTTGGCATTCAAAAACTAATCGGTTGGATTCTCAATATCTATATCGAAATTTTCCGTGGAACACCTATGATTGTACAATCTATGGTTATCTACTATGGAACTGCTCAAGCTTTCGGGATCAACCTAGACCGTACGCTAGCTGCTATCTTTATCGTTTCGATCAACACTGGTGCCTACATGACTGAAATCGTCCGTGGTGGTATTCTGGCTGTTGATAAGGGACAATTTGAAGCAGCAACTGCACTTGGCATGACTCATAACCAGACCATGCGTAAGATTGTTCTCCCTCAAGTTGTTCGAAATATTCTACCAGCAACTGGTAATGAGTTCGTCATCAACATCAAGGATACTTCTGTATTGAACGTTATCTCTGTTGTAGAACTTTACTTCTCAGGAAATACAGTAGCAACACAAACCTACCAGTACTTCCAAACCTTTACCATCATCGCAGTTATCTACTTTGTCCTCACCTTCACAGTAACGCGTATCCTACGCTTCATCGAAAAACGTATGGATATGGATACCTACACGACAGGTGCTAACCAAATGCAAACGGAGGATTTGAAATAATGACTCAACCAATCCTTGAAATCAAACACCTCAAAAAATCCTACGGGCAAAACGAGGTCCTAAAAGACATCTCTCTCACTATTCACAAAGGTGAAGTGATTTCTATCATCGGTAGTTCCGGTAGTGGTAAATCAACCTTCCTACGTTCTATCAACCTTCTCGAAACACCAACTGAAGGTGAGATCCTTTATCACGGTGAAAACGTACTTGAAAAAGGGTATAACCTCACTCACTATCGTGAAAAACTAGGCATGGTTTTCCAATCCTTTAACCTCTTTGAAAATCTCAATGTTCTTGAAAATACGATTGTTGCACAGACTACTGTCCTCAAACGTGAACGATCAGAAGCAGAGAAAATTGCTAAAGAAAACCTTGAAAAGGTTGGAATGGGAGAGCGCTACTGGCAAGCTAAACCAAAACAACTTTCTGGTGGTCAAAAGCAACGTGTAGCCATTGCTCGCGCGCTTTCTATGAATCCTGATGCCATTCTCTTTGACGAGCCTACTTCAGCCCTTGACCCTGAAATGGTCGGTGAAGTTCTAAAAATCATGCAAGAACTAGCTCAAGAAGGCTTGACAATGATCGTTGTTACCCACGAAATGGAATTTGCTCGTGACGTCTCACACCGTGTCATCTTTATGGACAAAGGTGTGATTGCAGAAGAAGGCAAACCTGAAGATTTATTTACAAATCCTAAAGAGGAACGTACAAGAGAATTTTTACAACGCTATTTAGGATAAGATAAAAGCGATTGGATAAACCTCTTAAACCAAGAGTTGTTTTCCTATTCAAACCCCAATCAACATTGAGTCAAAGGCTTATAAACATAAAAATCAAGGTCGGAGTTTTTTATCCCGACCTCTTTTTATATACTTTAAAAATCACTTTTATCCCTTCTTCTGTTTCCTGAGCAAGTATTGCTTGTAGCTATATTCCTAATCTTTTATTTGATTTTCATGAGTGATACTCAATGAAAATCAAAGAGCAAACTAGGAAGCGAGCCGCAGGCTGTACTTGAGTACGGTAAGGCGAAGCTGACGTGGTTTGAATTTGATTTTCGAAGAGTATGAGATCACTCAGCTCCCTATCAACCTAGTTCATCCTGACAAATAGATTTGTTGAGTAGGTCATAGCATGGCTATTTCGCCGTTCCAAAAATAAAAGCAGACCCTAATTAGAGTCTGCTTGTATCCAAAGATTAATCTTCAAATTTTTCATGATTTTTTTCATAGAAATCAATTAATCCAAGGGCTGTTTCAAAGGAAATATTTTTAACTTTTGCACGTCCTTGAGCTAGAGCAATGATAGACATTTCACGTGCATTCGTTTCTTTAGAAATACGATAACCAGTGATCTTCTTATCACGAACCCAGCTAACAACTGATTCTACTTTTTCAAAGTTAGTCTTAGCCATGTTTTTCTCCTATTTTATTCTTTACGATATTTAATTGTATACGTTTTTATGGCATTTGTCAATAAAAAAACATATATCCAATCAAATAAGACGTTAAGATTTAGTTTACTTGGCTTTTAAAGCCGATAA
The DNA here is from genome assembly GCF_001072925.1 of Streptococcus pseudopneumoniae. Classification (GTDB taxonomy): domain Bacteria; phylum Bacillota; class Bacilli; order Lactobacillales; family Streptococcaceae; genus Streptococcus; species Streptococcus pseudopneumoniae_Q. Next base: position 42,193 of record NZ_JVHE01000099.1, on the reverse strand, counting down.
TATATGGGTTCGTATATCTTCAACTCCGTTAGGATTTGCTGGTAAGAAAATTGTATTATTACCTTCTTTTTCTGCAAAATTATTCAATGTATCTAAATACTGGTTAGTTAACAAGATTGACATGATTTGCTCTTCAGTTAATTCAACATTGGCTCCTTTTAACTCTTTAATAGAATCAGCAAGTCCATCAACAATTGCTTTTCGTTGCTCTGCGATCCCCACACCATGTAGGCGATCCTTTTCTGCCTCTGCTTCGGCCGCTGTTACGATCTTAATTTTATCTGCTTCGGCCAATTCTTGTGCTGCTACTCTCTTACGTTGAGCAGCATTGATTTCATTCATCGATTGCTTGACTTCCGCATCCGGCTCTACTTTGGTAATGAGCGTTTTGACGATAATGTACCCATACGTTGACATTTCTTCCGCTACTTGTTTTTGAACTTCTAATGCAATTTCATCCTTTTTCTCAAACAATTCATCCAAAGTTAACTTAGGAACTGATGAGCGCAATGCGTCTTCAATATAAGATTTGATTTGAGCCTCAGGTCTCATTAGTTTATAGTAAGCATCTGTAACATTTTGTTCATTTACTCGGTACTGTGTCGCAACATTCATCGTCACAAATACGTTATCTTGAGTCTTGGTTTCCACAACGATTTCACTTTGCAAGAGACGCAGTTGTACACGAGCTGCAATTTTATCAATCCCAAATGGTGCTCTTAGGTGAATACCACTATTGCTCAATTTTTGATACTTACCAAATCGTTCAATGATAGCTACTGATTGTTGTCGAACAACATAGATTGAGCTCATTAATATAGCTCCTACAATAAGCATTAGAATAATTAGAACAAGTATAACTTTTAAAACCATGGGAATCTCCCCCTTTCTTCACTTACATTATAGCACTAGTAAATAGGTTAGGCAAATAATATGATAAAAATTTCATAGCATATTAAACAAGCATATTATATAGGGTCTCATTCCCATTCAAGTTAATATAAGACGGGTCGAATTTTTCCATCCGGTGAATCAATCCCGCATAATCATGTTTATCAGCAAGTGCGACCCCTATTAGTACTGGACCAGTTCCCTTGCTAGCTCGTTTGATATATTCAAAACGAGTAATATCATCATGAGGTCCTAAGATATCATTTACAAACTCTCGAAGTGCTCCCGGACGTTGTGGGAAATTCACTACAAAGTAATGCTTGATACCATCATAAATCAAGGCACGTTCTTCCATCTCTGGCATACGGTTGATGTCATTATTCCCTCCAGAAATGATACAACAAATGGTCTTGCCCTTAATATAATCGGATAATACTTCCAAGGCTGCAACACTAGCAGCACCCGCAGGCTCAGCTACAATCCCTTGTTTAGAATAAAGATCAATTAAGGTCTCAGAAATCAAGCCTTCATCTACACCGATAAGAGTTTCTACATGTTTGCGTGTTGCTTCATAGGTCAACTGCCCTACTTTTTGCACTGCAATCCCATCCGCAAATTTATCAATTTCTTTAAGTTTAACCGGTCCCCCAGCTTCAAAGGCAGCTTTCATAGAACGAGCACCTTCAGCCTCGACTCCAATGACCTCAATTTGAGGATTTGTTTCTTTAATATAAGTAGAAACACCTGAAATGAGACCTCCACCTCCAACAGGTACCAAGACAGTATCAAAATCAATAGATTCTTTACGAGCTTCTTCTAAAATTTCATAGGCTACCGTACCCTGACCAGCTTGAACATAGGGATCATCAAAGGGATCAATAAAAGTACGATTTTCAGCTACAGTAAAGTCTTGAGCAGCCTTGGCTGAAGCATCAAAAGTATCCCCTACTAATTTGATAGTAACAAAATCTCCTCCAAAGAAACGAACCTGACCAATTTTCTGTTGAGGTGTCGTAATTGGCATAAAGATTGTTGCAGGAATCTTCATCTCATTACATGTGTAGGCAACTCCTTGAGCGTGATTGCCCGCTGAAGCACACACTACACCACGTTCACGCTCCTCTTTTGTCAATTGGGAAATTGCGTAATAAGCCCCACGAATTTTAAAAGAACGGACACGTTGAGCATTTTCCTTTTTAAGATAAATTTTCGCTCCGTATTTTTCGGATAAATAATGATCGTAGTCAAGTGGCGTATTGGCTACTACACCACTCAAAACCTTGTGGGCTTTCACCACATCTTTTGCACTTAGCATAATCTCCTCCTCGATGAGTTTTCAAGATAAAAAACGAGTTAGGTTCCCCCCAACTCGCCTTCTGTTTATATTCTTAAAAATTAGTTGTAGATCTTGAATGCATCATCGTCGTTTTTACCGACAAATGGCATTGCTTTACGCAATTCTGCACCAACTTTTTCAATTTCAAGGTTAGCTGCTTGTTCACGGTAAGCAGTCAATTTTGGACGTCCAGCTTTGTAGTCATTTACAAAGTCATTGGCAAATTTACCATTTTGGATGTCCGCAAGAACTGCTTTCATATTTTCTTTGACTTGTTCAGTGATTACACGTGGACCTGAAACATAGTCACCATATTCAGCAGTGTTTGAAATTGATTGACGCATTTTCTTGAATCCACCTTCGTAGATCAAGTCAACGATCAATTTCATTTCGTGAAGAACTTCAAAGTAAGCCAATTCTGGAGCATAACCAGCTTCTGTCAAGACTTCGAAACCAGCTTCGATAAGAGCAGTCAAACCACCACAAAGAACTGCTTGTTCACCAAACAAGTCTTCTTCAGTTTCTTCTTTGTATGTTGTTTCAAGAAGACCTACACGAGCTGCACCAACACCTTTACACCAGTCCATAGCGATGTCTTTAGCATTTCCTGTTGCATCTTGGTAGACAGCGTAAAGCGCTGGAACACCAAATCCTTCTTCGTAAGTACGACGTACCAAGTGTCCTGGTCCTTTAGGAGCACACATGAAGACATCAACATCTGCAGGAACTTTGATGAATTCGAAGTGGATGTTGAAACCATGTGCAAATCCAACAGCATTTCCAGCTTCCAAGTTTGGAGCAATTTCTGCTTCGTACAATTCTTGTTGGATTTCATCTGGTGCCAAGATCATGATAACATCAGCCAATTTAGTTGCTTCTGCTACTGTGTAAGTGTCAAAACCATCTTCTTTTGCTTTATCAAAAGATTTACCTGGACGTACACCGATGATCACATCGCGACCTGAATCACGCAAGTTTTGAGCGTGCGCATGTCCTTGTGAACCATAACCAATAACGGCGATTTTTTTACCGTCAAGTGCTGCTACTTTTACATCTTTTTCGTATTCCATTTGAACTGCCATAGTTTTTTCTCTCTTTTCTATTTTTATTGCCTGTTAGGCTAATTTAACAAATTTAGGTTGGATTTTTAGTCGCGGGTAAATCCAGTTGCACCCGTACGAGCGATATTCTTAATACCATAAGGTCGAATGACTCGAATCAAAGCTTCACTCTTTTCTGCATTCCCAGTCATCTGAATGGTAATGGAACTTGGAGCTACATCGACTACTGTTGCACGGAAAGGTTGGATAATAGCCAAAATTTCTGCACGTTTTTCAGCAGGCGCTGAAACCTTTATAAGAATTACTTCTCGTTCTAAGTGGGGCTGATCCGTAATATCACGAATACGAATTACATCAATCTGACGATTAAGTTGTTTGATGATTTGCTCCACCTCATCATGTGAGGCAACATCGATGATAATGGTAATTCGTGATACGTTAGGATTTTCCGTTGCGCCAACAGAAATGCTTTCGATATTGACTTGACGTCTCGATAAAACTCCTGTGAAGCGATTGAGAACACCTGAACGGTTTTGAAGTTTGGCTGTTAACATTCTACGCATTAAACTTCACCCCCAACATCTCATGATTACTCTTACCAGCTGGGACCATCGGTAAAACATGTTCTTTCCGAGAAATGTCTACTTCAATAAACATTGGTTCATCTTCCATGATGACTTCCAAATCCTTCTCAAGAGTTTCAGGATTATCAAACTTATAATTCTTAATTCCATAGGCTTGAGCCATCAATTGGAAATCTGGAAGGCTATCAAAGACCGACTCTGAAGTTCGACCATCATAGAAGGCTTCTTGCCACTGGCGAACCATCCCGAGTGAATGGTTATTAAGCATGATGACCTTGATTGGAATCTTGTAAATATTTAAGATTGCCAATTCCTGATTGGTCATCTGGAAACCGCCATCTCCGACAAAGAGAACAACTTCTTTATCTGGATTAGCAATCTTAGCACCAATAGCTGCTGGGACTCCGAATCCCATGGTTCCTAGACCACCTGATGTTACCAATTGACGCTCGTTTTGGTAAGGATAGTATTGAGCCGTCCACATTTGGTGTTGTCCAACGTCTGTTACGACAATGGCATCGCCATTGGTCAACTCACCAACGCGTTCAATAACTGCTTGAGGTTGAACCACACGTTCTTTCTTATCATAAGAACGAACACGATTCTTATCTTTGGTAACTTTCTCAATCCACTTTTCAGTATTGTTACGAACGATTGGCTCAGCTAGTAACTGCTGCAAAGCCTTTTTCGCATCACCAACAACCGGAATATCAACTGCGATAATCTTACCAATCTCTGCAGGATCGATATCAATATGCGCTACTTTTGCATTCTTAGCAAAGGTTTTAGGATTTCCAGTCAAACGGTCATCAAAGCGGCAACCAATAGAAATCATAAAATCAGCCTCAGTCATGGCAATATTTGCTGCAAAGGAACCATGCATTCCACCCATTCCCAAAAACAGTGGATGGCTAGTTGCAATTGTCCCCTGTCCCAAAAGACTTGTCACAACTGGAATTTGATAACGCTCTGCAAATTCATTTAACTCTGCTGCAGCCTCAGCGTAACTAATCCCACCCCCAGCTAGCAAGACTGGTTTTTTAGCCTTAGACAATTGCTTCAAGATTTTCTTGATTTGCATATCATTTGGCTCAAGTGTTGGCTGATAACTTGGTAAATCTATCTCTGGAGAGTAAATGAAGTCTGTCTCAAGCGCAGAAACATCTTTTGGTAGGTCAATGACGACTGGTCCTGGACGACCTGTAGTCGCAATATGCACAGCTTCTGTAATAATTCGCGGAATATCCGCAGTTTCTCGAACCTGATAATTGTACTTAGTGATTGGCATGGTGATACCAACGATATCAGCTTCTTGAAAAGCATCCTTACCGATTCCCGCTCTTGCAACTTGTCCTGTGAAGACCAAAAGGGGAACACTATCGCTCATAGCATCTGCGATCCCTGTAATGGCATTTGTAGCTCCTGGTCCGCTTGTGACGACTGCAACACCCAGTTTTCCTGTTGACTTAGCATAACCTTCAGCTTCGTGAAGACAGCCCTGCTCATGGCGACCTAGAATATGGCGGATTCCCTTAAAATTATAAATAGCATCATATAAAGGAAGTACCGCCCCACCAGGATAACCAAAAATCGTATCGATTCCTAAGTCACGAAGTGTTTCCAAAACAAGATCCGATCCCGACTTAGGTGAGTCTAAAATGATTTTCTCCATCGTTCCCCTTTCTCTTCTCTTAAAAATAGCTTGTTACTATGATACCATTTTTTCAAAAATTTTCAAGGGAAAAGAGCAAATTTTCTGAATTTTCTATCTAGATACTTTACAATATCAAATAGATTAGAAAGTTTATACGTATTTTTATTTTTTTAATAGAAACAAAGTATAAATTTCTAATTATCTTTTTATATTTTCTTAAATGCTCGTAAAGCCTTATTCTATGTGCTTTCGAGTATTTTTACTGTAGGAAGATACTTCACGTTTCTTTGCATATTTCCTCATGTCTTAGCTGTCAGAAGTGGTAAATAAGTAGTAAATTCATTTGTACTACTAAGCAACAAGACGCTCCTGTTGCTTCTCTTTATTCAAGCGTTTCATTTCTGCCATTGCAGAATCGAATGTTGCATGTGCGTAATAGTTCAGCGTCATGGCTATATTAGCATGTCCCATAATGTACTGTAATGCCTTTGGATTCATTCCTGCATTTGCATAGTTGGTACAGAATGTATGTCGCAAACTATGTGGAGTGATGTGTGGCAATTTATCCTCGTTATACTTATTGTATTTCTTAACAAGACCTTTCATCATGCCGTTGTAATCACTTGCCACTTTTGGATAGTTCTTTCTATTAAGAAAGAGGAAATCACTATATCCATCAATCTCAACACGCTTATCATTCTTTCGATTCGCTAACACTCGCTTAAATGCTTGATAGGCTTCTTCAACCATAGGAACTTGACGTTCGCCACTTTTGGTCTTTGGTGTTTCAATGTAGTACCCAATTTCAGTATCTCTCAATAGCTGATGGTCTATATTGACAAGACGATTCTCAAAATCTAAATCTGGAAGTGTCAAACCACCAAACTCTGAAATACGAAGACCTGTTTTTAAGAGTATCAGAATTTCATCATAATTTTTGCTGTAGGTTTTATCAGCTTTTGCAAAGGCTAACAGTTTTTCTTCCTGTTCTTCTGTTAGTACGGTCTTAGGGACAGTATCATCATCAAGAACTGCTTTCAGTTGAAAGTCAAATGGATTCTTCCGAACACAATCATCTTGTATAGCAATATGGAATGAAGCCTTTAAAGAACGTTTGTAGTTATTGATGGTTTGATAAGCATAACCATTTTCACTCATTCTAATAGCCCATTCTTTAGCGTCTGATGGCTTAATACTGTCAATACTTCTTACACCTAACTTGTCTTTCTTCAAAATATCCATAAGATATTTGCGTCCAGTTTCAGTGTTTTTTCTAACCTTTGGTCTTTGAGCGTTCTGTTTTGCGTAAAGCTGGCAGAGTGTCATTTTCTTTCCTACAACATCAATACCATCATGAATGTCTTTCTGTAACTCTGCGATTTTCTCTCTAAGTGAGATACAATCACGCTTTCCTGCTGGTACTCGGTCTGTAGCCACAAGTTTCCACGAGTAAACAAATTGCGGTTCTCCAAATGAATCTATATATTTGTATAAGTATCTTCCGTCTTTTCGTTGGCTCTCTCCAGTCTTTAAGATTCGACCTTTATTGTCACGTCTTTTTTCTGACATGGCATTTGCTCCTTTCCTTTATGGAAAGAGCCTTGATACGACTTAATACTATTTTATCATATACAAGACCCTTTGGCGACGCTAGATTGCGTCCAATGTATCTATAATTTTTTCAAATTGTTTTCGTTTAATCTGAATACGATTGCCATTCATAATCAGCCAATTTGCATTTTTATTTTCCTCTGCCAAGCGTCGTAGCTTGTTTTCGCCAATACGAAAATATTTTGACGCTTCTTCAATGGTTAGGGTATAACGTTCCCAAATAGGAATGTCAGTCTGCTTCATAAAATCCTCCTTTCCAAATCACTTATTTGGATTTCATAAAAGTTGTTTTACCAGCAATCGAACAGCTTTAGCAAAGCTCACGGGAGTTCCACCCCTGCATGGTTCTCATGTAGCCATACTCATTGCCTGCGACGGTTTTATCACGCTCGGACTATTGACTGTATGGGAGTATCATTATCACGATAAGAATGTCGTTGCAGGCAATCCTGCTAAAGATTGCTTCTCGGATCACTAACATGAATCGCTCGCTATCTTTATAAGATAGGTCATGGCGGTTAGTTCCGTTGGCTCTTTTCTTATCGAAACGTATTCGATTACTTTTATTCAGTTTTCAAAGAACAATGGCTCGTTAGCCTATCAAAACACATTGAAAGCTCAATATGCTTTGGTGGAATAACAAACCTCCCTGTTCGGGAAGCGTGGAATGGTTTAGCACGCTTCCACGAAAGGAGAGAGGATATTACTTAATTTCAAATGACAAAATCTTTGTAATCAGTCTGGTTTCCATTCTTCCACGTAAGACTTCATCAACGACCATACTTTGATTGCCATATTCATCTTTCATAAGTCGTAGGGAACGCTTCGTTATGTACCCTCTGTAATGATGTAGAATCTGGTTAATCGCTTCGGTATCGCCATCTGTTGCCTTTACAATGAGAGGAAAGGGAATCATAGGATATTGTGTTTTCATTCTTCAAATTCCTCCATAAACTTTTTAATTAAGGCTAGTCCACTGGTTCTATGCCGATAGACAGTAGAACGGTTCAATTTCAACAGGTCTGCAATTTCTGAATCGCTCATGTCCATAAAGTAAAACAGCAGTAGAATTTCACGTTTCTTGTCTGGCAACTCACGTAATGCTTCACTCAACAAATCATTTTCAACGCCTACTGATAACCCATTGAGTGTAAAAATCTGAAAGTCAGTTGAATAGTTATCTGTTGTCGCAAACTGGCTAACAAGATAATCGCCAACATCCGAAAAGGACACCTCACGCTTTGCAATCCTTGAAAGATAAAGCATATAATTCTTTCGCTCGTCTTCCATAGCACGTTTACAGATATAGTCAAACTGATTTTCTATTGTGGTCTGAAAAGAAGATGGTTTCATGTTTCTCACCCCCTTTCTGTCTAGGAAAGGAAGTGAGCCTTGCTCGTTTATCTCCTTTCACTCTTAGTCCCAATGTGAAAGGGGGATTTGTTGCATTACTGATAAATAAACTTTGTAAAAAAGTTCTGAATAGCCAAAAAAGCATATAAACAGATTTATTTCTCTGTTTACATGCTTCTGTTATTCTATCTATATGATTTATAAAACCACATTGGTGGACGTACTTATCTATTGCAGATAGACGACTTTTTTTGACAAGAACCCAATGTAAGGAAATTTATTGTATATGATGTACTTCATGGCGACGTTGACCTCCAACAAACCGCCATTTGGAAGTAATATACAATATTTTAACAGCGTAAATAGCACTACCATATAACGGTTTTTTTTATTGGCGTTTAGTAGTGCTTTTTATTAAATATAAACCTATAAACCATATAACACGTTTTTCTATACCTGTTTTTAATTCAGTAGGAACAATAAAATGTATAGAGGTGGTCTACTATGCGTAAAAAAGAAGATAAATATGATTTTAGAGCCTTTGGTTTAGCCATTAAAGAAGCTCGATTGAAACGAGGTTTAACTCGTGAACAAGTGGGAGCATTGATTGAAATTGACCCACGGTACTTAACTAATATTGAAAATAAAGGGCAACACCCCAGCATACAAGTTCTTTATGACCTTGTATCGTTACTTCATGTTTCCGTTGATGAATTTTTCTTACCTGCTAATAACTTGGTAAAAAGCACCCGACGATTACAGATAGAGAAATACATGGATAGCTTTACAGACAAAGAACTATCCTTAATGGAATCTTTAGCCAGCGGTATCAACGAAGCAAGAAACATCGAAGACTAATTAAAAGAATCCATACATAACGGAAAGAGCCGATAAAATGAGATTGTATTAATCTCATTTTATCGGCTCTGCGTCTTTGCGTCTGGCTCTGTAATCACAGTTACTTTGAACTGCTTTATTTCAATTAAATTTTCTTGTCTGCATTTCGGACAATAGAGGGGGAATTTTTTTAATTCAGTATCTTCCCTTATCTTTAATCGTGTTTTATTTCCACATACAGGACATGTTGAGGCGGTAAGTTTGCTAGTCAAGGAGTAAAACGACGAAGATTAGCATTTACTTCCGCCCATGCGATAGCTGTCCGTGATTGACAAGTGCTAGCACGCAGACAGAACGGAGATAGCGAACCGCTGAGTGTGTCGCTCTGCTCGTAAAAGCTTAGAAACCTTTGAACGAAAGGGATAATGAAAGCCTTGATTGCAAGGCTTTTTGCTTTATGGTGGGTAAGTATCAGAGTGAGAAAATTTTTGGAATGAGTAGAAGTGATAGCTAGAAATTATCAGTTTCTATTTCCATTTACCCTGTGGGTACGTGTTTGTTTCCATTGACAAGGAGTTTGTGGGAATAGAAATGTACCCACCTTGTTTGAATCAAGTGAAGTGTAGTTGAAGGAAATCTGTTGAAAGCAATACTTCATTTTACCGAATAAGTAATAATTTAGGCAACTTCAAATCGATTAAAAAAAACTATTTTAAAGGTTAAGAGTAGACAAAAATTGTCCACTCTTTTTTGCAAACTCAATTTATCAATAAATGAAATGAGGGAATGTAAAATGAAATATTTTGAGGTTGAGTTAGAAAATCCTGATGAATTTTTAAAACTACAAACAGAAGATTTTGTGAAAGCTAATCGCTTGCTACTAAGGAAGATAATCCAGAGCGTTACAGTCTATGAAGAAAACTTCGTCATATCCTTTAAATCTGGCATCGAATTGGAAGTATGAGTCTCATTCCATAACTTTTATATTGAACATATCATCTTGTTGTGTTATACTATAAATTGATATAAACAAAGATGTAGGAGGAACCGAAACTATGACAGCCTCAATGCGTTTAAGATAAGCTGGCAATAAAAAAAGCAGAATCTATACCCGATGATAGGCTTTTTTGTTGTGCTTATTTATACGATATTGAGCATTCATTAGTTACGGTGAGGATATTGGTTATTTAACTATACCTTTATTTAACTATGTCTTTAATATGAATGTTTCCAAATTGTATGTATGCAGACCAAAAGCCACATTGTGGGGTTTGGCCTGCATTTTTTATTGCCTAGAATGCTATTCAAAATAGAAATTCAAGCAAAATAATATGCAGGAGATAATATAAATGGAAAAATACAACAATTGGAAACGAAAATTTTATGCAATATGGGCAGGGCAAGCAGTATCATTAATCACTAGTGCCATCCTGCAAATGGCGATTATTTTTTACCTTACAGAAAAAACAGGATCTGCGATGGTCTTGTCTATGGCTTCATTAGTAGGTTTTTTACCCTATGCGATTTTGGGACCTGCCATTGGTGTGCTAGTGGATCGTCATGATAGGAAGAAGATAATGATTGGTGCCGATTTAATTATCGCAGCAGCTGGTGCAGTGCTTGCTATTGTTGCATTCTGTATGGAGCTACCTGTCTGGATGATTATGATAGTATTGTTTATCCGTAGCATTGGAACAGCTTTTCATACCCCAGCACTCAATGCGGTTACACCACTTTTAGTACCAGAAGAACAGCTAACGAAATGCGCAGGCTATAGTCAGTCTTTGCAGTCTATAAGCTATATTGTTAGTCCGGCAGTTGCAGCACTCTTATACTCCGTTTGGGATTTAAATGCTATTATTGCCATCGACGTATTGGGTGCTGTGATTGCATCTATTACGGTAGCAATTGTACGTATACCTAAGCTGGGTAATCAAGTGCAAAGTTTAGAACCAAATTTCATAAGGGAGATGAAAGAAGGAGTTGTGGTTCTGAGACAAAACAAAGGATTGTTTGCCTTATTACTCTTAGGAACACTATATACTTTTGTTTATATGCCAATCAATGCACTATTTCCTTTAATAAGCATGGAACACTTTAATGGAACACCTGTGCATATTTCTATTACGGAAATTTCCTTTGCATTTGGGATGCTAGCAGGAGGCTTATTATTAGGAAGATTAGGGGGCTTCGAAAAGCATGTATTACTAATAACAAGTTCATTTTTTATAATGGGGACCAGTTTAGCCGTTTCGGGAATACTTCCTCCAAATGGATTTGTAATATTCGTAGTTTGCTGTGCAATAATGGGGCTTTCGGTGCCATTTTATAGCGGTGTGCAAACAGCTCTTTTTCAGGAGAAAATTAAGCCTGAATATTTAGGACGTGTATTTTCTTTGATCGGAAGTATCATGTCACTTGCTATGCCAATTGGGTTAATTCTTTCTGGATTCTTTGCTGATAAAATCGGTGTAAATCATTGGTTTTTACTATCAGGTATTTTAATTATTGGCATTGCTATAGTTTGCCAAATGATAACTGAGGTTAGAAAATTAGATTTAAAATAAACAATATTGGAGGAAATGTTATGGAATTAATATTAAAAGCAAAAGACATTCGTGTGGAATTCAAAGGACGCGATGTTTTAGATATAAATGAATTAGAAGTATATGATTATGACCGTATTGGTTTAGTAGGAGCAAATGGTGCTGGAAAAAGCACTTTACTCAGGGTACTTTTAGGAGAATTAACTCCCCCAGGATGTAAAATGAATCGTCTGGGTGAACTTGCCTATATTCCCCAGTTGGACGAAGTAACTCTGCAGGAGGAAAAAGATTTTGCACTTGTAGGCAAGCTAGGTGTTGAGCAATTAAATATACAGACTATGAGCGGTGGTGAAGAAACAAGGCTTAAAATAGCACAGGCCTTATCGGCACAGGTTCATGGTATTTTAGCGGATGAACCTACGAGCCATTTAGACCGTGAAGGAATTGATTTTCTAATAGGACAGCTAAAATATTTTACAGGTGCACTGTTAGTTATTAGCCATGACCGCTATTTTCTTGATGAAATAGTAGATAAAATATGGGAACTGAAAGATGGCAAAATCACTGAGTATTGGGGAAACTATTCTGATTATCTTCGTCAGAAAGAGGAAGAACGTAAGAGCCAAGCTGCAGAATACGAACAATTTATTGCGGAACGTGCCCGATTGGAAAGGGCTGCGGAGGAAAAGCGAAAACAGGCTCGTAAAATAGAACAGAAGGCAAAAGGTTCTTCAAAGAAAAAAAGTACTGAAGACGGAGGGCGTTTAGCTCATCAAAAATCAATAGGAAGTAAGGAAAAAAAGATGTATAATGCTGCTAAAACCCTAGAGCACAGGATTGCGGCCTTAGGAAAAGTAGAAGCTCCGGAAGGCATTCGCAGAATTCGTTTCAGGCAAAGTAAAGCATTGGAGCTCCATAATCCATACCCTATAGTCGGTGCAGAAATTAATAAAGTATTTGGGGATAAGGCTCTGTTTGAAAATGCATCTTTTCAAATTCCGTTAGGAGCAAAAGTGGCGTTAACTGGTGGTAATGGAATCGGAAAAACAACTTTAATCCAAATGATCTTAAACCATGAAGAAGGAATTTCTATTTCGCCTAAGGCAAAAATAGGTTACTTTGCACAGAATGGTTACAAGTACAACAGTAATCAGAATGTTATGGAGTTTATGCAGAAGGATTGTGACTACAATATATCAGAAATTCGTTCAGTGCTAGCATCTATGGGGTTCAAACAGAACGATATTGGAAAAAGTTTATCTGTTTTAAGCGGTGGAGAAATTATAAAATTGTTGCTTGCTAAAATGCTCATGGGTAGATATAACATCCTAATAATGGATGAACCCAGTAACTTCCTTGACATACCAAGTTTAGAGGCTTTGGAAATACTAATGAAGGAGTACACCGGAACTATCGTGTTTATCACCCACGATAAACGATTACTCGAAAATGTAGCAGATGTAGTTTATGAAATTAGAGATAAGAAAATAAATCTGAAACATTAAATTTAAGGTAGTCGCTGGTCAGTATAGTCTGTTCTGGTTGGCGACTCCATTGTTAAAGAGTATAAAGACTTTAGATTTTATGAATATTAAAAATAGGAACAGTCAATTGAACTGCTCCTATTTTTCTGCTAAATATATTGTAGTTTTCTTATATGTATAATGATAGATTAGCGGATTCTCATCTACGGTACTTACTTCAAATATGAAGAAGTGATCGCGGTTATCTCTGGACTTTTCCTTATTGAGGACAAAGTAATTCTTACGTGAAGTCGCCATTGTTTTTAGGATATCATCAGTTAGGAAGGTCAATGGAATATTCATGTTAGAGTAGCGGTAGAAGTCACGTTCAAAATCTTGGTAGCTCTCGCTATAATAGTCCATTTGTAGGTGATTACGCTGAAACTCAAGCTGATTCATAGAGCACCTCCTCGACAAGTTCAATACTAATAATGTCTTTTAATTTCAAATTGATGTGACCTGTTGTAGTTTTTATCAAAATGAAATCTTTGGTCAGACTTGGTATTGTTCCAGTGTAGGAAACACGCTTGTTTTTTTCAATCACTTGAATGCGTGTGCGTAGCTGCCCGGCGTATACTTGACTGAGGAGTAATAATTTCTTCTCTAGTGATAAGTCAGACATGTACGTTACTTTGTTTGTATCATCAGAGAGTGCTGATGCATGTTCAGATAGGAAAAAGCCCATCCATTTTTGCATCTTTGTATCCTGGTACTCTCTTGCTGATTGAAATGGTAAATATGAACGGTCAATCATATCAAATCCTTTCTATGCAGAGGCAAGGGTATTTTTATCAAATTGAATCGTAAAACCTTGAATTCCCCCACCTGTGTAACATTCTTTAAAGCGATTGATTACCTCAGTATAGATTATCACAGATGAGCTTGTTGGCTTAATGCTAAATGTAAATTCCAATGGTAATCGGTTTTCAGATTTAGCATGTACTAGTCGTATCGATATTTCAGTTGTTTTGAGTTTTCTCTGACGAAGTTTTGAAGTTGCTGTTTCAACGATTCCATGTAAAAATCTTTCAAGCATTTCAATATCATTACATCCTTTGCTACGGATTTCTGAAAATTGTACTGTATTTTTTTCTTGTTTCATTTTAATCCCTCCAATCCACCCGCGGAATGACCACCGATAAGTTTACTGCGTTCAATATTTCTGGAACCTTCAGTTAGGACGGTTCCTTTTTGTATGGCTAAAAAACCAAACTGTTCTCTGACAACATCAATAGCTGTCTGAAGTCTATTATCTTTTTCAATTTGTTCTACATCATCAAAGAGTGATAGTAGAGTATAGCTTTCATCTACGAAGCCACTATAAGATACACCAATTTGTCTCACTGCACCAGAGGTGTATTTTTTCGGAATAATACAAGTACATGACTCACCATTGTTTTGGGGAGATTTGCGGGTTCAATTTTATTCTGAGCATTTATAGATTTTTTCATCTCAGTCCTAGAATAGCCAATATGAATAGAAACGACAGTAGTCAATACTAGGGCTACTGTTCCGTTCCACAGTATCATTTAAAAATCATTTTCACACCCTTTCGTCTATTAGTATAGAAGAAAGCTCTCAGCACACAATATCCACTTGTAGTTTATAATAACTATCTCCTCCTTTACACTTTAATTCAAATCTTTATTAAAAAATATTTCATCTTATTTAACAAGAAACCATATTTATATAACAACATAAAATACACTAAGTTATTTTATTGAACATATATCGTACTTTATCTATCCGACTATTTGGACGACGGGGCTGGCAAACAGGTTCACCGGTAGTAACATGGTACCCTTTTAACTCTGTTAAACAAACACTACGTCCATTTGTAAAGAAAGTTAAATCACTACGATATTCTTGAATACACCGAGCAGGGATTTCTCCACTAAGAATGACCTCATTATTTTTCAATTGAGTGTCTACGATGTTCGCACAATATTTAGGAGCATCGTTGTATGCTCGTGAAAGATATTCCTGTGGCGCATAAATTTTAAAACTAAGATATGGCTCTAACAATTCTGTTCCAGCTTTTTTTAAGACTTGTTCCAATACAATAGGAGCAAGCATCCGAAAATCTGCTGGGGTACTAACAGGGCTATAGTATAAGCCATACTTAAAACAGATTTTACAGTCCGTCACATTCCAACCATATAATCCTTGTTCGCAACCATAGCGTATCCCTTCCATAACTGCATTTTGAAATGATTGATTTAAGTATCCAAGAGAAACCGAGCTCTCATACTGCATTCCACTTCCCAACGGAAGCGGTGATACAGATAAACCAATGGAAGCCCAGAAAGGATTTGGCGGCACTTCGATGTGAATGGTATATTCTGCATTTTTTAACGGTCTCTCCATATAAATGACTGTAGGCTCTTTTAGTTCTATCTCCACATGATACTTTTCTTGCAACAGTGCACTAATCACTTCCATTTGTACTTTCCCTAAGAAAGAAAGTATAATTTCATGTGTCGTAGAATCCACGTAATATCGTAGAAGCGGATCACTATCTGAGATTTCCAAAAGGGCATCAAGCAACATTTCTCTCTGTTCAGGTTTACTCGGTTCAACAGTTGTTTGTAGTAGAGGGTGCGGATTTTCAATCTTTTTTCTCTGTGGCAATAGTTTTGTATCTCCAAGAACACTATTTAACTTCAAAAACTCATTCTGCAAAATAACAATTTCCCCGGAATAAGCCTTATCGATTTTACATAATTCACCATTTATTGAAGTATACATTTCTGTAATTTTTATTTTTTCCTTTTCCGATATTCTAACCGAATCTCGCAAATGCAGTACGCCACTATAAAGACGTATATATGCAAGACGCTGTCTTTTTTCCGAATACTCAATTTTGAAAACTTTTCCGCAAAGTTCAGACTGACCTCGATGTGTTGATGAATAAAATTTATTAGTAATAACTTCTATAAGGTTATCAATCCCTATATTACTTTTTGCACTTCCATGATAAAGAGGGAACAGAGAACAATTCTGAAATCTTATGCTTTCCTCTTGTTCGAGTTCCAATGCTTCTAATGATTTACCGGACATATATTTCTCTAAAAGGTCATCGTTTCCCTCTATTACCGTATCCCATTGTTCAGATTCGGTAAAGTTCGTCACACACATATTAGGATACAGTTCTACCTTCTGTTTGATTACAATTTCGGCAGAAAGTTTCTCTTTAATATCCTGATAAACCGTTGATAAATCAATTCCATTTTGGTCAATCTTATTGATAAAAAAGATTGTGGGAATCCCCATTTTCCTAAGTGCATGAAATAATATACGAGTTTGTGCTTGTACGCCATCTTTTGCAGAAATCAGTAGAATTGCCCCATCTAAAACTGATAATGAACGATATACTTCTGCTAAGAAATCCATATGTCCTGGCGTGTCTATGATGTTC
The DNA here is from genome assembly GCF_001072925.1 of Streptococcus pseudopneumoniae. Classification (GTDB taxonomy): domain Bacteria; phylum Bacillota; class Bacilli; order Lactobacillales; family Streptococcaceae; genus Streptococcus; species Streptococcus pseudopneumoniae_Q. The sequence goes on along the minus strand of NZ_JVHE01000099.1, from coordinate 25,379 downwards.
ACCTTCGTATTTTCCCACTGAAAAGAGGTTATTCCTGTCTGAATTGTAATTCCTCTCTGACGTTCTAAAAGCGTATTATCCGTCCTCGTTGTACCTTTGTCCACGCTTCCTAATTCTGTAATCGCTCCACTGTTATATAATAAGCTTTCTGTTAAGGTAGTTTTTCCCGCATCAACATGAGCTAAAACTCCAATATTAATAATTTTCATGTGATTTTCCTCCATTCAAAAGCCCAAAAGGGCATAAAAATCCCAGTGATAAATACTCTTATCACTGGGATTTTTATGCATAACTATAGGCATACAAAGCATACAGATATTCTCCGGATACTTTAGAATCACATGATAAAGGTATTCTTAAACTGGGTACAAAAAACTAAGCCCTCCTAAAAAAGGACATCCAATTATTTGTTCCCACTATCAAATTGACAGTTTATTTAAGAATACCTTGCCGCATATTTATTAACTCCTTTTAAATAGATACTTAAATTATAGCACGTAAGAGCATATTTGTAAAGGAATCTCCAATTTTTTATCAAAGAGAGTACGTGATTACAAAATAGCTGTAATAATGTACCAATATTTGTTATTCTATAATCTTCCAATTACTCCCGTTCTTTTCAAGTACCAAATCAAATTGAGATACCTGCGTTGCTTTGGTCTGCTGGTCGATATACTCCACTGTCAGCGATACCGTGACTTGATTATCCTTACGATTGTGAATAGGATTTACCAGTTCTTGAAAGATGTACTCTTTTCCGATTGGTTTTAATATCCCGTCATTCACATAGTAGGAAAGTTCACTGGCTGTCGCTGTAGGATAGAGCTTGAAGAACGTCGTTAAAAACTCATTGATTTCATTGGTTGTAATGGAATCAACCGTCCCCTCACTTTCAATGGCTTTTGGTTTATAACTTGATTTCTTAGGTATGTTGGTAATGGTCGGATTCTTAACCAGTACCATATTTCCAGAACCATCTACATAGACACTCACTATATAAGCAGAGTGGACGGTCTTTGTATTTTCTCCCTCTGTAATGAGCTGGTCTACACTGTAGGTTACATTAAACTCATTGTCGCCAGTTGGCTCTACCGTCCATATCTGAAATCCTCTTACAGAAGACGATACAGGAATATCTTTGCGTACTGTATCAACATTGAGAGCTTGAAGTTCATCTGTCAGATAGCCTTTTAGACTTTCCATTCGATTATCAATGGACTTATCGGATTGCTCCCATGAATAGTAGACTTTCGCAAAGTTCTCTACAAAATTTTCTACATGATGAGTATCAACGTATTCCTTTTCTATGATAGTTGTTTCGTGAATAGTATGAGTATCTATAGCTGTAAAGTGCTTGAATATCGCAAAGCTGAAACTAAGCCCTAAAAGTACCCACAAGGCAATCACAACCTTTTTATGAGGATTGACCTTATAGTAGACACGAGGTTTCTTTTCCTTTGGTATCTGTTTTTCTTTATTCTGATTTTTTCTAAATTTCATCATTAAATCTTCCTTTCTCATTGTTTGATTCGTCCTGCTCCCACTAAATGCTGTTGCCAGTAGGGGCTTGTTAAGTCGGCATAACCGATTGGGTCGCCTGCATGAAACATACGGTTATTGCCAAGGTATATCCCAACATGAGTAATATAAGAGCCAGCGTTATAGGTAGAATGAAAGAAAACCAAATCGCCAGCTTGTGCTTCCGATAGTGGGATATGCTGGGTCACATCATATTGCTGTTGTGCGGTTCGTGGTAAGTTAATTCCAGCTTTTCCATACGTCCATTGTGTCAGTCCGCTACAATCAAAAGAAGTAGTCGGGGAAGCTCCACCGTAAACGTATCGCCAGCCCTCATATTTCAGTGCTTCGTCCATGATGGCTTGTACCGTATCATCATCAAACTCTGTTGTGACAAGATACTGCGTTACCAGTTGCACATAAAACATATTGCCATAGTTGTATCGCCAGCCCCCATTGATAGGTATGGCTATGGGATTGGGGTAAGACACTTTTTCGCCACCTGAATACTCTTTTGAGAAACTTTGAGCCAGTTCAAAGGTATATTTATTTCCACGATTAGCCACATACCCTAAGAAACCACCACCATAATTGTAGGACTGGATAACCGATTCTAAATCTACACTGAGCCTTTCGCTACTGGCTAATAATTCACTGAAATACTTCACACCTTGCTTAATGGATTCTTCTGTACTCAATGAATTAGGTGGAAGACCGAGGGATTCCGAGGACTGCATAACATCTTCCGCAGTACCGCCCGATTCCACCTGTATAATCGCAAGAAGTATGTTGACATATTCTTCAACGCCATATTCTTTGGCATATTTTTCTACCATAGGCTTATGAGCCAGCACTTCTGCGGAAACATTCACACCTCCATAATGAATATTGGAAATTCCGCTGTCCTGTTCATCTGAAAATAAAATGGCAACAAACAGAAGCAGTGAGAAGACCATCAAGAATAATCCAGAACCACCAATCACTAAAGTTTTCAACTTCATGGTTTCTTACCGACTTTCTTAATGGTGGCGGTTTTGATTGGTGGTCTACTTCTTGTATTTTGTAGTGGTACTCTTTGAACAGTAGACGGACGTTCTTTTGTGATTGGACGTTGTGAAGTTCTATCTGCTGTAGTGGTTGAAGTTGCTGGCTTTTGAACGGTTTTTTCTTGAACGGTATTGCCTTGGCGTTCCACTTTTGGACTTGAAAAATCGGACTTAACTGCTGGACGCTCTTGTTTGGCTTGTTGAGATTCCTTATATGAAGTCTGAATATTAGACTGTTTTGAGGTCTGTTCATCATGATATTGTTCTTGTCTTGTAGTCGGTCTTTCATGAACAGAAGAAGCAGGCTGTTTTTTCTGTTTGACCTGTTCCATTTCAGAGCGACGCTTCGCAATGGTTTTTCGCCTTTGTTCCTGCTGTTCCTTGCGTCCACTGGCTCTGTCCGCTTTGGTTTGAGAAATACTACTGGTTAAATCACGGACATTCTCTTTTACTTTGGATTTTCCTTGATATACTGCATATCTTGCATTGGTCGGCAAATCTTTAACCTGTTCTTTCAAACCACTAGCAGTGTCTACCATTCTGTCTTTGGTATCAGCTACTGTACCGATGGTTTGACCGATACGTTTTCCAAGTGTTGATTTTTCCTTTCCGTCTGGTCGGGAGTGATCTGCTTGTGTCCTTGCAGAACTCCCCGAACCCGACTGTCCTTTTTTACCTGTAACAATGGCAGACCCAGCCCCTAGAGTAGTCATGGAACGTCCAAGTTTCCGCTGTAGACGGTGCATGTGAGCGTGCATAAGCATACGAGGTTTTCTCATCACACGACTTCCCACACTTTGAGAATCGTTACTCTGTAGAGAAAACATACTCATTAAATCGCCCAGCTTGAAGTAGATTCCTGCAAAGGTCACAATCTGTAGAAAAGCAATCAAAAAGAACGGATAACCAGCCGATAAGGTATAGAGCATGGTTGAAATACTAAATGCTGTCGTAATAATCAATGTGATTCCAGCTCGTGTCAAAATGGTATTAAAGAGCTTTGTTATGGCTCGTTTTGACATACCATCAAATGATGGAATCATGCTTAAAATAAAGCTCACAGGCAGAAACATAGCATAGATGATAAAAAGTACCTGCGAGAAAATCATGATTCCTGTTAATAGGAATACAAATATGGAAATCCCAATATTGAAGACAAATAGGAAGAAGACTGTACCTAAACGGTTAATGGTCTTTGTAATGGTTAGATTGGTATTGCTTCTGTCTTCAATTTCTTCCGCAACAATTTTTTCTCTGTCTTCGCCATTGTTGGAATCTGGGCTGGTGGAGAGCAGGCTTTCCACACGGTCAATACCGATACTTTCAATGTCTGAACTGTTGTATTGAAGCAGTAGCCACGGTTGCTGAACCTGTATGGAAAACAGGCTATCTCTGATTAAGTCCACGCTGTCCTTGCCTTGACTATCGGAATGGGGCATGACAATCTTCGTGCCAAGTGATAAACTGGCATTACTGATGTCTGATGAAAAGTCATTGATTTTTTTAATGTAGTCGGGAGCGTAGGCAATAAAGGAAGCCGATAGGATAAACACCAGCACAAAATTCATAATGGCATGAATTGCCTTTGTGGTTTCTCTCTTTATCAGTCCCGTATAGGCAACATAAACCCCAAGAACCAAAATCAAGAGTAAGAGGAATCCAACATAGAAACCCTCTGTTGAAAATCCGTTTGCACTCACACCAGCTAAGGTCTGCATATTCTTACCAATGGAATCTGCTGTAGCGGAAATGAAGTCTAAGGAATAGGCTTCCTGTACTAAGTAACCTGTCGCATTGGAAACATACAAACTGATTGTCCAAATAAAATTGGTAATGGCATATAGTCCATACATGACCTGTTTTCCAATCCCGTCCGACCAGTTCCACGGAAGCCAGCCCCAGCTATTATCCACATAAAAATCCAGTTGATAGTTTTCAAGTGGGTATCGGCTGTATTCATTTGCCACATTGACCGTATCATCTACCAAGCCCGCAGCTTGAACCACCGTTCCCAGCATGGCTAAAAGAAAAATGGCAATCACAAGTGTGAAAGCCACTGTCATTGCCACTTTACCTAGACGTTTCAGCGTCCAGTTTGATTTTATTCTGTTTACTATTGATGGTTTCACATTTACACCTCTTTTCGCACAGGTGGTCTGGTATCAAAGGCATGGAGCAGTTCTTCAAATACAGGGTGGAACTGTATCACACCGACACGACCATATAAATCACTGATAAGGCATTGCCCGTTTTCCAAATCACGCAATCGCTTCTGATTGTTTTCGTCCTCTGGGTCTACACCAAAAAAGGCTAAGGTCTTTTTAATCTCGTTAAGGTCAGTGGAACGAAATGCAAATTTTAAGCCGAGGTTATTTTTCAGTTTTTCATCTAAGAGGTCGTCTGTATTTTGGGTCACGAAATATACCCCAGCGTTCATAGCACGACCAGCCCGAACCAGCTTCATAGATAGTGTTTTTCCTTGTGCTACCTGTAAAAAGCTCCATGCTTCGTCTAAATCTACAATCTTGAAAATGCTTCGGTCTGTATGGATAAAGTCTAAAGCAAAGGTACTAATGACAATCAGCATAGCAACGGATAAAAGCTCCATAGTGGTATATTCCTCAAAGGAAGTTTCCTTGTCGGGAAGTACCAAGTCCGCAACCTGTATAATGTTCAGTTGTTTTTCTAAGCTGATAGACTGCTCCACATAACCATTACTGAATAATAAATGTGCAAAGTCATAGTCTGTAAAACTTTCGATATGGTCGGCTATACTGGTACTTAGTGGCGTATTCTCAACCCGTAATTCCTCAATCACTTTCATCAACCCTCGTACTTCACTATTGGTTACTGCACGAATGGCTTTTCTAAGGATTGGGAAGCGTTCCCCATCACGAGAGGAAATCCCCGTAAGGAATGTCAGAATATCAATAGCCAGTGATTCAGAATCTTTGGGATTTTTCATAATCACATAAGGGTCAAGTAAGCCTTTGTTTTTCTCATCAGAAGTCAGAGTGACGATATTGATTTCATGGGAAATCTCTGGCAAGGTTTCTTTCCATCTGCCACGTTCTGCTTTTGGGTCTACAATCACTGCTTGTGCCCCATAAAGCACCGCATAATAGACGATAAGGTTATTCGCAAAGGATTTACCACCACCCAGCGAACCAACAAAAGCCGACGCTAACGCATTGGTTACTGAACCCTTAACCCCTTGACTGGCAAGAGCAGGTTTCAGATAGACATTGCGTCCAGTATCTAAGCTGTAGCCAACATAAATCCCCTCATTTTCCCCCAGCATTTGAGTAGCACCAAAACCTAAACCAGCGAGGAAATCAGAGGTCACGTATTGAATATAATCATTCATATAACGCTTGCTGGCAGGTAAAAATTCTTCATGTAAGCCGAGCATATCCCCAAATGGTCGTACCAGTTTTACGCTTAAATCGTCATAAAAATCTTTCACTTCATTACAACGACGTTTGAGTTCGTCAAGATCATTTGCTGATACCCTTACCACATAAGACAGCTTGTACATAGATTCCTTGCTTTGGTCTAAATTGGTTTCCAGCTCATTCACACTTTCCAGAGCTTCCGCCACATTGGAGCTGGTTTCATTATCACTTTGCCAAGCGTGGTTATCCAAGTCTTTCAGTTCTTTCTTTTTATTGCGGACAGTAGATAGGGCTTTACGATTCGCTACAATTTCCACATTCATTGACGTATCAATCGGGAATGTAAATTGCTGTTGCTGGTAGTAGAAGATTTCAGAGGACGGGAAGTCCAGTTCTCCGACAATGCTGTTAATGGTAAAGTAAGCTACATAGACGGTTTCATCTTCCTGCTGGATTTTCAAATATCGCTGTTTTTCTTCCACCAAACAGCGAGTAGGCTTAATCAAGTCATAGTATTTAATCAGCGTTTCATTATCCAGCTTTTTCTTTGATAGATGGTACTCATACTCTTCATAGGCAGTGCCTGTCTGTCCGTAAAGGTGTTCAATCAGATAGCCGAAGTCGTCCTTATCTAACCTGCGGATTTTGAAACGACGAGAGATTTTATTTTCTAAGAGCTTTTCCATCTTCTGAAAACGCAGGATTTCATCATTACTCATACTAACAAAATCGCCCATCAGCTTATGGTTCACATCATAGACAAAATCAGACAAAGCATTTTTTGCTTCAACGGTAAGACTTTTCATAGAAAACTCCTGATCGTTGAGAAGCAACTTAAAGCCGATAAAGAAACGGTAGTTCACTTGATTTTCGCCAATCATGGATATTAAAGCGTCTGTCTGTTGGTCGATTTTGTCATAGGCAACCGCTTTGAGCTTGCCAGTGACTTCATTTTTGGAACGCTCTTGTGCAGAACGTATGCTGGATTCTGTACTGATTTGTAAAGCATGAATTTTGCCATCACGATTTTGTGCGATAAGCTGTCTGAAAGAATCATGCACTTGTATTTTCTGTTCTGGACTTAGAAATGAGTAATTGTAAGGAACAAGCTCATAGTAAGCATAACATTCCCCGTCTTTATTCCAGACGAGATTGTTTTCAATGTATTTAATTGGATATGCCATAAAATTCACTCCTAACTGCTGTAATGGCTTCTTGTGGCTGGTTTCTGCCAAGCGTTACTTTTTTTCCTGCATAGGTCAGCTTTGGTCGCAGTGCATAAGCAATGACAGACTTCAAAAATCCATAAGGCTTTTTACCATCAAAAGTTTTTGTAGACATAAACCATGTGAAAGCCACAGGAATCCCAAAGTATTTGAGAAATGCTCCCTCTATCATGGAAAGAGGGGGCAAGTTGCCAAGTATCATCACTGCAAAGAGTGACACGACAAACCATGTCATTTGCGTAAAGGTTATGGGAAACGGAAGTCTAAAATCATTGATAGAATACAGTACCTTTTCCACAGACCAGATACTGGTATAGCTTCGTATTTTCTTCATGTAATCAATCCTTTCATAAAAAATAGGGGTAGCTGATTGAGCCACCCCGTAAAATAGAAAATCTGCCAGTAGTAATGTACCGACAGATTTAATAGACGATTTCAAAAATCCCATGATTGGTTGAGATAAACGTTCCTGAAAGGTCTAAATCCCGACCATAGGCTTGATAATCAATATAGTTTTGAAGACTAGCTGGTACTTCGCCTAAAGCACCCGTTTCTTCAATGTAGTAGCGTGCCACGTCATACATATCATCACAATCGGAATGAATGATAATATCCTCTTGATGTTCGCTTAGTTCTTCAATGCTTGAAAAATGAGTGAGCAGAGCAGATAGCTCCGATTGTAATTCTTCGGGTAATTCCGATACCATTTCCCATAGTCGATTGAGTTCGCCAATGGAAGTGTATTCGTCAACCGTAAAGGGTAACTCGTAGTCATGAATGGCGTATTCCTCATATTCATCATTCAAGCCGATTTTCTCTTTGACTTCCTCAAAGTCAATGGGAAAGGTAAACCACGCACCGACCAATTCGCCCTCATTGTATTTGCCTAAATTCGCAATATAGACTTGCATATCGTCCATATATTCACGTCCTTTCTTTGTAGAGATTCAAAAATCCCTACCGCACTTCGTTTGGTGTACCATTCCTTTGCGGAACATAAGAAAACCACTTATATTCCACAAAAGAACGGTTTTATTTAAGCACCAATAATGCGATTGAATAGCTCTAGTAAAATGTCTTTTACTCCAGCAGCGTTGAAGACTAAGCCAACCGCAATAATCGCAATAATTAAAAAGCCAATCAGTTTGCTAAACTCACGCTTGAAGCCAAGATACAAGCCAATCACAACGATTGCTAAAAGCACCAGTGATTGAGCGTTTGATAGAAACCAGTTATAAAGGTTTTGTCCAAAATTCATAAAAATGTTCTCCTCTCTATATTCAATGAATTTGTATTTGAGTTATTTTTTTGTTGTTATCACGTCCTGTTCTTTTACTGACTGTTGCTTCAAAATATGCTTGTGTCGGTCTGTCAGTTTCGCATGGTCGAGAATGTCTTTTACAACCTGCGTCTGGTTGATTTCATCAAGTTTAATCGCAACCTTTAAGGTCGGGGCAACTTGATGAGATAGCCAGTTCAGCGTCCTTTGGAAGGAGTAAGGCTCTGGTTTTGTGGTTAGTTTTAATCGTTCACGATTGTTCCCAATAAACCAAGCCCATTCTTCATTCAGTTTCCAATCAGAACGAGGTTTGGAATCGTCTTTATCTACAAAACGGATATACCGATTGATAATTTTAAAGGCGGTATGCTCTGGATTGTCATAGACGAGTAAATCACGGACTGCATAATAGGCACGCTCATTTTTCAATCGAATCTCAAAACGGTTTTTTACTTCTGCGTCTTCAATGGGAATATCATTTTTCTTGTACTGCTCGTAGTCCTTTTCATAGATACAGAAATAAACTTCACTTTGTAATGAACCGATATAGAGGGTGTTTCCCATACATTCCTTTTCCTCTTTGCGTACCAGTTCGCCACTGCGATAGCTTTTAAAACTGTGGAAGACGGAGATACATTCTTCCTGTTGGCACTTTTCAGTGAGTACAGGGATATTCAAAATCCCTGTCTTATCGTTAATGGCAAGGTCAAGGCGTTTCATCACACCGCCAGCCACCAAAACGTCCATAAAGAACTCATACCAGCTTCTTTGTTGTGCCAGAAGATAGCTTTCAAATTGTCTGCACCCACGACCTTTCAATTCCACCAGAACTCCTTTGTCCAGTTCATGGGAGCAAAGGACGAATATGTCGCCTAAAGCATAATGCTCTGAATAAGAATAGAAACCATAGTCCTCATGAAGAAAATAGGACAGTTTCAGTTGTAAGATGTTTTCGACCACCTGCTGTACGTCTGTTGTCGGAAAGCGAATCCTTACATAATCAAACAGCATTTCAAGGGGAGCGTCGGGATTGAAGCGTTCCAGAGCTTCCCAAAGGGACTGCTGTAAATCCTCTGATGGCTTGACTTTTCCTGTTTCAATATCGCTTAGATACTGCCTTGTAATACCAGTCGCAACAGCTAAACGGTTTTGAGATAGTCCATAAGCCAAGCGTTTTTCTTTTAAATGCTGTAACCAAGTTTGTTCATTCAGTAAAAATCCCTCCAATCAAAAAGGCGTATGTCAACTTTTAAAGCCCATTTGACATACGCTGAAATTTTGTAAATCCCTTGTAACCAAAGGATTTTCTAATGTTTTTTTGACTGTTTCCTGTCGATTTGTACCCCCCTGTTAGATACGGGGGGTTAAGTGCTGGCGTGGCTATTGCCACACCAGCCAGCAAGATCAGTCCACACCTGCGACTTCCGCTTCGCACGTCGCCTGCGTGGACTGTCTGCTGTTGGATAATTTTTTAATTTCCTCCAAGAAATCATATCCTTTTGGTACAAGGGGAGTATAAAACTCTGATATGACACTTGTTCCTACATCAACATAGCCACGACCTTTGATTCGCTTTAAGAAGAAATCCTTTTGTACGTCACTGCCAAACATCATGCCATAGCCCATTTCAGACATACGACCTAAAGCCACTCTGAAATTAAACTGATCACGGATTCCGTCGCCTAAATATTTTGCGTCTGGACGTTGACAAGCCAGTATTAGAAAGAAGCCAGCTTGACGACCTAACATGACAATCTGTTTCAGCTTATTCATAACTGCGGTGTTTTCTTTTGTTCCCAGCATTTCCATGAAAGCGACGTATTCATCAAAGATTAAGAAGTGTGCCGGGAGACCTAAGTAAGCATAATTTTTGCCAGTCTTATAGTTCTTCATCTGCTTCATTTCCTCACTACGTTTCATCATTTCTTCATAGAATGTTTCAATGCAAGAAAGCAAGTCTTCTTTTCTATAGTAGACATTTGCCATCACAGAACCTAAGTCCGCAAGGTCAGCATTTTTCGGGTCAAGAATATACAGTTTTGAATCTGTATGAAGCAAGGCTTCAATCAGTGTCAGTATAAAGTAAGTTTTACCGCCACCTGTACCACCAGCAATCAACATATGAGGGAGCTTATCATATTCCCACCATACGTTTTTCATTAAGCGAAGTTTACCATCTTTAGCTTCTACTTCATCAATAGAAATACGACTGGCTATGGTGTCATAGAGCAAAGTATATTCCACATAGGAATCCTTTAACTCTTTATCCGTCAGCTCACAGTACAAGCCACTCTCTAATTTCTTTTCCAAGTGTAAGAGTTGGTCTTGATATTTTCCCAGCGTGATTTCCACCCGTATCTGTATCAAGCCATTTTTAAGTCGATAATACATTTTAGGGAAGTAGGTTATCTTTTCCTTTGTACGACCAGCACTATCTTTAAAGAAACCCTCTGTTTTGACCTGTTCAGATTCATACCACTTGTTTTCAAGTATCATCTTTGCCAGTTTTTGACGGTGGTAAAGTTGTTTAACCGTATCATAGCGAACCCGTTTGAATACAAACGCTACCAGCAAGCAGATAAGAATTGCGACACTGAAACTGATAATTAAATAGGGAATGTCAATCTTATCTGCTTGTGATAGGTTAAAATCCTGCCAGTTGATCTGCTGGATTGTCTTCACATGAAACAGTCCGACAACCAGCAGGAAAACAGGCAGGAGTGACGCTATCGTAAAATGAAAGACTAAATCTTTACCAGATGGGCGAATCCTTTTACCACGCTGTTTCATGCGAAAAAGTCTCCTTTCTACCTAGCGACTATTTGTCTTGTGTCGGTTCTTTCTTTGCTTGTGGTTGAGCTTTGAATGAACTAGAATCCTTTGTCAGCACAATATCGTCTGCCTTGATATACCAGTCAACATCTGCTCCTTGATAGGTGGCAGTAGCAACGGTGTCCGCAATGGGATTGATAAGTTCCACCCGTGCGTTATAATCAAACTCTTTCAAAGGCACGCTGGCAGGAATACTTACTTGAATCATGCGTCCTTGTCCTTTGGATTTTAAGTCATAGGTACGTTCCTTGATTTCATCTGAAACCGACCCGTCTTCATTTTGGATTCTCACTTCACGACGTAGAGCAGAGAATTTCAATTCTCCAAAAGTCGTGTCTTTATCTAATACAATGCCATTTGCTAATCTCATCATTTTTCCTCTCTTTCTTTATTCTTTTATCATGTCGTCAGCATGTAAAAGGTAATTTGTAAAACCACGAGTGCCGATTTTGTAGCCCTCTGCGGTAATACGTGGATTGACTAACTTCACACGTTCCTCAAAGCCGAAATGTTTTTCGCCAGCTTCAGCAGGAAGCACCACCACAATATCATCTGCTCTTTGAACATCAGAATAGAGATTATAGCTTCTTGATAAGACAGTTAGCCGTCCGTTGATTCTTCGCTGAACGACTTTATCCTCGCCAGCAAATTCTAAATTGCCGAATGTTTTTTCCATGTTGGGAATCACAAATTTAAGTTCCATATTTTTACCTATCCTTTCTTTTTTATTGGCTGAATGAATGTTTGATGGTCTTAAAGAGTGGGGAACGACCTTTTGATTCTTGATTTTTTGTTTTCATAAGTTCACTTCCTTTCAAAATCGGGTAAAAAAAATAGACACCTCATTTTTTGAAGTGTCTACCTATTAAATATTCAAATTTTATTGGAAGTATCTTTATATCTTCACTTTTCAAGGATAAATCGTCGTATCAAAGCTCATTCATAAGTAGTAAATTAGTAGTAAATTGAGTGGTTTTGACCTTGATAAAGTGTGATAAGTCCAGTTTTTATGCGGATAACTAGATTTTTATGCTATTTTTATTTGAAAAAAGGTTGAGACAAACTTGTCTTCAACCTTTCATGTTAAATTATTACTAATTAAAGTGAGTTAACGTCAACCTTGATACCAACACCTTGAGTAGTTGTGATTGTCAAGCTTGTTACGTAAGTTCCTTTAGCAGTAGCTGGTTTAGCTTTTTGGATTGTTTCGTTGAATGCTTTGAAGTTTTCAACCAACTTGTCAGCTTCAAATGAAACTTTACCGATGATCGCTTGTACGATACCTGCACGGTCTGCACGGTAAGTGATTTTACCACCTTTAGACTCTTCAACTGCTTTAGCAACATCCATTGTTACAGTACCAGTTTTAGGGTTTGGCATCAAGTTACGTGGTCCAAGGACACGTCCAAGGCGTCCAACAAGAGCCATCATGTCAGGTGTAGCGATAACTACGTCGAAGTCCAACCAACCGTCGTTGATTTTAGCAACAAGGTCGTCTTCACCAACAAAGTCTGCACCAGCAGCTTTAGCTTCTTCAGCTTTTGCACCACGTGCAAATACAAGAACGCGAGCTGTTTTACCAGTACCGTTTGGCAATACCATTGCTCCACGGATTTGTTGGTCAGCTTTTTTAACGTCGATGTTCAAGTTGTAAGCAACTTCTACAGTTGCGTCAAATTTTGCGAAGTTAGTTTCTTTTGCAAGAGCTACAGCTTCTTCTACGCTGTATGCTTTTGTGCTGTCGATCTTCTCAAGAGCAGCACGAAGTTGTTTGCTTTTTTTAGCCATTTTCTATTCTCCTTGTAAGTGGTTCAATCGATTTTCATCTCCCACGTCACTTCTCGAAATGATGAAGTCTTGCGGGTTATATAGGGATGTTATTGATTAGTCAACAACAGTGAATCCCATAGAACGAGCAGTACCTTCGATCATACGCATTGCAGACTCAATGTTTGCAGCGTTCAAATCTGGCATCTTAGTTTCTGCAATTTCTTGTACTTGCGCACGAGTAACTGTAGCAACTTTAGTTTTGTTAGGTGTACCTGATCCTTTTTCAACACCTGCAGCTTTTTTCAAAAGAACAGCAGCTGGTGGTGTTTTTGTAACGAAAGTAAATGATTTGTCTTCGTATACTGAGATAACAACTGGAATGATCATACCAGCTTGGTCAGCAGTACGAGCGTTGAACTCTTTTGTGAATCCCATGATGTTGATACCAGCTTGACCAAGAGCAGGTCCAACCGGTGGAGCTGGTGTAGCTTTACCAGCAGGGATTTGCAATTTTACAAGTTTTTCGACTTTTTTAGCCATTTTTAAATCCTCCTTTGTGGTTTTGGCGGTAATTTAGAGATTTTTACCTCCCACAAGTATGCTTTACACATACCCATCTATTATACACTATTTTTTAAAAAATGCAAGAGAAATTTTTATTTTTGATATTTCTTTCTGTTACAATTTTTTGGTGAAATCAATCTTCAGAATCTTCTACCACGATGGAAAGAATTCATTCGCTCAAAGTCAGTACAAAACTCACTCCATTTTCAGTAGTACCACTTTCCACAAATCCAAGAGACTCAAAACATCTTCTAGAGATACGATTAAAAGTGTAGATTTCTTGAACTTTCAATTGTTTCCAACCCTTTTGCCGAGCTAGATCAATCAAAGCCTTCAAAACCTTGCGTCCAAGTCCCTGATGTTGATAAGTTGGATTGCCAATCACAATAGGAAGATTCTCCTGAGATAAGGTGACATCCCCAATTGGAAGCCACTCTCCCTTTTCTCGAAACTCAATCCAGAACAAATCCCCGTGTCTTTCTAAATAGGAATACATGGCATTTAATTTTTCCGGACTATAAGGTATTCTAATACCGTCTACAAGTTCCACCAAATCCACATCTTGATACCAGGCCAAAGCTGCATCATGATGATCCGCTAAAAAATAGGGAACTAGACGCAAGGAATCATCTATCTGAATGATTTTTGTCATGATTTTTGTCATCATTTTCTAATCCTAATACTAGCTCCGCTGCTTGATTAAAACCATCACACCAGTTATACCATTTTGCTTCATACTCATCTTGAGGTAAGATATGATCTTTTAAATCCAGAACAGAGTATATCTTTCTTTTCTCACAAGCTTGCGCATAGAGATGATAGAGTTCATCACCTCCATCTCTATCCCACTCAGCAGAAATCGTATTCTGGCCTATCAATAAAGCCTGATAAGCCCTGTGATGCCCATCTGTAATCAACAAATAATCTCCAAATGCAAGAACACTAATTGGATTAATATTGTGCTTTTCTACCGATTGATAAAGCATCTGGATATCTTGTAATTTCTTTTCTGATAAATATAGTTGACTCGGATGAAGATCTTTTATGTTGACTTCCATTTCTTCCTCCTCAAGAAGGGTCAATGCCTACTTCTGCTTTCCTTTGAAGCGCCATTGAAAACGCAGTTTATCATAGAAAGGAAACTCCATAAACAAAACTCCTAGGCCTACACAAAGGCTGGCAATCACATCTGATGGGTAGTGAACTCCCAGATAAATTCTTGATACCAATACACTGACGATGTATAAACTTAGCAAGATTTGAACGATTTTTCTCCAGACTGTATTCTTAATCCTTTGGCTCAAAATCACAATCAAAGTTCCAACCATAATCGTTACTGCCAGAGAATGTCCGCTTGGAAAAGAAAAACCTTTTTCTTCTACCAAGTGTAGAATTTCTGGTCGTGGTCTTTGGTAGATATTTTTAAAAGTTACGATTAAGATTCCAGCTAAAGTCAAATTCCCCAGCATGAGATAACTTTCCATCTTCCATTGCTTTCGATAAAATATAAAAGCTACAATTAAAACCCAGCTAATAATGACTGGGATGTCAATTAAGTGCGTAATTGCCCGAAAAAGAAGCGTTAAGGTCTCAGGTAAATCACCTCTAATGGCAGTCTGAATCGGCTGATCAAAACTGACCAGCATTTCTGGATAAAATTTGACAATATAGCCAATAATCATAAAAAGTAAAAGGGCAAAAGAGCCCTTCATCATAAATGTTTGTTTATCTTTCATAGTATTTTAAAGTTGGTTTCAAAAGGACAAACAACAACCAGAAAGAGATGGCAAATATAATACCTTCAATCAGATTAAAAGGCAAGACCATAGTCATCAGGTAGTTGCTCAATCCTAAGATTTTCTCAATATCAAAATTAGCAAACTTAGCGTACAAAGGAACAGCATAAACATAGTTTAGAACTAGCATAGCTAGAGTCAAACCAAGCGTACCAGCTAGTGAAGCTAGGACGAAACGCATGGTTGTTCGCTCTTTTTTCCAAATCAAACCAAAAGCAAGTACAAAGACTCCCAAGGCAACAATATTCATCGGTAAACCAATATAGGTACTAACCCCTTGATTGTTCAGAAGGATTTTCAACAAGGACCGAAGGAAAAGCACTCCAAAAGCTGCTGGTAAATCCAAGACCACCAAGCCCACAAGGACCGGTAAAATACTGAACTCAATCCTCAAGAAGGATGCCGCTGGCAAAAGCGGAAAGTCAAAGTACATCAACACAAATGAAAGTGCTGATAAAATTGCAATGGTCGAAAGTCGACGTGTGTTTGTCATAACAGGTTCCTCCAATTTTCTATAAAATCAGAAGAAGTTGGAAAGGATTCCTCTATCTATCCTTTATTTTTATATTCCAAAAGTTCCCCCTCACTCTTTTTTTAGCAAGCGGTTGCAATTTACCTATAAAAAATTAATTAGAATAGACAAAGCCATTCTTTCGTCTTCTCCCATCCAGACTATACTGTCGGTTGTGGAATCTCACCACATCAGCTTGCGCTCGCGGACTTATTTGGCTAAGATATTTTAGATTTATCTAGGCGTCGTAGTCGAAGATAATACTTAAAGTATATCGAGACAAGACAACGACGAGAAAGCTAAAATAGCTAGTCAAATTTACCGCCGGTCGGGAATTTCACCCTGCCCTGAAGACCCCTTTATGATAACAAAAAAAGCTTGCAAGCGCAAGCATTTTATCTAAGTGTTTATTTCAACTTATCTGTTTCGTAAGTGTGAACCAGTTCGAGACCCGCAAAGTTTTGTTGACGAAGTGCTTCATAGACAATCATACAAACTGTATTTGAAACATTGAGACTACGAACATGCTCATCATTCATGGGAATGCGGAGAGCTTTTTCTGGATGCTCACGCATAAATTCCTCAGGCAAACCCTTATCTTCTCTCCCAAAAAGAAAATAATGATCTCCTTCTGTCGTGAAATCTGCATCTGAATAGACTCTTTCTGCAAACTTGGAAATCAAGTAGAGCTGACCATCCATTTTTTCCATAAAATCAGCCAAACTCTCATAAAAATGAATCTCAAGCTTGTCCCAATAATCTAGACCTGCCCGCTTCATCTTACGGTCATCGATAGGAAAGCCCATCGGTTTAATAATATGAAGGGGCGCATTCGTTGCTGCGCAGGTACGAGCAATATTACCCGTATTTTGTGGAATTTGGGGTTCAAATAATACAATGTGATTTGCCATGCCTTGTTTCCTCTCACTAGTGCAAAAAAATAGCCACACTGCCCGGAGTCTAGCTCAGCAAACAGCGTGGTTAAGGCATCGTTAACTTACCTCACAACAGGTTTGAAGTAAATCAGCGAAACTACTGTTTTAGTATATCACTTTCAGCTTGATTGTCAATAGAAATGACTTGATTTTTTCAATTTTTTTACAAACATATTTACACTAGTTAAAAATACTTCTGTATTCATTAGATTTACACGAAAATAGCTGATTTATATCTTAAATTTTTAATAAGGAAGATTATCAATAGGACAATTTCCCACCCTGATAATGAAAAGAGTCAGTTGCCGAGTGCATTTTATTCTAAAAAAGAGTATGATAGATACATATTGAAAAAGTAGGTTGTATAACATGAAGATTATTCTTGTCGGAGGGGGAAAAGTTGGTTCTGCCCTTTGTCGTTCACTTGTCGCTGACAATCATGATGTTGTCTTAATTGAACAGAACGAAACAGTTCTTAATTACATGACAAGCCGTTTTGATATTATTGGAATTGCAGGTAATGGGGCTGACTTTGCTATGCTAGAAGCAGCCAATGTTCAAGACTGCGATATTTTCATTGCTATGACTCAATATGACGAGGTCAATATGGTCTCTGCTGTCTTAGCTAAAAAGATGGGGGCTAAAGAAACCATCGTCCGTGTCCGCAATCCTGAGTATTCCAACCCTTACTTTAAAGAAAAAAATATTCTCGGATTTTCTCTCATTGTCAATCCAGAACTCCTAGCGGCTCGTGCTATTGCTAACATCATCGACTTCCCAAACGCTCTTTCTGTTGAGCGTTTTGTAGGTGGTTTGGTTAGTTTGATGGAATTTGTTGTCCGTAAGGATAGCAATATCTGTCAGATGTCTATCGCAGACTTCCGGAAAAAGTTTGGCAATGTGATTGTCTGTGCTATTGAGCGCGATCATAAACTCATGATCCCTAGTGGCGACCTTATTTTAGAAGATAAAGACCGTATCTTTGTAACAGGTCATCGTGTCGATATGATGCTTTTTCATAACTATGTCAAATCTCGTGTCGTTAAGAGTTTACTCATTATCGGAGCCGGAAAAATCGCCTACTACCTTGTTGGTATTTTGAAAGATAGCCGTATTGATACCAAGGTCATTGAACTCAATCCAGATCGCGCAGCATTTTTCAGTCAAAAATATCCAAAACTCTATATTGTACAAGGGGATGGAACTGCAAAAGATATTCTCCTAGAAGAAAGTGCCCAACACTACG
This sequence comes from Streptococcus pseudopneumoniae, assembly GCF_001072925.1. Classification (GTDB taxonomy): domain Bacteria; phylum Bacillota; class Bacilli; order Lactobacillales; family Streptococcaceae; genus Streptococcus; species Streptococcus pseudopneumoniae_Q. Next base: position 7,261 of record NZ_JVHE01000099.1, on the reverse strand, counting down.
ATGCGGTCGCAACCCTTACTGGAGTTGACGAAGAAAACATTATTACATCTATGTTCTTGGATAGTGTGGGTGTTCAGAAAAACATCACTAAGGTCAATCGAACTAGTCTCCTAGAGATTATCCATGCACCTGAGTTTTCTAGTATCATCACACCAAAAACTATCGCTGTTGATACGATTATGCACTTTATCCATGGTCGTGCCAATGCCCAATATTCAGATCTTCAAGCGATGCACCACCTAGCAAATGGACAGGTTGAAACTCTTCAATTCCTTATCAAGGAAGCTAACAAGATGACTGGTAAACCTTTATCTCAATTGAAACTCAAAAAAGATATTTTAATTGCTGCTATTATTCGCAATGGAAAAACAATCTTCCCCACAGGTGAAGATAGCCTTCAAGTCGGTGATAAGTTAGTTGTCATCACACTACTATCAAATATCACCAAGATCTATGATCTGTTAGAGAGGTAAGCTATGAATAGAAGTATGGTACGATTTCTTCTTGCAAAGCTACTCTTGATCGAGGCTGGTCTACTCTTAGTTCCAGTTAGCATTGCTCTTTATTATCGAGAATCGAGTCAAGTTTTTACAGCTCTTTTCTCTACCATCGGAATCCTTGTTGTTCTAGGTCTTCTGGGAATTATCAGTAAGCCTAAAAAACAGCGAATCTATGCAAAAGAAGGGGTCTTAATTGTGGCTCTCTGTTGGATTCTCTGGTCATTCTTTGGTGCCCTTCCCTTTGTCTTTTCAGGACAAATTCCCAATATGATAGACGCCTTCTTTGAGATTAGTTCTGGCTTCACAACAACGGGAGCAACTATTTTAAATGATGTTTCTGTCTTAAGCCGTTCCCTTCTATTTTGGAGGAGTTTTACTCACCTTATCGGAGGGATGGGGGTGCTGGTTTTTGCCCTAGCTATCATGGATAATGCTAAAAACAGTCACTTAGAGGTTATGAAGGCTGAGGTTCCAGGACCAGTATTTGGCAAGGTTGTATCTAAACTAAAAAATACAGCCCAAATCCTCTATATCCTCTACCTGGCTATGTTCGCCCTTTTTGTGGTTATTTATTACCTTGCTGGAATGCCTCTCTACGATAGTTTTGTTATCGCTATGGGTACTGCTGGTACTGGTGGCTTTACTGTTTATAATGATGGAATTGCCCACTATCATAGTTCTCTCATTACCTATCTGACAAGTATCGGGGTTTTGATGTTTGGTGTCAATTTCAACCTCTACTACTACCTCATGCTCCGTCGTATCAAGGAATTCTTTTTTGATGAAGAACTCCGAGCCTATCTCTTGATTGTAGCCATATCAACTGGCTTAATCACGCTAAACACACTTCACCTCTACAGCGGAGTTTCACAAAGCTTTGAGATGGCCTTCTTCCAAGTATCTAACATCATTACCACTACCGGTTTTGGATATGGGGATATCACGAACTGGCCTTTGTTTTCTCAATACATCTTGCTAATGCTGATGGCAATCGGTGGTTCTGCTGGCTCCACTGCAGGTGGTCTCAAGGTTATTCGCGGAGTCATCCTATCTAAAATTGCTAAAAATCAAGTCTTGTCTACCATATCACCTCACCGTGTGTTAACCCTTCAGGTTAATCAAACGGTTATTGATAAGGATACTCAGCACAAGATTCTGAAGTACTTTGTGGTTTATATCATGATTCTACTCAGTTTGATTTTCATCGTCAGTTTAGATACCAATAATTTAATGGTTGTCGCGAGTGCTGTTTTCAGTTGCTTTAACAATATCGGTCCTATTTTAGGAACAACTGCAAGTTTCTCAATTTTTAGTCCATTTTCAAAACTTCTACTATCATTTGCAATGATTGCAGGACGTCTTGAAATCTATCCAATCATACTGCTCTTTATGAAGCGCACTTGGTCTAAACGTTAGATCACCTATCTCCTCTCTTCAAGGAACCCTTGAAGGGGGATTTTTTAGTTTCAAAAGACAAGACAGCCCTAAAAATCGACAATTGGGAATTTAAGGACTTTTCTCTCCTATCTTTTAGCTATAATAAGAAAAAAATATAGGGGATACTTTATGGAAAAAGTCATAAAATCAATTCGACTACTCTTGTTCTTTGCCTTAATCCAACTGGCACTTTGTAGTTGTATCTTTTGGTCTGGAACCTCTCTGGCCCTCAAACAATCCTGTTTTTATTTTCTACTGGCTTTATTGGGCTTATCTGGGTCTTGTGCCTTTATGCATTATTTATCTAGTCACAACTTAAAAAGAGATAGACTGATTGACAGGAGTCGCTTTATCTTTTTATTTTATAGTATGATGATTGTGGTCAACCTCTGCGGGGTTGGGCTGGTTCTATCAGAGACTATCGTTACTGTCAACTTACTTCAAAAAGAAGCCGTGGAACTCATCCTACCCTCCTTCTTTTTTCTCTTTGGAGTTGATCTCGTTACCTTTCTCCCCTTGAAAAAATGGAGAAGGTTACAAAAAAATTCCAGTAGCAAGGAAGTGAGATTTTCCATCATCATCATTTTCATTTTAATCTTCCTACGTAATCCAATCACCATTTTATCAATTGCTTTTTATATTGGTCTTGGTGCTCTATTTCTCAGTTTTTTATTCCCAAAAAATTTGAGACAGGAGGTATCATTCTACAGTCATTTGATTCGGGATATTCTATTTGTCGTCTGTACGTTCCTCTTATGGTAACAAATAGAATCCTTGCAATAATTATGTTATAATTAATAAAAATTTTTTAGGAGATACATCAATGAACTTTTTTAAAGATTTTCGTAAGCGACTCGCGTGGTTTGGGATTTTGTTAGTAGCTATCTTTCTATCTCAGACTCCTATGCTAACTCTAGCTATACTAACTAAAATTCAGTTTAATCCAATTTGGTCAACAATTCTTGTGTCCCTTATTTCGATTCTTGTACTTGCTATCTTTTTATACGGAGCCCATAAGAGCAAGTTGCTGGATTTAAAATCTAAACTTTTTACCGTTAACGATGTTCCTCGAATTGTCTTTAGCTACCTAGCTATTTATGTTGGAAATCTTGTAGGTGGAATCTGGTTACAACTCATGAAGCAAACAACAACTTCTAATCAACAAGTAATTAACAACCTTATTTCTGAAAGTTCTCTGATTAGCAGTTTCTTCCTCATCGTTTTAATCGCACCTATTTGTGAAGAAATCATCTGTCGCGGGATTATTCCTACCAAACTCTTCCAAGGCTATGAAAAGTTTGGATATATTATTGGTTGGCTAATCTTCCTCCTTGCACATACGCCTTCTAATCTCCCTTCCTTCTTGATTTATGGTTGGATGTCTACTGTCCTCACTTGGACTGCTTATCGTACTAGACGTTTGGAAATGTCTATCTCGGTCCATATGCTACTTAATAGTATCAGCTTCATCTTACTGGCACTCTTTACAATTTTTATGAAAAATTTCGGTATCTAATACCCAACTATCCATTTCCTTAGACTAGAATGTTTCGTTCCAGTCTAAGGGATTTTTTTTGTTTCAAGAAACTTTTCACCTCAGAAAATCCACCTTTTTCTACAATCTCAATATTTTTTTAAAAAATTTTAAAAATATTTTTATGCATAAATTTTATAGAATGTAAAAATGGATATCTATACTGAATCTATTTACCGATTAGAGACCTAAAAGACCTCCTAAACTCCGTCCAACACCAAAGCGGAGTTTTAGGGAAATTTTGAATAGCAAGCTACAAGAAAAGCCAAGAAAAATATCTTCTTGGCTTTTTTACAATAGATTTAAGGTAAGTGACCACCTAAGGTACTCATTTCCCGCTACAACACGCAATTAGTATGGCAATAGCAGGCAGCTAGACTACTTTCTAACGGTTACCAATTATTAGATTACGACACTGAGTTTTACGAATCGATAATATTCGTAAAACTTTACTAGTGGAGCGCCTAGCCAAGTCCCATAGAAACTTGGCGTTAGTTACTTAGATTGTTATACAACCACATAAATTTACTGAACTACGACACGGAGTTTGGCAAATCGATTTAATTTGCCAAAAGAAGTTAGTAAGGCTGTCGGCTAGTTCACTTCCTTTCTGTTACGACGGCAAAACCCACAAATCGATTCCATTTGTAAAACGTAGTTAGTGAGGCAGTTAGGCAAGTCTAATAGGACTTGCCGTAGTCTACTTAGATTGCTTGCAATCAAGTAGGCTTACTGAATCACATCTTCTCTTCTAACTCTACATCCGGATACTTGTCCGCAAACCAGCGGAGGGCAAAGTCGTTTTCAAAGAGGAAGACAGGTTGGTCAAAGCGATCCTTCGCCAAGATATTTCGACTTGAAGACATGCGCTCATCTAAGTCTTCTGGTTTGATCCAGCGAACGGTCTTTTTACCCATTGGGCTCATAACCACTTCTGCATTGTACTCATTTTCCATACGGTGTTTGAAGACTTCAAACTGCAATTGACCAACGGCCCCAAGCATGTATTCACCCGTTTGGTAGTTTGTATAAAGCTGAATAGCTCCTTCTTGAACCAATTGCTCAATCCCTTTGTGGAAGGATTTTTGCTTCATAACGTTCTTAGCAGAAACTTTCATGAAGATTTCAGGGGTAAAGGTTGGCAGTGGTTCAAATTCAAATTTGTTTTTCCCAACTGTCAAAGTATCTCCCACCTGATAAGTACCAGTATCGTAAACCCCGATAATATCTCCTGCTACGGCATTGGTGACATTCTCACGACTTTCTGCCATAAACTGGGTAACATTTGATAGTTTAGCACTCTTACCAGTACGAGAAAGATTAACACTCATACCACGCTCGAATTCACCCGATACGATACGGACAAAGGCGATACGGTCACGGTGACGAGGGTCCATGTTGGCTTGAATTTTAAAGACAAATCCTGAGAAGTCTTTGTCATAAGGATCAACAATTTCTCCGTCTGTTTTCTTGTGTCCATGAGGTTCTGGAGCAAACTTGAGGAAGGTTTCAAGGAAGGTCTGTACTCCAAAGTTAGTAAGTGCTGAACCGAAGAATACCGGAGTCAATTCACCCGCAAGGATGGCTTCTTCTGAGAATTCATTTCCAGCTTCTTGCAAGAGCTCGATGTCATCCTTGACTTGCTCGTAGAATGGGTTGCTAGCAAATAGCTTGTCCCCATCTTCCAGACTAGCAAAGCGTTCATCCCCTTTGTAAAGTTCCAAGCGTTGGTTATAGAGGTCATACAAGCCTTCAAAGGCTTTCCCCATCCCGATTGGCCAGTTCATCGGGTAGCTAGCTATGCCCAAGACTTCTTCTAGTTCTTGCAAGAGATCTAGTGGTTCACGACCGTCACGGTCCAGCTTGTTCATAAAGGTAAAGACTGGAATGCCACGGTGTTTAACAACCTCAAATAACTTTTTGGTTTGGGCCTCGATACCCTTGGCAGAGTCCACAACCATGACAGCCGCATCCACCGCCATCAATGTACGATAGGTATCTTCTGAGAAATCCTCGTGCCCTGGAGTGTCGAGGATATTGACACGCTTACCATCGTAGTCAAATTGCATCACAGATGACGTTACCGAAATCCCACGTTGTTTCTCGATATCCATCCAGTCAGACTTGGCAAAGTTTCCTGTTTTCTTCCCTTTTACAGTACCTGCCTCACGAATCTCTCCCCCAAAATAGAGCAATTGCTCAGTGATGGTTGTTTTCCCCGCGTCCGGGTGAGAGATGATGGCAAAGGTACGGCGTTTTTTAATTTCTTCTTGAATGTTCATAAGTTCTCTTTCTTTCTACTTTTTTAATAATTTCAATTTATAAGCATTCTTTGTTACATCGGACTCTAAAATTCCTTTCAACACTCCATTATATCGGATTTTAGAGAGTTTTTCAATTGCTTACACAAGAAAAAGCAGGTCTCTATAGTAGACTTGCTTTTAAATAACAGATATTGCAATTTGTATTTTGTGATTGGTCGACTCAAATTCTATATCTTCTTTTAGCTTACAATCTAAATCATGAAAGAGTTGATTCTAGTGCCATTTTCTTTTGCCAGCGTTTCTTAAACAAAATATCAAAGAGCACCAAGGCTGAAGAAAGAATGATTGAAACCAGAAGATACTTGATCCAAATAGGAGCATCTGGGATAAAAGGCGTAGTATTCAAAAGCCCGTAATTCCCACCTGTCACTTGATTGACTCCAACTAGGAAAAGATTAAGAATAAAAGTGTAGGCGATAATGCGATACTTTTTAAGCAGAGTCTTATCGTAGTGATTCATGAGATAGACAAGTGAATTTACCAGGAGAGCATAATGTCCAATCAGGAATGAAAAACTAGTAATATGCGGAAAGTCATATGGATCAAAAACCGGATAACCCAAGGCAAATACTGCTCCACTAGCTCCCATAAGGGCAAAATACTGTTTGGTTTTCCATTTGTCTGGCAAGAATACTACTGCAAACATGGCCAAGCGGCAATGGTAAAGAGGCAGACTATTTGAAAATGGAATGCTAAAACCTATATACCAAGCGTAAAGAGCTAGCAGTTGCGCAATTTGAATCCACTTAAACAATCGAACAAATTTGGGATTTTTGTAGTAAGTAAGAGAAGCATAAATAGACAAGGCAAGAAGGCCTATCATGACACCGTACCAAAAAATGGGAATAGGAGGCGGTGTGGTTTGGGTTCTTGTAATAAAATGATGCATAAAATCTCCTTAAAACAATAAATTCAGTTGTTCGCTAACTATTCTGATGTTTGTATTTAACAAATTGATTGATGAGGACGAGAATCCCTGTCATCAGACTGGTTACTATCAAATAATTAACCAAGGCGCTATGATCCCCAATCACAGGGGGATTACTCAAAAAGCCATAATTCCCTCCTGTCAAGAGGTTGGCTAGAAAGATAATTGCATTGACACCAAAGGTCATCTGACATATTTTCCAAGCATCTCCTTTTTCAACTTTATAATATCTAATAAGATAAATCAAGCAGTTAGCCAAGAGGGCTCAGTGTCCGAAAACATTGTTGACCGAGGAAACATGAGGGAAAGGAAACGGATAAAAAACTGGATAAACTAAAGCCATAATAGAACCAAATACTCCAACCAAGGCAAAGTATTGTTTGAAAAAGGTCTTATTAGGGGCAAAAAGAATCATCCACATAGCCATGCGACTATGGTAAAAAGGGAGAGCCTCAGACAGGGGCAGGCGCACAGCAATATACCAAGCGTTGATAATCAGTAATTGAATCAATTGACCCCAATACCAAAAATCTCGATA
>NZ_JVHE01000098.1:0-510 GCF_001072925.1 Streptococcus pseudopneumoniae | reverse complement strand
TTCTGCGTCTGTTAAGTTAGCTGGATCTTTAACTGGTGTCTTAGCTTTTGGATCTTTAACGCCTGCTGCATCTTTTGCTTTTTCTACTGTTTTGTCCGGTGTCAAGGTTGCTTCTGAACCGTCTTTGAAGGTTACTGTCGCAGATCCGTCATTTCCTACTTCTACGTTGGCAACTTTTTCTGGGTTCGCATCTTCGATTGCTTTCTTAACTTTACCTTTTTCTTCTTCGGTTAAGTTAGCTGGGTTTTCTACCGGTGTCTTAGCTGGATTTACGATTCCATCTGCATCTTTTGTTGCTTTTTCAACTGTCTTATCCGGTGTCAAGGTCGCAACTGATCCGTCCTTGAAGGTTACTGTAGCTGTTCCATCTGGTGTTACTTCTACGTTGGCAACTTTTTCTGGGTTCGCATCTTCGATTGCTTTCTTAACTTTACCTTTTTCTTCTTCGGTTAAGTTAGCTGGGTTTTCTACCGGTGTCTTAGCTGGATTTACGATTCCATCTGCATCTTT
>NZ_JVHE01000097.1:0-29518 GCF_001072925.1 Streptococcus pseudopneumoniae | reverse complement strand
AAATCTCAGTATGGCATCTGCCTCCCACCATCTTCGTAAACTAGCCAATCAAAACATCTTGGATACTAGAAGAGAGGGGAAAATTATATATTATTTTATAAAAGATGAGGAAATCAAAGACTTTTTTAATCAACTAGGATAACAACTATTTTTACTACTTTACCATGATTATATATAGGACTTATCTATGAAATTTTTTGATGAAAATTACACACAAGAAAGACCTCCTCGTAGCAAATGTTTAAGAAAAAAGTATAATTTAAAGCAAACCGACTTGGACTATAAAGAAATTATTTTCTAAGATATTACCAAGTTTGTTGATGATCTGTTTTACCACTGCTTCAGCTCTATTATATTTAGAGATCTAGAAACTGTAGATAGAAGTGAAGTAAGCATTCAATACGAATCAATACATAAGAAAAACGCTTATTTTAAGCGTTTTTTCTTTTTTCCAATTTCAATACATTTCACTATATTTCAGTTCAATCTCTACCTTTTTTCGCCTCTAATTTGGTTGATTTTATCAACTTGTTATTCATTTTATAAATGTACGTTTGGTAGAAAAAAGAATACAGGACAAACAAATTCCTGTATTCTTAAAATAACTTAGAACAGATATGATAATGAAGCGACTAATAAGATTATAGCGCAAATTATTTTTACGATTTTTACATATTGTTGTTTGAACAATTTATCAGAGAAAAGAGTCAATACAAGCGCAACACAAAACAAAGTAGTTCTTAAAGTCATGATTCATACTCCTTTCGTTATTTTGTTAATCTAGTAAATAAGTTGAATAGTAAGTATTTAATCTGCAAACATGTTTATCTTTTCTGAAAACTCCTTTGGTCATTGATCGGTATCTCTATCTATATTTATTATAGCACAAATAACATTATTAAACAATTATATTTATCCTTTATAAACTAACATTTGGCCATTTGACAAGGATGGATACCTGCTCCGAACTTGCTTCTAAAAGGTAGCAGGTTCAACTCTTGCTACCTTTTCTCTCCTCTTCTTTTTTGAGAGCGCTTGAAATATGTTATAATAGTTCTAGATTATTTTTTTGGAGGCAAACCGTGGGAAATTTTATTGAGCTAGTCTTTCATCGTTTCTTTTTGGGGATGATAGCTACAGCTTATTTTTGGTTATTGACACTAGCAGGAGGTGTGGTTTTTGGTATAGCGCCAGCTAGTGCGACTATCATGAGCTTATTTGCAGAACATGGCTATTCTTACCGTGCCTATGGTTTTAAAGAGGCATGGACTCTTTATAAGAGCAATTTTGTAAAAAGCAATCTCAGTTTCTACACCTTTATGGGACTTGACTTGATCTTGATTTATGGTTTGTATCTCATGATCCAATTGCCGCATCAGACCATTATCCATTTGGCAGCAACATTTTTAAATATCTTTTTGGTAGCCTTGGTCTTTTTGGCGTATACAGTTTCTCTAAAATTACAAGTTTATTTTGACTTATCCTATCAAAATACCTTAAAGCTTGCCTTTATCGGAATTTTTATGAGCTTGTCAGCAGTGGCTAAAGTTCTTCTTGGTAGCGTCTTGTTAGCCATTATTGGGTTTTATATGCCAGCCCTCATTATTTTTGTAGGGATTGGTATGTGGCATTTCTTTATTAGTGATTTATTGGAGCCTGTTTATGAAAGCATTCATGAAAAATTGGCGTCCAAATAGAATGAAACAATTTTGGCTTCATTCACTCCTTCGAACCTATACTTGGGTGATGATTGTTATCATTGCTAGTTTTGCTCTGTTGATTTCCTATGTAAACTGGGATAGTCGAGAAAAAGAAGCGAGACAGGTTTCCCAGCGGGTTTTGACTCGGACAGTGAGTGAGGTTGAGTATTACTATCGAGAATCAGCGCGTTCAGCCCAAAGTTTAGTAGATAATCAAGCACGAATCGAGGGAATTTATAAGTATTTTAGCCTCAGTACACCGGATTATTTCTATTGGCAACTGGAGCGTAAAGCATCACCCTATATTTCTGTATCCATTTATGAAAATATCGATGACCTCTATGTGCGCAATGATTTTGTAACGGGTGTAGCCATTGTCTTGCAAGATTCGACAGAAGTTTATGTTTCGAAGAGGGACAATCGTAGTGGTTACAAGGTTTCTGCAGATGCCTTCAAGCCAGATGCCAATAGTTTCGCCATTCCAGTATCGGATCCAGTATCGGATCAAGCTCTTGGTGTTATTTATGTCTCTGTATCTTCTGATGTTTTTTATAAGGCTATTGACAATACCCGAGGAAATATCCCAATTGCTGTGAGCATCACCTCTCCTTTTGAAACGGATATGTTTCACCAAGGTGAAAAAAGTGGTCGAGAGGAATGGTTGCAAGATGAGACAGCTCATGGTTATCAGGTTCAGGTTGCAGTTCCGAGGGATTATATCCTTAGTGGGAGTATCTCTAGTTCGATTTTTATTCTTGCTTTGAGTCTCCTCTTTATCGTTATTTTATATGTAACCTTGAAAAAAACATTTTCGAAGTATCAAACCCAGGTTGTTGATCTAGTGGAAACTATCCATGATATTGCGCAAGGGGAGCAAGGTAAAAGAATTGATCTCACGAAAAAAGACCAGGAATTGCTTGTAATCGCTGAGACGACAAATGATATGTTGGATCGATTGGAGAGAAATATCCATGATATTTATCAACTTGAACTGAGTCAAAAAGATGCCAATATGCGCGCCCTACAAGCTCAGATAAATCCACATTTCATGTACAATACTCTGGAGTTTCTACGGATGTACGCGGTCATGGAAAACCAAAATGAACTAGCGGATATTATCTACGAATTCAGTAGTCTCCTGCGCAACAACATCTCTGATGAGCGAGAAACAACATTGAAGCAAGAAGTGGAATTTTGTCGGAAGTACAGTTATCTCTGTATGGTGCGTTATCCAAAATCCATTGCTTACGGATTTAAAATCGACCCTGGATTGGAAGAAATGCGCATTCCAAAATTTACCCTCCAACCCTTGGTGGAAAATTATTTTGCCCACGGAGTTGATCATCGACGTACAGATAATGTGATCAGTATCAAGGCCTTGAAAAAAGAAGGATATGTTGAAATCTTGGTAACCGATAATGGGCGTGGAATTCCTGCTGATAAGCTAGCAGAGATCCAGGATAAATTAGCTCAAAGAACCTTCGAACATACGGTGGATTATAGTGAGAAACGTCAGTCCATTGGGATTGTCAATGTGCATGAGCGCTTTGTACTCTACTTTGGCGACCGCTATGACATCAGTGTAGAATCAGTTGAAAAAGAAGGTGTTCGCTATCGAATCACCATTCAAAATGAAGAGAAAGGATAAAGATGTATAAAGTACTTTTAGTTGACGATGAGTACATGATTACAGAAGGACTCAAACGTTTGATTCCTTTTGACAAATGGGATATGGAAGTCGTTGCAACAGCCAATCATGCTGACGACGCTCTGGACTACGTTCGAGAACATCCCGTAGATATTGTCATTTCTGATGTCAATATGCCTGACAAGACAGGGCTTGAGATGATTGGGGAGATGAAGGAGTTGTTGCCAAATGCTTACTATATCCTCCTTTCAGGCTATCAAGAATTTGACTATGTCAAAAAAGCCATGAATCTCAATGTCGTTGATTATCTGGTCAAACCAGTCGATAAGGTTGAGCTTGAACGCTTGCTTGAAAAGATTGCCAGTCAGCTTGGTGAAAAATCTCATGAGCCAGAAATATTGAGCCAGCAACTAGATGAAGAAGCATTCAAGGCTCATCTCAGCCAAAAAGAAAATTGGTGGATCGGACTTTCCAAGGAAAAACAAGGGAATTTTGTCATTCCTTACTACGTTCTGGGGCAAGATTGGCAAATTGTCCTTGCTGATCAGGAATTTGATGGCTTGTTGGTCATGCCTTTTGAAGCCCCTTATCAAGTCAACTTTGAAAAATGGAAATTTAATGTAGAAAAGGCACTCTTCTATGGAACTGTTAATTTAGATCAATCTGAAAGTCTCTTTTCTTACTACGAACCCATTTATCGAGTGATCATCCAGGGGAATCTCCAGCAGATTATCGAGGAGTTGACCTTACTTGAGAAGATTGTTCTTGAAAATACACCGAGAGTCTCTATCACTAAGCAGCTCTTTACTCAGTTTGTTATGGATGTTTTCCATCTTTTTGAGCATTTGAAGGCTGACGACATGACAGATATCGTCAAGAACATCCATGCCATTACAACTTTTGAGGACTTAGTCGCTTATACCAAGGAGACCTTGACTTCCTTCTTTGGCCAATACCGCATGAATGAAAATGTCGTCAGCGTGCTCGAGGTCATTGGTAGAGATTACCAAAAAGAGCTTTCTCTAAAGGATATCAGCAAGGATCTCTTTATCAATCCCGTTTATTTGGGCCAGCTAATCAAGAAGGAAACCAATTCAACCTTTGCAGAGCTTCTCAATAAGCAACGCATCAAGGCTGCCCAGCAGCTCTTGCTATCTACAAATGATAGTATCGAGGATATTTGCTATACGGTTGGTTACAGTAATGTGGGTTATTTCTATAAGGTCTTTCGAAAACTATGTGGGAAGTCTCCCAAAGCCTACCGTAAACAGGTGGAAGCAAACTTGTAGGATTTGTTTTGCTTGTTAAAATATGCTATAATAAACTAAAAAACATAAGGGGGTTGCTTTGATGAAAAAGAAACCAATCTATCTATGGGTATTGCTGATTTTATCAGCCTTACTCTCAGCAATGTCACTATTTGGAATCATATCTCCAGTACCTACTGCGGAGAGTATGAGCAATCTAGAAACATCAGCATCAGGTGTTAATGCTACTTATGCTAAGGAGCTCGTTGATTACACCATTAAGGTATCGGAGCATGGTCATTCTGTCTTCAGCATTCTCTTGGTTGTCTTATCTGTTATTCTAGTTGTTGTGGCTTTGGTTTTCCTTATTCGTAAAAACATCCAATTGGCTAACTACACTTATCTTGCTTATGTCTTCGTTGCCATCGTTGGTTCTATCTACAACTTTATCGGCGTTCAGGATGCGGTTTCACTTTTTACAGACCCTAACATCCGTATGGGAGCGGAGCTTGGTGCCAAAGGTTCTGCTATTTTTGGGATCGTACTCAATGTTATCTTCCTAGCAATCGTCTTCTATAAGATGTGGCGTCAGCAAAAAGAATTAACAGAAGCTCAAGAAGAGGAAGAACTTGTCTAAGAGTTGACAAAGGATAACTATCAAGATACAATCTTGGTAGTTATTTTTTATGATTCAAAAAAGGAGGAGAAAATGAAAAAAATTTCCTTAGTCTATATCAGTCTGAGCGGAAATACGGAGAGTTTCGTAACACGATTGAAGGCTTACCTATTAGAACAGTATGAGAATATTGAAGTAGAAAAAATTCATATTAAAGATTTGGTCAAGGAAGGAGAAGATTTCTTTGAAATGACCAACCCATATGTGGCTTTTCTACCGACTTATTTAGAAGGTGGCAATGGTGTTGACAATGGAGATGTGGAGATTTTGACGACTCCAGTAGGTGATTTTATCGCCTATGGAGACAATGCCAGTAAGTGTTTTGGTGTCGTAGGATCAGGCAACCGTAACTTTAACAACCAATACTGTTTGACGGCTAAACAATACAGCCAGCGCTTTGGTTTCCCTGTTCTAGCAGACTTTGAGATGCGTGGTATGCTGGGAGATATCAAGAAGGTTGCAGGGATTATTGCGGAACTCTATGAATTAGAAGCTTTGTAAGAGGCTAGATTTTCTGAGGAAGAGCATTATTCTATGGATAAAGGATTTACTCCAAAAGGGAACAAACGAAATGAATAAACTACAGAGATCATTTTTAAAGTATATAAAACGCAAACCAAGCTTCAAGGATATTATGCTATGCAGTGCCTTGCTACTATTAGCGATTGCTCTGCTACGGTTCTCTGAGAAAATTTTTGATGAAAATGTAGAACCACTTGGAACCATGGTATCCTTAGGGATTGTTATCCTGGTAGAAATCTTAGCTGTCAGAAATAAATAAAAAGACTCGAGAAATGTCATCTCGAGTCTTTTTGTTAGTTGCGAATTTCGTCAACGATTTCTTTTGAAATGGGAATTCCTAAACGGTAACCTTTGTTGATGTAGTCAATGACATCGTTGATGTTTTCTATCGTTTGGATTTTTTCTTTGATAGTTGCACGAAAATCTTGATCTTTCAATAGTTGGTCCTGAAGCAGTCTTTGAAGTTTCTCTTTTTCATATTTGTTGACAAGAAAGAGAAAAAGAAGACTAATAACAACTAAGATATAAGCGTATTGGCTCATAAAAATTCTCCCTAAGTGATAAAGAAATGAATAGCAAGAGAAAAGCGAAGAGTCTCCGCTTTTCAAGTCATTCTAGTGAAGTAGTTAGCTAGTCCGCATAAAATCGGCTAGCGTCTAACAATTAGGAACTTTAGTTCCAGTAACTTTAAGATTACGACGTCTTTCGGTAGAAATCGATAATATTTCTATCGAAAGACTAGTGAAGCACCTAGCCAAATCCCCTATAGGATTTAGCGTTAGTTACTTAGACTGTTTTACAATAAAGTGATTAAAAGCCTACGATATGAGCCTAACCAAATCGATATTATTTGGTTAGGTGAATTAGTGAAGCGTTTAGGTAAGTCACCTCATTTACGACGTAGTGGCCCTCTAAATCGATTATATTTAGTGGCCATGACTAGTGAAGCAGTTAGCTAGTCCGCATAAAAGCGGCTAGCGTCCAACAATTAGGAACTTTAGTTCCAGTAACTTTAAGATTACGACGTCTTTCGGTAGAAATCGATAATATTTCTATCGAAAGACTAGTGAAGCGCCTAGCCAAATTCCTTATAGGATTTGGCGTTAGTTACTTAGATTGCTTCGCAATCAAGTAACTTTGGCGATTTACATCTTCTCTGGCGCCTCCACACCCAGCAGACGAAGTGCTTCTTTGAGAACAACCGCAGTTGCATAGCTGAGAGCTAGACGACTGTCACGTTCTGGACTTTCATCTAATATACGAGTGTGGGCGTAGTATTTGTTAAAGGCTTGAGCTAAGCTGATTGCAAATTTAGCGATGATAGAAGGTTCGTAATTATCAGCTGCACGTTTAATAATACGTGGGAAGTCTTGGATGAGCTTGATGATTTCCCAACTTTCAGCGTCGTTCAAGCTATAGTTGGCACCTGCTTCAGGTTTGAAATCAGCTTTACGCAAGATTGATTGGATACGAGCGTAGGCATATTGAACATAAGGGCCAGTCTCCCCTTCGAAGGATACCATAGCTTCAAGGTCGAAGTCATATCCATTTGTACGGTCAGTTTTAAGGTCATAGAATTTAATGGCCCCAACTCCAACAGCATGAGCGACCTGGTCTTTGTTTTCAAGTTCAGGATTTTTGGCTTCGATCTGCGCTTTAGCACGGCTGATGGCTTCTGCAACAGTTGGTTCTAGCAAGATAACATTCCCTTTACGAGTAGAAAGTTTTTTCCCTTCTTTTGTTACCAACCCAAACGGAACATGGACAATATCTTGGCTCCAATCGTAACCCATTTCTTGCAAGACAGCCTTGAGTTGTTTGAAGTGAGCAGATTGTTCTTGACCAACGACATAGATAGATTTTGCAAATTGGTACTCGTTTTTACGGTAGAGGGCCGCAGCCAAGTCACGTGTGATGTAGAGAGTTGCACCGTCAGATTTCTTGATAAGAGCTGGGTGTTCAATTCCATATTTTTCAAGATTAACAACTTGGGCTCCTTCTGACTCAACAAGAAGTCCTTTTTCAGAAAGGATATCTACAACTGCATCCATCTTGTCATTGTAGAAGGCTTCCCCGTTGTAGCTGTCGAATTCAACCTTCAATTCATTGTAAAGGCGGTTAAATTCCACCAAACTTTCATCACGGAACCATTGCCAAAGTGCGAGAGCTTCCTCGTCTCCATTCTCAAGTTTACGGAACCATTCGCGTGCTTCTTCATCCAAGCTAGGGTCATTTTCAGCTTCAGCATTGATGCGAACGTAGAGTTTAAGAAGTTCATCAATCGGATGAGCTTTTACAGCTTCTTCGTCGCCCCATTTTTTGTAGGCAACAATTAGCATTCCAAACTGTTTACCCCAGTCTCCCAAATGGTTGACCTTGACTGTTTGATAACCGATTTTTTGGAAAATATGTGACAAGCTATCTCCGATAACAGTTGAGCGCAGGTGACCAATAGAGAATGGTTTAGCAATATTAGGACTAGACATGTCGATAACAACATTTTCTTGTTTACCAATATTTTGGTCAGCATAGTGTTCTTTTTCAGTGATAACAGCATGTAATACTTGAGCAGAAATAGCATTTTTATCAAGGAAGAAGTTAACATAAGGTCCAGTAGCGACGACTTTTTCAAAGGCTTGGCTATTGATTTTTTCAGCGATATCTGCTGCAATCATTTGTGGAGCTTTTCTCTCAACTTTTGCTAGAGTAAAGGCAGGGAAGGCGATGTCTCCCATGTCAGAGTTTTTGGGTTGTTCTAGTAAATTTAAAATAGCCTCTTGAGCCAGGCTGTCAATGACGCTAGCCAATTCGCTAGCAATCAATTGTTTTGTATTCATTATAAACTCCTTTGGACTTTTCTTCTATTTTATCATAATTTTGAGGAATGATAAGAATTTTTTTGAAATATTCAGTTTTTTTGGTATAATGTTCTTATTAAATAGTTGTAAAATGTTATAAATATTCACTCGAGAGGATGTTATGAGAAAAAGAGAACGTCATCAGTTGATCAAGCAGATGATCACTGAGGAAAAATTAGGGACTCAAAAAGAGATCCAGGATCGGTTGGAAGCACGCAATGTTTTTGTGACGCAAACGACCTTGTCGCGTGACCTTCGCGAACTGGGCTTGACCAAGGTTAAGAAAAATGATAAGGTCTACTATGTACTAGCAAATGAGACAGAGAAGATTGACCTGGTTGAGTTCTTGTCCCATCATTTGGAAGGTGTAGCAAGAGCTGAGTTTACCTTAGTTTTGCACACTAAATTGGGTGAAGCCGCAGTTTTAGCCAATGTTGTCGATGCCAACAAGGATGAATGGATTTTAGGAACAGTTGCGGGTGCCAATACTCTCTTGGTGATCTGTCGAGATCAGCATGTTGCTAAACTCATGGAAGATCGTTTGTTAGATTTGATGAAGGATAGATAAGGTCTTGGGAGTCTCTCTCAAGACTATTTTTAACAAGGAGAGAATGGATGACGACAGAAAAATTATCACCTGGCATGCAACAGTATGTGGATATTAAAAAACAATATCCAGATGCTTTTTTGCTCTTTCGTATGGGTGATTTTTATGAGTTATTTTACGAAGATGCAGTCAATGCTGCTCAGATACTAGAAATTTCACTAACCAGTCGCAATAAAAATGCTGACAATCCTATTCCCATGGCTGGAGTTCCCTATCATTCAGCGCAACAGTATATTGATGTCCTAGTGGAGCGTGGCTACAAGATTGCCATTGCTGAGCAGATGGAGGATCCTAAGCAGGCAGTAGGGGTTGTTAAGCGTGAGGTTGTGCAGGTGATTACACCAGGTACAGTCGTTGATAGTAGTAAACCAGATAGCCAAAACAACTTTTTGGTGGCCATCGACCGTGACGGTCAGCAATTTGGTTTGGCCTATATGGATCTAGTGACGGGTGATTTCTATGTGACAGGTTTATTGGATTTTACCCTGGTCTGTGGTGAAATTCGAAATCTTAAGGCAAGAGAAGTCGTCATCGGCTATGCCTTAACTGAAGAGGAAGAACAGATTCTCGGCCGTCAAATGAATTTGGTGCTTTCCTATGAGCAAGAATCATTTGAAGACATCCATCTGCTGGATCCACGATTGGCACCCGTTGAACAAGCTGCCAGCAGTAAGCTCCTCCAGTATGTTCATCGGACTCAGATGAGAGAACTCAACCACTTGAAGCCAGTTGTTCGCTATGAAATAAAGGATTTCTTGCAGATGGATTATGCGACCAAGGCTAGTTTAGATCTAGTAGAAAATGCTCGTTCTGGCAAGAAACAAGGGAGTCTTTTCTGGTTATTAGATGAAACCAAGACCGCCATGGGAATGCGTCTTTTGCGCTCATGGATTCATCGTCCCTTGATTGACAAGGATCGTATCCTTGAACGTCAGGAGATTGTACAGGTCTTTCTGGATTATTTCTTTGAACGTAGTGATTTGACAGAAAGCCTCAAGGGAGTCTACGATATCGAGCGTCTGGCAAGTCGAGTCTCTTTTGGGAAAAGCAATCCTAAAGATCTCTTGCAATTAGCGACTACTCTAGCTAGTGTTCCTCGAATTCGGGCAATTTTAGAAGGAATGGAGCAACCAGCCCTCACCTATCTGATTGAACAACTGGATGCGATTCCTGAATTGGAAAGTCTTATTAGCGCAGCCATTGCCCCAGAGGCTCCACATGTGATTACCGAAGGTGGCATTATTCGGACGGGCTTTGATGAGACCTTGGACAAGTATCGTCGGGTACTAAGAGAAGGAACCAGCTGGATTGCTGAGATTGAAGCTAAGGAAAGAGAAAGCTCTGGCATCAGTACGCTCAAGATCGATTACAATAAAAAGGATGGCTACTATTTCCATGTAACCAACTCGCAGCTAGGTAATGTTCCAGCCCACTTTTTCCGTAAGGCTACGCTGAAAAATTCAGAGCGTTTTGGGACAGAGGAGTTGGCGCGTATCGAGGGAGAAATGCTAGAGGCGCGTGAGAAGTCAGCCAGCCTTGAATATGAAATCTTTATGCGTATCCGTGAGGAGGTTGGTAAGTATATCCAGCGTCTACAAGCCCTGGCCCAAGGAATCGCTACTGTCGATGTCTTACAAGGACTAGCGGTGGTAGCAGAAAATCAGCACTTGATCCGTCCAGAGTTTGGTCAGGATTCGCGAATTGACATTCAAAAAGGTCGTCACGCTGTCGTTGAGAAGGTTATGGGAGCCCAAACCTATATCCCTAATAGTATCCAAATGGGTGAAGATACTAGCATCCAGCTGATTACAGGACCTAATATGAGCGGGAAGTCAACCTATATGCGTCAGCTAGCTATGACAGCTGTCATGGCCCAGATAGGGTCTTATGTTCCAGCAGAAAGTGCTCACTTGCCAATTTTTGATGCAATTTTTACCCGTATCGGGGCGGCAGATGACTTGGTTTCAGGACAATCTACCTTTATGGTAGAGATGATGGAAGCTAATAATGCCATTTCTCATGCGACTGAGCATTCTCTCATCCTTTTTGATGAGCTAGGCCGTGGAACCGCAACTTATGATGGTATGGCTCTAGCTCAGTCTATTATCGAGTACATCCATGAGCATATCGGAGCCAAGACTCTTTTTGCGACTCACTACCATGAATTAACCAGCCTAGAAGCTAGTCTTGAACATCTAGTAAATGTTCACGTGGCTACGCTTGAGCAAAATGGTCAGGTCACTTTCCTTCATAAGATTGAACCAGGTCCAGCAGACAAATCGTACGGTATTCACGTTGCTAAGATTGCAGGTTTGCCAGCAGACTTGCTAAAAAGAGCGGATGCGATTTTAACTCAACTAGAAAGTCAAGGTCAGGAAAGTCCTGCTCCAATGAGGCAAACGAATGCAGTCTCTGAACAAATTTCCCTATTTGACTCGACGGAAGAAAATCCTATTCTAGCAGAATTAGCTAAAGTAGATGTGTACAATATGACACCGATGCAGGCTATGAATCTCTTGTTAGAGCTGAAGCAAAAATTATAAGTCAAAACCCACTCAAAAGACTGAGTGGGTTTCTGTTGTATTATTTTTTCTGAGCCAATAGTTGATTGATGTGGGCAACCTTCTTTGATTCTCTTTTATAGAGAATCGCCCAAATGATGAGATAGACGATGGCAAACTCTGGGATGAGTTGAAGGATGAAAGTCCAGCGAAGTGGAAACCAACCTGCCAGAATTGCTAGAGGAACAAAACCTAATAGCATGAGGAAGAAGTGAGTGACAGTAGCACGAAGAAGGCTCCAGTCTTTGGCAAAGAGACGGCTACCAAAACTAAAGAGGACTCCGATAGCTGCCCAGATGATAGAACAGTAGAGCAAAACTAGAGCGCCATGTACCTGTTGTTGGATCATGAATTGGCCAATCAAAGAGTTGGGGCTAAGTGGTGCATAGTTTCTTGGTGAATAGATAAAAGAAAAGATAACAGATAGGATGAGGCCGATGAGGACACCAGTTGTGGCATCGTGGAAAATTTGTTTTTTCATAGTTCTAATTTCTCCTTAATAGCTTTGAGGTAACGGCGAGATGAGTAGGTGAAACTGTCATTTTTTAGATAGATTTCAATCAAGCCGTTAGAGGTTAGTTTTAGATGACTAATAGCATCGATGTTGACAATTTCCGATTGGGAAATTTGGATAAAGGAAGCAGGTAGAATTTCACTTGCTTGGTAAAGACGAATGTCGAGCGCATAGGTTTGGCTATCCGTTTCAGCTAAGACTTTGCGATTTTCAATATATATACGTTGAATCTTACTAATCTGAATCAAGTAGACCTGGTCTTGGAATTTTCCTTTAAGAGTTTCGTTTTGATCCAGTGATTGAACAAAATCTTGAACTTTTTGAACTCTAGGGGACAAAGATGGTGCTTCTATGATGATTTGTTCTTCGGAGTATTGTTGATCAATGTCAAGTCTAACTTTCATATTTTCTCCTTTGTAAAAGTTGTAATAGAGATCTCTTACTTACAAATCTATTAAACACCATTTTGTTGACAATTACAAGAAGCTTTGTCTATGTGGTCGGTTGAAGAGTCTATCTGGCAGGTGATCGTTTTCATAGAATTTTTAGAGCAAAGAAGTCAAAAAATAAGAAGAAATATATTGACAAAAATAGAAAAAACGTGGTACAATAATAGACGGTACTTTTTACTTTTGGTCTCTCAAGAGTGTACAGGGACGTGCTGACAAATGTTGCAAAAGTACACACAGATGATAGCTGTCACCAAGTGTATCATCACCAAAAATAAAAAAAACACAGGAGAATGTAGATGCCTACAATTAACCAATTGGTTCGCAAACCGCGTAAATCAAAAGTAGAAAAATCTAAATCACCAGCTTTGAACGTTGGTTACAACAGTCATAAAAAAGTTCAAACAAACGTTTCTTCACCACAAAAACGTGGTGTTGCAACTCGTGTTGGAACTATGACACCTAAAAAACCTAACTCTGCCCTTCGTAAATTTGCTCGTGTACGTTTGAGCAACCTTATCGAAGTTACTGCCTACATCCCAGGTATCGGACACAACTTGCAAGAGCACAGTGTGGTGCTTCTTCGCGGTGGACGTGTAAAAGACCTTCCAGGGGTACGTTACCATATCGTCCGTGGTGCACTTGATACTGCAGGTGTTAACGATCGTAAACAAGGCCGTTCTAAATACGGTACTAAACGTCCGAAAAAAGCATAAGGAAAGGGGATAAAGAGAAATGAGTCGTAAAAATAGAGCTCCAAAACGTGACGTATTGCCAGATCCGCTTTACAATTCACAATTAGTTACTCGTCTTATCAACCGCGTTATGCTTGACGGTAAACGTGGTACAGCTGCTTCAATCGTTTACGGTGCTTTTGAACAAATCAAAGAAGTTACTGGTAACGATGCACTTGAAGTATTTGAAACAGCTATGGAAAACATCATGCCTGTACTTGAAGTACGTGCACGTCGTGTTGGTGGTTCTAACTACCAAGTCCCAGTTGAAGTTCGTCCAGAACGTCGTACAACACTTGGACTTCGTTGGTTGGTAACAATCGCTCGCCTTCGTGGTGAACACACAATGCAAGACCGTCTTGCAAAAGAAATCTTGGATGCTGCTAACAATACTGGTGCAGCAGTTAAGAAACGTGAAGACACTCACCGTATGGCTGAAGCTAACCGTGCCTTCGCACACTTCCGTTGGTAATAAAATGATACTAAGAGCGGCAAAGGCACAAGGCAAAAATAGGAAACTGATGCAGTGTTCCGTGAACACAAAGCGGTTTATCTTTTTTGCACCGGGCCTCGCTCGGGTTCAAATCAGTTAACTTGAGCTTTTAGCCCGGGTTCAATTTAGCTCGGTCAGCTCTTAGCTATAACTCAACTTACCATTTCGTAAGTTGAAACCAACAATAACAAGATAAACATTGAGAACGGGTAGGTCCTGCCTATCCGTTTTTATTAAATCGTGTTATAATAGAATAGAAATAAAAAATATAGGAGAAACAAACCTCATGGCACGCGAATTTTCACTTGAAAAAACTCGTAATATCGGTATCATGGCTCACGTCGATGCTGGTAAAACAACTACTACTGAGCGTATCCTTTACTACACTGGTAAAATCCACAAAATCGGTGAAACTCACGAAGGTGCGTCACAAATGGACTGGATGGAGCAAGAGCAAGAACGTGGTATCACTATCACATCTGCTGCGACAACAGCTCAATGGAACAACCACCGTGTAAACATCATCGACACACCAGGACACGTGGACTTCACAATCGAAGTACAACGTTCTCTTCGTGTATTGGACGGTGCGGTTACAGTTCTTGACTCACAATCAGGTGTTGAGCCTCAAACTGAAACAGTTTGGCGTCAAGCAACTGAGTACGGAGTTCCACGTATCGTATTTGCCAACAAAATGGACAAAATTGGTGCTGACTTCCTTTACTCAGTAAGCACACTTCACGATCGTCTTCAAGCAAACGCACACCCAATTCAATTGCCAATCGGTGCTGAAGATGACTTCCGTGGTATCATCGACTTGATCAAGATGAAAGCTGAAATCTATACTAACGACCTTGGTACAGATATCCTTGAAGAAGATATTCCAGCTGAATACCTTGAGCAAGCTCAAGAATACCGTGAAAAATTGATCGAAGCAGTTGCTGAAACTGATGAAGAATTGATGATGAAATACCTCGAAGGTGAAGAAATCACTAACGAAGAATTGAAAGCTGGTATCCGTAAAGCGACTATCAACGTTGAATTCTTCCCAGTATTGTGTGGTTCTGCCTTCAAGAACAAAGGTGTTCAATTGATGCTTGATGCGGTTATCGACTACCTTCCAAGCCCACTTGACATCCCAGCGATTAAAGGTATCAACCCAGATACAGATGAAGAAGAAACTCGTCCTGCATCTGATGAAGAGCCATTTGCAGCTCTTGCCTTCAAGATCATGACTGACCCATTCGTAGGTCGTTTGACATTCTTCCGTGTTTACTCAGGTGTTCTTCAATCAGGTTCTTACGTATTGAACACTTCTAAAGGTAAACGTGAACGTATCGGACGTATCCTTCAAATGCACGCTAACAGCCGTCAAGAAATCGACACTGTTTACTCAGGTGATATCGCTGCTGCCGTTGGTTTGAAAGACACTACAACTGGTGACTCATTGACAGATGAAAAAGCTAAAATCATCCTTGAGTCAATCAACGTTCCAGAACCAGTTATCCAATTGATGGTTGAGCCTAAATCTAAAGCAGACCAAGATAAGATGGGTATCGCCCTTCAAAAATTGGCTGAAGAAGATCCAACATTCCGCGTTGAAACTAACGTTGAAACTGGTGAAACAGTTATCTCTGGTATGGGTGAGCTTCACCTTGATGTCCTTGTTGACCGTATGCGTCGTGAGTTCAAAGTTGAAGCGAACGTAGGTGCTCCTCAAGTATCTTACCGTGAAACATTCCGCGCTTCTACTCAAGCACGTGGATTCTTCAAACGTCAGTCTGGTGGTAAAGGTCAGTTCGGTGATGTATGGATTGAATTTACTCCAAACGAAGAAGGAAAAGGATTCGAATTCGAAAACGCAATCGTCGGTGGTGTGGTTCCTCGTGAATTTATCCCAGCGGTTGAAAAAGGTTTGGTAGAATCTATGGCTAACGGTGTTCTTGCTGGTTACCCAATGGTTGACGTTAAAGCTAAGCTTTACGATGGTTCATACCACGATGTCGACTCATCTGAAACTGCCTTCAAGATCGCTGCATCTCTTGCACTTAAAGAAGCTGCTAAGACTGCACAACCAGCTATCCTTGAACCAATGATGCTTGTAACAATCACTGTTCCAGAAGAAAACCTTGGTGATGTTATGGGTCACGTAACTGCTCGTCGTGGACGTGTAGATGGTATGGAAGCACACGGTAACAGCCAAATCGTTCGTGCTTACGTTCCACTTGCTGAAATGTTCGGTTATGCAACAGTTCTTCGTTCTGCATCACAAGGACGTGGTACATTTATGATGGTATTCGACCACTACGAAGATGTACCTAAGTCAGTACAAGAAGAAATCATTAAGAAAAACAAAGGTGAAGAATAATTCACCGTCACTTTAAAAGAAGTCACTTTGTGGCTTCTTTTTCTGTTTGGTAGAAATAGGTAAAAGTGCCTCAAATATGGTAAAATAGAAGGAGTATATTGTGAGGAAAATGGATGTCAACCACTTTTGAAATTTTAATGAATCAGTTGGGAATACCCGCTGAAATGAGTAATCATGAGGCCTTCTCTCAGGCTGAAATAGAACAAGTTATTGTTCATAAACGAAGTAAAGTTTGGGAGTTTCGTTTTGTTTTTGAAAATATCTTGCCTTTTGAACTTTTTCTAGAGTTGAAAAGGGGCTTAAAAGAAGAATTCTCAAAAACAGGAAATCAGGCTAGTTTTGAGATAAAAACGAGAAATCAGGAATTTTCTAGAGAACTTTTACAAGCCTACTATCGAGAGGCTTTTTCGGAAGGTCCTTGTGCTAGTCAAGGTTTTCGTTCTATTTATCAGAATTTTCAGGTTCGCTTTGAAAATGACCAGTTAATCATTGAAGCTTCAGAAGCGGCAGATACAGAGCATTTTAGAAAAAATCATCTGCCGAATCTTAGCAAACAGCTGGAACTTTTTGGTTTTCCTAAACTTTCTTGCATCTTAGAAAAAAATGAAGATCTCACGAGGGAAGAGCAAGAAGCCTTTCAGACGGAAAATCAAATGATTATTCAAGCAGCCAATGAAGAAACTCTTCGCGCTATGGAACAGTTAGAACAGATGGCCCCGCCTCCTCCAGTTGAGGACAAACCTGTCTTTGATTTTCAAGCCAAGAAGGCAGCTGCTAAGCCTAAACTTGATAAGGCAGAGATTACTCCTATGATCGAGGTCAATACCGAAGAAAATAGATTGGTTTTTGAAGGAGTTGTCTTTGATGTTGAGCATAAGGTGACGAGAACAGGTCGTGTCTTGATTAACTTTAAGATGACGGACTATACTTCCAGTTTCTCTATGCAAAAATGGGTCAAAAATGAAGAAGAAGCTCAGAAGTTTGACATGATCAAGAAAAATTCTTGGCTCCGTGTTCGAGGAAATGTCGAGGTCAATAATTTCACGCGAGACCTGACCATGAATGTGCAAGATGTGCAGGAAGTTGTTCACTATGAGCGTAAGGACTTGATGCCAGAAGGTGAGTATCGCGTTGAGTTTCATGCCCATACCAACATGTCGACCATGGATGCTCTTCCTGAGGTCGAGGAAATCGTTGCGACAGCTGCCAAATGGGGTCATAAAGCAGTAGCAATCACAGATCACGGCAATGTTCAGTCTTTCCCTCATGGTTATAAGGCGGCCAAGAAAGCTGGTATTCAGCTCATTTATGGAATGGAAGCTAATATCGTAGAAGACCGTGTTCCTATCGTCTATAACGAAGTGGAGATGGATCTTTCTGAAGCTACCTATGTAGTCTTTGACGTGGAAACGACAGGCCTATCAGCTATCTATAATGACTTGATTCAGGTGGCGGCTTCCAAGATGTATAAGGGCAATATCATTGCTGAGTTTGATGAATTTATCAATCCTGGACACCCCTTATCAGCTTTTACTACTGAGTTGACTGGAATTACTGACGATCATGTAAAAAATGCCAAACCCTTGATTCAAGTTCTGAAAGAATTCCAAGAATTCTGTAAAGATACCGTTCTTGTAGCCCACAATGCAACCTTTGACGTTGGCTTTATGAATGCTAACTACGAGCGTCATGGACTTCCAAAAATTAGCCAACCTGTCATCGATACGCTAGAGTTCGCAAGAAATCTCTATCCTGAGTACAAACGCCACGGTTTGGGTCCCTTAACCAAACGTTTTGGCGTAGCTCTAGAACACCACCATATGGCCAACTATGATGCGGAAGCAACTGGCCGTCTGCTCTTTATCTTTATCAAGGAAGTGGCAGAAAAACATGGTGTGACAGATTTGGCACGATTAAACCTTGATTTAATCAGCCCAGATTCCTATAAAAAAGCTCGCGTCAAGCATGCGACCATCTATGTGAAAAATCAAGTGGGCTTAAAAAATATCTTTAAGCTGGTTTCTCTCTCAAATACCCAGTATTTTGAAGGAGTTCCACGAATTCCACGTACGGTTCTGGATGCCCATCGAGAAGGTTTAATCTTGGGTTCTGCTTGTACAGAAGGAGAAGTCTTTGATGCAGTCGTATCACAAGGTGTAGATGCGGCAGTCGAAGTAGCTAAATACTATGACTTTATCGAGGTGATGCCTCCAGCTATCTATGCACCTCTGATTGCCAAAGAGCAGGTTAAGGACATGGAGGAGCTTCAGACCATTATCAAGAGCTTGATTGAGGTCGGAGACCGTCTCGGTAAGCCAGTTCTTGCGACAGGAAATGTCCACTACATCGAACCAGAGGATGAGATTTATCGTGAGATTATCGTGCGAAGTCTAGGTCAGGGTGCCATGATTAACCGAACTATCGGCCATGGAGAAGCTGCCCAACCAGCTCCGCTACCCAAGGCACACTTTAGAACAACCAATGAAATGTTGGATGAGTTTGCCTTTCTAGGAGAAGATTTGGCTCGTAAGATTGTCATTGAAAATACTAATGCCTTGGCAGAAATCTTTGAGCCTGTCGAGGTTGTTAAAGGCGACTTATATACACCGTTCATTGACCAAGCTGAAGAAACGGTCGCCGAGTTAACCTATAAAAAAGCTTTTGAAATCTATGGAAATCCACTACCTGATATCGTTGATCTACGGATTGAAAAGGAATTGACCTCTATCTTGGGGAATGGTTTCGCCGTAATTTATCTGGCTTCACAGATGCTAGTGCATCGTTCCAACGAACGAGGTTATTTGGTTGGTTCCCGTGGGTCTGTTGGATCTAGTTTCGTTGCGACCATGATTGGAATTACCGAGGTCAATCCGCTCTCTCCTCACTATGTCTGTGGTCAGTGTCAGTACAGTGAGTTTATCACAGATGGTTCTTACGGTTCAGGTTTTGATATGCCCAATAAGGACTGTCCAAACTGTGGCTACAAACTCAGCAAAAATGGCCAGGATATTCCTTTCGAGACCTTCCTTGGTTTTGATGGGGATAAAGTACCTGATATCGATTTGAACTTCTCAGGTGAAGACCAACCGAGCGCACATTTGGATGTTCGTGATATCTTCGGGGAAGAATATGCCTTCCGTGCAGGAACGGTTGGTACGGTGGCTGCTAAGACAGCCTATGGATTTGTCAAGGGTTACGAGCGTGACTATGGCAAATTCTACCGAGAAGCCGAAGTTGAGCGCCTAGCCCAAGGAGCTGCTGGTGTTAAACGTACGACCGGTCAACACCCAGGAGGAATCGTTGTTATCCCTAATTATATGGATGTCTATGACTTTACTCCAGTGCAGTATCCTGCAGATGATGTAACTGCTGAATGGCAGACCACTCACTTTAACTTCCACGATATCGATGAGAACGTCCTCAAGCTCGATGTCCTTGGACATGATGATCCGACAATGATTCGCAAGCTCCAGGACTTGTCAGGCATTGATCCAAATGATATCCCTATGGATGATCCTGGTGTCATGGCCCTCTTCTCGGGTACAGATATCCTGGGAGTGACACCTGAACAAATCGGCACTTCGACCGGTATGCTTGGAATTCCAGAGTTTGGGACCAACTTTGTTCGCGGAATGGTGGATGAAACTCATCCGACGACCTTTGCGGAGTTACTTCAGCTTTCTGGTCTGTCTCATGGTACCGACGTTTGGTTGGGAAATGCCCAAGACTTGATTAAGGCTGGAATTGCGGACCTATCAACCGTTATCGGATGTCGGGATGACATCATGGTTTACCTCATGCACGCTGGCCTGGATCCAAAGATGGCCTTTACCATCATGGAGCGTGTACGTAAGGGATTGTGGCTTAAAATCTCAG
The DNA here is from genome assembly GCF_001072925.1 of Streptococcus pseudopneumoniae. Classification (GTDB taxonomy): domain Bacteria; phylum Bacillota; class Bacilli; order Lactobacillales; family Streptococcaceae; genus Streptococcus; species Streptococcus pseudopneumoniae_Q. Next base: position 9,265 of record NZ_JVHE01000097.1, on the reverse strand, counting down.
AAGAAGAGCGCAATGGTTATATCGAAGCTATGAAGGCTAACAATGTACCTGAGTGGTATATCGAATCTTGTGGGAAAATTAAGTACATGTTCCCTAAAGCCCATGCGGCAGCCTACGTTATGATGGCCCTTCGCGTGGCCTACTTCAAGGTTCACCATCCGATTTATTATTACTGTGCTTACTTCTCCATCCGTGCCAAGGCCTTTGATATCAAGACCATGGGTGCAGGCTTGGAAGCTATCAAACGCAAGATGCAAGAAATTGCTGAGAAGCGCAAGAACAATGAAGCTTCCAACGTGGAAATCGACCTCTATACAACGCTTGAAATCGTCAACGAGATGTGGGAACGTGGCTTCAAATTTGGCAAGTTGGACCTCTATCGCAGTGATGCGACTGAATTTATCATTGATGGAGACACCCTCATCCCACCATTTGTCGCTATGGATGGTCTAGGAGAGAACGTTGCCAAGCAATTGGTTCGTGCTCGTCAAGAGGGAGAATTCCTCTCTAAAACCGAACTACGCAAGCGTGGTGGACTCTCATCAACCTTGGTTGAAAAGATGGACGAAATGGGAATTCTCGGTAATATGCCAGAGGACAACCAGTTGAGTCTGTTTGATGATTTGTTTTAATAGTTTGAAATGTCTTGTGTAGGTTTGAGGTTGTATCATGATGGAAAAGAAAAAAAGAGCAACACCCTGGAAACCAGGGAAAGTCATTTCTATACGTTTGCGAAATGGCGTTTACGTATTAGCACAAATGGTGCGTGATCCCTATCTGGTATTTTTCAACCATTTTAACGAAGAAAATACCTGGAAGGGAGTGACCTTGAAAGAGGAGGATATCCTTTTTTGTAAAGCAGTTACTCGTCAGTTTCTACGCTATAGTCCTGTAGCGATTGTCAAAGAAATTAACCCCCTGTTAGATTATGGACTACCCAAAGAATGGATCTATAGCCATATTGGAGGGCATCCTATTACTGTTTCGGTAAAGGGACGGGAGCGCCAAGTAGCTGGTTTTGGTCGACGCTGTTCTTTAGTTCTAGCGGATAAGGACAGTGGTCAACCGGAGGATAATCCACTTATGGGCCTCTTCCAAGCTTATATCATACCAGATATCAAAGAACAGGATTGGGAACGAGTAGGTCAGGCTGAACACATGTCCATTGAAGTATTTCCAACACTCAATGAGCGTCTCTACCTTTGCTATCTTTATGGGAAAAATATAAATCCAGAACAAGATATCTCTTTGGGAAAGCCCCTGCTTGATGACTATGAAACTTATGTAGATATCCTCACTAACAGCCCAGAGGCTCAACGTCTCTATCTAGGAGAGTACGAAGAATAAGAAAGGACATTTGATGAAACTTAGAATTTTTGCGGAAAACAAGCCAGCTCAAAAAGTTTTTGAATATCAGTTAGAACTTGTTGATCAGACAATTCTTCTATCGACAGCACTCTTGTCAGGTGCTATTGCTTTGGCAGGATTATTTTCTGCTTTGAAAGAAAAATAAAAATAGAAAAGAGAAAACAAGAATGGTTTTACCAAATTTTAAAGAAAATCTAGAAAAATATGCTAAGTTGTTGGTTGCAAACGGTGTGAATGTGCAACCTGGTCATACCTTGGCTCTCTCAATCGATGTGGAGCAACGTGAGTTGGCTCACTTAATCGTTAAAGAGGCTTATGCACTTGGTGCACACGAAGTTATCGTTCAATGGGCAGATGACTTTGTGAATCGTGAGAAATTCCTTCACGCGCCACTAGAGCGTTTGGACAATGTACCAGAATACAAGATTGCTGAGATGAATTACCTTCTTGAAAACAAAGCAAGTCGTCTCGGTGTTCGTTCTTCTGACCCAGGTGCCTTGAACGGAGTTGATGCAGAAAAACTTTCAGCTTCCGCCAAAGCTATGGGAATTGCCATGAAACCAATGCGTATCGCAACTCAATCCAACAAGGTTAGTTGGACTGTTGCTGCTGCAGCTGGACTCGAGTGGGCTAAGAAGGTCTTTCCAAATGCAGCGAGCGACGAAGAAGCAGTGGATCTCCTTTGGGACCAAATCTTCAAGACTTGCCGTATCTACGAAGAAGACCCAGTTAAGGCTTGGGAAGAACATGCAGCTATCTTGAAGAGCAAGGCAGAGATGCTCAACAAAGAACAATTCTCAGCCCTTCACTACACAGCACCTGGAACTGATTTGACACTTGGCTTGCCGAAGAACCACGTTTGGGAATCAGCCGGTGCTATCAATGCTCAAGGCGAAGGTTTCTTGCCAAATATGCCAACAGAAGAGGTCTTTACAGCCCCTGATTTCCGTCGCGCAGATGGTTATGTAACGTCTACAAAACCTCTTAGCTACAATGGAAATATCATCGAAGGCATCAAAGTGACCTTTGAAAATGGTCAAATCGTTGATATCACAGCTGAAAAGGGTGATCAAGTAATGAAGGACCTCGTCTTTAAGAATGCTGGTGCGCGTGCCTTGGGTGAATGTGCCTTGGTACCAGATCCAAGTCCAATTTCTCAGTCAGGTATTACCTTCTTTAACACCCTTTTTGACGAAAATGCTTCTAACCACTTGGCTATCGGTGCAGCCTATGCAACGAGCGTTGTTGGCGGAGCAGAGATGAGCGAAGAAGAGCTAGAAGCTGCAGGACTTAATCGTTCAGATGTTCACGTAGACTTTATGATTGGTTCTAACCAAATGGATATCGATGGTATCCGTGAGGATGGGACACGCGTACCACTCTTCCGTAATGGAGATTGGGCAATTTAAGGAGAAACTATGATTGGAAGTATGTTTGTCGGGCTTTTAATCGGACTATTAGCAGGAGCTATCACCAATCGTGGAGAACGGATGGGATGCTTCGGGAAAATGTTTCTCGGCTGGATTGGTGCCTTTTTAGGACAATTAATTTTTGGTTCTTGGGGACCAAGCTTAAGCGGTACAGCCATTATCCCATCAGTTTTAGGAGCCATGATTTTATTAGCCATCTTCTGGGAAAGAGGAAGCTAAGTTTCGATTAAAAAGCTTGTATAATAATAAAGATTAAAGGAGGTTGGAATTGTTTCAACCTCTTTTTAAAGTGCTAGATAAGGTCATTTGAAAGCACTCATCTAAGCTTTGCCACAGAGCTTTCAGTGACTGGTTCTTTTTATATTGCCTCAAGTATGGTACAATAAAAACATGAGAATTCAACAATTACACTATATTATCAAAATTGTAGAGACTGGTTCGATGAATGAAGCTGCCAAGCAACTTTTCATTACGCAGCCCAGTCTATCAAATGCAGTTCGTGACCTAGAAAATGAGATGGGGATTGAGATTTTTATCCGAAATCCTAAGGGAATTACCCTCACACGTGATGGGATGGAGTTTTTGTCCTATGCCCGTCAGGTTGTCGAACAAACCCAACTCCTAGAAGAACGCTATAAGAACCCAATCGCTCATCGTGAGCTTTTTAGTGTGTCTTCGCAACACTATGCCTTCGTAGTCAATGCCTTTGTTTCCTTGCTCAAGAAGAGCGATATGGAAAAGTACGAGCTTTTTTTGCGTGAAACCAGAACCTGGGAAATCATCGACGACGTCAAGAACTTCCGTAGTGAAGTCGGAGTCCTCTTTTTAAATAGCTATAACCGTGATGTCCTTTCTAAGATGTTGGATGATAACCATCTAGTTGCTCACCATCTCTTTACAGCCCAACCTCATATCTTTGTCAGCAAGACCAATCCTCTTGCTAAAAAAGACAAGGTGCAGTTGGCAGACCTAGAAGACTTCCCTTACTTGAGCTATGATCAAGGAACCCATAATTCCTTCTATTTCTCAGAGGAGATTTTGTCTCAGGAACACCACAAGAAATCCATCGTTGTTAGTGACCGTGCGACCTTGTTCAATCTCTTGATTGGTTTGGACGGCTATACCATCGCGACTGGTATCCTTAATAGTAACCTCAATGGAGACAATATTGTTTCGATTCCACTTGATATTGATGATCCGATTGAGCTGGTTTATATCCAGCATGAGAAAACTAGCTTATCTAAGATGGGTGAACGCTTCATCGAGTATTTGCTTGAAGAAGTTCGTTTTGATAGCTAATCGTAAGTACATTAGAAAAGAAAAGGAAATATGACTACAATGAATACCAATGATTTTGATTTTCACTTGCCTGAGGAGTTGATTGCACAAACACCTCTGGAAAAGCGCGATGCCTCTAAACTCTTGATAGTCAATCGCAAAACAGGGGAATTTCAAGATCGCCATTTTCACTCTATTATTGAAATGCTAGAGCCAGGTGATGCCCTGGTTATGAATGACACCCGCGTACTACCAGCGCGACTTCATGGTCAAAAGGAAGAAACAGGGGGCCATGTTGAACTCTTGCTCTTGAAAAATACAGCAGGAGACGAATGGGAAGTCTTGGCAAAACCTGCTAAACGTCTCAAGGTCGGAGCTAGAGTTGTCTTTGGCGATGGTCGGCTAAGCGCAGTTGTGACTGAGGAATTGACCCATGGTGGCCGTATTGTGCGTTTTGAATATGAAGGAATTTTCCTAGAAGTACTTGAAAGTCTTGGAGAAATGCCACTGCCTCCTTATATCCATGAAAAGTTGGATGACCGTGAACGTTACCAGACAGTCTATGCCAAGGAGAGCGGCTCAGCGGCTGCCCCAACTGCAGGCCTGCATTTTACCAAGGAATTACTGGAAGAAATCCAGCAAAAAGGGGTTCACCTAGTCTACCTGACCTTGCACGTTGGACTTGGGACCTTTAGACCTGTTTCCGTAGATAATCTGGATGAGCACGAGATGCACTCAGAGTTTTATCAATTGTCTGAAGAAGCTGCTGCGACCTTGCGACAGGTCAAAGAAAATGGGGGTCGTGTCATTGCGGTTGGAACAACCTCTATCCGTACACTAGAAACCATCGGAAGCAAGTTTGATGGGCAAATCCAAGCAGACTCTGGCTGGACCAATATCTTTATCAAACCAGGCTATGACTGGAAGGTTGTGGATGCTTTTTCTACGAATTTCCATTTGCCTAAGTCTACCTTGGTCATGCTCGTTTCTGCCTTTGCAGGCCGTGAATTGGTCTTAGAAGCCTACCAACATGCTATCGACCAAAAATACCGTTTCTTTAGCTTTGGCGATGCCATGTTTATCTATTAAAGCTTTTGAAAAATCAAAGAAGATATAAAGAGAGACTGATTCATTCTTGGATCAGTTTTTTGCTTGATCTTACACAAAGTTACCAAAATAACTATTGAATTATAGACAAATAAATGATACACTGAAGACTAGGGCTTGGCCGTCAAAAATATATGTAATTTCGGACTAGCCATTTTAGACTCAGACTAAACTGGGTCATCATTTTAAAAGGAGATTATCATGAAAAAAACATTGAGCTACACCAGTCTTTCAGCTCTTGCCTTGTTGGCTGTGGTGACACTTGCTGCTTGTGGAGGAAATACTGAAAAAACTACAGCATCTTCAAGCAAAGAGGCTTCTTCCTCTAAAGTAACTAAGGAGTCATCAAGTAAAACAGAAGCTAGTCAAAAAGAGGAGCCGAAGTCTGAAACGAGTCCATCAAGTTCCGCAAGCACTCAAACGGATAAGAAGGAAGAGAAGAAAAAGTCGCCAGAAGCTTACGCAAAATTTCTTGGAACATGGGAAAACTATGCTGGAACAACTGCTACAGTCACAGCTGATGGAATCGTGACCATTCAAAGTTCAAAAGGAACCTTCCAGTATGAAATGGGCCAAGTAGAGGAAAAAGATGGCTACTACTCAACAGGAATCCATCTTGTCGATGGTGGAGAAGGTGCACGCCTTATCTTTACACCAGCAGGTGTAGCAAATGAATTGACAGGTACGGATGGCAGCCAAGACGTCTTGGCAATCGGCCAATCACCAAGCGACAAAGATAGTCATTTTTACCGAAATTAAGAATGAAAAAAGAAAAAATGAGCCAAATCGACGGCTCGCTTTTTGAGTGGTGAAAAGTATGGATGAGATTGATTTGACAAGTAAAAAAGCCTTGATTCCAAGACTTTTTCCTGTTGTTTAGATGCCCCTGCATAATTTTTGAAGAGTTTTCATGTTGAAAATAATCAAAACTATTGAAATAAGTAAAAAGTTGAATTATAGTGAGTATTGTGTCACAATAGGTAATATATAAATAATTAATGGAATGGATATAATTCTTTCCTACCTTTACAAGAAGGATTGGTTGCACCTTTTTTATCTAGCAATTATGGTTAGCTTTCAAGTTTAGCTAGTTTTTAAAAGCTCTGATTTCGACTCAATAAAACAAATTTCAGAAGTGCAAAAGACAAGATGGTGACATTGCTACAGTCAGTCGCCATGTCTTGCTGGCACAGGCTGTTTGTGCCGTCAGCTATTTACCAGTCAATTTGATCAAAGGGCTTAATTATTATTTTTGAAAGGTCTTTTATGGAAAAAATTCTTTCTTTAGGTCTGACAGGTAAGAAATTACTTGTTCAGGGTTTCTTGTTTGTTCTGCTAGGTCTTATCTTGATGGTCACGGGAACTTGGTTGCCAGTGACGGTTATTCGACTGGTTCTGTTTTTAGCTTGGATAGCAACGGTCTTAGATTTAGTATTACGTATTTTCAAAAAAAGTCAGTCAACGGACACCTTGGGAGTTGCACTGGTTAAATTGTTAGTGATGGGATATTTGCTAGGCTCGAATCTTGCTACTGATGTGCCAATTTATATTTTGGCTCTTGTGATTGGAATTTATCAGATTTTTCATGCTAGTATCAACCTTGTCACCTATGTTCTCTACCGCAAAAACAAAATTCGACCTCGTTTTCGTTTCTTACTAGATGGTCTCGTACTAGTTTTTCTTGGTGGGACTAGTCTTTTGTCCTCTACGGGAAATTCTGTCTTTCAACTCTTTGTTTTAGGGGCTTATTTTTTCCTTTATGGTGTGTCCAATATCCGTGACGGTTTCTTGTTTGAGGGGGAAATTGGGAAAAACCATCTCAAACGTCGTGTAAGAATGAGCTTACCTATTGTCCTAGCCGCTCTCATCCCTGCAAGTACTTTAGCAAAAATCAACAAATTCATGCAGGAAAATGCTGATGAGAGAGAGGATATCCATCTTGGAATGGTGAAGTCTGGTAAGACAGCGGAGCTTGAAATTTTTATTCATACAGCTGAGACCTCTCTGTTTTCGGCAATTGGTCATGTGGATATCTGCTATCAAGGCCGTGTTATTTCTTATGGCAACTATGATCCGTCTTCTGAGACCTTATTTGGCATGGTAGGAGATGGTGTCTTATATTTCTGTGATCGTGACAAGTACATTGACCTATGTAAACGGGAGAGTCAAAAAACGCTATTTGGTTACGGAATAGATTTGACACCGGAAATGGAAGAAGCGGTTCAGGAAAAATTAGCTGAATTGAAACAACTGACGATTCCATGGGAGCCAAGCGCAGATAAAATTAAAACGGAAGATGGTAAGGAAGACTACACCTACGCTTATAAAATCAGACATGAGACGGATGGGGAACTTTATAAATTTATCAAATCTAAGTTTAAATCCTACTTTGTCTTGTCCACAAACTGTGTGCTCTTGGCTGATACCATAGTCGGTCAAGCTGGAACAGATATCCTCTCACCAAAAGGATTTATCGCACCAGGAACTTATCAAGCCTACCTTGACCGAGAGTTTGAAAAACCAAATAGTATAGTCGTATCTAAACATGTTTATTAAGGAGAATTTATGAAGTTAGTTAGAAAATACACCCCGTTAATCCTTTTTATAGGGCTGGTTGCTCTTGTGATTCTGAATGCATCGAGCTTTATATCAGGAGCAATCTCTCTTTTTGATGTAACATCAACCTTGATTTATGGTGCTGTTATTGCTTTTGTGCTTAATGTTCCTATGAAAAAAATTGAACAGTACTTAGTTAAATTGAAGGTAAAGGCAGAGTTGCGTCGTCCGATTGCCATGGTACTTGTTTTCCTAGCTCTTATCTTAATCGTGATTGCTCTTTTGGTTTTGGTGCTGCCAACCCTAGCTCAGACTATTAGTCAGCTGGGAACAGTCCTTTCAACAGTCCTGACTCAACTTGGGAAATTGCTAGGCAGCTCGGAATTTGTAACCAAAGACATGTTGTCAACTATCGTATCAGGCATACAGGGACAATCTAGTTCTATTAGCCAAGCTTTGATAGGTTTTTTATCAGGTCTGACTAGTAATATCGGCAATATTTTTTCAAGTTTGATGAATGCCTTTTTGATTATAGTCTTCACCTTTTTATTTTTATCCAGTAAGGAACATTTGGCAGCGATGACGAGTCGACTTCTAAAAGTTTTTCTTCCAGAGAAGGTGGTGATAAAGTTGACTTACATTGGACAAGTAGCACTAGAGACTTATGACCAATTTTTGATGAGTCAGCTGATTGAAGCAGTTATCATAGGAGTTATGATAGCGGTTGGTTACAGCATGTTTGGGATACCCTATGGAGTAATGACAGGTATCTTTGCAGGAGTGCTATCGTTCATTCCTTATGTAGGGCCTATGATTGCTTGTGTTGTGGGAGCGATTTTTATCTTCACAGTGAGTCCTACTCAAGCCTTACTTTCTCTTCTTCTATATCAAGTTATACAGCTGATTGAAGGAAACCTTATTTATCCAAAAGTTGTAGGTCAGTCTATTGGTTTGCCAGCTCTTTTCACACTTGCAGCAGCTAGTATCGGAGGGAATCTTTTCGGACTGCTTGGAATGATATTCTTTACCCCCGTATTTGCTGTTATCTATCGACTGGTTAAAGAATTTGTCGTCGCAAAGGAAAATCAGGTAGATTGAGAAAGACTGAATTTAATAAGATATACTAAGAAGAGAGTGAAAGATTCTCTTCTCTTTTATTTCTAAATGACTTGCTCTTGTTCTGTTGCGAAAATTTATGAATTCATAATAGCCCATTTTAATCTCTATGCGGATTGGCCATGTAATATGGGCACAAATTAGTATAGTTTAGTTAATTATAGACTAGCTCTGTACTGTAAAAAACAGTTGGTCTTATCAAATATTGCTAGCAATTGATTGAGAATAAATGATAAGTTTGATAAGGTTGGAAAACCTTTATAATGATTTGCTACAAAAAGTTATTTGACATCAAAAAAGCCTTGATTTCAAGGCTTTTTCCTGTTGTTTAGATGCCCCCTGCATGAATTTGTAAGAACTTTTCATATTGAAAATAAACAAAAATGTTGAAATATAGCTGATTTTAGGGA
>NZ_JVHE01000096.1:0-2346 GCF_001072925.1 Streptococcus pseudopneumoniae | reverse complement strand
TATCGAGATTTTTGGTATTGGGGTCAATTGATTCAATTACTGATTATCAACGCTTGGTATATTTCGGCACGCCTGCCCCTGTCTGAGGCTCTCCCTTTTTACCATAGTCGCATGGCAGAGTATTACATTTCAAAAGGCCGAAGCGACCTTGCTCCGACCTGATTGTATTGTCTTAAAAAGATTGATTTTTTATTCTGGTTCTACCAAAATCTTGATTTGTGACTTGTCTTGAGTTAATTCGATAAAGCCGTCTTCCACGATATTTTCCAATTTAATTTTCTTAGTAACCAGTTTTTCAGCAGAGAAGTAACCTTGTTCCATCAATTCTAATACTTTAGGGAAGATATGACGATAAGCAATAATTCCTTTCAGTGTCTTTTCTTGAATAGCAAATTCATTTGGATTGATATTTGCTTCTCGTTCCCAGATAGAGACAACCATACACTCACCTGCCTTATGTACTGCGGCTAGAGCTTGCCCCAAAACTACTGGTACACCAGTTACTTCATAAGAAACGTCTGCACCACCATTTGTCAAACGGTGTACAGCTTCAACAACTGTTTCTCCATCCTGTGGACGTACAACGATAGCCCCCAATTCCTCTGCTTTGGCTTGGCGTTCTGGTGATAATTCAACGGCATAAATCTTAGAAGCACCAGCTGCACGAAGAGCTTCCACAATCAAGAGACCGATAGGCCCCAAACCAAAGATAACAGCTGTATCTCCGGCCTTAATAGCAGATTGACGAACTGCATAAACGGCTACAGCAGCAGGTTCTGTAAGCGCTGCTTGCTCATAGCTCAAGCTATCTGGAATCACATGGACTAAATCTCCATCTAGGACACAGTATTTAGCAAATCCACCATCTGCCGCAAGACCGACGAAGTTCAAATTTGTATCAAGGTTGTAATCACCAATTAAGTTGTGTTTTGCCAAAATTGGCTCGATTGTCACACGATCACCGACTTTGACACGAGTCACATCGCTTCCAACCTCAACAATTTCTCCAGCAAACTCGTGACCGAGGGTAACGGGTGCTTTTTGACCAGAATAAACATGCTCTTCCGTTGGAATGAAGATTGGTCCATCCAAGTATTCATGCAAGTCTGTCCCACAGATTCCCGTGAATTTGACCGCTACCTTTACTTGATGAGGTTGTACTTTAGGGACTTCTACTTCTTCGATACGAACGTCCTTTTTGCCATGCCAGCGAGCAGCTTTCATTGTAGCCATATGAATAACTCCTTATTGTTGCGATTTTTAGTTTTCTTTTTCGGAAACTTTACACGTAATATTGTAAACGCTTTCTATTAATTTGTCAAGAAAAACCCCAACCTCAAGGCTGGTTTCTTTTACATATTACTCTTCTTTCAACTTAGCCAATTCTTGGGCAAGTAGCTTAAGGGCGACTTGTGGGTTGGCTTGTCCTTTAGTTGCTTTCATGAGAAAACAAGTAAAGGACTTGTCTGCATTCCGTTTTCCTGACTTGAAGTCTGCGACAGCAGCTTCGTTATCGACAAAGACTTGATGGATGATTGGAATCAAAACATCTGGATCTGAAATTTGAACTAAACCGGCTTTTTCAACGTATTCACGAGCACCTCCACCGTTTTTAGCAAGGTGGACAAAGACTTTCTTGGCAATCTTAGATGAAATAGTGCCGTCTTCGATGATAGCGATCATTTCTACCAAGTTTTCTGGAATCAACTCGATTTCTTCAAGCGTCTTACCTTCAGCATTCAAGAACTGAGCGACTTCACCTTGGAGCCAGTTAGAGACTTGCTTAGCATCACCGCCAAGGGCAACAGCTTTCTCAAAGAAGTCAGAGGTGACTTTGTTAGCAGTCAACTGACCTAGCATCGTAGTCTGATAATCCGAGTTGAGAGGCGTAGCGAGTACGGCGTTCTTTTGGAAACTCTGGCAACTCAGTGCGCATTTCTTCGATCCACTCATCAGAGATTTCAAAGAGGGTAGTCTGTTGTTGCTTCAAAAGCAGTAGTAGCTTGGTAGATAGTCTCTTCTGAATACTTAGGACAGACCGACAGGTAGTCCTTGAGCAAATCCTGCAGGAATTGAAATTCCTGGGAGACCAGCCAAGTTGAAAAGAAGTAGAAATTGAAAAAAGGATTTTAATTCGATATAATGGTTGAAAATAGAAGCAAGAACAGCATTGGTTTTTAGTCGGCAAACAAGATGGAGACATTTACCGATTCGAATAAGTTAAGGAGAACATATGACAATTTGGGATTTACTTTTTACCAGTAAAAAAACAGTTCCTCCAGACTTGGGGACATGGTACATTTTGTTACCTACTTCTTTGCTAGTCATAGCTGCTCTATCAATTCG
>NZ_JVHE01000095.1:0-15840 GCF_001072925.1 Streptococcus pseudopneumoniae | reverse complement strand
AGAACCAAGTTGGTCCTCTCCAGGTTATAACTTTTCATCAACCCACTACAGTTGACAAAGAGCCCTTTTTTTGCGCTCTTTTAAAGTTAAAGAGTACTGAGGGATAATTGGACAGAATCCAAAAAAAATAGTAAAATAGAGGAATACCAATCTAAATGAAATTTGAGTAATAATCGTGAAAAAAAGAGACAATCATACAAAAACAGCTATTTGCGGTATTATCAATGTCACCCCGGATTCTTTCTCTGATGGGGGCCAATTTTTTGCTATTGAAGAAGCCTTAAAACAAGCTCGAAAATTGATGGCTGAAGGTGCCACTATTTTAGATATCGGTGGAGAGTCTACTCGACCTGGAAGTAGTAGCTATGTTGAGATTGAAGAGGAAATCCAACGCGTGGTTCCAGTCATTAAGGCTATCCGTCAAGAAAGTGATATTCTGATTTCGGTAGACACTTGGAAAAGTCAAGTTGCAGAAGCAGCTCTAAAGGCTGGGGCCCATATAGTCAATGACATTACAGGTCTCATGGGAGATGAGAAGATGGCGGAAGTGGTTGCCAAAGCTGGAGCTCAGGTAGTTATCATGTTTAATCCAGTCATGGCACGCCCTCAGCACCCTAGTTCACTTATCTTCCCTCATTTTGGCTTTGGAGAGCCTTTTACAAAGGAAGACTTAGATGAGTTTGAAAAACTACCAGTAGAAGAATTGATGACAGCTTTCTTTGATCGTGCTCTAGTAAGAGCGGAAAAAGCAGGAATTTCGAAAGAAAAGATCATGCTGGATCCTGGGATTGGCTTTGGCTTGACCAAAAAGGAAAATCTACTACTTCTACGTGACCTTGATAAATTACACGAGATGGGCTATCCTATCTTTTTAGGAGTCTCTCGCAAGCGCTTTGTCATTAATATCCTTGAAGAAAATGGATTTGAAGTCAATCCAGATACTGAAGCTGGTTTCCGAAATCGTGATACGGCTTCGGCTCATGTGACTAGTATCGCTGCCAGACAAGGTGTTGAAGTGGTGCGCGTGCACGATGTAGCCAGCCACAAGATGGCAGTTGAAATTGCGTCTGCTATCCGTCTTGCAGACCATGCGGAAAATTTAGATTTGAAACAATATAAGTAAGATGAATAAAAACGAAACGAATCAGTGGATAGCAAACTATCGGACAGATCAACCGCATTTCGGCTTGGAGAGGATGGTGGAATTGTTAGCCTTACGTGGCAATCCCCATCTTAAGCTTAAGGTTATCCACATCGGTGGAACCAATGGCAAGGGCTCTACTATAGCCTTTTTGAAAAATATGCTGGAAAAGATGGGGCTAAGAGTGGGAGTCTTTAGCTCACCCTATCTGATTCATTATACCGACCAGATTGCCATTAATGGGGAATCTATCCCAGAAGCAAGATTAGAGTCCTTGATGGCGGGTTATCGTTTACTACTTGAAGGGGAGCATGCTCATGCCTTGCAAGGAACGACAGAATTCGAGATTATCACTGCCATAGCCTATGACTATTTTGCTTCTGAGCAAGTGGATGTGGCGATTATGGAAGTTGGTATGGGCGGACTTTTGGATAGCACTAATGTCTGTCAACCCATTCTAACAGGTATCACGACCATAGGATTGGATCATGTAGCCCTACTGGGTGACAGTCTAGAAGCCATAGCAGAGCAGAAAGCAGGGATTATCAAACAAGGAATTCCTCTAGTGACTGGTCACATTGTCCCAGAAGCTTTGGCGGTTATTGACCAGATTGCAAAAGCGAAACAAGCTACCAGAATCGCCTATGGAGATGCCTATCAAGTCAGTCATTATGAGAGTATTGTGACTGGCGAGGTATTTAACTATACAAGTGCTGTTAGACAAGGTCGCTTCCAGACAGGATTGCTGGGTTTGCACCAGATTGAGAATGCTGGGATGGCTCTGGCCTTGTTAGATAGCTATTGCCAAGAGACTGGTCGAGAATTGCCAGATAATGCTTTAGTGACTCAAGCTTTAGAAGAAACAAGCTGGTCTGGACGTTTGGAAGTTGTTTCTAGAGAACCTTTGATGATTTTAGATGGGGCCCACAATCCTCATGCTGTCAAGGCCTTGTTGGCTACCTTGAAAGAACGCTTTACGGACTATCAGAAGGAAATCCTCTTTACTTGTATTAAAACTAAGGCCTTGGAGGACATGTTGGACTTGCTAGAAACCTTGCCCGATACTAAGATTACGCTAACTCATTTTGAGGATAATCGGGCGACGGATGAAAAAGTCTTGAAAGAGCTGGCTGATTCTAGAAATCTCAACTACCAAGATTGGCAAGAATTTCTAGACCAAAAATTATCAGAAAATGAAGAGAAAAAAACAGTTAGGATTATCACGGGTTCATTATACTTTTTAGCCCAAGTGAGAGCCTACCTAATGGAGAGGAAAAATTAGAATGGATACACAAAAGATTGAAGAAGCTGTAAAAATGATTATCGAGGCAGTTGGTGAGGATGCAAATCGCGAAGGCTTGCAGGAAACACCAGCCCGTGTCGCTCGTATGTACCAAGAGATTTTTTCAGGTCTTGGGCAAACTGCTGAAGAGCACCTGTCAAAATCCTTTGAGATTATTGATGACAATATGGTAGTGGAAAAGGATATCTTTTTCCATACCATGTGTGAACACCACTTTTTACCATTTTATGGCCGAGCTCATATTGCCTACATTCCTGATGGGCGTGTAGCAGGCTTATCAAAGTTAGCTCGTACAGTGGAAGTCTACTCTAAAAAGCCACAGATTCAAGAGCGTTTGAATATCGAAGTGGCTGATGCCTTGATGGAGTATTTGGGAGCCAAGGGAGCCTTCGTTGTCATTGAAGCAGAACATATGTGTATGAGTATGCGCGGTGTTCGAAAACCAGGAACTGCAACCTTGACCACAGTGGCTCGTGGTCTATTTGAGACAGATAAGGATCTTCGTGATCAGGCTTATCGTTTAATGGGACTATAATACTCTTCGAGAATCAAATTCAAACCACGTCAGCTTCACCTTGCCGTACTCAAGTACAGCCTGCGGCTAGCTTCCTAGTTTGCACTTTGATTTTCATTGAGTATAAAAAGAATCCGCTTTGGGCGGATTTTTCTAGAAAGGAATCATTATGGATCAACTGCAGATTAAGGATTTGGAAATTTTTGCCTATCATGGTCTTTTTCCTAGTGAGAAGGAATTGGGGCAAAAGTTTGTCGTTTCAGCTACCCTATCCTATGATATGACCAAGGCTGCGACAGACTTGGATTTAACTGCTTCTGTCCATTACGGAGAACTTTGCCAGCAATGGACGACATGGTTTCAGGAAAATACTGAAGACTTGATTGAAACAGTAGCCTACAAACTAGTAGAGCGTACTTTTGAGACCTACCCTCTCGTTCAAGAGATTGAGCTGGAACTAAAAAAACCTTGGGCACCTATCCATCTACCGCTGGATACTTGTTCAGTAACCATCCACCGTCGCAAACAGCGTGCCTTTATCGCTTTAGGAAGCAATATGGGGGATAAGACGGCTAATCTCCAGCAAGCGATTGACAAAATGCAAGCTCGTGGTATCCATATTCTCAAAGAATCTAGTGTGATTACGACCGAGCCTTGGGGTGGTGTGGAGCAGGATAGCTTTGCCAATCAAGTCATTGAAGTGGAAACCTGGTTGCCAGCTTCAATCTTGTTAGAAACCTTGTTAGAGATTGAATCAGAGATGGGACGGGTTAGAGAGGTTCATTGGGGACCTCGCTTGATTGACCTGGATTTGCTTTTTGTAGATGATCAAATCATCTATACAGACGACCTCATCTTGCCTCATCCTTATATTGCTGAACGCCTCTTTGTCCTAGAATCGCTCCAAGAAATAGCTCCGCATTTCATCCATCCAACATTGAAACAACCGATCCGCCACTTGTATCGTCAATTGGAGAAAGAAAATGCCTAAGTTTTTCGAAACTTATAGTAAATGGAGAAGTCTAGGGGAGGGAGTGCTAGCTATTATCCTAGGTTTTCTCTTGATTTGTTTTGGGCAGATTGTACCGAGACTTGGTTATCAACTCTTGATGGGGTACTTTTCCTTGTCTGCTATTTGGCATTTATTGACACGATGGTTTCAGGAAAAGTCCCGTAGAGAAAATATTTTTGTAACCATAGCCAAGCTCTTTCTTGCTGTCATTCTATTTGAGTCAGTCATCCTGCAAGGGATAGCCCTCTATGTCTTAGTCATTGCTATTGGAAGTTATCAATTGTTTACAGGTTTGATTAGCCTGATTACCTGGTTGATTTACCGAAATAATCATATCCATCCGAGGCTCAATTACTTATTTGATGCTTTGTGGATGATGGGATTTGGTCTCTATAGTATCTCCCCTTTTCATGACGCAACAAATTTTGAATTGCTCTTACTTGGTTTTTACTTACTGATGTTAGGGGCAAGTAGTCTCAGAGATGGTTTCTTTTTTGAAAAAGGAATCCGTAATCCTAGGCTTAAGCGGAAGATACGAATGACCCTGCCCATTTTTGTAACAGCTCTAATTCCTATCAATACCCTACGTCGATTGAATAAATGGTTTTCTAATCATGAGTCCGAAGAAGGGAAAGTACATTCAGAGAGAAAAAATGACCAGACAGTTGATATGGAAATTTTTATCCATACTTCAGAATCCTCTTTCTTTTTAGCCATGGGGCATGTGGATATCTGCTATCAAGGTCAGGTTATTTCCTATGGTTCTTATGATCCGCACTCGGAGCGTTTATTTGGGATGATTGGGGATGGGGTTCTATTTAAGGCTAATCGAGAAAAGTATATCGAACTCTGTAAGAGAGAAAGCCAGAAAACTCTCTTTGTCTATGGCTTAAGCTTGTCTGAACAACAGAAAGAAGCAATCGAGGAACAACTGAGAGAAATTGAAGAACTCTTAATTCCTTGGGAACCAAGTTCTCAACTCATGAAAAGAAGAGAAGGAGAAATCAAGCATACCTACTCTTATCAGCTGAAACACGAGGCTGATGCCGCTCTTTATAAGTTTAGTTCGTCTAAGTTTAAGACCTATTTTGTTCTCAGTACAAATTGTGTCTTATTGGCTGACTCTATCGTGGGTAAAGCTGGAACAGACATTCTCAGCCCCCAAGGATTTATCGTCCCAGGAACTTATCAGGATTATCTTGATTTAGAATATACCAAACCAAGTGGTATAGTAGTCAGTCGTTCTATTTATTAGCAAAAAGAAAACTCTAGTTTCCTAAGTAGATAGGGGAAGCTAGAGTTTTTAAAATAGGTCATTTTCTTCTGGTAGGAGAATGGTTTCCTTCCCATCCATATCTAGCACCAGAACTTTAGGTGGATAGAGTGGGTCAAAGGGATGGTTGAAGTCAAAGTCAATCGTTGTTGGAAGATGTTGACTAGAAAAACGAAAAGTGATGGAGCCTTCATGATTCAAAAGCCGAAATTCCAATTCATCTTCTAGATCAAAAACATGCTTTAAAAAATGATCGATTATATACCAGATTGAATCGATAACATCGTCGGGTAAATTGGTCACTACACCGAAACTAGCGCATCGTCTATGAGAATCTGTAAAAGCCATCCCTATCTCCTAATTGATTTTTTTATTATCATACTGCAAACTGCTAGAAAAATCAAGAAAAGTCAACTACCTTTAAAAAGATGGGAATGATTTTGAAATTTTTTCAACGAATCTTCATCAAATGCTTGAAAATGCTTACAATTAGTGGTAAAATGAGAACAGTAGAATCATGAAAACAAAATTTTCAAAGTAGAAAGGAAACGGAATGAACACAGATGATACAGTAACAATTTATGACGTTGCCCGAGAAGCGGGAGTGTCAATGGCGACTGTCAGTCGTGTTGTCAATGGCAATAAGAATGTCAAGGAAAACACCCGTAAGAAAGTTCTAGAGGTCATTGATCGCCTTGACTACCGCCCTAATGCAGTAGCTCGTGGTCTAGCAAGCAAGAAAACAACAACAGTTGGAGTTGTTATTCCAGATATCACAAACACTTATTTCTCTACCCTTGCTAAAGGGATTGACGATATCGCGGAAATGTACAAATACAACATCGTCCTTGCTAACAGTGATGAGGATGATGAAAAGGAAGTATCTGTGGTCAATACTCTCTTTTCTAAACAGGTGGATGGCGTTATCTTCATGGGTTATCATTTAACTGAGAAGATTCGCTCAGAGTTTTCACGCTCACGCACACCTGTGGTTCTTGCAGGAACAGTGGACATAGAACACCAACTTCCAAGTGTCAATATTGACTATAAACATGCTACTGTTGATGCAGTCCGCCATCTCTTGAAACGAAATAAAAAAATTGCCTTCGTTAGTGGACCATTAGTGGATGATATTAATGGCAAGATTCGCTTGGCTGGTTACAAAGATGCTTTGAAAGAAGCGGGAATTAACTACAGTGAAGGTCTTGTTTTTGAATCAAAATACCGTTATGATGATGGTTATGCCTTGGCAGAACGCTTGATTTCTTCTAAAGCAACAGCAGCGATTGTAACAGGTGATGAATTAGCGGCAGGTGTTTTGAACGGACTTGCTGACAAGGGAGTTTCTGTACCGGAAGACTTTGAAATTATCACCAGTGATGATTCACAAATCGCGCGCTATACTCGTCCAAACCTAACCACCATTGCGCAACCTTTGTATGATCTTGGTGCTATTAGTATGCGTATGTTGACAAAGATTATGCATAAGGAAGAGTTAGAAGAGCGTGAAGTTCTTTTGCCACATGGTTTGGTAGAACGTCATTCAACTCGTAAAGATTAACAAGAAGAGGTCGGGATAAAAATCCCGACCTCGCTTTTTAGTAGCAGAAACTTTTTGGTCAATAGTTCAAGCATTAAGTTGGTGGTTGGAAGCTCTCGGAGTGAACTAGAAAACAAGACTTGATCTAGTAATTTCTATCTCACCGACTTTTTTATACTCAATGAAAATCAAAGAGCAAACTAAGAAACTAGCCGCAGGTTGCTCAAAGCACTGCTTTGAGGTTGTAGATGAAACTGACGAAGTCAGTAACCATACCTACGGCAAGGCGACGTTGACGAGGTTTGAATTTGATTTTCGAAGAGTATTATCCTTCCATATAGGCTCGTAATTCATCCCCTCTAAGGCCAGCATTGATAGCAATGAGGAGTTTGAGACGGGCCTTTTGAGCGTTTAACTCTTTGACAAAGAAAACACCAGCATTTTGCAGGCAAACGCCACCTCCCTCGTAGGCATAGACAGGTTCGGCAATCCCGTTAAAACAACGAGAGACCAAGGCGATTGGGAGTCCTTCTTGGATAAGGGCGTTCAATTTTTGTGCTGTTTCCTTGGGAACATTTCCAGCACCAAAAGCCTGAATAATAAGTCCATCCAGTTGATCAACGGGAAGTAAATCGAGGAGTTCTTCTGTCATACCGGCATAGACAGGGATAATAGGGACCAAGCCTTGAATCTTATCTAGGTCAAAACGAACACGGGGTTCAGCTGTTTTAAAGTAGAGAATCTCGTGTTTCATGATGAGCCCAAGAGGGCCGTGGGTTGGCGTTTGAAAGGTGCTAACATTTGTCGTGTGCGTCTTGGTCACATACTTAGCAGCGTGAATCTCGTCATTCATCACGACCAAGACACCCTTATCAGCAGCCTTATCGTCACTCGCGACGCGTAGGGCACTAAGATAATTGTAGACGCCGTCGCTTCCAAGTTCGTTAGAGCTACGCATGGCCCCTGTTAGCATGATTGGTTTGTGAGGAACCTCCATAGTGTCAAGGAAATAGGCAGTTTCCTCCAAGGTATCTGTCCCATGTGTAATCACGAAACCGTCATAATGTTCAGACTCCTCTTTGATCTTTTGATAGAGGGACAGCATATGTTTGGGTTTAATATGGGGACTTGGCAGATTAAAAAAGTCGAGAGCATGGACTTCAACTCCCTCAAGTGGATTGGATACATGATTCATAGGGTTGTCTTGACTAGTCACAACAGCACCAGAGTCATCGGCTTGCATGGAAATAGTACCACCCGTATGTAAAACAAGGATTTTCTTAGGCATGATTTACTCACTCTTTCTGAAATGTGGTATAATCATTGTATCACAAAAAGGGGAGATTGAGGTAGGATGGAAGTCAAAGCTGTTTTTTTTGATATCGATGGAACACTGGTCAACGATCGCAAGAGTGTTTTGAAATCCACTAAGGATGCGATTAAGATTGTAAAGGAACAGGGAGTGCTTGTTGGAGTAGCGACAGGTCGAGGACCTTTTTTTGTTAAGGATTTAATGGAAGAGTTAGATCTGGATTTTGCTGTAACCTATAACGGCCAATATATCTTTAATAAAGACAGAGTCTTGTTTACAAGTCCTCTTTCCAAATCTCATTTACGGCAGTTGATAGCCTATGCTAAAAAAGAGGGCAAGGAAATTGCTTTGGGGACCAAGGATGCCATGCTGGGTTCAAAAATCATGTCTTTTGGCCTAGGTTCTTTTTCACAAAGAGTGAGTCGTTTTGTCCCCTCTATGTTGACTCGTACGGTTAGTCATTCCTTTAATCGAATGGTGAGTAAGGTTGTTCCTCAGAAGGAAGAAGACTTGCTCCAGTTGATGAATCAGCCTATTTATCAAGTTTTGATGTTAATGACGCCAGAAGAATCTGAGAAAGCAGCAGCTGATTTTCAAGACTTGAAATTGACTCGTAGTAATCCTTTTGCAGCCGATGTCATCAATCAAGGAAATTCCAAGCTAGAAGGCATTCGCCGAGTCGGAAAAGAGTATGGTTTTGATCTCAATCAAGTCATGGCCTTTGGTGACTCGGACAATGACCTAGAGATGCTGGCGGGTGTTGGGATGTCAGTCGCTATGGGCAATGGTAGTAGCAGTGTCAAGGAAGTCGCTAAGCATATCACAACCAGCAACCAGCAAGATGGGATTCACAAAGCTTTAGAGCATTTTGGTGTTCTGGCTTCAGAAAAAGTCTTTGTCAGCCGTGATTACCATTTTAATAAGGTCAAGACCTTCCACCACATGATGGATGAACGAACTCAGGAAGAGCCACAAGCTTGGGACTTAGAAGGTGCAACCCATAGAGCAGGATTTAAGATAGAAGAATTGGTGGAATTTGTTCGAGCTGCTAGCTCTTCTGAGGAAGACTTCGAACAGGCAGTAGGAGAATTACACCAAGCTCTTGATCAAGTAGCAGAGAAAGTTGCTAAGAAAACGCCTGCTAAGCAAGATTTGGTTGGGCAAGTAGATGCCTTGATTGACACCCTATACTTTACCTATGGTAGTTTTGTTTTGATGGGGGTGGATCCAGAACGGATTTTTGACATTGTCCATCAAGCCAATATGGGTAAAATGTTCCCTGATGGAAAAGCTCATTTTGATCCAGTGACCCACAAAATCCTAAAACCAGATGATTGGGAAGAAAAATACGCTCCAGAGCCAGCTATTAAAAAGGAGATTGAGCGCCAGATAAAGGCCTATGAACGCCACAAGGAAAGAGCCGATAAGAAATAGGCGATAGCAGAGGAAGCCTGGAATGATATTTTGAGTTCCTAGCTCTAACTACGACATCAACAATTTATAAAAAAATGAGGTTAGGAGAAAAATCCCAACCTCATTTCTGTTTTTATTACAAAGTTTTATCCTTATCTCTAACGACGAGAAGGTCAACGCTGGTATGGCGTAGGATATATTCTGATGAAGAACCAACTAGTAGGCGCTCAAAGGCATTGAGTCCTGTTGCCCCAACTAAAATCAAATCAACCTTTTCTTTGTCTGGAATTGTTTTAGCTAAGAGAGTTTTAGGATTTCCCATCTCAATAACTACTTTAATGTCTGTGAGCCCAGCATCTTTTGCACGTTTTTCGTATTCCGCCATCAAATCGTTGGCCTCTACTTGCAATTCTTCGTAAACTTCGGCATCAAATGTTGAGATGCTTTGAAGAGCACGTGTGTCAATAACATGGGCAATCGTTAGTTTTGCCTGGTTACGTAGTGCTGAATGAACCCCTTTGATGAAAGCCAAGTCAGCTTCCTTAGAACCGTCAACCGCTACCATGATGTTTTCATAACGTTGTGCCATAGCAAAAACCTCCTCATTCTTATTACCTTCATTGTATTCCTTTTCACTAAAAAAGTAAAGTAAAAAACGATAGGAATATAGATGCTTTTTGACTTTGGCTTGGAGTTTGTTATAATAAAACTAGAAAAGCTAAGAGGAAGAGATATGACAAAAATCGCAGTATTATCGGATATACATGGCAATACGACAGCTTTGGAGGCTGTTCTGACAGATGCGCAGAAGGCGGAGGTTGATGAGTATTGGCTCTTAGGAGATATTCTCATGCCTGGAACAGGACGAAAAAATATTCTCCAGATCTTGGACACTTTACCAATCACTCTTAGAGTTTTAGGGAATTGGGAGGAGAGTTTATGGCGTGCCTGCCATCGTCAGTTAGATGAAACCAGACCCAGCCATCGTTATCTCTTACGCCAGTGTCAGTATATTATGGAAGAACTCAGCATTGAGGAGATTGAGGCGCTACAGAACTATCCCTTGCAAGTGCACCGCCAGTTTGGAGATTTGAAGCTAGGGATTAGCCACCACTTGCCTGATAAAAATTGGGGACGAGAGCTGATTCATCTTGGGAAGCAAGAGGACTTTGACCGTCTTGTCACCAATCCTAACTGCGATGTTGCCATATACGGGCATATCCATCAACAGTTTCTTCGTTATGGTAGTGGTGGCCAGCTCATCCTGAATCCAGGTTCCATTGGGCAACCCTTCTTTTTATCTGAGAATTTACGCAAGGACTTGCGGGCCCAGTACATGATCTTAGAATTTGATGAAAAAGGCTTGAAAGATGCTGATTTTCGTCGGGTTGATTATGATATTGAGGCAGAATTACAGCTAGCCAAAGACTTACAATTACCCTACTACCAAGTTTATTATGAAAGTTTGGTTAATGGGATTCACCATACCCATAATCAGGAACTACTTCATGAAATTGCCCAAAGTCAAGGGCATGATGCAGAACTAGATGACTGGCTTAGTGGTAACTCTTGACATTACAACTAGAAGAGATATAATAAACTTAAGAAAAGAAGGAACTAATCTGACGAAAAAAGGAGAACCTTATGCAAATTTCAAGTCGATTTACCATCGCGACCCATATGTTGATTATCATAGCCTTAAAAGGGAAAGAAAGTAAGGTGACTAGTGATTTTCTTGCTAGTAGCGTTGGAGTCAATCCTGTCATTATCCGTAAGACCTTATCTCAACTGAAAAAGGCAGAGTTGATCTCAGTTGCGCGTGGAACTGGTGGAGCAGAGATCATCAAAGACCTAGAGGATATCAGTCTTTTAGATGTTTACCAAGCAGTTGAATGTCTAGGAAAGACAGGTCAACTCTTTAGTTTTCATGACAATCCCAATCCAGCCTGTCCAGTAGGAGCTAACATCCATGGGGTTTTAGATGAGAAATTACAAAAGATTCAGCTAGCTATGGAGCAGGAGTTGAGCCAAACCAGTATTGCTCAAGTGGTGGCAGATGCAGAGAGTAGGATAGAAGGATAAGAGGACCTTAGATCCTCTTTTTCTATGTGGATAATGATGATAAAATAGAATCATTAAAGGAGGAAGAAATGTATCTCGTTATAGGAATTGTATTAGCATTTATACTGTCATTTTGGAAGGATAATCAAAGTGGCTCTTTATCTTTTTCTATGGATTATTATTCCTTGCCCTTCTGTTATCCTATAAGGGAATTCTTTGGTAGCATAAAAAAATAAACAAAAAAAGCTAGTTTTCTGATATTCAGAATTCTAGCTTTTTCGTTTTTGCATAGTTAAGCTGAGTGCTCATATAGAAATAAAACTGTAAATGATTGATCTTTCAAAAGAAGGTGATTTTAAAGATCACCAAGCGAGATGGTGTTCAGTTCGCTAATAACTTGAAGCTGGGGCATACGTCCAATATTTATTAGTTTTGGATGATTTAAACCTTCGACATCAAAGTTGGTTAAAATGGCATCATATCCAGCCTCCATAATCTCATCAACATTCAATGTAGCCTTGTCCCATGTTTCAAACTGGATATTTTTAGAAGTGTAGTATTTATAGAGAGAGATGAGGGCCCGAGGATGAGCAAAGTCAAATTCACTCAAAACAAGGACACGAACCTTATTCTGAGATTCTAACAGTTGTTCCATCAAATCTGAAGCGTGGGTCAAGAGAGTGTATACCAGATGAACAACAGCATGTGCCTGTTCTTTTTGTCCCAAGCTAGACTTATAACGCATCATTTCGAAAACAGCTGCTTCGTAAAATTCAGGGAAGAATTTCTTGATTTTATTGAGCGTATAGGATTTATTATGTGAAATGATGGATTCTGAGTTGATTTCTTGACGTTCAAGAAGAGCGGTATTGTGTAGGTGCCAGACTAGCTCGTCTGTATTTGTAAAGTGAATTCCAAATTCACGAGTCAAATTATCGAGGACATCTCGAGCAGCGTGGTAAGAGTGGTTAACATCCTTATCATCTGAACGGGCGGCTAGAAAATCTTCAACAGTAAAGAAGATTCCTTTTTGAGTATAAGAATCAAAGATTTGTTCTAAGGTATGACGGTTAACCTCGATATTCAGACGCTTAGCCAATGGTTCGAGTTGATCTTGGAACTCTGGCAGTTGATCATATAAAGGAAGATCATTTGTAGAATCGCTCGTTGTTTGGATGGTAGCACCGATCTTAAATCGGTGCAAATTAACAGCTATTTGTGTTTCTAGCTGCAACAAGTTGGCATAATTGGCAGGAAATCCTGTCATTTTAAGAAAGAAAGCAACAAATTCTTCAATGTCTTTCTTAGAATCAGTAAATGGCCATTTGAAGTAACCATAGGCTTCATGGAAGTACTGGGCAAAAAAGAAACGGATGTCTTTTTCGTCTCCAATGATAGAGATTGGAGTGACCTTGAGTTTGAAGCGGTATTTATTTTGCAAGGTATGATTAATCTCAGCGACTTTTTTGCGAAGTGCAGGAAGCGAAACATCAAGAGTTTGAGCTAGATGTTCATAGGTAAATGGTTCTTCTAATAAAAAGAATGCTCTCAAAACTTGGAAGTTAGAAGAATCTTGTAAAATGTGGCGGTAAATTCGTTCAACGCCTAAATTGTTATTATTGGCGAGTCTGATACCAGCTGTTGAAGATTGGATTTCGAAGCAAGAGAGAACTTCGCGCATCTCCTTGATATCACTTTTGATGATACGAGTGTTGATATCTAGAGCTTCTGCCAGGGGATCTAGGTGGATCCAGTCTGAATTTTCAAATAAATATTCTAAAATTCTTAATTGCCTTTGTTCTTTTTGAGTTAATAGGGCTCTCATAAATTATTCCTCCTGTAATAAAATTGATTATAACAAACAAAAATCATATTTTTAGAGATGTTAGTTATTATATCACAAGTAAATCAAAAAAACAAAGAATATGCCTGTATTTGTTATATTGTATTTTAAAAGAAAAATCGTCATTTTAGAATTTTTTTGTATGAAAAGAATTTTTAAATATATAATTCGAAATGATTGACTAAAATGAATCTTTGTTTTATAATTTATATTGTATGTTAAAGACATGCTATAATTTTAAAATTAGGAGAAAATTCATGTATTTTAATCGTAAAAATGCAGAACAGAAAAACTGGCGAATGATCAAAAAAGGAAAACATTTCTTATTTGGTTGTTCGCTTGTCTTTGCAGTTGGGGCAGCTTTGGTAGCTCCATCAGTCAAAGCAGATGCAGTAGATGCTAAGCCAGAAGCTAGCTCTACAACAGAGGGGATTAAGCCAGTTGCAGCTGAAGAGAATGCAACTTATGCAGCACCAGCTGTAGAAGTGGCTCCATCAACACCAGTGGCTCCAGCTACAGTAGTGGCTGAGGAAAAAGCAGTAGTAGTCGAAAACACTACTGCTAAAACAGCTAACAAAGAAGCTTTGACCCAGTTGGTCGAAGAAGTGAAAGTTTTGGATAAAGCAGGAAAGACAGAAGACTCTCTTGCTCGCTTAAACACAGCGCTTGATCAAGCACAAAAGGTTTTGGACAATGCAGAAGCAAGCCAAGAACAAGTAGATGCAGCGCTTGCTAGTCTCAAAGATGCAGTAGCTCAGCTTGCTGCCAAAGAAGAAAAAGCAGCAACAGTCGCAACAGAAGAAAAAACTGAAGTTAAAGAAGCTGAAGCAGCAGTAGCGGAAACTGAAGTAGCCCGTCCAAGAGGAAAACGTGCAGCAAACCGTTCAATTGACGGTTCACTCGGTACAGGTGAATTTACTGGTGAGGGTGTTAAACAATTTGAGTCTGTTCGATATAGTGTAGATGGTGATAAGACTACATGGACAATTGAGGTTGTTCCTGAAAAGGCATCGAATACTTTTGCTGGTTTGGCAGTTACTTCAGATGATACCATTAGCAGTATTCGTATGATCGGTAAGTCTGGGAAATTCGGAAATAATCTAAAGGATCAGTATCTTGATCTTCCAAAACGTCCAGATAATATGCCATTCGCTAATTACAAAGTCCATATGTCAGAATTTAGGACTATTGGTGGAGGGATTCCAGATAATATAGTTTATGAAGTTGTAACAAATGGTAAAAATCACAATCTTTTTGGCCGTTTTGCTACAGCGTTGGTTGAAAGTTCATTAAAAAATAATGGTTTGAATGGGAAGTCTGTTATCGGAGCTCGTACTTCAGATTTCCCAACTGTCGGTGTAAGTCTTAAATCAAAACTCCCTGCTGAGACACCAAAACCACAGCCACAACCAGAAACACCAAAACCAGTTACCCCAACAACTCAAGCGCCAGAAATCACTTCAAACCTATCAGGTAAAGCAAGTACGCCAGCTGATGTAACAGTTAAAGCACCAGCAGGCTCAACTGTTAAACTTTACAACAAAGATGGCGTTGTGATTGGTGAAGCAGTGGCTAACGACCAAGGTGTAGCCACTGTTCACCCTACAAACAGCCTTCCAGAAGGAGAAATTACAGCTACTTCGACACCAGCAGGTGGAAGTGAGTCAGCTAAGAGTGCACCGATTACGGTTACAAAATCACCAATAACTGAATCGGGACTGAACAGAAACGGCGATGCTTATACTCAGCTTTTATTGTCTAAGACTCACATTACAGTTTATCCAGGAGATAACGTTGATATCGATGTAATTGGAGCTGCCTCTTCTTATATTAAACGATTTTATCCTGTGAATCCCAATAGTGTGTACGGACTATTTCCAGATGGGATTTACTTCCAAACAACTGGTAGTCAGCAACATAGACAACTTAATAACAAATATCATGGTACTGTTCATGAGAAGCAACCAGCAGGTGATTTCGTCACTACTTTCGTCTTAGAAAGTAAAAATGGAAAAGTAGTATCAACACCTCTTAAGATTACAGTTCTCGAGTCAGCTAAGAAGTATGAGCCTGTTGCAGGTGCAAAAGTAGAGGTTGCTGATGTAAATAATGTAAGTGAAGCAGAGAAAACAAAGATTATTGCTGCTGCTAAGGCTGCAAATACCTCTTTGCCATCAAGTGCAACATATAGTGTTGACGAAAAAGGAAACCTTGTCATTACTTATGCTGATAAATCTACAGATAAGATTTCTGCTGCATACTTAGTTACACCAGCAGCAGATACAGAAGCACCAGCTAAACCAGTTGTAAATACAGACCTTACAGGTAAAGCTGGAACTAAGACACCAGTTGAAGTAACTGCGGAAAAAGGTTCAACCGTAGCCCTTTACGATAAAGACGGTAACAAGATTGGTGAAGCAACTGCAGG
>NZ_JVHE01000094.1:0-18442 GCF_001072925.1 Streptococcus pseudopneumoniae | reverse complement strand
CCAACAAAGTCTTTTTCAGGTGTGAAGGTAACCGCTCCTGTAGTAGGATCAATTGTATAGCTACCTTCGTCCGCTACCGTTACACTGGTTTCATCAGTAGGCTGACCAGTAGCTGGATCTACTAATTTCTTGCTAGTTATCTTCGTAGCCTTGTCATTGCTTAACTCAAATGTAGGTGTTTGAGTTTGAGGAACGTTTTGAACATCCTCAGAAACCTTATTAGTAGGTGCAATTGTAACTGGCGTTACAGTTGGAATGTACTTAGCTGTAGCTGTTTTTATAAACTCTGACTGAACTTGTTTATTTTTATCTCGTCCAACTGGTGCAGTAAGTGAAACCGTTACTCCCTTAGCAGTGCCAGTAAATCCTGGTTCTGGCACAAAGGTAACTTTCCCAGTCAAATCGTCTAAGTAGTAAATTCCTTCCCCTTCTACAGTCACAACAGGATCATTGATAACTTTGCCAGTCGTAGGACTCACAAACTTAGCCGGATAATCAAAATCAGGTGTGATTTTAACTTTCTCACCATTACTATTTGTTCCTTCAAGAGCAAATTCTGGAGTAGCAATTTGACTAGCTCCTTGAACATCTGTTGAAGTTTTATTTTCACCTTCGATATCCTTTGGAGTAACGGTTGGGATATAAAGTCCATCCATTGTATTTATCAAAGTATCAACATTAGCTTCATTGGCTGGAAATTTAGTTGACCAACCTGTGTCGTAGCCATTACTATCTGTACGACGGATAGAGATTCCATCAGCTGTTCCTAAGAAATTATCTTCAGGGATGAATTCTACATCTACGTCTTTACCATTTGCGGTAATTTTATATTTACCTTGACCTGGTACGACATAGTAGCCTTCAGCATCCAAAATAGCCTTGTTCCCATTTGCATCGACAATGTATGGTGCTACTGTTTCATCAATTTTTGCTGATTCAGTTAAGCTATAGCCTTGCAAACCTCGAGCAGTAAAGGCTACAGTTGCTGTTTGTTTAGCAGCTTGAAGACCAGAAGTTTCCTTGAATTCCCCTTTTGGTGGGTGCGTAATTTGAGTCTTGAAGTCTTCTACTTCTCCTGAGAAGGCCATACCTGTTGGGCTTTCAATTTCTTTAGCATTCTTAGCGATACGAAGACGAACCCCTAATTCAGTAACACTAGGGTCAATATAAGTTTTGCTGTTTGCAAATGTTAACTCAACTATACCATCTTTCGTAATAGTAGCTAAATTTGAACGCTCGTCTTCATCGAAGGTTCCATTTTGATTGAAGTCTACCCAACCGTAGATATTTGCCTGTGCAGCCCCATCAGTATGGGCTTCAACAGAAATCTTATAATTACCTGGTTTGGTACGGTCCATCTTGATCATCTCATTGGTTTTCCCTTTAAGATTATCTGGAAGCAATTGGTCGATTCCTTCATCAGCCGTTGTCGCTTTATCGTCACCAGTCCAATCAAGGGTATTGTTTTCATCCATATCAGGACTCAAGTGGCCGAGATAAGGTTGGTTTACTTTCTTACCGGTAATCCCATCCACAGTTGCAATTGAATGAACTGCCTTGCCGTATGATTCAGGAGCATCTCCTTCATCAAGTGGGAAGAATCCAAGCATGGCTGATTGTTTACCTGAAGATGCGATATACAAGCCAACTTCGGACGCTCCACGTGTCATAACAAGGGGAACAGCAGCAATACTTGAAATATTTGGTCCAAAGACCCCTGTTCCGAGACCTCCAGTTGTTAAATCGGCACTTCCAAAGTACTTCCAAGCAACCGCTTTTTTATCTGGCCCAACTTGATTTGAACGTCGAAGTAGGTCAAGGTTCAACTTATAGTAGCCCATGCCATCTATATTAGTGGCAGGGTTTGGACCGAATAAATTGTCTGTATCTTGTGGAATATAAGTTTTATTATTGCCCTTGGGCCATTCCCCAATATGTTGCCAACCTTCTCCGTTTGTGGTGAACATAACCATTTCACCAGGGTTAGCGGACTCACCATCCGCCATGACAATGGCAGGTTTGACCACTTTTCCACGGAAGGTCGCAGAAACTTCAAACTGAACACCGATATTCCCACCTTCAAGTTCTGAACTGATAGTAGTTTTCTTAGTTGTACCAGTGTCAATACCTTCTTTTTTAATTTCAGTCCAACGGTTTTGAGCTTCGGCAATAACTTTAGCTTCTTCACCAGCAGTAAAAGCTACTCTCGTAGCAGGTGTATTAGTCGCATTCCCATAACCATTTCTTGCATTTGGATCATAGGTCGCTTTTTCAGCTTCTGTTGCTCCTCGGTCTTCAAGGCGTTTTTTATAAAGTTCTGTCGCCTGGAAGGGTTTCAAAGATTTAACCTTGATGGTAACCACATAACCCGGCATAATTTCCTTAGTATAGGTAGCCCCAACTTGGAGAGCAAGGTCACCTTTTGATGTTGTTGTGGTTCCTGTCCAGTTAGCTACATCGCCAAAGTCCAACCAAGAGATTTGGCTGGCTATGTCTTTAGCATTGATATTTGTTGTGAAGCCAGGTTTTTCAACTTTTGGAGTTGAAGTTGCGTCTTCAACATCTGCACCAATCCCAGAGGTTGTTGTATCCGCACGAAATGCTGTATTTTTATTAATCTCCTTACCATTACGAGGATCGTTCTGACCTGTATTTGCGATTGCATTTGTACCTTCTGCTGGCTGAGTATTTGCTGCTGGTTTTCCGATACTTTCTTCAGTTTTTTCAGTAACTTCAGCCTTAGCTTCCACAACTGGTTTTGCTTCTGCTACTACCTTATTTTTAAGTTTTGCATTTACCGTTGTTACCAGTGATTGATAAGCAGCATCCAACTCAGCTTGACTTTCAGCAGAGACAAGAACATTCTTAGCATTAACAAGACTTACTTTTAAAGCATCAATACTTTCATCAGTCTTATTGCTATATTTACCATTTGTCAGGTTTGTCTCAATCTCAGCAATATAGGCTTGCAATCTTGTTTGATCTAGTTTCAGCTTAGTTTCAGTTGCAACTGGGACAACTGGAGTTGCCTGATAAGTTGTAACATCTTCTTTCTCAGCTTGAGACGTAGAAAGAGATTCTGGCTGTTCCTTTTCAGTTGTCACAGCAACCTCGTCAGTTTGCTTATTCTCAGCGACTTCTTCAGCTGCTACTCCTGTAGCAGTTCCAAGCATAACTAAAGTTCCTAGTAAAACTGAACAAACTCCTACATTTAACTTACGAATTGAAAATCGACTAATACGATCATTAAACAGATCATTTTTCACTAATATTACCTCCGAGTTGTATAAAATTTAACTTAGTTTAGAATAAATATGTATTTACTATCCATTATATTTCGTAAACTACTCGCTGTTATATTTTATCATGCTAGCCCTTGAATACCAAGCATTTTGCTCAATTTTTCTAAAAAAATTTTCTACTTTTATAGTTCAAATTATTCAGTAAATCATATAAAATTCAATATACCTTTTCTATATATTTAATACAAAAAAAGAGGGATAACCCTCTTTTTGTTTAAGCATTATTTTATTCGCTTACTTCAACAGTTTCAACAACTTCTTCTACAGTCGTATCAACTGGAGCTTCTTCTTGTGAATCTGCAAGGAAAGATTGTTCATTGACTGCTTGTGGTTCAAGGTTACGGTAGCGAGCCATACCAGTACCAGCTGGGATGATCTTACCGATGATGACATTTTCCTTGAGACCAAGGAGATGGTCTTTCTTACCACGGATGGCCGCGTCTGTAAGGACACGAGTTGTTTCCTGGAAGGAAGCAGCTGACAAGAAACTATTTGTTTCAAGTGAGGCTTTGGTAATTCCCATAAGGACTGGGCGACCAGTTGCTGGAACACCACCTGCGATAAGAACATCTTTGTTCGCATCTGTAAAGTCGTTGATGTCCATGAGAGTACCCATGAGAAGGTCTGTATCCCCTGGATCCATGACACGAACTTTGCGTATCATTTGACGAACCATTACCTCGATGTGTTTGTCACCGATTTCTACCCCTTGGCTACGGTAAACTTTTTGTACTTCACCGAGGAGGTAAGTTTCAACTGACAAGACATCACGTACAGCAAGGAGACGTTTGGGTTGGATAGAACCTTCTGTCAATGCTGCACCACGAGAGATTTGGTCCCCAACTTCAACACGCATACGAGCTGTAAATGGTACCACGTATTCGCCTTCTCCAGTTTCGCCTTTAACGAAGACTTTCTTAGTACGAGTTGAAGCATCTTCTTCGATTGCTGTAACTTCCCCTTTGACTTCTGTGATAACTGCTTCCCCTTTAGGATTGCGAGCTTCGAAGATTTCTTGGACACGAGGAAGACCCTGAGTGATATCGGTATTTGAGGCAACCCCACCCGTGTGGAAGGTACGCATTGTAAGCTGTGTACCAGGTTCCCCGATAGATTGGGCAGCGATTGTACCAACTGCTTCACCAACTTCAACCGCATCACCAGTCGCCAAGTTGATACCATAACAGTGACGGCAGACACCATGACGAGTGTTACATGTAAATACAGAGCGGATAGTCACTTCTTCAACACCAGCATTGACGATTTCACGAGCTTTGTCTTCTGTGATCAATTCATTTGGACCGATGATAACTGCACCAGTTTCTGGGTGTTTAACAGTTTTCTTAGTGTAACGACCATTGAGACGTTCTTCGAGAGACTCAATCATCTCTTTACCTTCAGTAATAGAACGGATTAAGAGACCACGGTCAGTTCCACAGTCGTCCTCACGGATGATAACGTCTTGGGCAACGTCAACCAAACGACGAGTCAAGTAACCTGAGTCGGCTGTCTTAAGGGCCGTATCGGTCATACCTTTACGCGCACCGTGAGTTGAGAAGAACATTTCGAGTACTGACAAACCTTCACGGAAGTTTGAAAGGATTGGCAATTCCATGATACGTCCGTTCGGAGCAGCCATCAGACCACGCATACCGGCAAGCTGTGAGAAGTTTGAGATGTTCCCACGGGCTCCAGAGTCCATCATCATAACGATTGGGTTCTTAGGATCTTGGTTGGCAATCAAACGTTTCTCTAGTTTTTCACGGGCAGCACGCCATTCAGCTGTAACAGCATTGTAACGCTCGTCGTCTGTGATCATACCACGACGGAATTGTTTTGTGATTTGTTCTACACGTTTGTGTGATTCTTCAATGATTTCAGCCTTGTCATCAACGACTGGGATATCGGCAATACCCACTGTCAATCCTGCAAGAGTTGAGTGGTGGTAACCGAGGTTCTTCATCCGGTCAAGTAGGGCAGAAGTTTCTGTCGTACGGAAACGTTTGAAGATTTCAGCGATGATATTTCCAAGATTTTTCTTCTTGAATGGAGGGTTAAGTTCAAGATTGCTGATAGCTTCCTTGATATCTCCACCAAGTGGCAAGAAGTATTTAGCTGGAACGCCTTCTGTTAAGTTGGCATTGTTTGGTTCTTGCAAGTATGGTAGACCCTCTGGCATGATATCGTTGAAGAGAATCTTACCAACTGTTGTAAGCAAGACCTTGTGTTTTTGCTCTTCTGTCCAAGGCTTGTTGAGGCTGTCTGTTGCGATACCAACACGTGAGTGAAGGTGAACATAACCATTACGGTAAGCCATAACCGCTTCGTCACGGTCTTTGAAGACCATTCCTTCACCTTCACGACCAGCTTCTTCCATAGTCAAGTAGTAGTTACCCAAAACCATGTCCTGAGATGGAGTAACTACTGGTTTACCATCTTTAGGGTTCAAGATATGCTCAGCAGCAAGCATCAAGATACGAGCTTCTGCTTGGGCTTCTTCTGAAAGTGGTACGTGGATGGCCATTTGGTCCCCGTCGAAGTCGGCATTGTAGGCTTCACAGACAAGTGGGTGCAAGCGAAGGGCTTTACCGTCAATCAAGACAGGTTCAAAGGCTTGGATTCCCAAACGGTGAAGGGTAGGTGCGCGGTTCAAAAGCACTGGGTGTTCTTTAATCACTTCTTCAAGGATATCCCAGATGCGTTCGTCTCCACGTTCTACCAAGCGTTTAGCCGCTTTAACGTTTTGCACGATATCACGCGCTACGATTTCACGCATAACGAATGGTTTAAAGAGCTCGATAGCCATTTCACGTGGCACACCACATTGGTACATCTTAAGAGTTGGACCAACAGCGATAACGGAACGACCTGAGAAGTCAACACGTTTACCGAGCAAGTTTTGACGGAAGCGTCCTTGTTTACCTTTAAGCATGTGGCTCAATGATTTAAGTGGACGGCTACCTGGTCCTGTAATTGGACGACCACGACGACCATTGTCAATCAAAGCGTCAACCGCTTCTTGAAGCATACGCTTCTCATTTTGAACGATGATACCAGGTGCATTCAACTCAAGCAAACGAGCCAAACGGTTGTTACGGTTGATAACACGACGGTAAAGGTCGTTCAAGTCAGATGAGGCAAAACGACCACCATCCAACTGCAACATTGGACGAAGATCTGGTGGAATAACCGGAAGGATGTTAAGAATCATCCATTCAGGTTTATTTCCAGACTTGTAAAAGGCATCCAAAACATCCAAACGACGGATGGCTTTGATACGTTTTTGCCCAGTTGCTGTCTTCAATTCTTCTTTAAGCTCAGCAATTTCTTTTTCAAGATCTACTTGTTTCAAGAGGTCTTGGATAGCTTCGGCACCCATTTTAGCAACGAATGATCCGTAGCCATATTCACGCAAGCGCTCACGATATTCACGCTCTGTCATGATAGATTTGTGCTCAAGCGGTGTATCCTTTGGATCAATCACCACATACGCAGCAAAGTAGATTACTTCCTCGAGGGCACGAGGGCTCATATCAAGGGTCAAGCCCATACGGCTTGGAATTCCCTTGAAATACCAGATATGAGATACAGGAGCTTTCAACTCGATGTGTCCCATACGTTCACGACGAACTTTTGTACGCGTTACTTCAACACCACAACGGTCACAAACAATCCCTCTGTAACGAATGCGTTTGTACTTACCACAAGCACATTCCCAGTCTTTTGTAGGACCAAAGATGACTTCGTCGAATAGTCCTTCACGTTCTGGTTTCAACGTACGGTAATTGATTGTTTCAGGTTTTTTGACTTCTCCATAAGACCATGAACGGACTTTACTTGGAGAAGCTAGTGTGATTTGCATACTTTTAAAACGATTTACGTCAACCACTATTTCTTCCCTTTCTATTCTAAGTGAGCTACTTATTCTTGTTCAGTAGCTTCTTCTGTTGCTTCCGCTTTTGCACCTTCTTCAGCTTCAAAAGCAGCTTTTGCTTCTTCAGCAGCTTTTTTACGTGCTTTTTCAAGGTCATCTACGTGGATGACATCTTCGTCCATACCCTCATCAAGATCACGAAGTTCAACTTCTTGATCATCTTCGTCAAGGACACGCATGTCAAGACCAAGTGATTGCAATTCTTTAACAAGAACTCGGAAGGATTCTGGAACACCTGGTTTTGGAATTGGTTTTCCTTTTGTAATAGCTTCATAAGCTTTCAAACGTCCGTTGATATCGTCAGACTTGTAAGTCAAGATTTCTTGAAGGACATTTGATGCACCATAGGCTTCAAGCGCCCAAACCTCCATCTCACCGAAACGTTGTCCACCAAACTGAGCTTTACCTCCGAGTGGTTGTTGCGTAACGGTTGAATATGGTCCGACTGAACGAGCGTGCAATTTATCATCAACCATGTGGTGAAGTTTGATCATGTACATGACACCAACTGACACACGGTTATCAAATGGTTCACCAGTACGTCCATCGTAAAGGATAGTCTTAGCATCGCTATCCATACCTGCTTCCTTAACAGTTGACCAAAGATCTTCAGAACTTGCTCCGTCAAAGACTGGTGTTGCGATATGGATACCAAGAGTACGAGCTGCCATACCAAGGTGGAGCTCCATAACCTGACCGATATTCATACGTGATGGCACCCCAAGTGGGTTCAACATGATATCAACTGGAGTTCCATCTGGAAGGTAAGGCATGTCTTCTACAGGAACGATACGAGAAACAACCCCTTTGTTTCCGTGACGTCCGGCCATCTTATCTCCGACCTTAATCTTACGTTTTTGAGCGATGTAAACACGAACCAGCATGTTAACACCTGATTGCAATTCATCACCGTTTGCACGTGTAAAGATCTTCACATCACGAACGACACCATCGGCACCGTGTGGTACACGAAGAGAAGTGTCACGAACTTCACGAGATTTGTCTCCGAAGATAGCGTGCAAGAGACGTTCTTCAGCTGAAAGATCTTTTTCACCCTTAGGTGTCACTTTACCTACAAGGATGTCCCCTTCTTTAACCTCAGCACCGATACGGATAATACCCATTTCGTCAAGGTCTTTAAGAGCATCTTCACCAACGTTTGGAATTTCACGAGTAATTTCTTCAGGGCCAAGCTTTGTATCGCGAGTTTCTGATTCGTATTCTTCAAGGTGGACAGATGTGTAGACATCGTCTTTCACCAAGCGTTCGCTCATGATAACGGCATCCTCGAAGTTGTAACCTTCCCATGTCATGTAGGCAACGATTGGGTTTTGTCCAAGCGCCATTTCTCCATTTTCCATAGAAGGTCCATCTGCGATAAAGTCGCCTTTTTCTACAACGTCACCAACTTTAACAAGCGTACGTTGGTTGTAGGCAGTACCTGAGTTTGAACGACGGAATTTTTGGATATGGTAAACATCCAATGAGCCATCTTCACGACGAACTTCTACCTTGTCAGCATCGGCATAAGTAACTTTACCATCATACTGAGCAATTACAGCCGCTCCAGAGTCATGGGCTGCTTGATATTCCATACCAGTACCAACGTAAGGTGCTTTTGGATCAATCAATGGTACAGCCTGACGTTGCATGTTGGCACCCATGAGGGCACGGTTGGAGTCATCGTTTTCCAAGAAAGGAATACATGCTGTCGCAACAGCAACTACCTGTTTAGGAGAAACGTCCATATAATCAACACTTGATGCTGGGTATTCTTGGTTAACCCCTTGGTGACGTCCCATGACAACTTTTTCAGCAAAAGTGCCATCTGCGTTCAATTTAGAGTTAGCCTGTGCTACTGTGTACTCATCTTCTTCATCAGCAGTCAACCAAACGATTTCGTTAGTTACTTTTCCAGTTTCACGATCAACCTTACGATATGGTGTTTGAATGAAACCATACTTGTTGAGGTGTCCGTATGAAGACAAGTTGTTGATCAAACCGATGTTTGGTCCTTCAGGTGTCTCGATTGGACACATACGACCATAGTGAGTGTAGTGAACGTCACGCACTTCATATCCAGCGCGGTCACGTGTCAAACCACCAGGCCCTAAGGCAGACAAACGACGTTTGTGTGACAACTCAGAAAGTGGGTTGTGTTGGTCCATGAACTGTGACAATTGAGAAGAACCAAAGAATTCTTTGATTGCTGCAGTTACTGGACGGATATTGATAATTTGTTGTGGTGTTAGTACTTCGTTATCTTGAACAGACATACGTTCACGAACGTTACGTTCCATACGTGAAAGTCCAAGACGCACTTGGTTGGCAAGCAATTCACCAACAGCACGAATACGACGATTTCCAAGGTGGTCGATATCATCCACACGACCAATACCTTCTGCTAAGTTGAGGAAGTAGCTCATCTCAGCCAAGATATCTGCAGGCGTTACGATACGAACCTTGTCATCTGGATTTGCATTACCGATGATCGTTACGACGCGGTCTGGATCAGTTGGTGCAACAACCTTGAATTTTTGAAGAACGACTGGCTCTGTTACTACAGCAGCATCATTTGGAATGTAGACAATCTTGTTCAAATCGCCATCCAAATGACTTTCAATGCTTTCAATCACGCTACGAGTCATAACTGTCCCAGCTTCCACCAAGATTTCACCTGTTTCAGGGTCTACCAATGGTTCAGCAATGGTTTGGTTAAGCAAACGTGTTTTAACATTGAGTTTTTTATTGATCTTGTAACGACCAACTGCAGCCAAGTCATAACGACGTGGGTCAAAGAAACGAGCTACAAGCAAGCTACGTGAGCTTTCAGCAGTCTTAGGCTCACCTGGACGAAGGCGTTCGTAGATTTCCTTCAAAGCTTCGTCTGTACGAGAGTCCATTGGGTTCTTGTGAATATCTTTTTCAACAGTGTTACGAACAAGATCGCTGTCACCAAAGATATCAAAGATTTCATCATCGCCTGAGAAACCAAGCGCACGAACCAAGGTCGTAAATGGAATCTTACGAGTACGGTCGATACGAGTGTAGGCGATGTCTTTTGAGTCGCTTTCAAGTTCCAACCAAGCTCCACGGTTAGGGATAACAGTTGAACCGTAACCCACTTTACCATTTTTGTCTACCTTGTCATTAAAGTAAACACCTGGAGAACGCACCAACTGTGATACGATGATACGTTCACCACCGTTGATGATAAAGGTTCCCATCTCAGTCATGATTGGGAAATCACCAAAGAATACTTCCTGTGTCTTGATTTCGCCAGTTTCTTTGTTAATCAAGCGGAAGGTTACAAAGATAGGTGCTGAATAGCTGGCATCGTGGATACGAGCTTCTTCAAGCGTATATTTAGGTTCTTTGATTTCGTAGCCAACAAATTCCAACTCCATTGTGTCTGTGAAGTTTGAAATTGGCAATACATCTTCAAACACTTCCTTCAGACCATGGTCTAGGAAATCTTTGAATGAATCAGTTTGAATTTCAATCAAATTTGGTAAGTCAAGAACTTCTTTGATTCTTGAAAAACTACGACGGGTACGATGTTTCCCGTATTGAACGTCATGTCCTGCCAAGATGATTCTCCTTTTTAAATAAAGTTCCAAGCTTAGTGACCTAAGCTAGTAATTATCGTTAGATGGTTCTAAAAACCCTATCAACTTATCCCCCTCGACTAATTTTCAGAATCTTTAAATCTTTGTTACAAAGAGCGAAAAACCTGAAAAAAAGCACAAAAAGAGCAGCTAAATCCGACTTTTTCAGGAGATTTAACTGCTGTGAGCCTTGTCCGGACAATATTTCAGACAAAACCTACGACAAATGATTATTTATATTATACCCTATTTAGCTAGATTTTTCAAGGTTTTAAAATATTTTTCTCTTCCTCTAATCCGTTAATTATCTACATCTTTCTTTGAAAAATCAAGTCCATATTTAGGAAAACGCTTGCCTTAACTATTCCCTCATGCTATACTGTTATTGAAATTAATAGACAGGAGACATTTTATGAAAACAGCTAAAACCACTGTTACAATCGTTTCTGCACTTGCATCTGTCATCTTATTGACCAGCTGCGCCACAAAATCCACAGAAACACAAACATCCGCTAATAACTCATCTGACAATCAGATTACAATGACTTACGACCAACTACGGTCTAGAGAAAATACCATGTCAACTCTCTGGTATCAAAAAGCGGCCGAAACAAAAGCCTTGTATCTACAAGGTTATAATGTTGCTACAGATCGTCTAAAGGAATTACTGAAAACAGAATCAGACAAGCCTTATTCGATTGTTTTGGACTTGGACGAAACGGTCCTAGACAACAGTCCTTATCAAGTTCAAAATGTCAAAGATGGAACAGCATTCACACCTGAAAATTGGGATGTTTGGGTCCAAAAAGCTGCAGCAAAAGCCGTCCCAGGTGCTAAAGATTTTCTTCAGTTTGCCGATCAAAACGGTGTCCAAATCTACTATATTTCTGACCGTTCAGTCGACCAAGTAGATGCTACCATTAAAAATCTAGAAAGCGAAGGTATTCCTGTACAAGGACGTGATCACCTCATGTTCCTAGAAAGTGGTGTAAAATCCAAAGAAGGTCGTCGACAAGTGGTTCAAGAAAAGACAAATCTTGTGTTACTATTTGGTGATAACCTTGTAGACTTTGCAGATTTTTCTAAGACTTCTGAAGCTGATCGTGACAAACAACTTGAAGAATTGCAAAAAGAATTTGGTGAAAAATTCATCATCTTCCCAAATCCAATGTATGGATCATGGGAAACAGCAGTTTACGGTGGTAATAAACTAGATGCCAAGGGACAAGTAGAAGAACGCGAAAAGGCTTTACAAGGCTTTGACAAGTAATGAAAACTTGGTATTCAATAAGGCCATAAGTACAAAAAGAAGTGCAAAAGCTCTTTAACTGACAAAACTCAAAAAAGCGGACAAGAGAGGATTCTGATAACCAGAAAACTTTCCTGTTCGCTTTTATCATGTGAATCGTATCTTAATGAGCCAACATTTCTTGGGCGATTTCTTGACCAGATAAGCCATCTGGATAGTAGGTTGGCCAGTTATCCATTTCTTCAAAGAGAGCTTCCTGGCTAGTACCTCCAAAGAAGATATGGAAATGCCCAGTCTTAACTGGTGCGATATTGTGGTCGCTAAATTGAACATACTTGAATTGTCCAGCATCCGCGTCTGTCGCTTCAAAAAGATAACGAACTCCTCGATTCCCTTTCTTATAAGTCAAAATTTTCTTGCCGACATACTTGTATGTATATTTCTTACTTTGGTCACCTTGGATGAATTCCATAGTGTTATCCGTGATATTAATCTTAGATACATCAGTTTGATAGCCTTTTTGATAGTAGGCTTTGTATTCATCCTTGGTCATTTTGCCAGTCAATTTAGCCTTGTAGTCAAATACTTGATCAAGAGTACCGTCCTCAAGGAAAGGATAGACCGACTGCCAGTTGCCAGCATAATCACTTAGGGTACGATCCTTGACATCAGCATCCTCAAAGTAACCATTTTGAACGGTTTTAGTTTCCTCTGCTTTTTCTAGCTCAATTTCTGCCCCTGCTTGGTCAGTTGTTTGCTTGAGGGCCTTGAGATTTTTCTCCATGACAGAGATATAGTTCTCACCGGCCTTCATGTCCTCTTCAGTCAAGCTTTCCAGAGGATTCAGAACGTCTAACTTAACTCCTGTTTCTTTTGAAAGGGTATTAGCTAGAGCTTGTGAGGCATTTTCTTCAAAGTAGATATAAGAAATCTTGTTTTTCTTGATATATTCGGTCAATTCTGCCAAGCGACTTGCTGACGGTTCCGCATCTGGTGAAAGACCTGAGATAGAGACTTGATTGAGTCCGTAGTCCAAGGCTAGATAACGGAAGGCCGCGTGTTGAGTCACAAAACTCTTTTGTTTAGCACTAGAAAGTCCTTCACTATAGGCCTTGTCCAAGGCTTGTAGTTTTTCGATATAGGCTGCTGCATTTTGTTCAAAAGTCGCCTTCTTATCTGGATAGTCAGCTGATAAACTGTCACGAATGTGCTCTACAAGCTTAATGGCACGCGCAGGAGACAACCATACATGAGGGTCATACTCGTGATGATGACCCTCTTCGCCGTGGTCATGGTCTTCCTCTTCTTCACTACCTGGAAGAAGCAACATATCTCCAGTAGCCTTGATTGTTTTTACTTTTTTGGCATCTAGTGAATCTAAAAGCTTGGGAACCCATGTTTCCATGTTCTCATTTTCATACACAAAGGCGTCGGCGTCTTGGATTTTAGCAACTGCCTTAGGCGATGGTTCATAATCATGTGGCTCTGTTCCAGCCCCGATTAAGAGTTCGACATTGGCTGTGTCCCCTGCTACTTGCTTGGTAAATTCATAGACAGGATAGAAAGTTGTAACGATGTTTAATTTCCCGTCTGCCTGTTTTTGATTAGAACAAGCGACTAAGAATAGTGTCACAAGACTTGCCAAAAGTAGGCCTAGTTTTTTCATTTTTTTCTCCTATTTGATAAAACGTTTGAGTAAGCTGACTAACAAAAAGACAACTACAAAGATAATGGTAATACTTGCACTCGGTGGTGTCTCTGCATAGTAGGAGATATAAAGCCCCGCCACCATACCTAGAAATCCAATAACACTGGCAAGAATCATCACAGAACTGAAGTTTTTCCCTAAACGCAACGCGATACTAGCTGGTAGGACCATGATGGTCGACACCAAGAGTGCTCCTGCAGCTGGAATCATGAGCGCAATAGCCACACCCGTTACCATGTTAAAGAGGATAGACATGGTACGCACTGGAAGGCCATCTACAAAAGCTGTATCCTCGTCAAAAGTTAAGATGTACATAGGTCTTAAAAAGAGGAAGGTTAAGACCAATACAACCGCTGCAATGACAAAGAGTCCAATTACCTGCTCTTGACTAATAGTCACAATAGAACCAAAGAGGTATTGGTCCAAACTCATCGAGCTAGAGCTCTTACCCTTACTCATAACAATGAGTGAAACCGCAAGACCTGTTGACATGAGAATAGCTGTCCCAATCTCCATAAAGCTCTTGTAAACCGTACGTAGATATTCAAGAAAGACCGCCGCAATCAAGACAATAGCAATAGTCGAGATGGTTGGAGAAATCCCCAAAACCAAACCAAAGGCCACCCCTGAAAGCGAGACGTGACTTAGAGTATCACTCATAAGGCTCTGACGACGCAAGATTAGGAAGGTCCCAAGGACTGGCGAAAAGAGACTCATGGCAATAACCGCTAAAAAGGCCCGCTGCATAAAATCATAAGAAAATAGATTAAACATGGTCCACCTCCTGATCATTTTCATGGACATTGAAACAACGCCATGGCGAATCTTGATCACGAACAAGGTGGATGTTACGATCTGCATAGTCCTTGACTTCTTCAGGATCGTGAGTAATCATCAGAACAGCCTTACCATGATGGTGGGCACTATGGTGCATGAGCTCATAAAATTCATTCTTGGTACCTGCATCCATCCCTGTTGTCGGCTCATCCAAGATAAAGATATCTGGATCTGAAGCAAACATACGTGCAATGACCGCTCTTTGCTTTTGCCCACCAGAGAGAGAACCAATGCGTTTATCCCGATGTTCCCACATACCAACTGAGTTTAAACTAGCCTTGATGTGTTCTTCATCATGGGCATTCAAACGACGGAACCAGCCCTTTCTTGGGTAGCGACCTGATTTGACAAACTCATAAACGGTACTTGGAAAGCCTGCATTAAAACTGGCGATCTGCTGAGGAAGATAGGCAATTCTTAGCTTTTTCCCATGAATATTTGTCTTTGAGATGGTTACTTTCCCAATTCGTGGTTGAAGAATTCCAAGACTAGCCTTGATTAGCGTTGTCTTGGCTGCTCCATTTTCCCCAGTAAGGGTGACAAATTCCCCACTATCAACATTGTAATTGATATGCTCAAGCACAGGTTCCTTGTCATAATAGAAGGACAAATCCTCTACTGTGATGTATCTCATTACTTGATTTCTCCTACTAAAGCAGTTAAAAACCGCTGGATAATTTTTTGTTCGTTTGGTGTGAACTGAGTGGCAACCTGCTCATAAGTCGAGAGGGTATGTTCATGATGATGGTGGTGTTCCTCAGCAATAGGTCGAGCCAAGTCTGTCAATTGATAGAAGACAACACGAGCATCCTTAGGGTCCTTAGACGTTTCTAACATTCCCTCCTTAACCAGGGATTTGATAGCTTTGGTAACGGCAGCTTGACTGACATTGAGACG
Organism: Streptococcus pseudopneumoniae; assembly: GCF_001072925.1. Taxonomy (GTDB): domain Bacteria; phylum Bacillota; class Bacilli; order Lactobacillales; family Streptococcaceae; genus Streptococcus; species Streptococcus pseudopneumoniae_Q. Next base: position 2,907 of record NZ_JVHE01000094.1, on the reverse strand, counting down.
ACGCGCCAACTCAGAGTTGGTGAGCGACTCCTCTGATAAAAGCATGAGAATATGCTCCTGGGTATTGGTCAAGGCCACATCACTGGTACAATGACCAATGAGAATTTCATGCTGATTTTCCGCCTTGAGAATAATCTCATTTAAAAAATGATCGATATCTTTTGCCAACTGTCTCATGATTTGCTCCTTTCTCAGAACGGAATTTCTATAAATACAAGGTTTTCATACTCTTCAAAAATCAAATTCAAACCACGTCAGCTTCGTCTTGGCGTACTCAAGTACAGCCTGCGTCTCGCTTCCTAGTTTGCTCTTTGATTTTTATTGAGTATCACACCATTCCTTTACTAGTTAAGTATATCACATCCAAGCAAAGAGTCAAGAAAAAAGATGAAAACACCTGAGATGTTTTCATCTTGAAGAATTATTTTTCTTGTTTACGACTAGTCCAGAGGGCAGTCACTCCAAGAATCATACCCAATAGCATCATGAAAATAGATTGCTCACTACCTGTATTTGGAAGTAATTTTTCTGAAACTACTGTCTTGTTAGCAAACTGATCTGCAACCTTATAATCAACTTTTACAGTAGATGTTTGAGCAGGAGTTGTTCCCTGAGTTTTTCCTGATGGAGTTGTTTTTGTTGCTGAATCTTGCTCCGATTTAGCTGGAGTTGTATTTTGAACTTTTCCTGGCTTAGTTGCATCATTTCCTGAATTAACCGGAGTTGTTCCCTGAGTTTTTCCTGGTTGAGTAGGAGTTATTGCTGGATCTTTTTCAGGTTTAGCTGGATCTGTTGCTGGATCTTTTCCTGGTTTAGCTGGATCTGTTGCTGAATCTTTTCCTGGTTTAGCTGGATCTTGCTCTTTACCTTGATCTTCTGGCAGTTTAAATGTTTTTGAATCCACAGAAATCGTGCGTGAGTTTGGATTTACCTTTTCATACTGAGTCAAATCAGCTGTTTTAAGGTAATCTTCAAAGGCAGCATCCATTGAAGGGCCTTCTTCTCTGGCACCACCAAGCATGGTATAACCATCACCACCTGCTGCAAGGAAGTCATTGGTTGCTAGGTAGTAAACTTTTTCCAAATCTAGTTTTTCATAAAGACCAGTCGCACGATTCTTAACTTGAATAGCCAAGACACGTTTGCCTGCAGCTAGATTTGTATCGTAGTAGACCTTGGCTCCTGAAATCTGTAAGAATCCGCCACTTGGTTCTAGCAATGGTTGACCATTTTCATCCAAGACAGTTTTCCCTGCCTTATCAACCTGCAAGATAGACCCGAGTGATTTTTCAAACATGTCAAAAACTTGCTGACCAGTTACTTGAATTTGTGAAATTGTGTTCCCAAATGGTAGAACCGCAATGACATTTCCTTTTGTAATTGGCTTATCTTTGGCAATCGTTTCACGCAAGCCACCACCATTGGTCACAGCGATATCCGTCGGATGACTAAAGCCTGTTTGACCGTATTGATAGAGAGAATCTGCGACAACATTTCCAAGGTTAGTTTCACGGACACGGACATTTTCACGGTCACCGTTCAATTCAACTGGACTATTTGAAACAACTTCTATAGCATTTTCAGCGTCATACTTTTGTTTGATATCCTTGACAAGTTTTTCAATTTTTGGATTAGCTTCCAATTTCTTAGCATCTGCAGCTGCAATGAGTGAAGGATTTCCCAATAATTGGCGAGATTTGTAAGTGATTTTACCAACGTTATGGAGATAGCTTCCTGTCTGGTTGTATGTTACATTGTCACCATAAGTAGTCGATTCTACTGTATGAGAGTGACCATCAATAACAGTGACACGCTTACCTTTCAAAAGAGGATTTTTTGAAAGTGCTTCTGCAAGTGTTGAACCGCGCCATTCTACTGGTGTTGTTGTATCAACTCCCAAGTGAGCGAGAACAACATAGTGTTTATAGTCTTTGCCTTCTGCCAAGGCTTTAGCTTGAATTTCTTCGATAACCTTATTAACCTCTGCAATAGGCTCTGTAAAGGTTACACCTGTAACATTTTTAGGGTGGGTCTTAGTAGCTGTTTCAGGCGTTGTCACACCGATGACGACAAATTCATCACCTTCAACATCCTTGTTCTTATCAACAATTGTTGCTGCTTCAAATAAACGAGCCCCATTCACATAAGTGTTTGAGCTGAGCAATGGGAAGTTCAAAATTTCTTTGTATTTTTTAACTTCATCAAGTCCAAAGTCGAACTCATGATTTCCTACAGCCATAGCATCGTAACCCATCTCGTTTAGGATTTTGGCACGTGCTTCACCCTTTGTAGAGTTTGAAATTGGCAGACCTTGGAAGGCATCGCCTGCATCTACTACTAGAGTCGTTTGATTGCTCTTTTCTCGCTCCTTCTCAATAACCGTTGCGAGTTTGGCATCTCCGATTACTCCTTTTTCTTCTACGATACGACCATGCACGTCATTGGTATGCAAGATAACAGTATCTGCTTCTTCTTTTTGAGGTGCAGCTTCTTCAGCTGGTGTTGCCGGACTTGTAGCAACCTCAGGAGTCACTGTCACTACTGGTGCTTCTGTAGTGCTCACAACTTCTGTAGCTTCTGAAGAACTAGTATTTTCTTCAGCATAGACCTGTCCAGCTAAAAAGGCTGGAGCTAATAGGGCTGTCGATAGCACAGGCAACAAAAAACGTTTATTCATATTGAAATCCCTTTCTCTTCTTTCTCCTACCATTATACGCTATTTAGCATCATTTTAAAACTTTTAACCTTTTTGAAGGTAACCTATCCGACATTTCATAAAAAGGCTCTATAATATTTGTAGTGGGTAAATCCCCTATGGATATTATGGAGCCTATTTTTGTGTAGAAAAAAGTCCCATAAGATCTATAATGAAAAGCGACCAAACCATCATTAGAAAGAATCATATGG
>NZ_JVHE01000093.1:0-14798 GCF_001072925.1 Streptococcus pseudopneumoniae | reverse complement strand
GAATTATTCAAGACAAAAGAGGTAATATCATGCGTACAGTATTTGGGATTGATGTGAGTAAGGCAAGTTCTGAGGTGGCAATTTTAGTCAACGGTGAAAAGATTCATGGATACACTATGCTCAATGACGCCATTGGCTTCAATCGTCTTTTGAATGACTTGAAAACTGTTCATAACCCTGAGATTATATTTGAAGCTACTGGTGTCTATTCTCGGCGTCTTCGAGCCTTTCTTGAGGAATACGGCTACGCTTATACACAGCTGAATCCTCTGGAAGCTAAGAAGCAACTGGACAGTCTGCGAGTTCGTAAAACAGACAAAATTGACGCTGAAAAGTTGGCTCATTCTCAGTTTATACTCAATCGTAAACCAACTTATGCGCAGGAAGAAGTTTATCAACATCTGCGTGATTTAAGCCGTTTCTATCAAAATCTTACAGAAGACATTGTTAGAGCTAAAAACCGTCTACACAAGGTCTTACAAGTCACCTTTCCTGAATTGGAAAATCTCTTATCCACACCAACTGGAGAGCAATATTGGAATTTAGTGATGGCTTTTCCATGCAAAGAGTTTGTATTAAACCTATCTCAAAATGAATTGTGTAAGATTATCCGTCAATCTACCTCCAAACGAATCTCTGAAAAGCGTATTGCTTATCTGACTGATAAACTTATAAAACTCGCTAAACAATCTTTTTGTGCGGTCAAGAAAATCTCCCCAATGCTTGAAGAGGTTCGTTACTATGCTCAAGAATTGCTTCGTCTTTCTGAGCACAGACAGGTTGTCTTAGACGACATGGTAGCTCTAGCGCAGCCTTTACCAGAGTATGACATCTTACGATCAATTCCTGGCATCGCAGAAACCACAGCGACATCTATCATTGGCGAATTGGGAGATATTCGGCGCTTTCAGTCTACCAATCAAATCAACGCTTTTATTGGCATTGACCTGAGACACTATGAATCTGGGAACTTTCTCGCCAAGGAACACATTACTAAGCGAGGTAATCCCTATGCCAGAAAAATCTTGTTCAAGTGCATTCATAACATCGCTTCAGCTAGTCATACCAATCCCTGCCATATCGCCGACTTTTATGAGAAACGAAAAAGACAATCGACAATAGCTTCAACCAAGCCACATGCGATTGCCTCTATACATCGTCTCATTCGAACAATGTATTACCTCATTACGCATAACAAACTTTACGATTACTCTTTGACCCAAAATCGATAAGGTCATCTATGCCGTATTATTATAACACCTTGTTTCAAAAAATACCAGATGAGGTGTTTTTTAGCATGCCCTTTTATGGATCAATAAGTGGTAAAAATAAGACAGTAACCTCAGAATAGCTACTGTCTTATCTCTTTTTTACTTAAGGCCCTTGATATACTTGACAAATGGTAGAAAAGAGCCCTTTTTTTTATCAGCATCCTACTTTTGACACGGTAGCTGACTGAACATTTTGTTATTCTGCTACTTTTTCTCTTGTTTCTGGAGATGTAGTTGCAGGAGTTAAGGTTGACTCAGCTTGTTTATCGTTTGTTTCTTTATTTGCTGTTTCGGTGTTAGCTTCAGCTGGCTTGACTTTGGATTGAAATTCCTGGTTTAATGAGACAATTTCTTGAGCAAGTGCTAGAAGAGCTTGCTTGTCTTTGCTTGCAGCTGACAATTTATCAAACAAGGCATCCACTTTTTCAAAGTCCGCATCAGAACCATTATTCACTTCCAAATAAGTATGAAGGGCAATGACACCATTATAAAGTTTTTGATAAAGAACTAAAACCTCTGGGTCTTGATTAGCATTCTCACGTTCAGTCTGAATGATTTGTGAAATACGCTTCAGAAGGTCTTGGACTTGCGTGTTTAATTCATCAAGGTCTGCGTCCTCTTTATCTAGAGCAGCTTTCAGATTTTTCACTTCGTCAGCAAGGGAAGCTTTTACGCCTTCTTCTTTGACTTGAGCCACTAATTCATCAGCTTTTGTTAAGAGTTCTTCTACTTGACCTTTTCGAACATGATTACTTTGTTCCTCTGGCTTAATATCATCATACAAACCTTTCAAAAATTCATAAACTGCCGTTTTAGCACTGTGACCATCCACTTTTTCAGTATCTAGGATCGTTTCAGAAGGTTTATGAGCAACAGATTCATTCTTCACTGCTTCTTCTACCTCTAATTTTGTTTGATAGATTTCAGGGAAGAGTTTGTTCAAGTCAGTCGCCTTGAGGAAGGATTGTGACTGATAAAGGGTCCAAGTTAAGTTGGCAACCTTATTTCTAAGAGTATCATTTAAACGACCATCTGACAGATGTTGATAGAAATACTTAATGTACTCGACTGTTGTAACTCCAGTACGATCATTAAAGTCTTGAAGAGCTTCTAGTTTAGCTTCAACAGCATCTAAACCAGCTTCATCTTGGGCTAATTTATTTTCTTGGAGTTGAGCCAAGAGATCCTTCTTCGGAAGTCCATAAGCATCCGTATCTAAGGTATTAATCTTATCTACTAAACCTTGATATTTCTTATCTAAAGGACTGATTTCTGTTGGTTTTACGCTAGCATCAACATGGATATACTGCTTGTCAAAGAGATCTAAAGCAGCCAGATAACCAGCTGTAGAGTTGGTTGAGAGTTTCTTCATATTTTCAGAGAATTGACCCAAGGCAAGCTCAATTTGTCTTTGTAAAATTGGTTTATCTTTATAGACTTCACGACTTTCTGCTAGAAGTTGATCAACCTTATTTTGAACAGTAGCTTCATCAAAGGCTCCTGGTTGGTAGTTAGATTGCAAGGCAGGAATCTTATGTTTCAAAGCCACTTCATAGCCTTTAGTTTGTACTTTGATGTAGTGATTATGATCACCGTGAGGAATGACAAAGCTACCATTTTCCACCTGCAAACTATATGGAGAGACACCATCACGAAGTGCAGTTGTATAGAGTTCGTTTAGGAAATCAAGCTCTGCATCTCCTGTTTGAAGCGGAATACGAACGTGTTCTTTTCGAACTGCGTAAGGGTGAATGTGAGTTGGGTCGTAAGCCTGGTCTGGATTTCCAAATACAAAGAATCCATTTGAAATTCGGATAGCTTCAAGCGGAACACCATAGGTTTTAGAGATATAAGCTATCTTTTCTTCATCGCTGGCATCTCGAGAGAAACTTTCTACAGTCTTGGCAAGAGGTTTAACAGGTTCTGCCTGATGTTGACCATGCAAATGCTCTTGAGCTGCCTTTATCTGCTCTGCTGACAAATCTTTTTTAAAGAAATAGTGGGCATGATCTCCATGTGAAACCACAAAACCTTGCTCATCCTCACTAATCACTCGCTCAGCTGCAAAGCCATGATCATGTTCATCTTCATGATGCTCGTGTTTCACTTCATTCTCTTTAGGAGTGTTATGATTATCTTTTGGAACTTCTGTTTGGACATGCCCATGCAGATACTCTTGTGCTGCCTTAATCTGTTCTGCTGATAAATCTTTTTTAAAGAAATAGTGGGCATGGTCTCCATGTGAAACTACAAAACCTTGCTCATCTTCTCTAATCACACGCTCAGCTGCAAAGCCATGATCATGTTCATCTTCATGATGCTCCTGTTTCGCTTCATTCTCTTTATGAGTATTATGATTATCTTTTGGAACTTCTGTTTGGACATGCCCATGCAAATGCTCTTGTGCTGCCTTGATCTGTTCTTTCGATAAATCTTTTTTAAAGAAATAGTGGGCATGGTCTCCATGTGAAACCACAAAGCCTTGCTCGTCTTCTCTAATCACACGCTCAGCTGCAAAGCCATGATCATGTTCATCTTCATGATGGGTGTTATGAGTTACATTTTCATGGTCACGCTGAACTGTTGGTTTATTTTGATTTTCTATCGGTTTTGTTGGTGTTAGAACACCTCCAAGTGGTATCAAACGAGCAATTCTTTGCTCCAAAGCAGACATACTACTATAAGGAATGAAATGGTAGTGATTACCGTGTGGAATCGCAACTCCTGATGGTGTACGACTAGTAATTTTAGCTGGGTCAAATACCAAACCATCAGATTCTTGATAGCGTTGACTAACTGGTAAAGCATATAACTGAGCGAGAAGACTTTGGAGACTATCCTCTTGATCAACTGGGATGTTTATTGCTGGGCTATCGGCTTGAGAACTTGGTGTAACACTTGGATTTAGTTTATAATCCGTTAGACTTGGTTGACTTCCTTTTCCAGCTAGATAGGCTTGAGCTGCTGCTAATTCACTTGAAGACAGGGCACTCTTTGGAACGTAGTGATAATGCCCACCATGTGGAACGATATAAGCATCACCTGTATCTTCAATAATATCTGCAGCATTAAAGACATAACCATCATCTGTTGTATATCTACCTTGTGCTCTGGCAACAAGAACTTCCTTACTTGCACTGCCACTATCTGATGTATGCTCTTGTTTTTGTTTTTCAATTTGTTCTTTGGTACGAATATTTTCAGCTTGACTAGCATTTTTTAGGTAGACATAATATTTTCCATCAACTTTGATTATGTAACCACCTTTAATTTCGTTAACGATGTGTTCATCACGCAATTGATAAGTTGGATCTTTCATGACTAGTTCTTCACTAAAAATCGCATCGAAAGGAACTTTACCATTATAGTAATGGAAATGATCTCCGTGAGAAGTCACATATCCCTGATCAGTAATTTTCACAACAATTTGTTCGGCCTCAATGCCTTCCTTTTTGCTAACTTGATCAGGAGTCAAATTTTCGTTCTTTTTAGACTCATTGTTGTTCCCATCAACATAAGATACACGATTATCTTCCTTCTTCTCTGCTTCTTGGTGCTGATTTAAAACATAAGCACAAACACTAAGCGCAATAACTACTGCTGATCCAGCTAAATATTTCTTTGTTTTATTCATAATTTCCTCATTTCAATTCTTCTGCTAGTATTGCGATATCCTCTTCTAAATTATCTAAATAAGAATTATCATTTTGTGGGTCTGCCTCTAAAGGATTGAGGGTTTTAAGACCCACACCTGTTGATTTGACAAGTGTGTCCGCTACCTTAGATGATGCATTGCTCTCTGTAAAGATGGTTTTGACCTTATAAGTCTTTACAAATTCCTGGATTTCAGTCAATTGTCTTGGAGTTGGTTCTTGATCAGGAGATATTCCTGCAATCCCAAGCTGATTTAGTCCAAATCGTTTTGCCAAATATGAAAAGGCTGTGTGTTGGGTCACAAATGTCTTTTGATTAGCCTTTTCAAAGATGGGTTGGTATTTCTTTGTCAAATCATGAGCTTTAGCACTAAAACTTTGTGCGTTTTTCTGATAGGTATCCTTGTTAGCACTGTCTAATTCTGATAACTTATCAGCAATTATCTGTGCTTCTTCAGCAACTTTTTCAGGATCTAACCAAGTATGAGGATCATACAAGGTTTTCTCATCAATCCCATCTCCTGCCTGCATATCTTCTAAGCCAGGCACGCGCTCCAAGGTCATACCTTCTGATGCTTCTAAGACCTTTACCTTTGATTTTTGCAGGCTTGGATCTAAACTTCCCGCCCATGACTCTAGTGTATGAGAATGATAGACAAAAACATCGGCATCATATATGGCTGCGATATCATTTGCAGAAGGTTCAAAGGAATGGATACCAGAACTAGACTGAATCATCCGAACATCATTTAGATCACCTGAAACCTCTTTGACCATAGCATAGACAGGATAAAAACTGGTCACAATCTTCATTCCCTTATTTTCAACACTCTTGTCTTGACTGGTCTTTTGTCCACAAGCTCCTAAAACGAGGGCAAAGAAGGCCAGCATGAGCCATAGGATAGTTCTTTTTTTCATAACAACTCCTTAACTAGTATTTAACCGTTTAATTAACTAGTAAACATTTTACTCCTAAAAATTTAAAATGTCAATATTTTTTATAGATTTTCATGAAAAAAGTGAGAACTAGATTTCATTATCAGTTCTCACTAGTCATTTTATCATTTGACTTTTAATTGTTTTAGAACTCCTTGATTCATTTTTTAAGACGGCAAATTTCATTTTTTTAACAAAGAAAAGGACATTATTCAATCAAAAGTCGAACAATATCCTTTCGAATAGATTATAACTAATAAAAATCTTTTAAGGTTTTATTTGTTTTAGTGTCTTAATGTCATACATCACTAATTCACCATTTTTATTGTAAAACTGAACCCCATCTGGTTGAAAGATTAGAAACTTAGGATCGATTTGTGCAATTTTTGCTAACTTTTCTATATGTTCATTTAAAGTTACTTTATCTAACCCATAGTCTGGTAAATCATCGTCATTTTCTTCTTTGGCATTCTCTTTATTTTCTGAAGGAATTTCGTTGGTTGTACCAGTCTCATTCTCCCCTGTATTTTTCTTCGGTTGCTCCTCATTTTTATCTACAGCAGTATTATTCTTATCACTATTTTCAGTATTGTTTGAATCAGGTTTTAATTCTTTATTAGGATGTGTAAACGTTTCAGTTTTGGATTCTTTTTCTTTTATTCTTTTTGCTATTAAGTCTTGTGCTTCTTTCCATTCTACTTCTGATAAGTCGGATTTAGTGATACTTCTCAATGAACCACCTCCCGCTCTTGGAATACTGAAAGATTTATCTGCCCAAATATAGGTTCCCTTTGCCAATACATCCTGAGGATCAAAAATATATCCATCAGGAGTTGCAAACTTGCCTTCTTTAAGTGCTTTCTGAACTTCTTCAGCAGAATGGATAATTTGCCAGTTCTCCATTCCAGGACGTTTTTCAAGAGGAGTTACATTAGCAATAACAGATCCAGCATCATCATGACCTGGTTTTGACCAAACTTCAGGACGCACATCAGGATGTTGCATTACATATTTTATAGTTGCTATTTGCTCACTATTTAACCAAGAATAAGGTACGACGTGAATGTGATCAATATGCGGAATAATGAAAGAAGTTCCAGTATCATACGTAGTATTGGCTGCATGCATAGGCAAGCTAGATACATCAACAGCTAATCTTGGTTTAATTTCTGTTTCTACAATATCATAACGATAATTATCTTTATCTTTAAGCATTAGTTCCTGCTCAGAAAAAGCTATTTGAGTAAGATCGAGTTCTTCACGTGAATAAAAATAATCTTTACCACCTTCATTAATTATATAACCAACTTTACTATTTCTAGAAATTTTATTAGTTACTTTTTTATAATCAAACTTTGGTCTTTCCTCCTCATCTGAGTGAACTAAAGAAACGATGTCATCTGGATTTTTACCAGTTTCTTGAATCCATTTGGCAACTTCATCCAATTCGAATTGTTCTAATTCACCATATCCCATATAATGGAAATGATCTCCGTGTTTGGCAATAACACCTGATTTATCAACCGAATCGATGGAATCTTTGGTAAATATGTATCCATCACTCGTATCATAAGGTTTACCATCTAAACCTTTTCCATAAGCTTTGATTGGTTGTCCTAAGAACTTATGAACTACTTCTTTTGATGCTAAAGGTTTAATATTTGTAACAATTTCGTTTAATCCATTTTGCCCTTTTAACGGAATCATTCTTGCAATCTTCTGCTCTAAATCAGACATTTGTGAATAAGGGATAAAGTGATAATGGTCTCCATGGGGCACTGCTACACCGTTAGCTGTACGTTTGATGATTTGTGCCGGATCAAAGACTAGACCATCCGATTCCACATGGCGTTCTGATAAAGGTTTTGCATACAATTCACTTAAAAGTGTTGAAATGTCTTCACCTTGATTTTGATGATAAGTTGGGGTGACAGTCAGATTAGGAGTCTCTGTCAGACTTGGTTGAGCTGGTTTAACATTGTTACTACTTGGTTTACTTGAACTTGTAGAAGAATGAGAACCCTGTTTACCATTCCAATAAGCTTGGGCTGCAGCTAATTCTCCTGCTGACAAATCACTCTTAGGTATATAGTGGAAATGATTGCCATGCGGTACAACAAAAGCGTCACCTGTATCTTCAATCACATCTGTCGGACTAAAGACATACCCATCATCCGTTGTATAGGCTCCTCCAGTTCCTCGATTCGGTGCCGGCGTATTGAGATTAAAGTTTGGTTTAATGGTTGAACTTGGTTTCTCAGAACTGCTTGGTTTCGGATTATCAGCATGACTTTGAATTGGCTGACCTCCAATTGGCAGATTTCGAGCCAATTTTTCTTCCAAAGCAGACATTTGCGAATAAGGAATGAAATGGAAATGATCTCCGTGAGGAACTGCCACACCATTTGCAGTACGTTTTGTAATCTGTGCTGGGTCAAATACTAATCCATCAGACTCCACATGACGTTGGCTAAGTGGCAAAGCGTACAATTCTTGAAGGAGACTAGCTAAATCCTCATTTTCGCTCTCCGGAGCTGTTGCAGGATTTTGAGGAGTTTCAGATGGACTAGTTCTCACACTAGATCTTGTTTCTCCTCTGCTTGAACGATATTCAACCGTACTTAATTGACCGCCTTTTCCAGATAAGAAGGCTTGGGCAGCAGCTAATTCACTGGCAGACAAATCACTCTTAGGAATATAGTGGAAGTGATTGCCATGAGGAACGATATAGGCATCACCTGTATCTTCTATGATATCAGAGGCATTAAAGATATAACCATCATCCGTTGTATAACGGCCTTGAGCTCTGGCTGCAACTACCGCCTGATCGTTAGAACCGCCTCCATGATTATGACTATGTTCCTGCTTCTGACGTTTAATCTCTTCTTTTGTACGAATATTGTCCGCATGAGCCGCATCCTTAAGGTAAACATAGTATTTCCCGTCTACCTTAATCACATAGCCACCCTTGATTTCATTGACAATGTCTGAATCCTTCAACTGATAATTCGGATCTTTCATTAGCAGTTCTTCGCTGATAATAGCATCATAAGGAACCTTGCCATTAAAGTAATGATAATGGTCCCCATGTGAAGTCACGTAACCTTGATCGGTAATCTTAACGACAATCTGCTCAGCATTGATCCCCTCTCGCTGACTAACTTCATCAGGCGTCAGATTTTCAGTCTTAGTACTAGCCTGATTCCCTTCTATATAAGCCACACGATTAGGCTCTTTGCTAGTCTGTACCGCTTGGAAACGCCCCAGTTCATAACTGGAAAGGCTTAAAGCCAAAAGAGCTACTGAACCAAGAACATATTTTTTATTGATTTTCATCTTAATACACTTTCTATTTCATTTATTCGTTAAATAAAGAACTACACTTTTTCCTAAAGAACTTCATTAACTGGTTAAGTATATAACTGAAAAACGAAATCACTTTTAAAACTCCTCCTTCTATTTTCTATTTATCTAACAAGATTTGAGCGAGTGAGTTAGTTCCCTATATAATTAACCGGTTATTTAACTAGTTAAGATTTTACCCCTATCTCATTGATCTGTCAAGAATTTTTTTGACTTTCAGGTAAAATCTAGATAAAAAAGAGGAATATCCCCTATTATGAGATAGATTCCTCTTTTTACTATATTAGTGTTGAAATGGCATAAAATCCGATTCAAAGCAAATGTTATCCTTATCTTCTGCGTTGACAAAATTTAAAAACAGCTTTTGAAATTCTTCAAATTCATAGTCTGAATGACAAATCCACTCCTTACCCGTCGAGACATACCATTTTCCAAGACTTGCAAGTTGCTCCTTGGTCAAGGATGGTACATGAGAGTAATGTTCAAAGTTAATAATATAAACTTTTTCATAGATTGATTTGATAAAATCTTTGAGCATAAACTTTCCTCGCTTAAATTCTATACCTAATAACTAGTTGTACTATTCAATCACTTGGGTTTCTGCTAATTTCTTGTACCAATGTGCAGATTTCTTTGGATAGCGTTCTTGTGTATCGAAGTCAACATAGAAGAGTCCATAACGTTTTTCATAACCATTAGACCATGAAAAGACGTCCATCAATGACCAGATGAAGTATCCTTTAACGTTTGCACCATCTGCAATCGCATCAGACAATACCTCCAAGTGTTGTTTCACATAATCAATACGGCCATCATCGTAAACAGTGTTGTCCACAAATTCATCTTTGTATCCAAGTCCGTTTTCAGTGATGTAGATCTTCTTGTAGTTTGGATAATCTTTCTTAACACGCATGATTTGGTCGTATAATCCTTGAGGATAGATAATCCAGTCCCAGTCAGTACGAGGTACATAGTCAGGAGCTACACGACGACCAACACCCTTGATCTGGTATTTAGAGCTTCCTTTTTCACCTTTACCGTTGTGGATGATCTCAGTTTCACCATCAAAGGCTTCCATCCAATCGCTCATATAGTAGTTAATTCCGAGGAAGTCATTCAAATCTTTAGCTGCTTCAAGCGCTACAAAGTCTTCTTCACGAAGATCTAGGCTACCACCATTGACTGCTAAGATATGGTTGACACCTTCCATCGTTTCATCTGAATAATGACCAAGATAAGTTGCATCCAAGATGAATTTATTGTGGATGATATCTTCCAACTCAGCAGCACGAACGTCTGCAGGATTTTTAGGATCCAATGGATACTTAGTTGGAAGGGCGTGAACAACCCCGATTTCACCTTTATAGCCTTTGTCTTTGTACAATTTCACAGCACGAGCATGAGACACCATCATATTGTGGTGAGATTGGAATACTTTGGCAAGGTCATACTGAATACCTGGAGGAAACTTTCCGACCAAGTATTGACCGTCACCGATTGGACCAATTTCATTAAAGGTTGTCCAGTAGTTGACTTCTGGGAATTCTTCAAAACAGAATGCAGCATAATCTACAAAGTGTTCGATGTTTTCACGATTTAAGAAGTCTCCATTTGAGTGAAGAGCTTCAGGTGTATCAAAATGATGAAGAGTAACGAACGGTTCTACATGACGTTTATGACATTCAGCAAATAACTTATGATAGAATTCTACCCCTTTTGGATTTACTTCACCATAACCTGTTGGAAAAATACGTGACCAAGCAATTGAAATACGAATACCGTTTACCCCATATTCCTCAGCCAACTGCAAATCTACTGGATATTTATGGTAAAAATCACTCGCTGGTTCAGCTGTATACCAATAGTTATCAGCTAAGTATTTGTCCCAAGCAACTGGTCCTTTTCCGTCAGTATGGGTAGCTCCTTCCGCTTGATAGGCAGCCGTTGCCCCACCAAAAATAAAATCTTTAGGAAGTGTTTTTGTCATTTTTTCACCTATTTCTTGATTGTATTAAATGAAAAGTGAGGGGAGAGGAGTTAGTGAGCCATCCATCTCCATCTCACTTCTTGTACCAAGTCACCAAATAGTGACATAAAGGGGGAAAACAAATATATAATCGGAGACTCTTTTTCAGTCCCCAAAGGTCAGTCGAATTGTGACTCAAGGAGGTAAAAACGATATTTTTTTACCGACGAATTAACAAGGCGATTAGGAAATTCGCCATAGCGATTTCCATGATGATAGGAGTCTGTTTTACAGTCCCTAAGGTTAGTCGAATTGTGACATGAGGAGGTAAAAACGATATCTTTTTACCGACGAATTAACAAGGCGATTAGGAAATTCGCCTTAGCGATTTCCGTGATGATAGGAGACTGTTTTACAGTCCCTATCATCAATCGAATTGAGCTTGAACAAATGCAAGAGCACCTTTACCATCACGAGTCAACTTGATGTATTGAGCTCCTTCAGTCTTAGCCAATTTGATTCCAAGTTTATCTGTTTCAGCCTTCATGTCCTCATAGTTTGATGCTACTTGAGGAGCAAGGATAACAAGGTCAAATTCTGGCAACATTTCACGGTGAGCACCGTAACCACCAGCAGCGGCCTTCACAGGAACATTGTATTCTGCAGCAGCTTTATTCAAAGCATTTGCAAGAAGTCCACTTGTTCCACCACCTGCACAGAGAACAAGTACGTTGGTTTCTTCTGTAATTGTATTTTGTGCTGATTCTACTCCAGCTTTTTCAAGGATAGCATCAGCTTTAGCAGTATTGAAGTTTGCGGCTACTTTTTCTTTTAATTCATCGTTGGCTTTACCAGAACGTTCTTCTTCAAGAATTTGTTCGTCATAAACTTTAAGGAATGGATAGTAGATTGCAATATCCACTACGATTAACAATGCTGCAAGAGCAAATGACAAGAACTGGAAGTTTGTACCAAGAACAATACCTAGAGGCCCAGGAGTAGTCCATGGAAGGTTGGCAGTAAATGAGTTCATGCCAAGCGTTTCAATAAAGAATTTGAAGATCCATACGTTTGCAATAGGTGCGAAGATAAATGGAATAAAGAAGATTGGGTTCAAAACAAGTGGTGCACCAAACAAGATTGGTTCATTTACACCGAAGAAGGTTGGAACTACTGAAGCACGCCCAATAGCACGATTTCGTTTTGATTTACATAGCCACATAAACATGAATGGAACTACAAGAGTTGCTCCTGTACCACCCATAGTGACGATAAACATTTGTGTACCAGATGTAAGGATCTTATCAGCGTGCATACCTTGTTGAAGAAGATTCAAATTCACTTCAGCATTGGCATAAGTGATCGCTGCAATCGCAGGTTCAACGATAGATGGGCCGTGAATACCGACAAACCAGAAGAAGGCAAAAGCACCAAAGATAATAGTAATACCAAGATAACCGTCTGCTGCTGAGAATAATGGAGCAAAGAATTTACCAATTGATTCTGCAACGCTTGCACCAACAAATTGACGAGCGAGCAAGTCAAGAGCATACAGAGAAACAACTGAAAGCGTAAATGGAATAACGTCTTTAAAGACTTGCGAAATATTGGGTGGAACTTCGTCAGGCATGCGAATAGTAACGTTGTTCTTGACACAAACCTTATAGATAGCTACAGTTACAAATGCTGCTAAGAAAGCTGAAAGCAGACCTTTTGTTCCAAGAAAACCAGTTGCAAAGCCACCCTCGATTGGGTCAGCTGCTAACATCAGCAAACCAACAATAGCCGCCAATAGCGTTGACATATAGTTGATTTGGTTGGTTTTCTCCATACTACGATTGACGGAGTCTGTTAAAGATTTAGCAGTGGTACCAGCTACCAAGACTGCTAGAATCCCCATAGAGTAGCTATACGGTTTCATCAAAAGTGCTACTACTTCATCAGACCATTTAAAGCCCCAAGAGTTTGGTACAAAAGCAATCAAGATAAAAATACTTGAGAAGAGAATGACTGGCATTCCTGCGATAAATCCATCACGAATAGCACGAAGATAGATATTTCGAGATAGTTTTTCAAAGAAAGGCTTCCCTTTCTCGATATAGGCAATTAACTTATTCATTATTTAGCTCCTCTTTTATAAAGTTCAATTAAATGATGCACCAAATCTTTTAGCAAGATTGTTGTCATCAGGTGATCTTGTCCGTGCATCATTGTGATGCTGTATGGAATTTCTTCCCCTGCAGCTTCTTGAGCAAGCATAGATGTTTGCGCTTTGTGAGCTTCCGCAATGCAACCTGCTGCTTCTTCAACAAGAGCTTCTGCTTTAGCAAAATCGCTAGCTTCAGCAGCCTTCAAAGCTTCTAATAATTTTGAACGTGCATCACCTGCATAGGCAACGATTTCAAAACCTAACAATGTTACTTCTTCTCTATTCATGATAGAATTCTCCTTATATATTTTTTAGTAAAGCGTTATGACAATAAACGTTGGATGTGTAGAACAAGATAAACTCGTTCACTCTTGTAGAGGTCAAGACCAGTTTCCTGAGCAATGACCTCATAAATTTTGCTACCAATCTCGAATGCTTCTGGATAGGTATTCTTTATATGTTCTTCCATATCGAGCAAGGATTGATTATCATCGCGACTACGATCCAGATAATCCAAGAAATAATTTAGATGAATCATAAAGCGGTCGTAGAAATTATTATTTTCAGGTGTTCGCTGGATTTTATAACTCTTCAAAACGCTTTCGACCCTCTTTAAAATTTCCTTTCTCTTATCAATCGACTCAACAACTTCGACTTCATTCTCACCTTCGGCATTGATGAAATGATAAGCGATACGAATGATTTCGTCTTCAGGAAAATTTTCTGTCAGTTTTTGACGATAAATTTCAAAAGCTTCTTGTGCAATTTGAAAAGCAATAGGATATTTGGCAGAAATGTCAGGCAAGTTACTATCCTTATAGCGTCCTTGGCTAATAGCCTGATAAGAACAATAGATATGGTCTGTCAGAGTGACGTATAGATACTCTTGGACAGGATATTGATATTTTTTAGAAAGATTATCAATAATCTCATAAGTGACCGTAATAAAATCAAGCGGTACGTCCTTGAGAAGAGCCATAAAATTTTCTCGCGACTCTTCTGTTTTCATCCGAAAAACTTTTTCAATCTGATCCTCAGAAATCAAATCTCCCTTCTTCTTACCGAACGAAATACCCTTACCAATTACGATCAACTCCTCTCCCTTGCTATTCCGCACGAGAGAAACATTGTTATTCATTGGATTTAATATCCGATACATGGCAACCTCCTTGCCCTATTATTTAAGTTTTGTGAGCATAAAAAATGACCACAAATGAACTCAGAAGATATAGCTCTGAGTCATCTGTGATCATGCCTAATATTACTTAGTAACACTCACTTTGTATTAACTTGTGACTTTAGTATATCACAAGAACGATTTTTTGTAAACCTTTACATACAACTTTTTTTAAAAGTTTTTTAGCTAGGTTTTAGGACATAAAAGGGGGGAAATTTAAACACGTTCAGTCCATGAAGTAGCTGTTGTTTGAAGTACTTTATTGAGTTCATCAATGTTTTCA
>NZ_JVHE01000092.1:0-1152 GCF_001072925.1 Streptococcus pseudopneumoniae | reverse complement strand
CCAACAAAGTCTTTTTCAGGTGTGAAGGTAACCGCTCCTGTAGTAGGATCAATTGTATAGCTACCTTCGTCCGCTACCGTTACACTGGTTTCATCAGTAGGCTGACCAGTAGCTGGATCTACTAATTTCTTGCTAGTTATCTTCGTAGCCTTGTCATTGCTTAACTCAAATGTAGGTGTTTGAGTTTGAGGAACGTTTTGAATGTCTTCAGAAACTTTATTTGTTGGAGTAAGAGTGACCGGATTTACAGTTGGTGTATAAGTCGCAGAGGCTTTGGTTCCGTTCTTATCTTCACGAACGACTGTAACTGCTGGTGCTGTGCCTGTAAAGCTTGGTTCTGGAACAAATGTCACAGTTCCGTCTGCTGCTACTGTGTAGGTACCGACACCATCAACTGTCTTAGTTGTTGAACCATCTTCGAGGGTTGCTGGAACGTCATCGTTCATTGGCACACGACTATCGCCCTCAGTAAATACAGGCTTACCAGTTTGTGTAGCGCCTTGGATATCTGTTGATTCTGCTGGTGTCGCTGTCGGGGTTACTGGTGTTACTGTTGGAGTGTAAGTCGCTGAAGCTTTAGTACCATTCATGTCTTCACGAACAACGGTAACAGCTGACGCAGTACCTGTAAATGATTTCTCAGGAACAAATGTCACAGTTCCGTCTGCGACTACTGTGTATGTACCAACACCATCTACTTTCTTAGTCGTTAAACCATTATCAAATGTTGCTGGAACAGCTTCATTGATAGCTACTGTTTTCTCAACACCATCAACGGTTACTGTTCCACCCTTGAATTCAGGTTTTCCAGTTTGAGTCGCACCTTGGATATCTGTTGATTCAGCTGGAGTTGCAGTTGGTGTTACTGGAACAATTTCAGGTGTGTAGCTTGTATCCACCTTGATGCCGTTTGAGCTTTCAGCTTGAACCTTGGCTGGTGTTACAGTACCAGTGTATGATTTATCAGTCGGTGTGAAAGTCACTTGGCCAGTGGCTGGATTAATTGTGAAAGTACCGATTTCAGTTGTACCGTCAGTCGCATAAGCTGCCATAGTTGCCACTTCATTGCCATCTTTATTCAAAAGTGTGTAGCTATTTTCTTTAATGGTAATAGCTTTATCTTTGCCGTTCACTTGAACAGTTGTTCCTGCA
>NZ_JVHE01000091.1:0-50016 GCF_001072925.1 Streptococcus pseudopneumoniae | reverse complement strand
CGTCACGACCAATTTTTTCATCATTTCTGTAATAGGCTTTCTAGACAATACCAAAGGGAGTAAGATATTGTCTTTAACAGAAAGCGTATCTAACAAATTGAAGTCTTGGAAGACAAAGCCTAACTTTTCACGACGGAAGCTTGATGCTTCAGTATTTTTAATGGTAGCTGTGTCTGTTCCGTTTAGGAAGACCTGACCACGAGTTGGTTTGTCAAGCATGGCGAGAATATTGAGTAGGGTTGATTTCCCAGAACCAGACTCACCCATAATGGCAACATAGTCGCCTTTTTCTACGGTAAAGTGAATATCTTTCAGAGCTTCTACTTGATTGCCTTGGAAACGTGTTTTATAAATCTTTTGAACGTGTTTTACATCTAATAGTGTCATGATAATCTCCTTTTTAATATCCCATTAATTGAAACTGAGCCTGCATAATAGCTCAACCGAGCTGAACTCGCTCGATCTCTTTTGGACTTGGTTTACTTGTTTGTTTCTTTTGTAAAATATTTTTCATAGTTTTGCTACTTTATCTTTCTGATATAAGTGTACTCTAAAAAAAGAGTTGGTTCCATAACATAACCTTACAAAAGAGGTCTGTAATCTTACATTTTTGTAAGATTGGATTATTTTTTTGATATGAACTACTATTAGTTTACCACAAATTTTTAAGCAAAAGAAAAACCCTTGATACTACAAGGGTTTAATACTTCAAATGAATGCTAAGATGTTTACCAAAACCAACCTTCATCATCTTTGATTGGCTGGGCTTCTTTGATTTTGCGTGGGCCTGTTCCATACATTTCAGCTTCGATATCTTCTTTTGTTGGTAGGATCGAAGCTAAGATAATGTAAATAATAATCCCAAGTCCAAAGTTTGCGATTGTAAAGATTGCAAAAAGGAAACGAACAAGGGTTACATCAAGATTCCACTTATCAGATAGACCAGCTAGTACTCCTGATACCATGCGATTTCGTCTCATTTTATAAAATTTTGTATTCATAATTTATTCCTCTTTCGGATTTCTTAATCTTAGTATAGCACTAAACTAGATTTGCTACATCAGTCCTTAGGCCGATTTAACAAGAGGAGCTTTCCACGACAGAGACCACAACGATAGCGCTTGGTATCAATTTTTCGCTTTCGTTGATAGATTTGCTGACAAGACTGACATGTATAGACTAAACTTGGCTTTTGATTGGAACTTGACAAGGGAGGAACAAAGCGGAGCCCGTCGACCTCTTTTAAAAGTTGCTTAAAGGCTAAATCCTTATGCTGATAGCCTTTACCTTCGAAATACAGATGATAATGGCAGAGCTCATGACGGACGATTTTCCGAAACACCTCTAAACCAAGTTCTTTGTAGACTTTTGGATTAAAATCCAAATGCCCATCATTTGGAAAGAATCGTCCACCTGTCGACCGCAGACGAGTATTCCACTGAGCTTGATGTTTGAAAGGTTTTCCAAAGTCTTCCATAGAAACTTGTCGAACGTAATCAGTTAGATTCATCTGGAGCAAGGAGCGACAGATTTACTTTTTCACGGTCAGCATCGATTTTCTTAACCCAAACGGTTACCAAATCGCCGACCGATACTACTTGACTTGGATGTTTGATAAATTTCTTACTCATGTGAGAGATATGAATCAGACCATCCTCATGAATACCAATGTCAACAAAGGCACCGAAATCAACGACATTGCGAACAACGCCTTCAAGTTTTTGCCCAACTTTTAAATCCTTGATATCCAAAACATCCTGACGAAGGACTGGGGCATCAAAAGAATCACGGAAATCTCGACCTGGTTTGAGAAGGTCTGCAATAATATCTTTAAGAGTTTCTTGACCGAGGTCTAACTCTTGGGCCATTTCCTTAATTGAAATTGATTTGAGTTTGGTTTGTGCTTCTTCATTTAGCTCTTTAATATCTAAGCGTTTGAAGAGTTCTTTAACTGCAGCATAGTTTTCTGGGTGAACACCTGTGTTGTCAAGGATATTGCTACTTTCAGGGATACGGAGGAAACCTGCAGCCTGCTCAAATGCTTTAGCACCTAAACGAGGAACTTTCTTGATTTGGGCACGTGAAGTGATTTTTCCTTCTTCTTCACGATACTTAACGATATTTTCAGAAATTGTTTTATTAAGGCCGGCTACGTGTGAAAGTAAGGCTGGACTAGCCGTATTGATATTGACACCGACTTGGTTAACGACAGTATCCACAACAAAGTCAAGACTTTCAGACAGTTTTTTCTGACTAACATCGTGCTGATATTGACCGACACCAATCGATTTGGGATCAATTTTAACCAATTCAGCAAGTGGGTCTTGCAAGCGACGGGCAATAGAAATAGCAGAACGTTTTTCAACGGTTAAGTCAGGAAACTCTTGACGAGCAAGTTCACTAGCAGAATAGACCGAAGCACCACTTTCATTGACAATAACATAGCTAACCTCAGGAAAATCTTTAAGTACTTCAGCTACAAAAGCTTCACTCTCACGACTGGCAGTACCATTTCCGATAGCAATGATTTCAACACCATATTGGCCAATCAAATCTGCCAAATCTCTCTTTGCTTCTTCAATCTGACGAGCTGAAGCTGGTTTGACTGGATAAATGACTTGTGTTGTCAGCATCTTCCCAGTTGCATCTACGACCGCAAGCTTGGCACCTGTACGAAAGGCCGGGTCAAATCCAAGAACCACTCGCCCTTTAAGAGGTGCAACAAGGAGAAGATTTCGGAGGTTTTCTGAGAAGAGTTGAATGGCTCCTTCTTCTGCCTTCTCTGTTAGTTCGGTACGAATACGACGCTCAATAGCTGGTAATACTTTTTTCTTAACAGACTGCTGAACAACTTCGTCAATATGAGCATTCTTAACTTTGAACCGAGCAGCAAAAAAAGATAGAATTCGATCAGTCCCATGCTCAAAGCCAATTTTCAAAATGCCTAGCTTCTCACCACGATTAAGGGCAAGTGTACGGTAGCCTTGCATATTTGCAACTGTCTCTGAAAAATCGTAATAAATCTGAAAGACTTGTTTTTCATCAAGAGACTCATCTTTGACTTGAGATATAATCTTAGAATGTCTAAGAACTTCTTGATAGGTCATTGCACGTAAAGTAACATCCTCAGACAGAGCTTCAATCAAGATATCTACTGCACCAGCCAAGGCATCTTGAGGTGTCTCGAACCCTTCACAGACAAATGCTTCTGCTTCTTTTTCTAGGTCAGAAACATTTTGTAAGATTAAGCGAGCAAGTGGAAAAAGTCCAGCCTCACGAGCAATCGTTGCCTTGGTGCGACGTTTTTCTTTATAAGGAAGATAGAGTTCTTCTACATCTGCGAGTTTTTCAGCAGCTAGAATAGCTTCTTCCAATTCCTTTGTTAGCTTGCCTTGCTCTTGAATCTTGGCTAAGACTGCTTCCTTACGGTCATTGAGGTTGGTTAGACTTTTATCAAGGTCAATAATGGCCTTAATCGCCACCTCATCTAGACTTCCGGTCATATCTTTACGATAACGAGCGATGAAGGGAATAGTTGCCCCTTCAGCTGTCAAACTTAGAACGGTATCGATTTGCTTTAATGTTACACCCAAATCTTGGGAAATTTTTTCATATTTTTTATCCATGAACCTATTATACCATAAGGAAGAAGGCTTGTTTTCATTCATGTCACAGTTGACTTGGTATTTGTTGAAATTGAAAATTCACTCGTTTTAACAATTTAAAATTAAACTTTTTGGCTGAAATAATAGTATAATAGAGGAAACAATAAGAATTGAGGTATGCCCCATGGCTGTTAAATTTACAAAAACGGATGACTTAGATAAAATGTTTGAAGAGTTCGCTAAACTTCCTGATTTGAAGCAAGTAACTTTCCCGGACGACAAAGAAAAGAAAGATAAGGCTGAAAAGAAAAAATAGATGACACTCTTTCAAAGTTTACCTTCTAGTGTGCTACAAGCTGGCGCCATTTTTCTTTCAATTATCATTGAAGCTTTACCCTTTGTCTTAATTGGTAGCATTATCTCTGGTGCCATTGAAGTCTATGTGACTCCTGAGAAAGTCTATAAATTTCTCCCTAAAAATCACTTGGGGAGAATCTTTTTTGGTAGCTTCATCGGTTTTCTCTTCCCTTCTTGCGAGTGTGGAATCGTTCCGATCATCAATCGTTTCTTAGAGAAAAAGGTTCCAAGCTATACAGCTATTCCGTTTTTGGTCACAGCTCCTATCATCAATCCCATCGTACTATTTGCTACTTATTCAGCCTTTGGCAATTCGCTTCAAATGGTCCTCCTAAGAGCTTTAGGCGCATTTCTAGTGGCTACTATATTGGGTATCCTTCTTGGTTTTGTCTGGGAGGAACCTATTCAAAAAGAAAATAGACTGACTTGCCATGAGCATGATTTTTCTCACTTGAGCAAAAGTCAAAAATTGCTTCAAGTCTTTATCCAGGCTATTGATGAATTCTTTGATATGGGTCGTTACTTGGTCTTTGGTTGTCTTTTTGCAAGCATCGTTCAGGTTTATGTACCAACTCGAATCCTGACATCTATCAGTGCGACGCCACTGCTTGCGATTGTTCTTCTGATGGTCTTATCTTTCCTACTATCCCTCTGTAGTGAAGCGGATGCCTTCATCGGCTCTTCTCTTCTATCAAGTTTTGGTCTCGCTCCTGTTTTAGCCTTTCTGGTTATAGGTCCCATGCTTGATGTCAAGAATCTACTCATGATGAAGAATTATCTCAAAACTCGCTTTATTTGGCAGTTCATGACAATTGTCACTCTTGTTGTACTTGTCTATTCTTATCTAGTCGGGGTGATGCTATGATTCGATTTCTTATTCTATTTAGCTATTTTATCTTAAGCCTTTATCTGCACCTATCAGGTAAGCTCAATCAGTATATAAACCTCCACTACTCATATTTGGCTTATATCACTATGTTTTTATCTTTGTTACTAGCCATTGTTCAAGCCTATATTTGCTTCAAGCGTTTGAAAGAACATAGTCACTTACATAGTTTTTCAGCCAAGCTTGCTAGTTTCGGCCTCTTAAGTTTACCCTTGTTAGTTGGATTTACATTTCCAACTGTCACTCTAGATTCGCAAACAGTATCGGCCAAAGGATATTATTTCCCTTTATCGGAAGGAACTGACAAGGCAATCCAAGCAAGTGAAGGAACTAGCAGTCAGTATCTTAAACCAGATACGAGTAGGTTTTATTCACACACAGCTTATATAGACACTGTTCGTAAGAGTGCTGATAAATACTTGTCCCAATCAAGCATTGTCATCAAGGATGAGAATTACTTGGAGGTCATGGAAGCCATCTATGATTATCCAAATGAGTTTGAAGGTAAGGAAATCGAGTTCACAGGCTTTGTTTACAACGATCCAAATCATGCCAATAGTCAATTTGTCTTTCGCTTTGGTATCATGCACTGTATCGCTGATTCGGGAGTTTTTGGCCTTTTGACCACAGGAAATACCAATCAGTATGACAATAACACCTGGGTAAGAGTCAAAGGTAAGATTAGCAATCATTATCACAAGGAACTCAACCAAGTCCTCCCAACCCTTGAAGTTCAATCCTTTATCAAGGTTGATAAACCAGAGAATACTTATGTTTACAAAGAATTTTAAAAAGTAGCCTGAGTGGGCTACTTTTTATTGTTAGTAAGATTGAATGTTTGACGTATTCAAAAGATTAGTTTTCTGCATTACAGAATTCTAATACTGTCTGTTTATCTACTTTTATCTTATAGGATTTAACAATCCAAGCTTAATTTTTGCCATTAACTCTAAAAGAATGTTCGGAAATCCATTTGGTGTAGCTAGCTAACCTTTCATCTGTTAAGGATTCTACTGCAATAGTTACACACATATCCACCGCTTCTTCAACCGTTACAGAAAAACGATAACCATTCAACTGTAGAAATTTCACCAAAACGAAGAAAGCAGTTCGTTTTTTAGCATTGGCAAAAACATGCTTCTTGATCAATTGGACAGATAGTATCGTTGCCTTATCAAAAATTGTTGGATAAATAGGGTTTGCCAAAAACAAATTGTTCTGGTAAATTGACAATCATATTTAAGGCAGAAGGACTAACCGTCTGAATTTTTTCATTAGGTGAATACCGTTGAATTGCTAAAGCATTGATTTTCTCGATTTGCCTTTCTCTAAGATAGACTGTCATTTTTCCACCAAAGCTTTGAAAACATCATCGTATTCATCAAAGATTTTGTCCAAATCTAAGTCAAAAGCATCATCAGATACATAAGAAATCTGATGTCCAGACTCTTCGGGAGTAAAGATAATTTCACCACTTGGTAACAATTTTGCTTCGTATTTAACACCACTTGGAATATTGAATTCGCTTGGGATGGTAATGGTGTTTGAATTTCCTTGTTTTCTTATTTTTACTACCATCTGATTTCCTCCTTTGAAGTATTATAACAAATAATTACCGTAATTACATTGACAGAATATCAGTTAAAATAATTCAGCTTGAGAAATTTCTGCTAAGAACTCATCCGAATAAACCGAATAAGCATTTGGATCAGGCGCTTGGTGGTCGTTCATTGCTTGACCACATCTACATGTCCATTTTCCCATATCTAACCTCAGCCACGACTTAATTCTTCAAGAAAAATTGATTGAGATTTTTCCAGTCTCTTTTATCCTTGTTAACACAAAGTCCATTTTATCATTTACTTTATCAAAAATTACTATAGTATCTACAGAAAAAAGCTAGAGTTCCACAATTGGGAACCTCTAGCTTTTTTGTATCTGAGAACTATTTTGTCTCAGACTTTTTATTAACTATTAAAGCTCTGACTTCATCCGCTCCGATCTCATCTCCCGCCTTGTCGAAGAGTTTAATAGCGTGACTAAAATAATCATAGGATTTACTCGAATCAAGTTTTCGATAAATCTCTCCCAATCCTCTATAAGCGCAGGCCTGAGCGATAAGATCATCTGTCTTTAAGGCTGAGTCTAGCGACTGCTGCATATAAAACTCCGCTTCAACTAGTTGACCTAACTTTAATCGTAAATAACCTTGCTCATAGTCATTAACAGAATTTTTGAGAGAATCCCCTGAAAAATCTTGTTCAATAACTTCTCGCTCTTTTTCGATATGGCTAAGAGCTGTCTGAAAATCATTCATTTCACGATAGACCATGGCCAATTGATGATACGCGATGTGTTCATTTTCACGATCCTTTTCTGTAATAGCCAAGTGGAGATAACGTTGGTAAACCTCTAAACAGTGTTCATACTTTTTTTCGTACAAATAGATATAACCCATCAAGTTTAAAAGACTGTAATCTTTACAAGTTGCTAGGCAAAACTCTGCTTGAACTAATTGCTTAGCTTCATTAATTTTTCCCTCAAATAATAATTCCCAAGCTTGATTCATTAAAAGACTCCTATCTATTCTAGAACGATAATTACCTAAACTAAAAATACAAACAATTATCTCACAATATCTTTATACATGTCTGGTCTTCTGTCTCTAAACAAACCCCAGTTTAGGCGCTCATTTGCTCCTTTGTCGAGATCATAGGTAGTCAACAAAATTGCTTCGCCTTGTCTATCTGCTTGAGTCAAGATAGCTCCTGTTTCATCGGTCATAAAGGATGAACCGTAAAAGTTAAGGCTAGAACTTTGTCCCCCATTTTCCTCGCAAGGTTGGACTTCTTCCAAACCATAACGATTGGCTGCGATAACTGGGACAATATTTGCTGCTGCGTGCCCTTGCATGGTTCGTTGCCAATGGCCACAACTATCTGTATCCAAAATTGGTTCCGAACCAATAGCTGTTGGATAAAAGAGCAATTCTGCACCATTTAAGGCAAGACAACGGGCGGTTTCAGGAAACCACTGATCCCAACAGATGCCAATACCAATCTTGGCATAGCGAGTATCCCAAACTTTGAATCCTGTGTTTCCAGGAGTAAAATAGAATTTTTCTTGATAATAATGGTCATCTGGTATATGCGTTTTGCGATAAACTCCTAGCACTTCTCCATCAGCATCAATGATAGCAATAGAATTGTATAAAACATTGCCATCCTTTTCATAGAAACTGATTGGTAAAACGACTTTTAGCTCCTTAGCAATCACCTTAAAATGCTGAATAGCCATATTTTCTGTAACCGACTGGGCATACTGGTAGTAGTCATACTGACGTTCCTGACAGAAATAGGGACGTTCAAATAATTCAGGCAAGAGAATAATTTGGGCTCCTTTGTCTGCAGCTTGTCGAACCAAACGTTCAGCTGTTTGGATATTGATTTCCACATCCTTAGCGCATTGCATCTGAATAGCTGCAACCGTTACATTTCTCATCTTTTTCTCCTATTCTGGAATTTGTTGGGTAATACAGTGGATATTTCCACCACCTAATAGAATATCTCTTGCAGGAATTCCGACAACTTCACGGTCTGGGAAACACTGGCTCAGAATATTCAAGGCAACTTGGTCGTTTAAATCCTGAAATTGTGGTACTAATACAGACTTATTAGCAATGTAAAAGTTCACATAGGAAGCTGCTAGACGTTCCCCAGCATAACGCTCCTCTTCTCCTTCTTCATAAGAATAACCCGGTAAATCTTCTTCTGTAACTACTTGATGACGAGCTGGAATCGGGAGTTTATGAATAGTGAAGGGACGACCTTTTGCATCAGTCTCTTTTTCTAAGATAGCTAAATCAGCTGAAGACATGGCGAACTGGGGATCGTCTTGGTCATCCGTCCATGCTAAAACGACCTCAGCAGGACCAACAAATGCTGCAACATTATCGACGTGTTCATTTGTCTCGTCTTGATAAATACCATAAGGAAGCCAGATAACTTTTTCGGCACCAAGGCTCTCTAGTAAGGTCTTTTCAATCTCTTCTTTAGTCAGGTGAGGATTA
Organism: Streptococcus pseudopneumoniae; assembly: GCF_001072925.1. Classification (GTDB taxonomy): domain Bacteria; phylum Bacillota; class Bacilli; order Lactobacillales; family Streptococcaceae; genus Streptococcus; species Streptococcus pseudopneumoniae_Q. The sequence continues at coordinate 41,099 of NZ_JVHE01000091.1, read as the reverse complement.
CGACCAGGACTGAGCAAGCAGCTTTCTGTAACAAGAATCGTTCCTTGACCGTCACTATGTATAGCTCCACCTTCTAGTACAAAAGGTTTGGCATCGTAGACAGGCATTTCCAAGGCCTCAGCAAAACGACTAGCTACTTGGTCATCTGCTTCATAGTCTTGGTAGAGACCATCAACAGCACCACCCCAAGCATTGAAAGACCAATCTACCGCCAACTTTTCTCTTTTATCATTGATGAGAATAGTTGGACCAGTATCACGTGCCCAGGCATCATTTGTTGGGATATCTAGATAAACGACCTTATCACCAAGATAGGATTGGGCTTCAGATAGATAGTCCTGCTCCACTAAAAGGTAGACGGTTTCCCCTTGAGCAATCGTTTTGATAATCTGGCTAAAAGCTTCTTTAGCAGCCTTGCCTTCAAAAGGCCAAGACCCTGGTCGAGTAGGCCAAATCATCAAGGTTCCATGATGGGGTTCATATTCTGCAGGCATACAGTAGCCTAATTTCTTTGGACTGTCCATCATGATAATCTCTCCTTAAAGTCTTGGTAGCCAAAAGCTTTGACTAGACTGCATTCACCCTTTTTATCCATGAGATACAAACTTGGAAGCCCAATGCCGTTAAATGTATTATTTTTGACAAAGGAGTAGATTGCCATATCCTCAAAGTACAATCTATCTCCAATCTCAACTGGATTTTCAAAGCTATAGTCTCCAATGATATCACCTGTTAAGCAGGTATTAGAAGATAATCTATAAGTATAGGCTTTTTCTTTCGCTTCAAATCCATTTCTCAATGGGGGACGATAAGGCATTTCAAGGACATCTGGCATATGGCAGCTTGCCGAGGCGTCTAGCACCAAGGTCTCAATCCCATTTTCAACGATGTCTAAGACTTCAGTAGCCAAATAACCAGCATTAAGAGCAATCGCTTCTCCTGGTTCGATATAGACGTCAAGATTATAGGTTTCTCGAATTCGCTTAATCTCAGAAATCAGCAAGTCCACATCATAGTCGGCTCGGGTAATGTGATGTCCACCACCCATATTAAGCCATTTTACCTCATGCAAATAAGGCCCAAACTGCTCTTCTACAGCTTTCAAGGTTGTCTCTAAATCATCTGCCCCTTGCTCACAGAGGGTATGAAAATGAAGCCCGTCCACCAAGTCCAGCAAATCACTTGTTATCTTATCTGAAGTCACTCCGAAACGAGATCCAGGAGCACAAGGGTCATAGAGCGCGTGATCTCCTTGTGTTGAACATTGAGGATTGAGGCGTAGACCTACACTGATCCCAGCTTCACGACAAGGTTGACCATATTTTCGTAATTGTCTTTCTGAGTTAAAAACAATGTGATCAGATATTTGAAGTAACTCTTCCATGTCAGCTTCCTTGAAAGCAGGCGCAAATACATGGACTTCCCCCGGAAACTCTTCTCTAGCTAGCTTTGCTTCATAGAGTCCACTAGCTGTCGTACCTGACAGATACTGGCTAATCAAAGGATAGGTTTTATAGAGGGAATAGGCTTTTTGAGCCAGTAAAACCTTACAACCTGCTTTTTCTTGAATCTCTTGTAGAATGCGACAATTCTCTTCTAATTTTCCTAAGTCAATGATATAAGAAGGTGTTGGTACTTGTTCTAACTTCATTAGTCCACCATTTGTGGATTTTCAACCACGACCCATGGCAAACCGTATTTGTTCAAAGCTTCCATGAATGGATCTGGATCCAACTCCTCAAGATTATACACTCCTGGTTGTTTCCAAGTACCATCCATCACTAGTTTTGTTCCAATCATGGCAGGAACACCTGTTGTGTAAGAAATTGCCTGTGAACCAACTTCTGCGTAGCACTCCTGATGGTCACAAACATTGTAGATGTAGATAGTCTTTTCAACACCATCTTTGACACCTGTAAAGATACAACCAATATTGGTTTTTCCAACTGTACGTGGGCCGAGGCTTGCAGGATCTGGAAGCAAGGCTTTCAAGAATTGGATTGGCACAATTTCTTGACCGTTAAAGTTAATAGTATCTGTACGAAGGAGCCCAACGTTTTCCAAGCATTTCATGTGAGTTAGATAAGATTGGCCAAAAGTCATAAAGAAACGAATACGTTTAACTCCTGGGATGTTTTTAGCAAGCGATTCAATTTCTTCATGGTGAAGAAGATACATGTCTTTTTGACCAACTTGAGGGAAATCATACTCACGTTTGATAGACATGGCTTCGACTTCTACCCATTTTCCATCTTCCCAGTAAGAACCTGGTGCAGAAACCTCTCGGAGATTGATTTCTGGGTTAAAGTTTGTTGCAAATGGATAACCGTGGTCCCCACCATTACAGTCTAAAATGTCGATATAGTGGATTTCATCAAAGTAGTGTTTCAAAGCATAAGCTGAAAAGACGCTGGTTACCCCTGGGTCAAAACCAGAACCAAGAAGAGCTGTCAAGCCTGCTTCCTTAAATTTTTCTTGGTAAGCCCACTGCCATGAGTAGTCAAAGTAAGCTGTAAAACCAAGTTCCTTACAACGTTTCTCATAGATGGCACGCCATTCTGAGTCTTCTGTGTCTTCAGCCTCATAGTTGGCTGTGTCGATATAGTGAACTCCCGTTGCTAAGCAAGCGTCCATAATGGTCAAATCTTGGTATGGTAGAGCTACGTTCAAAACAGCTTCTGGCTTGTAGCTTTCAATTAAGGCAATTACTTCTTCAACCTTATCAGCGTCAAGAGCAGCTGTTTCAATTTTAGTACTTGTTTTGCCCTCTAATTTAGCCTTTAAGTCATCACATTTTGACTTGGTACGGCTAGCAATCATAATCTCTGTAAAGGTTTCGCTATCTTGGCAAATCTTTGAAATAGCAACTTGGGCAACGCCCCCACATCCAATAACTAATAAACGACTCATTTTTTTCCTTCCTCTTCTTCTAAAATGTCTTCTACATACTTAGGCAACATAAAGGCACCCACATGTAAGTTTGCAGTGTAGTATTCTGTGAAAAGCTGGCGTTTTTTCCAGCCTTCCTTGTCAAAATCTTTGACAGGGTGATATTTTTTCGATGCAAATCCAAATAACCAATAGCCAGCAGGACTGGTAGGGATATGTGCCTGATAAACACGGCTGATTGGAAAGGCTTGATTGACCTTGCGGTGCATGCTTCGGCAAGCTGACTCATCTTCGTCAAAGAAAGGACTACCATGCTGGTAAATCATGATCCCGTCTTCTTTGAGAGCTCGATAACTATTGCCGTAAAATTCCTTGGTAAAGAGACCTTCTGTATGTCCAAATGGATCAGTCGCATCATTGATGATAATGTCGTAGTCATCTTCACAGTTTCGTAAAAAGCGAAGCCCATTTTGGTAGTAAATGGTAACACGAGGATCATCAAGACCTGCTGCAAAGTCTGGGAAATACTCACGACAGACCTCTACCAACATCTCATCCGGTTCCACGATATCGATTTGTTCCAATTCTGGATAGAGAGTTAATACCTGGGCAACACCACCGTCACCACCCCCTATAACCAATACTTTCTTAGGATTGGGATGGACAGCCATGGGAACGTGGACGGTCATTTCGTTGTATACAAAATCATCTGCATCCGAGAACAAGACATGCCCGTTTAAAATCAAAATCTTACCAAAAGCTGGCGTATCTAATACTTCAATATCCTGCCATTCACTTTTACCAGCGTAGAGTTGCTTGGCTGTTCTCAGGGATAATTTCACATCTGGAGTATGAACTTCAGAAAACCATAAATCCATTTAGTTCTCCTTTCTCTCAATGACATTAATGTGGTTGACCTCTGGATCTTCCGTTCCTTGGAGAGAACAACCACGTTCTTTAGCAAATTGGATATAATCGACAAGACCTTGTGTAATGCGTTCACCAGGTGCTAGGATTGGAATTCCTGGAGGGTAGCACATGACAAATTCCCCACAGACTTGCCCCACAGACTCGTCCAGGGTTAAGCTTCTTCTCTCTGAGTAGAAGGCTTCCTGAGGAGACAGCACCAACTCTGGTTGGATATATTCTCCAGCGATCAAGTCTTTTCCATCTCTAGAATAAAGTCTCTTGATATCAGCTAGCGCACCCACCAAGCGTTCAATGTCTTGAATGCGGTCACCAATTGAAATGTAGGCCAAGATATTCCCAATATCACCAAACTCAATCTGAATATCATATTCGTCTCGCAGGAGATCATAAACTTCAATACCTGTTAGACCAATCCCCTGAGTGTAGACTGACAACTTAGTAACATCAAAATCACAGACAGACACACCGTCTACTAGCTCTTTTGAGTAAGCATAGTAGCCACCGATGGCATTGATTTCACGACGAGCGTACTCAGATAGCTCAATGACCTTCTCAAAGGATTCTTTACCACGAAGGGCCAGATTGCGGCGTGAAATATCCAAACTAGACATTAGTAAGTAAGATGCTGATGTTGATTGTGTCAGATTAATAATCTGACGCACGTACTCAGGATTCATCTGATCCCCAACTAAAAGAAGTGAACTTTGTGTCAAGCTACCACCAGACTTATGCATGGATACAGCTGACATATCTGCTCCTGCATCCATAGCAGATAGAGGAAGTTTATCTGTAAAATGCAGATGGGCACCGTGCGCCTCATCTACTAAGACTTTCATTCCTGCGGCGTGAGCCATCTCTGTTAATCCCTTAAGGTCTGAACAAATCCCATAATAGGTTGGATTGTTAATTAGGATAGCCTTGGCATCCGGATGTTCCTGAATAGCTTGTGCTACACGCTCATTTTCAAGCCCCAAAGCAATACCGATTTTTGGATCCACACTCATCTCAATATAAATGGGAATAGCGCCACATAAAACGAGCGCATTGATAGCTGACTTATGAACATTTCGAGGAAGGATGATCTTATCTCCAGCTTTACAGGTGGAGAGAATCATAGTTTGAACAGATGAGGTTGTGCCCCCAATCATTAAAAAGGCATGAGCAGCACCAAAAGCTTCTGCAGCTAGTTCCTCAGCTTCTCGGATAATCGAAATGGGATGCCCCAGATTATCCAAGGGCTTCATAGAGTTGACATCTATGCCTACACATTTTTCCCCTAAAAGTTCAACCAACTCTGGGTTTCCACGGCCACGCTTGTGACCAGGTACGTCAAACGGTACAATTCTTTTCTTTCGTAACTTGACCAACCCCTCATAGATGGGAGCTTGGTTTTGATTTAACATTATAAAGACATACTCCTTATCATATTTTTTACACCTTAACCATGTAAGGCTCTAAAGGATACTTATGAAAAAAGAGCAGGTTGGCACCTGCTCTACAATCTACTGACGTGTTTATGTTTGTTTCTTTTGAGTATGTCTGTTCCTGATGTTTCCTAACTCTCTAGTAGCAAATATTACGTACTTTATTGATCGTTTCACAAGATGACGTGTGCTTTCACCACACTAACAAATCTATACGAATTAGGACAAGTGTCCTAACATCAACTTATAAAAGTAGGCTTTTAACCCTATCAATAATGTGGCTTTTCAACCACGCTTCGGCATTCAACCCTGCCTGTCCGTAGGCATTTTTTACTCGGGTTTATATTTGCTAGAAAACATCATCTCATTTTCTAAGCTTCATTACTATATCATGTTTTCGTATTCTTGTAAAGTATTTTTAGAAACTTTTTTAAATAAATTCATTTTTTCGTTCGTGAAATTTATTTAACCTAAAAATGGAAATCGTTTTAAATTTAAATCAAAAAACAAAAAAAGAAACTAAATAGATTAGTTTCTTTTAATGAATCATAAGCATAATCAACTATTCAAAATCCTATCTAGTCATCTCGTGCTACTTGAACAGCTAGCTCAAAATCAGTCATCAAGTAATTTTCATCTAGACGGATGAGACTATAATACTCATTCCAAAATAGAGAGTCACTGTTGCTGGACCACTTTAAGCCATACCATAATTGATTGACATCGTTTGTTCTTGATGGTGGAATTGACCATAGATGCTTTTTAAAATTTTCTTGAACAAGTGGAACATCAAGTCGACTAGTCAAGTCAAGTTCATCTAATTTGAAAGTGATAGAATGTTTTTTAGCTGCCTCAATACTTTCCTTGTTAAATCGAACCTGAATAATCTTAGAATCTTCTAAAGCCACATTCTGGTCCTCAGCACCGTAAAAGGAAATACTGCCCAGTACTATGCCATCTTTTGCAAGAAGATAGGGAGCGTAAGGAACAGCATTGCTATCCAGTCTGAAGCCTTTTTCGATGGTAACTGTTTTATTGCCTGAATACCTTTGGAAACTGCCATCTGTCAGGAGCTCTTCGTAGTCGCTAGCACCATCGCCCTGTCTTACATAGATGTCAAAATCAGCATCCATCAGCTCACTGGCTTTAGTTTCTGCTAGAGTGATTTTACTTTCATTGATCTGCAAAATCGGTGCTTGAGGTGGCAAACCAATAGTGAGATTAAACATGATTCCTACCAGAAAGACCATAAAGGTTATAAGGAGGGCAAGTAAAGACTTTCCAGTCCTTTTTCTTGCATTGAAAAGGGCCATTAGAGCAGGTAGAAGGATCATTTTGGCTAAAATAGAATTCCCAACACCACCTCTATTTAAGGCCTGAAAAGCAAAGACGCCTGCAATAGCAATCAACGTCAGGTAGACTAAAATCTCGCCTAGACCCAATTTGTCTGTTCGAGTTTGTTGATTTACAGGGGTTTCGTACAATGACTGCCCGTTCTCTCTCCTCTTTTTTAGAAAGAGATAAAAGCCCAGACCAAGTAGCAGATTAAAGATTGCAAAAACTATTAAAGTACCTATTATCGCCGTTCTAGCCATGGCTCTCTACTCCTTTATGTTCTCTCTCAAATCTTATCTTTCTCTTTAGCACCCAATTCCCAACTAATAAAACCAGCAAGAAGAAGGGGCCACCTTCTATGACCACAATGGGCAAAGCCAGTAGAGCAATCATCAAAAAACTAGCTTTCTTTTGACGCCAACTACCGCCCCATTCTCCGTTTATCAGTCCACCTAAATAGTTGACGTAGTCAGTAAACCAAGTCAATAAGGGATTTTGAAAATCATTGAGCCTTAGGTAAATGAACATAGCAGAATTAAGCAAAACATAAAGAATTCCAAGGACTAGAATAATCTTTTGACTAGTTCGAGTAGCCTCTAGAACGATTCTTTCTCTCTTCTCTGGTTTTATTTCCTTGATACTTGGATTTTTACAAGATAATTTTTCAAATCTATAGACCAGAAATCGGTAGAGATAATACTTTTTTATATCACGCTTCATAAAACCCCCAATCTAGGAAGGACACTCATTTATAAATCATGGTTTAAACATCTAATTTCAAGGAATTTCCTTCCAAATAGACGGCTTTTGACTCAGTGATTTTGATTTTTTGATCTTCTGAAAAGCCAATGGTTTCACCGTCCTTTAAGGTGACATTACTGCCTAAAACATACTGAAGAATAGACAAGAGGAAATAATATAAGTCATCACTATTCATAGGAGACTCGATAATTTCAATCTCAGTTTTTCCAAACTCTTTCAAACCATAAGTGTAAATGCTGGTCTTATCTTTCTGATTGATAATCCCCATATAAATCCAGAGTTGAAGGGGAAGTAGTTCTTCTTTCAAAAGATCAGCTAAGTCCATATAAAGATCTTTGGGCAAGAGCAAGGTGGTAGAACCCTGATAAATACCAATAGCTGATTGACTTGTTTTTAGGATAGAGGCATTGACTTTAGTTAATAAGGAATAAGTTTCTACTGGCGAAAGATTGTCAGACAAAATAGAAACAATGGCATGTTGTGTGTGCTCCTGTGTTTCCTTCTCAACATCCTGCCAGAGGTAAGAATAGGCATACAATTCTTCAAATTCTTGACTTGGGATAGGAAGATCCATCAATGCCAAAGCAACGAGAGCACCATCAATCACAAAGGTTGCACTAGAATCATCCCCAGAAACTTCAGAAATTTCAAGCCCCCAGTGAGATTTCAATTCCTGAACGACCTGGTCTAAAGAATAGGCCTGCTTGCCTTTGAAGAGGGGCATGGACAAGGTAAGGGTCTTTTTCTTCTCTGACTTTTCTTTCTTACTAGCAAATAGATTTTTCAAAAATTTCATAGGACTTCTCCTTTTCTCATATCATTTGGAAAGCAAAGCTCTCTTACTCAAAGTAAGTCGCCATACCAAGTTTCCTCATCCTCAAAACCGTAGAATTTCTCATCAAGTAGCCAATTTCCATCCACCAATTTAAGTACAAACTGATGCTTCATGTCTAAAGCTTCTTGATAGTGGGTGATGACTCTTGCTTCTTCAGCTTTTGTCATGATAAAATCTACAGAAAAATCATTCCTTTTAACATAGTTATACTCACTTAGAGAGCTATAAGAAATTCGAACTCCTCCTTCCAAGTAATTTTGAGTCACTCGTCCAGTTAGAAGTTGCATTTGCCTCTGAAAATAGTCATCCATAAGTTCATTCCACTTGGGATGAACTTGATTTGATGGGATGCCAAGGCCTTCTTTTTCCTTATCCAGTGCTCTGTTACGCTCAAAAATTTCCTCTTCTAACAAGGTTAAACTTTTAAGGATATCAAGCAATGGTGTAATGATTATTTCTGCTAGAGTTTGATATTTTTCAGGGGTATTTTTATAGTTCACTCTCATAATAAGCCTCTTAATCATCTTGGATTAATTGCTTTAATTCTAGGTCTGAAAGAAAGCCTTCAATGTAAAGTTTCCTAAGTAAATCTTTATCTACGGTAATTTCATAATAGTCAGTCACAAACTCATGAAATCTCTCAAAGCTATCAAAGAGGTAAGATAGCAACCATTCTCCGCCATCCTGATCTTGGTAAGTGTGTTGATGCGCTTGATCGTCATACCAGATAAAGAAGGTTGTTTCATCTTTTTGATCTTCGGAATAAAGTGAGAAATACTTTTCATCCAGTCCTTCATAAAATCCATCAATGACGTCTTGATTCCACTCGTCAGCAGCAAACTGGCTTAAACTACTTTCATGATCAAAGCCTTTTATAAGGATTATTTTATCAGTCAAAATCACATCCAAAGAATCACCAGAGCCATTGTCAATAAGGTAGCGGAGTCCATAGTCTTCCTCAGTCTTAATCACGAGTCTGAGCCAATCCTCACTCGGATCGGTCAGATACTCATCAATGACCAGCAAGGCATCTAAACGAGTCTTTATCTTGTCCCAATCAATCTTTCTCATCTCTAAAAACCTCCATCTTATTCTTGCAATTTATCAAGATCACAAGCCCTATAGCGAGCTGTTAGATAGCCCGAAAAGCTAATCTGAGGGATATTCCACTCATTAGGTAAATAAATCCAACAATCTACCTGATCACCTAGAGGGGAACTTGCTGAGAAGACATATCTTCCCAAATCCTCATTATTAGGATTTCTTTCAACTTGACTCAATCTGCTAGTATTGAACCAGTCTTTAAACAGTAGCCAGATTTGCTCGGCATCTTCGTTTAATAGGGAGACTTTCAAGTTGTAGATGATTCCGACCCTACATCTTTTTTTGAATCCTGACTCATCAACCTTACAAACCTTTATCGTTCCCTTATCATACTGCCAGTTATCACTATCTAATAGGGGAAATCGAACAGATAGATTGTCTTTAAATCCCTGCATAGTATCTAATAAATCTTTGGAGGCTGCTTCGAATAACTCTAGTTCTTCCATAGTCTTCTCTTTAATTTTCATAGCTAATCACAATCCGATTTAATCTGCATCAACCCAGATCTGGTATTTTTGACAATGTAGGCATCTGAAAAGGTAACCACAGAGAGACCCATCTTTGACCAAGTAGTCTTCTACCTCTTGATATTCTTCACGCGCTTCATAGTCTGCCAAGACTTGCTCAGCGATTCCCATATCCATCAATTCTCGAGTTCCAACTGTACCCAAGTAAGCACAGTAATCTTGGCAACAAGAAAGCCAATATTCTCCCTGCCAACTAGAGTATCCTGGGGTCTGACAAAAAAGTAGCTGATTCTTTTCTGGATCCAATTCACCCTGCCACTCGGCATCTTGGATAAATTCCGCATCGAATTTTTTGGCTGCTTGACCGTTTGCAATGCAAGTTGGGCAGAGATGTTCTATCTCTTCAATACTATAGGGTCTAAGAGCATAATAAATATTGCTTTCTTTCCCACAAGATGGACAAAGCTTGGCTTCTCCTTCAACAAATGAACCTGTAGCTAAGGGATCTGGATGATAGAGAAAATGAGGTAAATCTTTTAACAAGTCCTGCCTTTGCTTCTTCTCTTCTTTTGTTAGGGGACGAGGAAGGGCAAAACGATCGCCATGACTCTGACTCATTTCTTGTAAACGGCTCAGTTTCTTTATCTGTTTTCGGTCTGGTTTATCTAAGATTTCGGTAAATAAGCTATAGGCACTAGTGTAGAGACCCAATTGTTCATAAAGGTCAACTAAGACTTTCTTCGCTTCTAAATCATCAGACTTAGCTAATTCATCAGCAAAATCATAAAGGGCTGCGACACTTGAAGACTTTCCATCTTGGTCCAGGTATTGCTTTTTTAATGTAATGTATTTTTCTAGAAATGGATTCATAGGATTACCTTTCTAATGGAATATAAAAACCTTAACAGATAGTAACTAGGACATTCCCCTTGTGGTTTAAGATTTCCTTGTAAAAGTCTTTCATTTTGACAAAGCAGGTTAAAATGTCATCCTTGATTTCTTCCTCTTCCTCAAGATAATCCCAAATATCAGGATACAAGTCGGCTTTCTTACAGGCTTCCATACTAAAATCAACCATAGCTCTGTCCATGTCAAAACTTTCTAAAGCTTCTACTATCTCGGCTATCTTGTTTTTTTCAGTATAGGCGATATATTCAGATACATCCTCTAGAGGAGTCACCCCTAAAACAGCTTCTCTCAAGGGATTGTCATCCAAAAATTCTGAACTACTAAATCCTGTCAAGACAAAGACCAAGGCATCCCACATTTTATCGATATCCAGAAAAATTTCATATTCTTCTGCATAATCCTCCGCCAAGTCCAGCAAGTTATTTTCCTCATTAGAAAGTAGCTTTATTTGTTTTAATTTATCGTCTGGTAAATATTGATAATTGGCAATCATTCCCATGATTTTACTCCTTTGAATCAGTTAGTATCATACGGATGTTTTTAGCTCTATTTCCCTAGAAAATGCTATAATGTAGATAAGAAAATTGTTTTATTGAATGTTAAATAGGCGGAAATAGTCATGTTCACTAGTATTGTTTTGGGCTTTTATGCTCTTTTCTTTCTATCCTTATCCTTTACCATCTATCTCTATATTAGACTTGTAGTTGCGGTTAAAAAAGGCAAAGACATTCCAAAATGGATTTATAAACTTGGCCATGCTCTTCAAGGAAGAATTCACGTTGACTATGAAGAAATCACTGATTCCAATGCCCTTAAAGAGATTCATTGGTTCTTGCTGATCTATTTAATCGTAAATCTACTCGTATTGGCTGGCTTCTACTATCATGGCAATAGCTTCCCGCAAGCAGTTTATGAATGTTTGAAAAAACAATTTTTTATCGTACTTGTTAGTATGGTTTTAAAAAGTATTGGTAAATTTGTTGTACTGGCTATAAGAAAAAACTTTCATAACAGTCATGTCTATACATCAACCAACGCTGTTATCGGTACAGTTTTTTTAACGAGTTATGTTTTTATGTTTTGCACGATGATGAGTGGCCTTCCAGCTCAACCTGTTCCAGTAACCATTCAAGATACCACTGTCATTATCGGTGAGACCAAGGCTTCCGAGCTTTTGGACAAAGGCTTTAGCTTCGAAGATAAAAGTCCAGAGACTTCCATCACCAATCCCAAAAACGACCACTTCTACTACGGTCAGCTTCTCGAAGTCAAGCGGGATGATCAGTCCTATGGCTTTATGAGCCTTACTCCCACTGGTAAAGATACTGATCAACTCAAAAACTGCGTCGTCACCTATTACAGAACACCTAAGGATAACAAGCAACTAGAAGAAATTTCCATCAATCATGTCAAGCTAGCAAATCTCAAGCTCCAAGACTTTCAAACACGAAAATTAATCGATATCTTTGAAGTCAATTCTGCTGATTATCATGAATCTGATACCGATGCCAACTTCATTCTGACTATTCAAACAGCAGATTACGACCTCTGGAAAAGGTATCGGATTGAATCCAAGTTCAATTCAGATGGTTCCCTAGATAGCTATGGTGTTAGAGCCCAACACAGTCAATGGGAATGATTGACCATTTCTCCCTTTATCACATAGACATTAAACTGGAAAAATATCGTCGACAAGTTTATAGGTTTCTATGAACCGAAGGCCAGAAGAGCCTTTATCTCTTGTGATTTCTTCATAAATATCTTCTAAATTTTGGGCAGGTGCTAGCATCCAAAGACTAAAAGGTCTAAGTTTCACCTGTTCAATTTTTTCAATATTTTCTAATAATTGTCCTAAATCTTTGTGATTGAACCAGCAGTCTGTAACGAGAGCAAACTTTGTATTGTCCATCTTACAGGAGATATGACTGGTCAAAAAATCATCGATAGTGGGCTTTTTTGTCTGTAAGAGGCGCGTGCAAGCCAGATGGTACTCAATCTTTCTAGGACTCTGATCAACCATAGATACAAAGACAAGACCATACGCATCTTGGAACTTAACAGCAAGGAGATCCCCTTCTTCAAAATAGGGTTTACGTTTAGTTTTGGCTTTAGGGACCTTTAGAGGCCTAGGATTTTCAGTTTGCAACTGGATAGCAAGTTTTTCCAAGACTTTTTGCCTTTGCTTCAAAGCCTTTGGATCTATTTCCAATCAAAATGGATCAGCCCCTTTTTGGATAAGCTCTACTGTTTTATCTCTGATATCGTCTGTCAGGTGACCAATCTTCCACAGTGAATAGGCAAGAGCAGTCCAATAAATCTCTGTAAAAAAGTCTGTTTGACAGTAATCTTTCTCCTCATCGAGGATATCCTTTATAATGTTCGCCACCTGTTCACCGTCTCTATAGCGACCAACTACTTCATTGTAAATATCATAACCTTGATCACTGTCAATGATTTTAACGCCATCAATAGCCATACTCAACTCCTATATCTTATTAAATCTCAAAGCTTATTTAATCTTATGCTTATTCATTTTCTCTTGGAAAATATTTGTAAGAATTTGGCGTAATTCTTGGGCTTCCTTTTCAGGAAGTTGGCCTTCTTGTTCAGCTATAGCGTACAACTCTGGATACTCGATCGAGATTCTCTTAACAGTACGTGTAATGGCATGTTTTCTAACAAAAAATGGAATTCGTTTAATCATATCTTGAGGAATTAAAGCGATAATCTTATCGGCAGTTTCCTTGTCGTTCAACTTAGAGAAAGTTAGTCCCTTTTTAATCATTTCTTGTTCTTTTTCTGTAAAATCTTTAATATCCATTGTGTCTCCTTATGACTATTTTATTTACTACTATTATACTATTTTTTTAATTGATCGAATGAAAAGTCTCTATAAATCACTTCTCTGCCAAGGACAGAATCTGTTGTAACAGGTATTTTTTTCAGCAAATCTTGGATATCAATATCATTAGGAAGAGGATTCAATTCTCCCAGACTATTTTCCTGAAGATGTGCTGCAAAGATAAACTCTCCTTTTTCCCAATCAATAGCACAATCATTGATAACATCTACTGGCGACAGGTCCAGCAGTTCTTGCTCTTGCGCTATAAAAGTTTCGTAGATCAGCTCAAAAATAGCTTCCTTATCAATTTTTACAACTCTTAATGTCTTTTCATCCATGCTTGCTGTCCTCTAATCATATCAATTTAGCTATCATTCGATTGGTAACTTCTTATCCCACTCTTTAAGCAAATCATCCTTTTAGAGTTGAACCCACTTATCATTATCCATAATAAAGGGTTTCGCTAGACCTTCACCTGTATAGTTTTCGTATTTTGTATCTAAATATTTGTAACAATCTTCCTTGGTCGCAAATTTAATGGCTTGATAAGGTTCCTCGAAGGTTAACTTTTCGACAAAGAGATAGCCATCCACGCTTGGTACAAGAATACCGACATGTCCGATAAAGAGGGATTGCCCATCCAGATCATCATGGACGACTACGGATAGCATTCTTGCATTTTCACTAAACTTAAATTGAGAAAGGAACTGCTCCATCTTTGCAGCATGAACCTTGACATCAGTTGTTGCTTCGGTCTTGACTCTTGAGAATAGAATATCAAAGGCATCCTTGTCTTCTGCACCAAAGACTTTTCCCTTATCAATAGCATCATTATCGACAAACAAAAGGGAATCATCTTTCTCTAACTTAGGAATTTCGATGGAATTTTTCAATAAACAATAACTGTTAATACGACAGTTAGTCCCGACAAAATCACCTTTTTTCGGTGTCCAAAGATTGGTAATTTTTTCTACATCATAGTCTGTTTTGGTGAATGTAGAAAAACCTCCAGTTAAGCCAACCGAACCAACAGTTTCATTATAGTCATTGACAAGATTGAAAAATGCATCCACACTGTCTTTATCCAAATATGCAGCCAAGGATTTTCGAACCTCTTCTGCACTTGGTTTACTGTTCATATTGCTATAAGTAGCTTTCCAAGAAACCTGATTAGACTGTACTTGAGTGACTGAGGTTTCAATAGTCCCATCAGTTGTCTGTTGAGCTTGATTACAAGCTACTAAGGTCAAAAGAAGCGTTGAGCAAAGGACAATTTTTATCAGACGATTGTTTTTTTCATCAATTTATCTTTCTAAATATGTTTGGAGTTGCAAGCACTTTTGACGAGTAACTATTTTAGCAGCTATTAGATAAAGTTAAGGTCATACAGGATCTTGCATCAATCTATTTTCACTCATTTCTATGGTCCTCCATATAGGTCTTGTTTGTGGGTTCTAATACTGTAGCATTAGTTTACATTTCATCTCGCAGGATCTTAGAGTAAACTACTGGATTTTCAGTGATCTTTCGACAGTGATCATATCCTTGCCAAATGTGAAATGTGGCATGAGGATACTTTTTGGGGAGAACTTTTTTAGCAGCTATCAAGTCGAATTCTTTTGATCCATAAAAGAAAACACAACTTTTTTGTTCCTCTGGCGTAAGATTAGGCAAAGCCACAAAGGCACAATCATGGGAAATATGTTTGATACTTTCTTCATCCATAGCAATGAAAGAATCCGCCATCATCTCTCCTTTTTCTCCATAAAGTGAAACCATCTTACGAACAGCTATATCTCTATTTCGCAAGGCTTTTCTATGCTTTATTAACAATAAATACCTAGTAAATACATCTAGCAAAGGCGCATTTGTCCATAAACTAACCCCTTCAAAAACAAATTTCCCAAACCTGATATCCTTATGATTCAATAATTGCAGTAACACAACTCCACCTAAGGACGCTCCAAAGGCTAAACTCAAATCTTTTATCTGGTGTTCCTTTAGATAATCGTAGATCATCTGGCTTTCCTTAAGAGCTGACTCGTAAGTATCCGAAGCTGATCGCCCATGCGCGGACAAATCCGGAATAATATATCTAAACTCTTGCCCCATCTGATCTGCAATGAGGGACTTCATCCCTTGAGCCGATGATAACATCGGGTGGATTAACAATATCGTATCTTTCTGATTAGAATTAAGATCAAGAATGTTCATTATCTATCACCAGATTTCTTTCCTTTACTCACCTTCTTAAGTTTCCTCTAGATAAATTTTAACTGCTAAATATTCCTCTTCTTTAGCATAGGCAAATACTTCTGAATTTCTAATGTAGTCAAAAATATTTTCCTCTAAATCTTCATCGCAGGTTGATTCACTAAAGATTTGATTGTCTTGACTAGCTTCATAAAAAATATCAAGGTGAACTTGATAAAATTCTTCATCTTCATCAGGGACTTGCCTTACTAATGAAAATTGAAACAAAGGTTTATCAGATATACTGGTAAATGTCCCTACTTCAAACAAAATCATTTCATCATCAATAGGCTCACGACACAAGTCTTCAAAGATAGCTACCATATCCTCCAAGGACATTCTATCAGTGATTCTTTCTCTTAAAAATTCAAGTGATTGCCTCATGCTTCTCCTCTTTCTAATTGGAGCTTCGTTCTTAGAATAATCCTATTAAAAAATTGAATCTCTACACCCTTTATTATACTACATAAACAGAAAAAAAGACCGAACCAGTGGGCTTTTACCTTGGTTTCAGTCTAGATCTTTTTGATAATCGGAATAGCCACTGTAAGGACGTCTATCCCAAAATTAATTCCCTGTACTTGGTAGTGATAGATGGGGGCTAAGCAAAATCTAAAACTCACAGATACAACTTTCATCTCACATTTTTAAAAATTCTCATAAGCAACTTCTTCAAAATAGTCATCCAGATGATGATAGATCCGCATATCTTCTTCTGAACTACCTTGTAAAACTGCAAATACCTTCACTTTCTCATCATTGACAAAGACGAAATTATGTTCACCAAAATAAGCCTGATAACCCTTGTCAACTAAGGTCCAAAGTTCATATTTTTTTAAACCAAAAATATCTTTTTTTACAAGATAGGTTTTCCCGATTTCCATTTTCATGATAGATATTTCTCCTTAAAAAGCTAGATAGTGCTAGATATTTCTTTTTACTGCTCAATCCGCCTACTCAAGCAGTGGCATAAACTCACAAGAAACTTTGATTAACTATTGAATATCATCCACCGCTTCTTTCACATATCCTTTTACATCTTCAATCTCTACAAACGATGGGTCTAAGTGAAACAAGAAGTGCCAATCTTCAGCGCCTTTTTTTCTAAAGACAATCGCTTCGCCGTCTTCACTCCCAAAAAAGCTTCTATCGACTTCGTATCCACTGCGCTCTAAGAAGTCTTTTGCTTTGCAGAAGTTTGCTTCTCTTGCTTCGACATAAGCTTTGACTTCATAGTTGTAAACAACATAAGCATCGATTTTTGAATACCCTTCGATTACTTTATCATTTTTAACGGATAGATTCGAAATCTCTTTCCAAATAATGTCCACATTTTCCTCAGAGTTGAACATAAACTTAGAAAAGGGCACAATATTTCCCTTATAGATAATTTCCATATAATCCGGCAAGTGTTTAGCCTTAAAATACTCCACTTCAAACCCATCTTCTGTTTCTAAAGTATAACCAGGAATTTGAGCTACAAAAGCTTTACCCTCATCTAAAGAATCAAAAGCAACCAAATCTTTTGAATAATGATTTTGATACAATTCCAATATAAGCATCTATCATCCTCTAATCTTAACTGTTTCTATTAATTCTCATCATTTTTACGTTATTACTATCTCAGCCTGTGGTACTTCTGTTGAAAAATAAAAGTAAGACATTAAATTTTGTTAATATCCTGCTTAAACTTTAATTCAGTATTTTATAATAACCTTCATAAAAACTTTCCCTCGTTACCACTTCACCAGTATATTTTTCTTCTAGAAGTTCATAAATTTCAATTGGTCTAATCCCTTCTTCCGCCATATCTTGAAGGAATGGACTGCATAGCCTCATTTCACCTTTACTCGATCGTTTTAATAAAACTCCATATATAGGAATCTTAATTAATATATTATGGGTACTCTTTTTCATAACATTTATCTCCCCCACAAATTCGGATTGATTGGCAAGTCTACTTAACAAAATGATGCTGAACATAGCTTGACTTAATTTTATGAAAAGAGGCCAGTAACAAACCTAAGCCCAGCCTCTTAGATAATCATTTTTCTTTGTAGCAAATAATGTATGCTTTGATGAAATCACTTCCCACGACAATGGTTAACGGAACACTCAAAACAACTTCATCAGTTTTGCCATTCTCATACTCTTGTCTTTCTTCAGGAGAGTATAGGTACATAGCTATTGAATAGGTGTTTCCAGCCTCCAAGTCAAGATCCATACTGATATTTTCTGATTTGATATTGATCGTTTTGTTCAATCGAGTCTCAGTCGTTTTATAAACGCCCTCGATTGTATATCTCCCTGGAACTAAAGCAACTACCTTTTCTAGGTTTTCTCCAGTTATTGGATTAAAGTCAGCAAGATTCTGTCCATTAATTTTAGTTTTTGAACAGTATAAATGAACAATAGCTTTATCACTATTATCACTAACAAAGCTAACAGCTTTTTTCTTTCTATGGCTATATACAATCATAAATCCAACAAAGAGCAAGAGCCAAAGGACAAGAAAAAATACAATAATATAAGTTGAGTTCATCATATATCTCCTATATTTTCTTTACTTTTTAACTACATTATAGCACCAATCATTGACATGGATCAATATTTAATATAACTCTTACTGTCTCATCAAACTTTCCTACACTTCTTTTCTGGAAGTTCAGAGTACATGCCATTTAGAAGTTCTAGAATGAGTACCCTGTCCTCAAAACTATCAAATACGTACATAAGAGTTTTTGAGCCTTCATATGGATAACGCAATTCAGAATCTGCAAGAAGTCTATCCGATATCCTTGTTCACTTTAAAAACAGTTCACGATTGCAAATCTCCCCTATTAGTTTACCGTTAAAATCGACAAGATATCCGCCATCATGGATTTTATGACAATATCACCAAACTCAGAAAAACTGTCATGGACATATTGGTTAAATTCATTCATCTAGATTATCTCCCGTCAAATTCAAATTTATCTAGCTCCATTATATCAAATAAACCCGACTTTATATAAGTAAAACAAAAAAACAATACAATCTTCTAACCACAGTATTTCTAGTTAGTTTTATTCTTTCCTTCAGCTTTAAAAGATGAATCTTTAACACAGCATTTCTTTTATCAAGAATACTGATTGTATTAATTTCTATATTTTCATTGAAATTTATTAAAATCAGAATATAATTTTCAATTACTAATCATTCGAACTTCTCTACCTCTAACAAAATTTTATAAAAAAACGGTTTATGATTTTCGCTCAAAATTCCAATTCTAAAATAAAAACACGAGAAAAAACTCTACATTTGAGCCCTTTCTCGTATCCTGTTATCTCAATGATTATACCAATTTATATCAACTAAATTAAATCAGCATCTTTAAGTAGTTCCTCAATAAATGTTCCCTTGATTTTCTTCGCAGCACGTTTTTCAAATAGTTTCACTAAGAACGGAACTTTTACATCGGCTAATTTCTTGCCATCCATCAAGCGGCTTGTTGATTTTGTAAGAACGCGTAAATCGTAAGCTGAAGCGAACACTTCTGGTACACCACGATCGACATCAAGCAATGTATATACAGCTTCCATCGCTGTACGAACAGAATATTCTGTTGTAAACACTGTATCGCGAGGAGTTTCAGCGAAGTTACCAATGAAGGCAATATTCTTAGAGCCATTTGGAACGACGAGCGGACGGTCGCCATCTTTACGAGCCATGAAGTAGCTTGTGATATAAGGCATGTAGCAAGGAACCGTGTTGCATCCTTCGCTAGCAAATTCATGAATCAATTCTTCTGGAACACCCATGTGGTATAACCATTCTTCGGCAATTTCAATCCCTGTACATTCTTCGATTGGTTTTTCCACATAGTTACCTTTGATTCCTGAATATAATCCGTAAATCCATACGACTAATTCATCTTTACTTTGTGCTTTAAAGTGTGGTTGACGGTTTAATGTATAGCTCATCATCCAGTTTGAGTCGCGAACTGTTACGATTCCTCCTGTTACCACTTTCCCAGCATAAGGATCACGTTTTGAGATTTTTTGAATGTACTGCGCGATACGTTTGTCTTTTACAGTTGTTGTAGCTGAAACAAACCAGCTTTGGTCCGGCAAGTTTTCACAGAACACTTCTGGATGTCCGAAGCGTTCATCTTGTTTCGCTAAGTTTTTCCATAAGCTCCATGATCCACCTAATTCTTTTGAAATTGGAGCTGGAGTATTGTTATCCCCGTATGTTGTTGCAGCAGTAATACTACCGTTTGTCACGAATACTAAGTCGTTTTCTGTAAGATTGCGTTTTTCTAAAACGCCACCTACTTCTAACACAAGTTCTTTAGCAATCATGCCGCTTCCAACGTGTTCAACAATCACATTTTTAACAACTGTATCGTATTCGAATTGAACATTATGTTTTTTCAAGTAGTTCACGAGTGGTAAAACGAGTGATTCATATTGGTTGTATTTCGTAAATTTCAATGCAGATAAGTCAGGTAGACCATCGATATGGTGAATGAAACGTAAAATGTAACGGCGCATTTCAATCGCTGAATGCCATTTTTCAAAAGCAAACATGCTAGCCCAGTAAGTCCAGAAGTTTGATTCGAAGAATTCTTCACTGAATACATCGGTAATTTTTAGCCCTTGTAATTCAAATTCGGAGGTCATATATAATTTCACCATTTCTTCGCTTGACTTATCGCTTAAAGTGAATTGGCCATCATCCGGAATGCGTTGTCCTTTGTTTTCAATCACACGACATTTTGAGAAGTTAGGGTCTTCTTTGTTAAGCCAGTAGAACTCATCTAACACAGAGGCATCTTCGACTTCTAGTGAAGGGATTGATCTGAATAAGTCCCATAAACATTCGAAGTGGTCTTCCATTTCACGACCTCCACGAATAATGAATCCGCGTGTTGGGTTTAAGATTCCGTCTAAGCTTCCTCCTGCAAGTGGAAGTTCTTCTAAAATATGAATGTTTTCTCCTTTCATTTGGCCGTCTCTGACTAAGAAAGCAGCGGCTGATAAGGATGCAAGTCCTGAACCAACTAAGTAAGCTGATTTTTGATCAACGCCTTGTGGTTTTTTAGGGCGAGCAAATGCTTCGTAATTTCCATTTGAATAGTACATAATATAGCCTCCATAAATGATGTTTTATTTACTACGCTATTACTATAAATCTAATCAAAAAATAATACAATTTACAAATTAGGGTGTTTGTCAAAAGGTTAGACAAACACCCTAATTTGTAAAGTAATATTTTAATTTTGGTTTAAAAATTTGAAATAATGCTCCCCAACATAACTCTTTCAATCTTTTCAACTAATTCATCGGCAGTGCTAGGCATCTGTTTTTCAATCCAATCTAAACCAATACCGACCAGAGCATAAGTATAAAATGAAATTGAAAACTCTACTTGTTGTGCTTCTTCACCCGTAACCTGGATTTCCTGAAAAATGAGATTTGTCAAAAAACGTTCTACTTCTTGATTTAAGAATTTTTCTAAATATTCCTTTCCAAATGAGCGATAGGTATTCAGTACAAAACTCCGATTATCAGCAATATATTGAAAAATAGAAGCAAGAGCATCTTGCCAATTATCATAAGTTACATCTTTCCCCACCGAAATTTCAGTATCCTGAAGATAAATCCATTCTACCAAATCATAGATATCTCTGAAATTATTATAAAAAGTTTGGCGACTAACACCGCAAGATTGGGTTAAATCATTGATAGTGATTTTGCTTAGTGACTTTTCTTCCATCAATTCTTTCAAGGTTGAAGCTAGAACCTTTTTTATCACAGTTGTCATCTTTCATACCCTTTCACATCATTTTATAGCTAACATTATAACAAATTGTAAAATCTTATCAAACTTTATTCATCTGACGACATATAGTTTAAGAGAAATATACTGTTCATTCTAAATTGATAAATATTGGATTTAAAGCTATTAAAAAAATTTCATTATTATTTTGATAATGTCTAAGATGAATCACTTGTTATCACATCCATCTAGTATTGGAAATATTTTAAATGATAGAACGAACAAGAGGAGCTAGCTTGAAGTTATATCTGGCCAACTAGACCGAGATTTCTCATCAAATCAATTTGCTTGCCAACTTATGAACTTGTTTTCTGTTTTTACTTTCAATATTTCAACCATCAAGCTCTTCTTATATCTAATTCTATTATATCAAGTAAATTCAATTCTAGATAGTTTGAACAAAAATAATACAACTCTCTAACACTTTTAATATGATAGTCTCATATACTGATCTCCATTATGTTTCACAATTCATTTGCAGCTAATGGAATTAAATTTCTCTATCTTTTTTCTAATATTTCTTATAAAGCGCTTGCTCATGACCTTACGTCATGATGTATAATATATATTAGGAGGTGAGAATGATGGCAAAATTCAGAGCAATCCCAGAAGGGTTTATGACAGTTGGGGAAGTTGCCAATAAAATGGGAGTTACAGTCCGAACTCTACAATACTACGATAAAGAAGAATTGCTTTCCCCGTCTGCAGAAAGTGAGGGAGGACGTAGGCTTTATACCGATAAAGATCTAGTTATGCTTCATCAGATTATATCCTTGAAATCACTTGGTTTTTCTCTGAAGGACATAAAGGGGCGTTTGAACTTTTTGAAAACTCCAGCTGAAGTTGCAAATGCTCTTACAGAGCAAGCAGATGATATTCGCCAAAAAATAGAACAACTTCAGACTTCATTATCAGAAATAGAGCAGTTAAAAGTTGAAGTTTTACAAATACAGACGGTTGACTTTAAAAAGTATGCAGATATTATTGTCAATCTACAGATGAAGAATGACTCCTACTCTCTCATTAAGCGCTTTGATGATGATACGCTCGACCAGATACGCAGTCGATTTGATAAGAAAAGCGGAGTAGACTTTATGGACAGATTTAATCGCCTAAGTGATAAGATTGTGCGACTCCAAAAAGAAATGGTGCCCGCTGAAAGTGAACAGTGCCAACAAGTTGTACAAGAATACTGGAGCTTGATCATGGAGTTTACAAATGGAGATATGACTATGCTTCCGAAGTTGATGGAAGTCGGTAATATTGATACCGCTACTAACGCATGGGAAGAAAAGCAAAAAATCGTTAATGAATATTTAGAGCCCGCTTTGCAAATTTATTTTTCAAGACTTGGAACCAATCCCTTTGAGGAGGTGTAGGCATGAAATACGCAATAGAGGTTCGTGGATTAGAGAAAAAATACGGAAGTAAGATGGTCCTAAAAGGTCTTGATCTTCAAATCGAAAAAAGAGAAATTTTTGCTCTGCTCGGTGTGAACGGAGCTGGTAAAACAACAACGCTTGAATGTATTGAAGGTCTGAGAAAATATGATGGAGGCACTGTTATTGTAAACGGCAAAATGGGAATTCAACTGCAGTCATCTTCTTTGCCAGCTCATATCAAACCTATGGAGGCGATAAAGCTCTTTGCAAAATGGAATCAGACAAGCATTGATAATGCCATGCTGAAGGCTCTTGGAATAAAAGAAATTGAGAAATCACAATATCTGCAATTATCCACAGGACAAAAAAGAAGACTACATCTCGCCCTTGCTCTTATCGGAAATCCCGATATTATTTTCCTCGATGAACCGACAGCGGGACTTGATGTTGAAGCAAGACTAGCCCTCCACGAACAAATACGGAATCTCAAATCACAAGGGAAAACAATCGTTTTGGCAAGTCATGATATGGCTGAAGTTGAGGCCTTATGTGACCGCATTGCTATCTTGAACAGTGGAAAGATTGTCTTTTATGGCACTCCTTCAGAACTGACAGACAAGGTTGGAAGAAGATATTATATCCATTTGAAGACTCAAGAATCAGAGAAGTATTTTGAAACGACCAATATTGAGGATACCTTAATTTCATTATTGAATGAATGTAAGCAGAAAAAAATTCAGATATTGGATATTAAGGTTGATCGTGGCAGCTTGGAACAGCATTTCATAAAAATGGCAAGGAGGTAATCAGAATGAACTGTTATTTATATAGTCTAGTATTACAGTGGAAATTAGATATACGAAGCAAATCTCTCTTGGTTACTTTCTATATTGTACCGCTTATTTTCTTTCTCATCATGGGTAGTATTTTTACTTCTGTTATGCCTGAAATGGGAAGTACGCTCATACAATCTATGATAGTCATGAGTGTCTCAATGGGAGCCTTTCTTGGCTTGCCATCTTCATTGGTCGAAATTTATGGAAGCGACATTAAAAAGATTTATAATGCTAATGGTGTCCCTATTTATTTAGGATTGGTGAGCATACTTCTCTCTGCCTTTGTTCATCTGATGATGACCTGCATTGTAATCCTGCTACTGGCCCCTATTTTATTTGAAGCAAGTCTGCCGACACAACTTCCCTTATTCTTTCTTGCGCTGTCCATCTACATGATTGTGTCATTATGTATTGGTAGTTTACTAGGGCTTACTTTAAAAAACCAAGCAAAGCTGACCATGATAGCGCAACTTGTATTTTTACCTTCAATTATGCTTTCGGGGATTATGTTTCCTATTAGCTTACTACCCGATTTTCTCCAAATATTAGGGCGAGTTTTCCCAGCTTATTGGGGATACAGATTGATGCTAGAGAATGATTTTAGTCTTGAAAACCTGTGGTATCTAATTCTTGTATCTTGTATTGCAGTAATGACTTGTATCCTCCTCTTGAATAAACAAAAATCTGAGTAAATACCTGAATAGTGCAACATGAATCCATGGCAACATTAACTTTAAATAAAGAAAAAGCGACGAGATTGTTTCTTATCTCGTCGCTTTGCTATTTTTCAGTGGTCAAGCTCATGTCTTTTTCAAGTTTGTTTCAAACTTTTCTGCTCGTAAGACGATAACTCTTTACCTTATCTTTCATAGTTTGATATTGACTAGTTAGTATTCATTATGATATTGAAACTTCTTTATCCCACCGTCTGAGCACCTCTTTCAAAGGCTCATCTAGATAGCTATAGGCCTTATCCTGAATCCACTCAGGAATTCCATAAGCTGCCTCTGCGATACTTCCTGTGATTGCAGCGAGAGTATCACTATCCCCACCGAGGGAAATCGCATTTCGAATCGCATCTTCAAAATCTGTACTTTCTAGAAAGGCAATGATCGCCTGAGGGACCGTATTCTGGCAAGTTTCATTGAAACTATAATTAGGACGAATTTCATCTAGTGATTGAGAAAGGTTATACCCATACTCTTGCTCTATGTGTTCCTTGATGCGTCTCTTGCACTCTATAGGGTTATCATTGATTGGTTGTTCATAATCCCCACAGTAACCTCCAAAGTAAAATCGACACATAAATATAGCATCAGCGGTTGCCATAGCTCCCTTGATACCTTCTGGATGGTTATGAGTCACTTCTGCAGAAATTCTCGCAAGAGCTCTACTAGATGGCAAAGTGCATGTTCTTGCACAGAAACCACAATCCATGATCCAAGCACAGGGAGAAACGCGCATGGCAGAACCATTTCCAAAGCTATTATATGGTTCTCGATCGTCGCCATCAACCCAATTACTAAATCTCGCACCGTAACCTGCATCGGGATACATCCTACCATATTTCTTCATGGCGTCAATAAAGTTATCCTTCTGACCGCCATTCATAATGGCTTCTGCAACAGCACAGGTCATAACCGTATCATCAGTGAAAAAACAATCATCACGAAATAATGGAAAATCTTTCGTTTTAATATTGTCCCATTCGTAAACAGAACCAACAATATCTCCAACTATTGCTCCTAGCATATATACCTCCTTCTAAATTTTTAATTCTCATCTTCTCTAATATTCTTTTTTCTCCATAATAAAAATAGATATTTTTATAGCAATTCCTATGATAACAATACTGACAAAGACTATTCCAAGAAAAATCATTCCCCTCGAATTGTTTAAGAAAAACTCCCCAACATTAGTCATTAAATCTGATTTTGCTTTAAAAAAACTAGATAGAGCAAATACTGTAAAGTAGGTTATAACCATAATCAACCTACCTTTTTCAGCACCGTATTTAAGGATAAACGGAAGTTGAATAGCTGATATCAGAATACTAGCAACTAATGTAATTAGTGAGATAAATATGATATTATCTAGCGACATCTCACTTTTAATCACTAATTGAAGAAATAAACATACTGAACCGAATAATCCAAACACAAATGCAAAAAACAATTTACTTAATACAAAGCTACTCTTTTTAATAGGCATTGAAAATGCAAATTGTTCAAACTTCGATTTCGTATCATAGCCAAAAGCGATAGCAGTTAAAATTAACGGTATCATTGTACAAATAAGCGGTATCATATAAATTTCATTTTCATATACCCCATACACAACGAGTGCAATACAGAGAGTGATCGATAATAGTAGTGTTTTCTTTAAAGTAGCTATATCTTTTAATATCAATGCAGTCATTACCTTTTATCTCCTTTCACAAAATATATCATAATATCTTCGATAGACGGTTTTTGTAATCTGATTCCATCTGGAACAAGATTTCTTTTAACAAGTAACTCTTGTCCAAATGAGTGTATCCTTCTCCCAATTATGGCTTCCTCATCAAGGTTTTCAACTTCTTCATTAGATAAAGTACAGATACCATAGTTTTCTTTGAGTTCATCCTTTGGTTCAACAAAAAGAACTTTACCATCATTGATAAAAGCAATATAATCTGCCACCTTCTCTAAATCTGATAGGATATGTGACGATATTAAAATTGTATGATTTTCATCTTGCATAAAGTCAAGAAGAAAATCTAAAATTTCTTCCCTAACTATCGGATCCAAACCACTCGTAGCTTCATCCAATATAAGAATTTCTGCATTATGAGATAAAGCTATTGCCATCGATAATTTCATTCTCTTTCCACGAGAATAACTTTTAATAGCCTGTTTTTCAGATAAATTAAATTTCTTTTTTAGTTGATAAAAAAATCTCTATCCCACTTTGAATAAACCCTGGAACAAAATTTTTCCAAATCAACAAGTGTCATCTCTTCTGGTACTAGTAAATCATCAAACACTACTCCGATTTTATCTTTCAATTCAATACTGTTAGGATTAACATAACCTAAAATTTTAATTTCTCCTAAATCTTTCTTAAGTAATCCTAACAATAATTTTATAGTTGTACTTTTACCTGCTCCGTTTTGACCAATGTATCCGACGATAGTCCCTTTAGGAATAGACAAATCTATCGGTCCTAATGTAAAGCCATCAAACTTTTTAACCAAGTTTTTGATTTCAATAGCATAATCACTCATATTTCCCCTCCATGTAACTACTAAACATCTCTACCAACTCATTATCGGATATACCTGCAATTGCTGAAAGCTCAACAATATCTTGCAACTTTGATTCAATTTGTTTCAAATATTCTTCTCGAATAAGCTCTTTATTTTGAACTGCAACAAAATTACCTTTACCTTGGACTGAATTAATGAAACCATCAAGTTCCAGTTCATCAAAAGCTCTTTTAGCAGTTATCATACTCACTCGAAGTTCTTTTGCCAAAAATCTGATTGATGGCAATTGCTCGCCAACCTTTAATTCTCCAGAAATAATCTGAGCCTTTATTTGATTTTTTATCTGCAAATAAATCGGATCATCATTTGAATTATTAATTTGTATATTCACACTCCATATCCTCCTAATCATCCAACTGTTATCTCTGTTTTATCTGTTTATATTATACCATAACAGTTATACAAGTTCAAGATTTAATAATCTGTATGAACCATATTATCGTTTAAATTGATTACTTTTCGATTGTAATTTTTGGTATAACAAAAAGCCTTGAGAACAAGGCTTTTCTAAATCACTTTCGTTCACAGGTTTATACGTTTTTACCATCAACAGCTCCTGTCATAATCGTATCGTCTGTGAAAAAACAATCCTCCCAAAATAGTGGAAAGACCTTGGTTTTAATTTTGTCCCATTCATAAACAGAACCTACATTGTCTCCAACTATTGCTCCTGGCATCCGTTTCCTCCTTATGGCATGTCAGATTCATTACACATTTCCGATGAATCACTCTTTAAAAATAGCACCACCAAATCAACCCACTCTTGAGGAAGGTAAGCCGATAAATAGCCGTGGTTATAACCCTTAGCTTCATACAAAATTGTATTTGGATGTAGCTGCTGAAATAATTTCGCCGAAGCTTTCACACAGTTCAATTCTTTTTCACCGTAAATATACATAACCTGGGCCTTGCTAGCAGAAATCTTGTCCTTTAACTTGTAGTGCCCCATATATGTTTTGTAAATGGTCACCAATGTTTTGATAGGTATCCTTGGCATATCCTCCAAATAATAAGCTTTTATTTCCTCTGGATAAGCCAGTTGAGGATAGATTTTGTTCATCATGCTTAATTGAAGTTTGCAAGAAAATTTACTGAACATCAGTTTACCAAATAGAGATACTAGAAAGATACTGATTTTAGCTAAGCCTGGTTGAGGAATACAGAGGCTTCCATCAATGATGGCCTTCTCAGCTATCTCGCTGTCTAATGACAAAAGCTCCATGGCAATTTGACCACCAAGTGAAACGCCACCGATCGCAAACAATTTCCCACCACAATTTACTTTGATATAGTCTAGGATTTCCAAAGCAGAATCTTCAGTGGAAACATAATCAAGTTGATATTCTTCGCCGTGGCCATTCAAAGTGGCTAGAATAACACGGTAGTCTTTTGATAATATCCGTGCTTGACGAAGATAATTCCACCAAGAACTGCCACCGCCATGTATCAGTAAGATAGGAGGCAAATTCTTATCACCAAATTCATGGAATTTCATATATAAACTCCTTACTGTGAGTCTTTCAATAGATACGTCCTTGTTTAATCTGTTTAAAGAAGCAGTGATCTAAATACATCAATCGTTACTTTCGATAATAGTTAAACTGATCAAAAATTTAAAATATTTTTTCCTTACTAATTCTATTACTTGCTAATATTGTATAAATTAAATAACAAATAAAAATAATAATAAAAAAGCAACCAGTCTTACAACTTACTACTGTTCATATGATAATTTACAAATGTCTTTCCAGCCACTCGATCTTTTTAAAATCCTTATTGTTATTGTGATTATTTCGATAGGAGTCTTGAGAAGAAGCTTTGTAAATACTTAGATACTGCTCCATACTTGGAAGACGAAAAGTGATGCCTTCAATGTGAATAAGCTCTATATCCGATTCCGAAACTCCTGCAAAATCAGGTAAGGAATCGATACTTCCAAATTCAACACTCACTCTATCCTTTTGGAATTCATGCTCATGAATATCTATTAAGACGTAGCCTAAGTCTTTCATCGCTTTCATTATCTTGTCCCAGTCATAAATTCTGAGATGATCAGGTGCTTCCCAACCTCTAGGGTCACCAGGCACATGAATGTCAATGTCAGACGGCTCCCAATTTTCTTTCGTTCTAAACTCAAATCCCAAAGAGCCCATCAGTGTCGGTGTAATTCCGACTCGATTTAAATGGAAACAAATGGTTTTAAATTCTTCAAATAAGAGACTCATATTTACTCTAAACCTTTCATATAGATTTTCGTTATTTCTACTATATAACCTTGAACAAAATCACCTTCATTTTCTAGAGTATAGCCAGTTATTTTGGATACAAATTCTTTTCCGTCTTTTAAGGACCCAAATGCGACTAGATTTTTATAAGAAGGATTTTGATATAATTCCAACATATACATCTCTAGTCTTTCTGATTTTTTAGCGATTCTCCACATTTCACTAACAAACTTACA
This sequence comes from Streptococcus pseudopneumoniae, assembly GCF_001072925.1. Lineage (GTDB taxonomy): Bacteria > Bacillota > Bacilli > Lactobacillales > Streptococcaceae > Streptococcus > Streptococcus pseudopneumoniae_Q. Next base: position 11,540 of record NZ_JVHE01000091.1, on the reverse strand, counting down.
CACTTGGCGGTTCGCTATTACCGTATCGTTTCGTCGTATACTCCTTACTCTGCGACAGCTATCCCATGGACGGAGCATCTACTTCTACTTCGCTACTATCTAGCTCGTACAAGTAGTGATACCGCCTCAACATGATGCGTCTGTGGGACTCAAAAGGTTTGGGTGAACCTTTTGAGGATTAACTCCGTTTCACTAACAAACTCACACACTCGACGTGGTGCGTCTGTGGGAAAAGATCCACCGGCTGGACTTTCTTCAATTCATAGCCCGACTCTTGGTAGAGTTTGATATCACGCGCCATAGTAGCCACATTACAAGAGATATAAGCGATGCGATCAGCTCCTGTTTGGGCGCTGGCTTTGATAAAGCTTTCGGTCAACCCCTTGCGTGGTGGGTCGACTAGGATAGCAGTTGGTTGGATGCCTTCCTTGAGCCAATTCTTCATGGCATTTTCAGCAGTGTCACAGACATAGTGGGCATTGGCGATGCCATTTAAGCTAGCATTCTTCTGGCTATTCTCTACTGCTTCTGAGATAACCTCTACGCCATAAACTTCCTTGACATGTTTAGCGACAGATAGTCCAATGGTCCCAATCCCTGAGTAGGCATCAATCACTACATCATCTGCTCTTAACTCCGCAAAGTCAATGGCTGTTTGATAAAGTTTCTCCGCCATTTCGGTATTGACCTGATAAAAGGCTGGACCAGAGATTTGGAAATCATTTCCCAACATTTGATCAGTAATGTAATCTTGACCATAAAGCGTACGCCATTCTTTCCCGAAAATCGCATTGGTATTCTGGTCATTGATGTTCTGCATGATAGATACAATTTCTGGAAATTGCTTGATTAGTTGTTCAATCACCTGTTCAACTCTGAAAACTTTAGGACGAGTTGTCACAAATATAACCATGATTTGTCCCGAATGGTGACCTCGACGCACAACAAGGTTACGAATCAAGCCTGACTGTTCCTTCTCATCATATGGCTTCAAGTCATAGCGGCGAAGCAAATCACGTAAGGCTACAATAACTTGGTCAATGACTGGATCCTGAATGTAAAAATCCTCCAATGGCATAAGGTCATGAGAATTCTTACGGAAAAAACCAGTTTCCAAAACACCGTTAACACGACGAACTGGTACCTGTGCCTTGTTACGATACTTGATAGGATTTTCCATACCAAAAGTATCAGCAACCTCTACATCTGAAATTCCAGCAATCTTATAAAGACTGTCTTTTACTTGTTTAGTTTTAAACTTAAGTTGCTCTGGATAAGCTAGATGACCTAGGTCGGCGATTCCAGAACGCAAGTAAGCCAAATCTAAGTCTTGGTTGCGATGTGGTGATTGCGTAAGGTATTCCTCGACTTTACCAAAGCCAATTTTCTTGTTGACTTTAAGGACACGCATGAGGATTTTCTCAGTCGGTAGAGCATTCTCTACAAAAAAGACCAAGCCATCTACCTTGGCAACACCTGCTCCTTCATGTGTCAAATCGACAATCTCTTCTTCTACAATATCATTTTTCTTTAACATATGTTTCACTTTCTATCAGCCAACAAAAAAAAACGGCAACTGTTCTGTCACCATCTATTATACCATGAATTAGCCTAAGCACCAAAACTCTTGAAAAAGTTTACAATTGCTTGCCAAATAGCACTGAGGATATTGCCACCGTCTTGAATAGCTTTATTAGCATCAAAGTTAAGGTCGATATTGCTGAAACTGTCACCAGCTTGTGCAACGATACTTTGTTTCAGATCCTTTAGAGTCTTTGTAAAGTCTTCGTTATTCAAAATATCGCTCTTAGAAAGATTAAAGGCAAAGTTGACGATGACATTGATCTGGTTTCCTGTTATAACCTGATCCAGCTTATAATTTTTCAACGTATCTTCAACAATCTTACGAACATCATCTTCAGTAAGCTCACCCTTGGACTCTTTAGCTTTAGCGATAGCAGATTTGATATCGGCAAGGGCTACATTGAGTTTATTGGCATCATAGCCTGATTTGTCCTTATTTTCATCGTTGATGTCTGACAAGGCTTTTAGTTCTTCCTGAGCTAGGTCTTTATTTTCTTGAGGAAGTTGAACACCATTAGCTTCTAGTGAATAGTAAATACCTGCTAGGGCACTTTCACCTGTTACAGGGATTGGTGCAGCAACGGTGATACGAGCATGTTCCACACCCAAGGTAACGGCCGCATTACGGTACATATCTTGGGTCACTTTAGTGATATTTTCAGGAGTTTCAATCTTCACTTCAAGTGGAGATTTTTCACCTAATTTTTGAATTTTTGCAGACGAATAGAGCTGGAGACTTGAGTCATTGGCGACGTTCATAATCTTTGAGTAGACATCTGGCGTCATAGTCTTCAGTTCTTTGGTATCTGTAGAGGCGTTATAGCCGAGTTTTTTTAATGTTTGATTTTTTTGATCTTCTGTTAGTGAAGAACCTAAGACATACTCAGGTTGAACATAAGTTTCATCAATTACTTTTTGAACATCAGTGGCTGCTTGAGCGCTTTGCAAAGTTGCAACTGCTAAAAGAACTGCAGCACTAGTCAGAAAGAATTTCTTTCTCATTGGACGCTCCTCCTTTTCCTATCTAGGATAGTCGATTAGCCTTAAAGAAAGCTTATAAAAGCACCTAGAATTTTCTAAGTGCTTAAAATAGATTAAAAAATTTAATAATGTAGAGATTTAGTTGAACCTGTCTAGAGTAATAATAGTTTCCACCATCCACATAGAGTTCTCCACCTTGAAAGATGGAAATTGGATTGATGTAGCGGTAGGTTTTTCCAGTTGTATTTCCTAATGTCGGCGCAACGGTATCTCTTGAGTATTTCTTGGCTAGGGCAAGGGTATTTTCTTTCCCGTTTTGGGCGATAAAATCAATATAAGCAGGCCCAAAGTTATAGGCCTGTACAGCAGTCCAAACATCTACACCCTTTTCTTGAGCTAAATAAAGATTCTCTGTCAAGGTTTGAATCCCCTGACGAATACTACTCCTATTGTCAGAAATCGTATTTGTAGTTCCGCTGGCAGACTCACTTGACTGCATCACATCGCTTTCTTTACCTTTGGTTTCGGTATAAATCATGGCCAGGACTAGTTCTTCATTTGCGGGTGTATCTTGCTCACTTAAAACCTCTCGTACCAAGGATTGATAGGTCATGACCTGCTTCACATCCCGATACATATGAAAAAGTTTATAGCCAGTAAATAAGATAAGAACAAGCACCAAGACCCTTCTTATAAATTTAAACATTATCTGCTTTGTATATCCTCGATGTTTTTGATTAAGATAGAGTAGGTACCATTGTCATTTTGGATAAATTCGACCGACTCAGCATCTTGATAAATATTATTGGGTACAATTAACTCAATACCATTTGATAGGGAAAGTTTTTGGTTTTCAAATTTCTTTAATTGGCGACTAGCATCAATTTCATCAAATTGAACTGGCTCTGGCACTGCTTCCTTGACTTGGTCAATAAAGCTAAGACGTGCAGTGAGATTGTTGTCAAAAAGATCATTTGCCAATTTTTCAGGAGACAATTCATTGCTTTCTTCAAGGTTGTTAAAAATAGCAGACTTGACCTTAGATTGAAATTGAAAATCATCTGTATTAAATGTTTCAGCAATTCTCTGAGCTGTTTTTTCCAGTTCCTTGATTGACTTCTTAGGTGAAATCTTAGGCTGAGCCTGTATCAGATTCTCAGAAAAATAGTTCAAAAAAGTCCCGTTATACTTGATTCGTTTCTCAATCAAGTGATATTTTCGGCTTTGAAGATTGACCACCAAGGCCTCGTCAGCCCCTGTAGCAAATCCAGGAAGATTGTTTTGAGTTAGCTTGATTGGATTATCAACCTCTCCACCGAGGTGGGTCAAGGTCTCACGTAGGGCAATACGTAGAAAAGCAAAATGCTCTACTCCTTCTTTAGAAAACTGCACAAAAATCAAGTCATTAGTTTTGAGATTTTCAGAAATGCCGAATTCTTCTTTCCAGAGGTTAGCCAGCGTCACCGATGTCTCCAACAAATCGTCTGTAATGTGATTGAAGAAGGGATTTTCTTCTTCGAAAATCCCAGTCTTGGCTTCATCTGAATACACACGTTCGATTTTCTTACGTAGGTATTCCTCGATTTTTGGAGTGATATTGAGAAATTTATCCGCTAGAAACAACTCTGTGTCATCAGGGCTGAACTGATGGATAATGGCTTTCTTAATATAAATGTCCATAATAGTATTAGTCCTCATACAATGGGAAGGCATCTGTCAAGGCTTTGACTTCGCTTCTCACTTCTTCTAAGACAGCTTCATTTTCTGCATTTTTAAGGGCTTTAATGATGAGCTCAGCCACTTTACGACTTTCTTTTTCACCAAAACCACGTGAAGTTGTTGCTGCTGCCCCGATACGAATACCACTTGTCTTAAATGGTGACAAAGTTTCGTAAGGGATTGAGTTTTTATTTAGGGTAATATTGACCTCATCTAGCAAGTTTTGAGCAACTTTTCCGTTTTCTACAACCTTAGTTACATCTACTAGGAAGAGGTGATTTTCAGTACCACCAGAGATAATACGGAAATCAGGGTCTTGCAAGAAGACTTCTGCCATAGCCTTGCTGTTCTTAATAACATTTGCTGCATATTCCTTGAAGGCTGGGTCCAATACCTCTTTGAAGGCAACAGCCTTAGCAGCAACAACGTGCTCTAATGGCCCACCTTGGATACCTGGGAAAATAGCAGAATTAATTTTCTTAGCAAGATCTTCGTCATTAGTCAAAATCAAACCACCACGTGGTCCACGAAGGGTTTTGTGAGTCGTTGTTGTTGTAATATGTGCATAAGGGACTGGACTTGGATGAAGACCTGCAGCAACCAAACCAGCAATGTGAGCCATATCTACCATGAGTTTAGCACCAACAGCATCTGCAATTTCACGGAATTTTGAAAAATCAATAATTTGAGAATAAGCTGAAGCTCCTGCTACGATTAATTTGGGTTTCACTTCTTGTGCTTGTTTCAAGATAGCATCAAAGTCCAAGAGTTCGGTCTCAGGATCAACGCTATAAGAAACAAAGTTGTAGGTTTGACCAGAGAAGCTTACAGGAGCTCCGTGGGTCAAGTGACCACCTGCTGCCAAATCCATTCCCATGACCGTATCACCTGGCTCAATCAAAGCCATGTAAGCTGCACAGTTGGCTTGACTTCCTGAGTGAGGTTGGACATTGGCAAACTTGGCACCAAAGATTTCTTTTGCACGTTCAATAGCTAGACTTTCAACAACATCTACTACATCAGTCCCACCGTAATAGCGACGTCCTGGGTAACCTTCGGCGTATTTATTGGTCAAGATAGACCCTTGAGCCGCCATAACTGCTTTAGAAACGACATTTTCAGACGCGATTAACTCAATATTGTTTTGTTGGCGCTCCTCTTCTTTGACAATGGCATTCCAAAGATCTGCATCATAAGTTTTAAAATCATCTTTGTCAAAAATCATAGGTCTTCTCCTTTATAGTGTGACAGGTCTTTAGTTTGTTTTTACAACAAGAATATAAAATCCAAACTAAAAAATGCGAATAAACCGTTTCTGCACTTTATCGCAAGTATAACCAACTTTTTCGTAAAATGCATGGGCACCCAGACGATGGTCTGCAGAATTTAAGCGAATAAAGTTATAGCCTCGTTTTTTTGCTTCTTGTTCCAATCCTTGGAGCAAAGTTTTTCCGATACCCTGCCCCTGTGTTTGAGGCAAAACAGCTAAAGCTAGGATATTAAAACCTGGTTTTGAATAAAGGGATTCATAAACCTCGGCATGAACATAACCAAGTAAGTCATGGCTGGTCGAATCCTCGAAACCCAGTAGGTAGTGATGAGAGTCTTGAGATAACTTAGCTAGTTGACTAGCCGTTTCCTCTAAACTAAACGAATAACCTAAAGCTTCTTTGTTAATCTCACAAATAGCTGCAACATCTGTTGTTTTCAAATCACGTAGCATATTATACCTCCTCAAAAGGAATTGTTGGTATCTTGGCAAGGATATCTTCTCGAGTAATCGCTCCTTGACGTAGAATCTTCACCTTATCGCCAGATAGGTCTAAAATAGTCGAATCCTGACCTGTTAAAAAAGCATCGTCTTCGAGTCCCAAGACCTCTTGGTCAAAATCATGAAGAATCTTGTGAAAATTTACTCCACTTGATTGACCTGAGATATTGGCAGAAGGTCCGATTAAGGGGCCAAATTCACGAATCAACTCCAGAGTTACAGGATGACTCGGCATGCGAAATCCAACAGTCGTCAAATCTGAATTGACCCAGTAGGGAACCTTGTCATTAGCTTCTAAGATAATGGTCAAAGGGCCTGGTAAAAAACTTTCAACCAGTTTTTGGAGATAAGCTGGCTGATTCTTAGAAAAGTTCAAGATATCGTCTAAACTTGCGACATTGAGATTAAGTGCTTTGTCTCTTGGACGACGTTTAAGTTGATAGACATGATCAACTGCTTTTTCGTCTAGCGCCTTGGCAAAAAGACCATAAACTGTTTCTGTCGGCAGAACAACAGCTCCACCCTTTGCAAATTCTTGCTTAATTTTCTCCATCATCAATGACAACCATCCTATCTTGGCCAAATTGGTCTTTGAGCGTTCGAACTCTCTTCTCGGGAAAATTCTCCTTGAAAAGAACTGGAACGCTTTGTCCTTGTTTGTAGCCAATTTCAAGATAAATCTTACCACCATCATTTAGAAAGTCCTTTGATTCTTCTGCGATTCTGCGATAGATCGCTAGACCTTCCTCGTCTGCAAAAAGGGCTAAATGTGGCTCTGAATGGAGAACATTCAAATCTACTTCTGCCTCATCTACTAGAGATATGTAAGGTGGATTGGATACAATTATATCATATTTTGAAGAAATTTCGGAAAAACAGTCAGATTTAATAAAGGATAATGTTAGACCTTGATTATTAGCGTTTTCCATCGCCAAATCCAAAGCATCTTGAGAAATATCGGCAGCTGTGATTGTCCAATCAGGTCTATTTTTAGCTAAGGCAAGAGCGATAGCACCACTCCCTGTTCCAATATCCAGAACTTTAAGATTTTCCTTTGGATTCTCAGCCAGGGTGAGCTCCACTAGTTCTTCTGTCTCTGGACGGGGAATCAAGACCCGCTTATCTACTTTTAACTGCATCCCGAAGAATTCAGCGTGGCCGATTATGTATTGAGCAGGCATGTGATTTGCTAGTTTCCTGTAAATGTCCTCTACAAACTGTCTTTCTTCCTCTGAAATTTCTTGCTGAAGAGCAAAGACAAAGTCTGTAAAGGAGAAATTTTTAAGGCCACGATAGACAAAGGAGAGGCTTTCAGCTTCCTCTCCTTGTGCTATCAACTTTTCCTCAAAATCTTTAAAAATTTGAGCTAATTTCATTATTTGTTTAATTCTTCTAATTTTTGAGTTTGGTCGTAAAGAACCAAGGCATCCACAACTTCATCGAGTTTACCAGACAAAATCGTATCTAGTTTTTGAAGAGTCAAGCCAATACGGTGGTCGGTAACACGGTTTTGTGGGAAGTTATAAGTACGGATACGTTCTGAACGGTCACCAGTACCGATAGTAGACTTACGCTCTGCGTCCTGCTCATCTTGGGCAATCTGAGCAAAGTGGTCAGCAACACGCGCACGAATAATCTTCATAGCCTTCTCACGGTTTTTCTGCTGGGTACGTTCTTCCTGCATTTCAACCTTGATATTGGTTGGTAAGTGAACGATACGAACAGCAGTCGCAACCTTGTTGACGTTCTGTCCACCAGCACCAGAAGCGTGGTAGATATCCACACGAAGGTCTTTTGGATCAATATCGTATTCTACTTCTTCGACTTCAGGCATGACAAGAACAGTTGCAGTCGATGTATGAACACGACCCTGACTTTCTGTCACAGGGACACGTTGCACACGGTGGGCACCAGACTCATACTTGAGTTTAGAGTAAACTGACTGACCAGAAACCATGGCAACCACTTCTTTAAAACCACCAACACCGTTCATTGAAGCTTCCATAACTTCAAAACGCCAGCCCTGGGCTTCAGCATACTTTTGGTACATGGTTAGCAAATCACCAGCAAAAAGTGCTGCTTCATCACCACCTGCAGCTCCACGTATTTCAAGGATGATATTCTTGTCATCGTTTGGATCTTTAGGAAGGAGCAAGATCTTCAGTTTTTCCTCGTACTCTTCTTTTTCAGCCTTAGCATCTTTCAATTCTTGCTTAGCCATTTCTTCCAAGTCCGCATCTCCGCCTGATTCCTTAATCATCTCTTCGGCGTCGACAATGTTTTGAAGGACTTGTTTGTATTCGCGGTAGGCAGTTACAGTATCACGAGTAGAAGCTTCCTCTTTTGAAAGCTCCATGAAACGCTTGGTGTCTGAAACTACATCAGGGTCACTGAGCAATTCTCCCAACTCTTCATAACGGTCTTCTACAGCTTGTAGTTGATCATAGATGTTCATTTCTTCTCCTTATTTCTCAATTGTTAAATCGTATATGGCTACTACTTCGTTCTCAAATATTTCCCCAGTTTCTTTAAATCCATAACTGAGGTAACAAGATCTTGCATGTTCATTTTCTGGTTCATAAGACAACCAAAGTTTATTGGATAAACCCGCTGGCGCTGTCCGAACATAGTCTAGCACCTTATCCATAATTGGTTTAAAATATCCTTGATCTTGAAAATGCTTATCAATCATGAAACGAAATAGTAAATAATTTCCATTACTAATTCCGATTTTTTTATCATATGCTAACATCACAAAACCTATGATTGCATCATTATCGTAAACTGCCAATGGAGCTACAAAATCTCCATTTTTTGTGTAGACATATGCTTCAGCTAAACTAATTGCGTTGGTAGCAATAAATTGTTTTTGATATTCCTTAACATCCAAATTCAGAACATCAAAATAATTTTCCATTGTAACATCTCTTAGTTCAATTGTCATAGTCTTGTTCCTTTTTAGATGTTATCAGTGGTGCAAAATAATGTTTACGGCAAACCGAGATATAGGTTTCATTGCCACCTATCTGGATCTGCTCACCATCATAAACTGGCAGACCATTCTGCGTACGCAAGACCATGGTCGCTTTTTTCTTGCAATACTGGCAAATGGTCTTGATTTCGTCAATCTTATCTGCTAAGAGCAAAAGATATTTTGAACCTTCGAATAGTTCGTTGCGAAAATCATTTTTTAAACCAAATGCCATGACAGGTATGTCTAACTCATCCACAACACGAGCTAGGTCGTAAACATGGTGACGCTTTAAAAATTGGGCTTCATCGACAAGTACACAGTAAGGCATTTCAGGTAAATCACGGATAAATCCAAAGATATCTGTGGTTTCGTCAATAGCAATTGCTGGTCTTTTCATTCCAATGCGACTTGAAACATAGCCAACACCGTCACGCGTATCCAGAGCCGAAGTCATAATCACAACTCCCTTTCCTTGCTCCTCATAGTTATAGGCTACTTTGAGAATCTCAATCGTTTTTCCTGAGTTCATGGTCCCATAACGATAATATAACTGTGCCATGCTTCTATTTCACGTCCATTTCTAAATTTTTGCTACATTCTAGTATACCATATTTTCTCAAAGCTTTAAACGACAAATTGTGGTAAAATAGAAGAAATCAAATAACTAGTGGAGGACGCAATTATGCCATTTGTACGCATCGATTTATTTGAAGGACGCACGCTAGAGCAAAAGAAAGCCCTAGCCAAGGAAGTTACGGAAGCTGTTGTTCGCAACACTGGTGCACCTCAATCTGCTGTTCATGTCATTATCAACGATATGCCTGAAGGAACCTATTTCCCACAAGGCGAAATGCGCACTAAGTAAAGCTTAAGCAATCTGCTTAGGCTTTTCTTTATAAGTAACATTCATTGAAGAAAATACTAAAATTTGTTACAATTTGAAGAGATATTAGTCTATACAAACAAATAAACTATAAAGGAATTGAAATGATTACACGGGAATTTGATACCATTGCAGCAATCTCCACTCCACTAGGTGAAGGTGCTATTGGGATAGTCCGCCTAAGCGGAACGGATAGTTTTGCCATTGCGCAGAAAATCTTTAAAGGCAAGGACTTGAGCAAGGTTGCTAGCCACACTCTTAACTACGGCCACATTGTTGATCCTCAAACTGGTAAGGTCATGGACGAGGTTATGATTGGGGCTATGAAATCTCCAAAGACATTCACTCGTGAAGATATTATCGAGATTAACACTCACGGTGGAATCGCCGTAACCAATGAAATTCTCCAACTGGCTATCCGTGAAGGAGCTCGCATGGCAGAGCCTGGTGAATTTACCAAACGTGCCTTCCTAAATGGACGTGTGGACTTGACTCAGGCTGAAGCTGTTATGGATATCATCCGCGCCAAGACTGACAAGGCTATGAATATAGCGGTCAAACAATTAGATGGTTCCCTTTCTGACCTTATCAACAATACTCGTCAGGAAATCCTCAATACACTAGCACAAGTAGAGGTTAATATCGACTATCCTGAATACGACGATGTTGAAGAAGCCACTACTGCTGTTGTCCGTGAAAAGACCTTGGAGTTTGAACAACTCTTAACCAATCTCTTAAAAACGGCACGTCGTGGGAAAATCCTCCGCGAAGGGATTTCAACGGCTATCATTGGTCGTCCCAACGTTGGGAAGTCTAGCCTTCTTAATAACCTCCTGCGCGAAGATAAAGCCATTGTAACGGATATTGCAGGTACAACCCGTGACGTCATTGAAGAATACGTCAATATCAACGGTGTTCCACTTAAGTTGATTGATACTGCGGGTATCCGTGAAACAGATGACATCGTCGAACAAATCGGTGTCGAGCGCTCCAAAAAAGCTCTCAAGGAAGCTGATTTGGTTTTACTTGTCTTAAACGCCAGCGAACCTCTAACTGCCCAAGACCGACAACTTCTTGAAATCAGTCAAGATACTAATCGAATCATTCTTCTCAACAAAACTGACCTCCCAGAAGCGATTGAAACTGCTGAGCTTCCAGATGATGTCATCCGTATTTCGGTTCTCAAAAATCAAAACATTGATAAAATTGAAGAACGGATTAACAACCTCTTCTTTGAAAATGCTGGCTTGGTCGAACAAGATGCTACCTATCTATCCAACGCCCGTCATATTTCCTTGATTGAGAAGGCAGTTGAAAGCTTACAAGCTGTGAACGAAGGCTTGGAACTCGGTATGCCAGTTGACCTGCTTCAGGTTGATTTGACCCGTACCTGGGAAATTCTTGGAGAAATTACCGGAGACGCTGCCCCAGATGAACTCATCACCCAGTTATTTAGCCAGTTTTGTTTAGGTAAATAAGAAAAAACTAGGTCAAAAAAATACTAGTCACCTAAAAAGAGGTTGGGACAAAAAGATCCCGACCTCACTTTTTATTATCAATCATAATTTGACGCGGTAGCTGATTGAACTTTTTGTTCGTCTTTTAGACTCCAAAAAGCTCCTAATCAT
>NZ_JVHE01000090.1:0-521 GCF_001072925.1 Streptococcus pseudopneumoniae | reverse complement strand
GTGGGTTGAATAAAAGCTAACATCTGGAGAGGACAATCGTTGTCCTCTCCATTTTTATATTCAGAGCGATGAAAATTCGTTTCTTAAAGTTGTCAAAGTTCCTAAAACCAAAAGCATTTCGTTTGATGAGTTTAATGAGATTATTAGTCGCTTCCAATTTAGCGTTGGAATAAGGTAATTGAAGGGCGTTGACGATTTTCTCCTTGTCCTTTAGAAATGTCTTAAAGACAGTCTGAAAAAGAGGATGAACCTTTTTTAGATTGTCTTCAATAAGTCCGAAAAATTTCTTAGGCTCTTTATTCTGAAAGTGAAAAAGCAATAGTTGATAGAGATCATAGTGGTGTTTCAAGTCTTCGGAATAGCTTAAAAGCTTGTCTAGAATCTCTTTATTCGTCAAGTGCATACGAAAAGTAGGGCGATAAAATCGCTTATCACTCAATTTACGGCTATCTTGTTGGATGAGCTTCCAGTAGCGCTTGATGGCCTTGTATTGATGGGATTTTCTATCGAATTGGTTCATA